>JAJFJZ010000005.1 GCA_021773565.1 Gammaproteobacteria bacterium | reverse complement strand
CTTTCCAGAAATTCGTTAATCTGTTTCCGCTCCTGTGCGGAAAAAACCGCCAGCGAATGATTTGCATCCTCCAGACGAGTTTGAATTGCATCATTGACGATTTTAAGGCCCTTTGTCGTTAGACGAATAATTACCGAGCGGCCGTCCAGGCTATTTTGGCGACGGCGCAAGAATCCTCTTTTTTCGAGTCCGTCAATTCTCGTAGTCATCGCGCCCGATGTCAGTAGTGCCTCTCTGGCCAAATCCGTTGCCGCCATCTCATAGGGTTCCCCCTGCCGACGCAATACAGACAGGACGTCGTATTCCCAATGTTTCAGACCGTGGACCGCGAGTGCACGCGTGGCGCGACTATGCAAGCGCTTGCCAAGCATCTGTATACGGACCACTATGCCAAGCGCTGCGGTATCCATTTCAGGGTGCTCAACGGCCCACTGGCGCACTAATTCCGAAACCAAATCCTGTTTCATTTCAATAACTTATATATCAATGCAAAACTAAAAAAAATACCTTGACATCAAGCTAATTTTATATATCTTGACGTCAAAGTACCCGCTACGGCTGGAGGATAACATGGCCAGAGCAAACGATACACGACCTGCCTCCAACAGAGGCGACCTGGACCGTGAAGCCTTCCTGGAGATGCAGCAAATGGATGATGAAATGGCTTTTGATGAATTCGATAATATTGAGGCTATGGCTGACGCAGGGTCCAACGCGCGAAGGCCCATACCGTTGTGGCGCCTCATCGAAATGTACAACGAAGACCGCGAGCTAAGGCGGGAAACCGCAGATTTCGCAGGTTATTACGATGATTTTGAAGACGCTGCCGACCAGAACCACGGCAGGACTTCTCACTAACCTTCTGGCGACTTTTGGCCGAACCGCCGTTTTACCAACCTGGATTTAGACGAAGAACTCGTGTCAAAAGTCGCCAGCTAGGACCAACAAGGGTAGCAGGATGAGCAAAATTCGATTTCCGGACTATATTGAAGACACCGACGTTCGCGTTCGCGAATTGGTGTGTACACGTGATTGGCAACGACTGAGTGTTGATAATGAGGCGCGGCTGCGCCGCTTGCGTCGAGAGGTGGATGTTGATGACTTTTTGCCACCGAGACGGAAACCGAAAAGACTTCGAGACCATGCTTATTAACCATTTTGGGTGGAATTTGCTAATCCTTGCAAACTTTCAGTGTTTTGCCTGACTTAGTCCACTTCCTTGCTCAAGAAGGTACTGGATTTTCTTTCCTCGTACAATTCCTGCATTAACCAGTCTCGAAAGACAGCAATGTTGGTCCTGCGCCGGTGTGCTTCCGGATAGGTCAGGTAAAAGCTGGAACCCAGTGGCAGGGAAAGCTCAAAAGGTGCCACCACCCGCCCTGCGGCCAGGTCTTTTGCCGAGAGAAATTTCCAGCCCAGCACTACGCCTGAGCCGTCCATACTGGCCTGCAAGCCATGGTCAGGCAGGCTAAAGTGTATGCCGCGTGATGCATCCACTCTGCTTGCCCCCGCAGCGTCCAACCATGTGGACCATGTAGGTGCGTCAGGATCGTAGTCCATGGAGTGGTTGTGTATTAGCGCATGTTTTTGCAGATCATCAGGTATCCTGATGGCATCCGGACCTTCCAGCAAACGTGGGCTGCACATTGGCGTTACCGACTCATCGAAGAGCTTGATTGTTTCCAGGCCAAACCATTGGCCACTGCCGAGCCGTATCGCTGCATCAAAATCGTCGCGCTTAAAATCCACCAGATTTAAACTGGTTGAGATGCGTACGTCGATATCCGGGTGCAGTGTGTAGAACTTTGGCAGACGCGGGATAAGCCACATAACTGCGAAAGTTGGCGCAACCGTTATCGTAAGTGATCTTCGTGAATCACTGTCCACCACCTGCTCGATTGCCTTGTCCATACGCAGAAAAACGTCACGTAAATCGGTTGACAGCATCTGTCCCGCTTCCGCCAGCAACAGTCCCTGTGAGCGCCGCCTGAATAGAGGCAAGCCCAGGTACTCTTCAAGCCGCTTTACCTGTTGGCTAATGGCTGCAGGGGTAACCGACAATTCTTCAGCCGCCTTTACAAAACTTAGCTGGCGCGCCGAGGCTTCAAACGCCCGCAGCGCGTTTAGCGGATAAATTCTACGATTCATAGTACTCCATATTCACTTAGCATTAGAATTTCTAAGCCTGCATCAGAAATAGTCGTTTGTCTAAACCTCATTTAGTCCATAAAAAGGACAAATGATCCACATCTTGAAAATAAGACATAGAAAAACTAATTCAAAAACTGATGGCGACAACAACATGAAAGACTCCAGTAACTCAAGCGTGCAAAGAAATCCTGTACCACCGTTTACCCGGGAGACAGCGCTGGCAAAGGTTAAGGCTGCTGAAGATGCGTGGAACACGCGCGATCCAAAAAAAGTAGCACAGGCCTATTCCCCCGATTGTGTCTGGCGAAATCGTGAAGAGTTTTTTCACGGAAGTGCCGCAATTGAATACTTTCTCAAGCGCAAATGGGCGGTGGAGCTGCACTATCGATTGATGAAAGAACTCTGGAGCTATGTCGATAATCGTATTTCAGTGCGTTTTGAATACGAATGGCAACACGCCGAAACCGGACAATGGTACCGGACCCATGGAAACGAACATTGGGAATTTGACGCCATCGGCTATATGACCCAACGCGATATGAGTGCCAACGACATTGCGATATCTGCAAGTAAAAGACGCATCGGACAATGAAATCGATCGAACCACATCAACACCACAGCAATAAAAGGAAAATGCTATGAAAACACCAAATCACAACAAAACCGCATTGTCGCTGCTATATGCAATGCTAATTGCCATTACCGTGCAGTCAGGTATACGTGCCGAAGATATCCCCAATGTGCGTTATCGAACAGTAACCGTGGAGAATGTCGAATTATTTTACCGGGAGGCGGGAAACCCCAACAACCCCACGATTTTGTTGTTACACGGATTTCCGACCTCTTCACATATGTTCCGGGATCTGATCCCCGAACTTGCCGACAGGTACCATGTGGTTGCGCCGGATTATCCCGGTTATGGGTATAGCTCGATGCCTGATGTTAAAGATTTTGATTACTCGTTTGACAATGTAGCGCGCCTCGTTGGCAAGTTCGTCGACCAGATCGGCGTGGACAAATTCAGCGTATATTTGATGGACTATGGCGCGCCCGTAGGTTTTCGTATCGCCACCGCCAGGCCCGACAGGGTAGAGAGCCTGATCGTGCAAAATGGGAATGCCTATGATGAAGGCATCGACAACAACTTCTGGGAACCGATAAAAGCCTATTGGAAAGACCGTAATGCAATCAATCAGGGCCTGGACAACGATTTTTGGAAACACGTAAAAACTGCCTACAACCAGCCGGAGATGTCTAACGACAATGCTCTGCGATTTTTGACGACGATTGGTGCTACAAAATGGCAATACACCAACGGTGTGCCAAACGTTGAATCGGTCAGTCCGGATACCTGGGGACACGTCCAACCGCTTCTGGATCGGGAAGGTAACCAGGACATTCAGATACAGATGTTTTACAGCTATGGAAGCAATCCACCCCTGTACCCTGAGTGGCAGGCATACTTTCGCGAGCATCAGCCCCCTACACTGATAGTGTGGGGTAAGAACGACGAAATATTTCCGGCAGCAGGTGGTGAACCCTACAAACGAGATCTCAAAAATCTTGAGTATCATATGCTGGACACCGGACATTTCGCGCTTGAAACACATGGCCATGAGATTGCAAAGCTGATGCAGGATTTTCTTGGTCGAAAAGTTGGCAAGCCCTCTGTAGCCGCTAACTAACAGTATGATATGTGCGATCGTACGAATACGATCGCATTTTTTTAGACTTGGAGGATAGAACCATGACGCATCGATTTGCCGACATAATGTTTACCGGCAGCGTTAAACTGGCACAGGAGGAATACGGGTCACTTGCGCATAACAACCGTTTGCAGGAAAACTTTGGACCGAATGATGCGTTAACATCAAGAGAAGCAGAATTCATTTCGCGTCGGGACAGCTTTTACCTGGCTAGCAGTAGCGATACTGGTTGGCCATATGTACAACACCGGGGTGGTCCACCGGGATTTTTAAAGGTGTTGGGCGCTAATCAGCTTGCTTATGCTGATTTTCGTGGCAACAGGCAACTCATTAGTGTTGGAAACCTGTCCAATAGCGACAGGTGTTCGTTAATCCTGATGGATTATCCACAACGCAAACGCTTGAAACTCATTGGTCATATGCGTGTTGAACAGGCAAGTGATGTATCTGAAGAGACGCTGGCACTGGTTGAGTTGCCAGACTACAAAGCACGCATTGAAAGGATCGCGTTCATTGAAGTAGTTGCTTTTGACTGGAATTGTCCAGTACACATCACGCAGCGCTTCACCGAGGCAGAATGGCGAAATTTGGCAGGAGATTAATCGCCCGCTCTCGCGTATAATACTCGCACCGATATTCTCGGCAGCATTGCCGGGGATGAACCTTGACCAGTAATTCTGGTCTTATCAAGCCATGACCCACTCTCTCCCAAAAGCCAAAAAATCAAAAACCCCGGAGCTATTTTGATGAAATTCTATTTTGTATTAGTTCTGTTTCTGGGTTTTGTTGCGTCCGTCACCTCTGGCACAAGTGCGGCAAGCGATGACCAGACTGATACCGGGATGATGAAAAAAAAAGCTGCGATGCAAAATGCGGTAATAGAGCCACAACAGACACCCCTGCAGCGAGTGATGTGTGAGAAAGACGGTGTCGCTGCCGGTGGCATGGATCTGGTGAGTTATAGGCAGTCTGAAGGTCCGGTCCCCGGCAACTCGAACTATTCCATTGAACTAATGGGCGATACTTACTTTTTTGTGGATGAGGCAAACCTCGATATCTTCCGGGCGGATCCGCAGCGCTACCTTCCTGCCTATGCCGGTTTTTGCGCCATGAGCCTTGCTCTTGGTAGCGTCACGTGTCCCGATGTAATGAACTACAAGATAGAAGATGACCGCTTACTGTTTTTTGAAACAACCGGCTTTACCAACGGACAAACTCTGTGGGAATCGGATCCCCTGGGCTTTCGGGTCAAGGCAGACCTTAACTACAAGAGGTTAGACTCACATTGATTAGGCCTTTATGTCTAATTATTCTTTTCGTCTCATTCCTGTCAGGCTGTTCTGGAGAAAAGCGTGAGTTAAGTCTGGCAGTCTCGATTGAAGAGCCCGCACCTTCAGTGGCTCGCTCCATACAGTCCTTTCTTGAAAACAGGGCTTACCCCACAACCATAAATGTGATGACCGATTCTACCGAGATTGTAGCCGCAATTCAGAGCGGTGAAGTGGATATGGCCCTGGTGGATGAACCGGAATATCCGATTCGTGGTGTGGTTACACTCGCACCCCTTTATCCCAGTGTTTTACATGTGTTGCACAACAGAAGCGATCAGGTGCCGGACTTTGCCGGTCTCATTCGTGGGTCCGCTGTTTATGCCGGACCAACTGGCGGTGCGGCACATCGCCTGCTATTGCAGCTGGGTACGGACTTTGGCGTTCAGGAGAACGAGATTCGCGTACTTGATAATCCCTGGACGGTTAGCCCCGATGTCTATTTTGTATTTGGGGGCCTGCTGTCTGACAGTAGCATCCAACAGTTATCCGGATATCGGTTGTTCAGTTTTTCTGACCCTGGAGATAGCGATGGCGCGTCAGTCGCAGACGGAATTGTGCTAAGGCATCACCACTTAAAAACGTTTTTGTTACCCAAAAGCCTGTACCATGGCCTAAGCAGTGAGGCGATCACTACGCTTTCTATTCGTTCGGTTTTAATCGCGCATGAAGATTTTGAAACCAGACTTGCGGTTGACATAGCATCCGGTTTATTCAGCAAAGCACAGGATTTTGCCATGAGTTATCCCCTGGTAACCCATGAGCTGACCATGAATCTGGATGCGGCCGGGTTGATGCTGCCCTTACATACAGGTACGCGGCGTTACCTTGACCGGGACAAGCCAGGTTTCGTTGAGCGATACGTTGAAGTGCTTGCCCTGGGTATCACGGTAATGTTTGCACTACTTAGCGGTGGTGTTGCCCTGTACCGCTATCGGGAACGCGAACGCAAAGATCGCGTGGATATTTATTACACGCAGATTCTGGAAATACGCCAAAACATGGAGCTGGCAAGCGAAGCGATTGATTTGCATGCCTGCCACAAACGCGCCATCGAAGTACAACACGAAGTGTTAAATCTGTTAATAGCAGAACGGGTTAACGCGGATGCCAGCTTGCTGGCTTTTTTCAGCTTGTCTAATCAGGTTCTTAATGAAATAGACCAGCACTTAATAATTCACACCCGAAATCGGGTATAACAAACACACGGTAAAATAAAAGAATGAAAGAAACACATACCACCCTGCCCATAGATCGGGCTACGGTGACAAAATTAATAAAGGACAGCAAGCGACCGCTAAAATGGCCTGACCTGCGGGATCTTATGGGCGTTCGTCGTGGATCGGAGGTCGATCAGCTACGTAAACTCAAGCGGCGCCTGCTGGATTCCGGGGTAATTACACTAACAGAGAAAGGCCACTTTGCGCTAGTTGAACCACGGATTGAAGCCAGCGGACTTCTAACATATATTGGAAGGGGAGAGTGGAAGTTTGCGCAAGGCGAAGCGGGCAAGACACCGCAAAGGGTAAAAGTTAACCGGGACCTCAAAGCCAGGTCTGGCGATACGGTGCTTGCTGGTGAGCAAGACGATCAACTGGAAGTAACGAAGCTTGTAAAACGCAGCCCCAGATTACTTTTTGGGCGCCTGGTGGCTTATGGGAAAAATGTTTATGTCGAATCAGAACAACCCGATTTCAGAGGTCGCGTAACGCTGGTTAGCGGATCACGCAAGAATGATCTCAAGGGTGCACAAACAGGAGACCGGGTAGCTGTTTCAGTGGTTGGGGAAGATCGTTCCGGCCTGACAGGTGAGTTTGTCGAGGTGATTGCAAAACACGATGCCGTAAACCGTGCATCTACCAGCTTGTTGAGGGCATATGAAGTGCCGATGGAGTGGCCGGACGAGGTTGTCGAAAGCCTTTCCAGCTTACCCGATGTGGTAAACCCGGAAACCGCCCGTAAGAACCTGGTGGATATGCCCCTGGTAACGATTGATGGAGCAGATTCGCGGGATTTTGATGATGCCGTGTACTGTGAAAGCAAGTCAGGTGGCGGTTGGCGTTTGGTGGTAGCTATTGCAGACGTTGCCTTTTATGTAAAACCGGATTCGCCGCTGGACAAGACAGCCTTGTTAAGGGGCAACTCGGTTTACCTTCCGGACCAGGTGGTTCCCATGTTACCCGAACAGTTGTCTAATGACCTGTGTTCACTAAGACCAGAAGAACATCGGCTTGCACTGGTGTGTGACATGCAGATAAGTGCAAACGGAGAAGTGGAAAGTTTCAAGTTTTACGAAGCTCTGATTCGCTCCTGGCATCGCTTAACCTATTCCCAGGTGTTTACCTGGTTGCAGGATAAGCAGTTAACAGCGAAAAAGGCGGTCAAAAAAAACCTGAGGGCATTGCATGAATGTTTTCTGGCACTCAATGCACAACGAACACAGCGCGGCGCTCTTGAGTTTGATAGTCAGGAAGTCACCATCCAGTTTGATAACGCGGGTGAAGTATGCGCATTGGAGCCAGTTGAGCGTAACGATGCGCACAAACTCATTGAAGAGGCGATGATTTCAGCCAACGTATGTGCGGCCAAATTTCTTGCTGACAACAAAGTACCAGCCTTGTACCGCGTACATGGTGGGCCGGATGGTGAAAAACTGGAACAGCTGCGTGTGTTGATGCAATCTGCCGGTGTGGATGCGCGCTGTCTGCAATCCGGTGTACCAACACCCAAACAAATCTTTGAGTTGCTTCAGCAGATCAAGTCTCGACCAGACCATAAGATACTGGAGTTTTCAGTATTGCGTTCCATGCAACAGGCAATTTATACACCGGATAATACCGGGCACTTTGGTCTGTCACTTGAAAACTATACGCACTTTACCTCCCCGATACGGCGCTATGCAGATTTACTGGTGCATCGGGCGATTAAGAGCCTGGTAGTTAAAGGCTACAAGGACCCCGGCTATAGCACAGAACAGCTAGCCGATATCGGCCAGCAAATATCTGTTACCGAGCGTCGGGCTGAAGACGTGGGGCGAGATGTTAGTGACTGGTACAAATGCAGCTATGCAGAGCAGTTTCTGGGTAAACAGTTTGTGGGCCGGGTAATGGGTGTAACAAACTTTGGGCTGTTTATCCAGTTGGAGGAAATCTGGGTGCAGGGCCTGATGCACGTGTCCAACCTGGGATCGGACTTTTTTGAATTTGTACCCGAGCAAATGAGTCTGGTGGGCGAAAAATCCGGGCAGCGTTTCCATCTGGGCCAGACGGTGGATGTGATACTGGCCGAGGTAGATGTGGAATCCCGCAAAATTGATTTGTTACCTGTACGCAAGCGCGCTTCCGGCAAAAAGAATACCAACAGGCAGGACAAGCAACAAAACAAGCAGAAAGACAAACGAAAAGATAAGCGAAAAGACAAGAACAGGGGCAAAAAGAAACCCGGAAACAAAAGCAGAAAGAACAAGGCCTGATGAGTAAGCCCGATTCTGATCTTGTTTTCGGTATTCACGCGGTAGAAAGCCTGTTAAACGCTGGCCGCGTGCGGGTTAAAAAACTTGCCGTGCTGGACTCCCGTAATGACCAGCGCATGGATGAGCTGCTTAAACTTGCCCAACAGCAAGGTGTGCCGATTGAGCGCACTTCACGAAAAGGCCTGGATAAGTTGGTGCACCAGATCAGGGGTGCGGTACACCAGGGGGTTATCGCAACAACCGAAAGCGTGCAGCTGGCGGATGAGCGAGAGCTTGAGTTTCGCTGGCAGAGCCTTGGGGAAAACCCGCTGATTCTTATTCTGGACAGCGTGATGGACCCGAGAAACCTGGGTGCATGCCTGAGGTCGGCGGAAGCAGCCGGGGTTGATGCGGTTTTGCTGCCTAAACGGCGCAGCGCGCCACTGTCTGCTGTCGCTCGCAAAACCGCCAGCGGCGCTGCAGACGTACTATTCCTGGTTTCTGTGGTCAATCTGGCGCGCAGAATGCGCTGGTTAAGTGATCAGGGTGTACAAATTATCGGTACCAGCAGTGAAACTGTAGAAGGCAAACCAGCGATGCCCTGGAGTCAGGCAGATTACACGGGCCCTTGCGCGATTGTTTCTGGCGGTGAAGGACGCGGAATGCGCGCGTTAACTCAAAAACACTGCGACCGGGTAGTAGCTATCCCCATGGCTGGAGGGGTAGAAAGCCTGAATGTGTCTGTAGCTACAGGTATTATTCTGTATGAGGCGGTGCGCCAGCGCACTTGATTAGTTCGCTGCATATCATTACCATGCGCGCTCGTTTTTCAGGCTGAAGACGAATATAGGTAGGACCGGAAAGTTCTACACTTACATTAACTCCTTGCTTTACGAACTGGGCTTCACGAACCGGTTTCGGAGGCGATTACACCATAAGGGGATCCTATGCGGCACTATGAAGTCGTAATTCTCGTACATCCTGATCAAAGCGATCAGGTCACCGCCATGATGGAGCGTTACAAAGCGCTTATCGAGGCCGGTAAAGGCAATATCCATCGGCAAGAAGACTGGGGCCGACGTCAGCTGTGTTACCCAATTAACAAGGCCCACAAGGCGCATTACCTGTTAATGAACATTGAGGTGGCTGCAGACACACTGGTGGAACTGGAAGGCGTATTTCGTTTTAACGATGCCGTGCTCAGAAGCATGATCATTCGCCGCAAAGATGCAGTGACGGAACAGTCCAAGATCTACGAAGAAGAGCTGCGGGACAAAGAGCGCGAACGCGAACGGGACAAGCGGCGCGAAGAAGAAATGGCTTCAAAGGCCAAAGCCCGCGCAGAGGACGAAGCACGCGCAGCAAAGTTGAGTGAAGAAGCCGCAGCTGCCGCAGCCGATGGCGTTGTAGAAACAGAAAGTGAACCGGAAGTGGTAGCCGAAGAAACCGCTGAAGCAGCGACTCCTGCGAAAGCAGAAGCAGTTGAAGCAGAAGCAGAAGCAGAAGCAGAAGCAGAAGCAGAAGCAGAAGTAAAAGCAGACGCAGATGCAGAAGTGTCTGAGCCCGAGGCCGATGCTGAAGCCGCCAGCGAGGAGAAGAAATAACATGTCCAGAAATTTCAGAAGAAAGAAATATTGTCGCTTCTCTGCAGAAGGTATCGAGGAAATCGACTACAAGGATCTCGACCTGCTTAAACAGTACATTACCGAGACTGGCAAGCTTGTGCCCAGTCGTATAACCGGCACCAAGGCACGCTATCAGCGTCAGCTGGGTCTGGCGGTAAAACGCGCCCGGTTTTTGGCATTATTGCCATATACCGATCAACACAGCTAGAACCGGAGTAGATCAAATGAATGTAATCCTGTTAGAAGGTGTTGGAAAAATGGGTGATCTGGGGGACGAGATTTCAGTGCGTAATGGTTTTGCACGAAATTTCCTGATTCCCCAGGGTAAAGCAGTGCGTGCTAATGCAGAAAACCGAAAGGTTTTTGAAGCACAACGTGCAGAACTGGAAAAAGCAGCCCTCATCAGGCAGGACGCCGCCCAGGCGCGTGCCGTGGAGCTGGAAGGATTTGCTATTGCAATAACCGCCAAGGCCAGTGACGAAGGAAAGCTCTTTGGTTCTGTAGGCACCACCGAAATAGCCGCTGCATTAGCAGAGCAGGGCAGAGAGGTGCATAAATCGGAAGTGCGTATGCCAGATGGCGTCATCAGCAACGTTGGCGAGTACGAAATCAGCATTCAACTGCACGCCGAGTTAAGTGTTGATGTTACGGTTGCTGTTCTGTCCGAAGAATAGACAAGATCTGGGTCATTGTCTGTCCGGGGCCTTCCGCGCGACCGTTCCCGGGCAGATTTTATCCACACCTTGTTCCAGCGATTGTCCCCCAAAACCCGGGCGATGTTGCTATATTAGGCACGCAAAAATCTATTTAGTGTCTCTCTTGAGATAGTGCTTGCCCAATTCCGGGATGCTATTTAATCTGTGTTTCCCAATCAGGTTATTCACATGTCTGAAACAATCTCGGAACCAACATCCAAAACCCGGCCCCAAATAATCAAGGCGCCGGTAAGAGTGCCGCCCCATGCGCTTGAAGCGGAACAGGCAGTGTTGGGTGGTCTTATGCTCAACGACGAAGCCTGGTTCAACATTTCAGATGTTATAACTGTAAAGGATTTCTATCGTGCCCAGCACCGCATTATCTTTGATGCAATGTATAGCCTGGCCAGTCAAAATGAACCTCTGGACGCCATCACGCTCTCCGAATGGATGCAGTCAAAAGGGGTGCTGGATAAGGCTGGCGGTCCGGGATATCTTGCCGAGCTGGTTGAAAACACCCCGGGAGCCAGCAATGTAGGCGCTTACGCAAAAATTATTGCCGAGCGTTCAACACTTCGGCAATTAATTTCGGTCGCCAATAACATAGCCGAGTCTGCACTGGACCCTCAGGGTCGCGACAGTAGTGAATTGTTAGAAACTGCCGAGCAGCAGGTATTCAGAATTCATGAGGGGCATCTGAGAGAGAATGGTCCCGAGAATGTAAAACCCCTGCTGGAGCGCGCGGTAAAAAGGCTGGAAACGCTGTTTGCCAATGGAGAAACCGTTACCGGTTTGCCTACCGGCTTTGACGACCTGGACAAAAAGACCTCCGGTTTGCAAACCTCGGATCTGATCATTGTTGCCGGACGGCCCAGTATGGGCAAGAGTTCCCTGGCCATGAATCTGGTGGAACATGCTCTGTTTGCAGAGAAGGCCGAAGGGGCGGTCATGGTGTTTAGCATGGAGATGCCTTCTGATCAGCTTGTTATGCGTATGTTGTCATCCCTCGGTCGTATTGATCAGACAAAAATGCGCAACGGAAAGATGGAGCCCGAAGACTGGGATCGCTTCTCTGGCGCCGTTGCCCAGCTTAAAGATCGAAATTTGTACATTGATGATTCACCTGCCCTGTCGCCAAATGATTTAAAAACTCGAGCCCGCCGGGTTTCCAGGGAGGCTGGCGGCTTGCGTTTGATTGTTGTGGATTACCTGCAGCTGATGCGGGGTTCGGGCAAGTCGGATAACCGTACCGGAGAAATATCAGAAATCTCGCGCTCACTTAAGGCGTTGGCAAAAGAAATGGAATGCCCGGTGGTCGCGCTTTCACAGCTCAACCGAAGCCTGGAAAGTCGACCGGATAAACGCCCAATGATGTCGGATTTGAGGGAATCGGGCGCTATTGAACAGGATGCCGACGTAATTTTATTTATCTATCGAGACGAAGTGTATAACCCGGAGAGCGAAGACAAGGGTTTGGCTGAACTGATTATTGGCAAGCAACGCAACGGACCGATTGGTATGGTTAAACTTACCTTTATCGGGCATCTCACCAAATTTGAAAGCTACACCCAGAATGACTATGACGGGTATTCGATGACCTGAGTGTCGTCACAATCTATATGGCAAAAACCCAAAGCGTATACGTGTGTGCAGACTGCGGCTCGGAACATCCCAAGTGGCAGGGCCAATGCGTTAGTTGCGGTGTGTGGAATACCCTAACGCGTTTTACTCCGTCTGCACAAAACAGTGCCAGTGGTGCCAATCAGGCGCGCGCGATCAGTGTTTCCCTTGCGCGGCCTTCCAGCGGTGGTGGCTATTCAGGCAGTGAAACCGAAGTGAAGCAGCTGTCTGAAGTTGAGCTGATAAACAGTCCGCGTATCAGTTCGGGCTTCGATGAATTTGACCGCGTACTGGGTGGTGGTCTCGTACCAGGTTCAGTGGTGTTGATGGGGGGTGAACCGGGTGCGGGTAAAAGTACCCTGTTGCTGCAGGTAAGCGCCCGCCTGGCAAACGGGGGCAACGTTTTGTATGTCACCGGAGAGGAATCGCTGCAACAGTTAGCGATGCGCGCCACGCGTCTCAAATTGCCGATGGATAAACTGCGGGTTGCAGCAGAAACCCGGGCTGAGGAAATAGCCGCTCTCATGCAGCAGTACCAGCCCAGTGTGTTGGTGCTCGACTCGATACAGGTAATGCAGCTGGCCTCAATCGACAGTGTGCCCGGCAGCGTTAGCCAGGTGCGCGAGACCGCGGCATTTTTTACCCGTCTGGCCAAGCAGGCTGGAATTGTGGTGATTCTGGTTGGCCATGTTACCAAGGATGGCGGCCTGGCTGGCCCCAAGGTGCTGGAGCACATGATCGACTGCTTTGTCATGCTCGATAGCCCGGTGGGCTCACGTTACAGAACCCTGCGCGGACTTAAAAATCGCTTTGGCGCGGTAAACGAGCTGGGTGTATTTGCCATGACGGATGGTGGCATGAAGGAGGTTTCCAATCCCTCGGCGATATTTCTGCAGCGCTCGGACAAACCTGCGGCGGGAAGTGTTACCACGGTGCTATGGGAAGGCACTCGTCCGCTGCTGATCGAACTGCAGGCTCTGGTAGACGATGTGCAGGGTGGTTATCCCAAACGGCTGGCAATTGGTCTGGATGCCCAACGACTTGGCATGCACCTGGCGGTGTTACACCGGCACTGTGGTATCGCGCTGAACGACCAGGATGTATTTGCAAACGTGGTTGGCGGAGTACGGGTTGGTGAGCCCGGTGTGGACCTGGCCCTGATACTGGCGGTACTTTCGAGTTTTAAAAACAGCCCACTTCCCGCTGACATGGTGGTGTTTGGTGAGCTTGGACTAACCGGAGAAGTACGCCCGGTGGCCAATGGCCAGGAACGCTTGCGTGAAGCCTTCAAGCATGGCTTCAAGCGCGCCATTATCCCTGAAGGGAATACACCTCGCCCCGCTATCAAGGGGATGCAGGTGATTGCCGTGGATTCGCTCTTGCAAGCCCTGGATGCACTGAACGAAACCTGATCTTTGTGCTTCGGCCTATCGGGAAATCTTTTTATACTTTACACGATGCGGTTCACTGGATTCACCGTTGGCTTGCAAACGGGCCTTGTGATCCACCTCGTAGTCGCTGAAATTGCCCGCGAACCACTCCACATGGCTATCCCCTTCAAAGGCCAGCATATGCGTGGCAATGCGATCCAGAAACCAGCGATCGTGGGAAATAACCAGAATTGTACCGGGAAAATTCAGCAACGCTTCTTCCAGTGCGCGCAATGTTTCCACATCCAGATCATTGGTTGGTTCATCTAACAATAACACATTGGCGCCCTGTTTCAGGAGTTTGGCAAGGTGCAGTCGATTGCGTTCCCCACCCGATAGCTGGCCGACCACTTTTTGTTGGTCCGAGCCCTTGAAATTAAATCGTCCCAGGTATGCACGCGACGAGGTTTCATAGTTGCCTATGCGAATCAAATCCAGCTTGTCGGATACTTCCTCCCATACAGTAAGTTCGCTGTTCAGTGCATCCCGGCTCTGGTCCACATAGGCAACTTCTACGGTTTCACCGATATCAATGCTGCCGGTGTCAGGCTGTTCCTGACCGGTAAGCATGCGAAACAGCGTGGTTTTGCCAGCGCCGTTACCGCCGATTATTCCAACAATTGCACCGCGTGGAACATCGAATGACAGTTCCTCAAACAAAACCTTATCGCCAAAGGATTTACTAACACCTTTTACAGAAAATACTTTCTCACCCAAACGTGGACCCGGCGGAATATACAGGGAATCCGTTTCGACACGTTTCTGGGTTTCACGCGAATTCAGTTCCTCAAAGCGGGTGAGTCGCGCCTTGCTTTTCGCCTGCCGACCTTTTGGATTACTGCGTACCCATTCCAGCTCGGACTTGATTGAACGTTGCCGGGCTTTCTCCGTAGAGGCTTCTGCCTCCAGGCGAATTTCCTTGGCTTCCAGCCAGTTGCTGTAGTTACCCTCATAGGGAATGCCCCGGCCACGGTCCAGCTCAAGTATCCAGCCGGCCACATTGTCCAGAAAGTAACGATCGTGGGTAACCGCCACCACGGTACCAGGGTAGTCGTCCAGAAATCGCTCCAGCCAGGCAACACTTTCAGCGTCCAGATGGTTGGTGGGTTCATCCAGTAACAACATATCCGGTTTGGAAATTAGCAATTCACACAAGGCCACCCGCCTGCGCTCTCCCCCTGATAATTTGGTAACGTCTGCATCCCATGCAGGCAAGCGTAAAGCATCTGCCGCGATCTCAAGGGTTCGATCCAGGTTCCAGGCATCCTGTGTGTCTATCTGTGTTTGCAGTTCGCCCTGTTGTTGCAGTAGTTCAGTCATTTCATCATCGGACATTGGTTCGGCAAAACGGTCTGAAATTGCTTCAAAAGCATTCAACAGTTTTTTTGTGGCACTAACGCCACGCTCAACATTGCCGCGCACGTCTAGATTTGCATCCAGTTGGGGCTCCTGGGGCAGGTAAGCCACATGCAGCTCTTTTTGGGGTCGCGCCTCACCTTCTATTTCTTTATCCAGGCCAGCCATGATTTTTAGCAGAGTAGATTTACCCGCTCCATTTAGCCCCAACACGCCAATTTTTGCGCCTGGAAAAAAGGACAGGGAAATATCTTCAAGAATGGTTCTGTTGGGGGGTACTACTTTGGAAACCCTGTGCATTGTATAAACGTATTGCGCCATGATTTTTTTTATTATCTCGTGAGCTGATAGGCTACAATTATAACTGCTTTTGTTTCCCCCACTTCAGCTTTAGAGAGTTTAATTTCCTATGTTTGACAAGAGTATGCGTATACAGGGTTTTGATGACGAAGTATGGAATGCCATCCAGTCTGAAAACAGGCGGCAGGAGGAGCACATTGAACTGATTGCTTCAGAAAATTATACCAGCCCAAGAGTACTGGAAGCACAGGGTAGTGTATTAACCAATAAGTATGCTGAGGGTTATCCGGGTAAACGCTACTACGGTGGTTGCGAAAATGTGGATGTGATAGAGCAATTGGCCATTGATCGCGTTAAAAAACTCTTTGGTGCCGACTATGCAAACGTTCAACCGCACTCGGGCTCCCAGGCTAATGCAGCCGTCTACCTTGCCTTGCTGGATCACGGAGACACGGTGCTGGGAATGAGCCTGGCGCATGGCGGACACTTAACCCATGGTGCCTCGGTCAGCTTTTCCGGAAAGCTCTACAACGCGGTGCAGTATGGGCTGGATGAAGCGACGGGCGAGGTGGATTACCAGCAGGTAGAAGCCCTGGCGCGGGAGCACAAACCCAAAATGATCGTCGCAGGATTTTCCGCATATTCCAGAAGAATGGACTGGCAAAGGTTTCGGGACATAGCCGATTCCGTGGGTGCTTACCTGCTGGTAGACATGGCACATGTGGCCGGTCTGGTAGCCGTTGGCCTCTACCCCAGCCCGGTTGCCATTGCAGATGTCACCACCTCTACTTCACATAAAACTTTGGCGGGCCCGCGCGGCGGTTTTATTCTGGCGCGCTCCAATGAAGCCATCGAAAAAAAGCTCAATTCAGCGCTGTTCCCGGGCTCCCAGGGCGGTCCTCTAATGCATGTAATAGCAGCCAAAGCCGTGTGTTTTAAAGAGGCGATGTCGGATTCGTTTAAGACATATCAGGAGCAGGTGCTGGTAAACGCGCGCGCCATGGTAGAAGAGTTTCAAAAGCGTGATTACAAAATAGTTTCCGGTGGTACCGATAATCACCTGTTTTTACTGGACTTGATTGGCAGGGAAATCACCGGAAAACAGGCTGATGCAGTATTGGGAGAAGCCAATATAACGGTGAATAAAAATTCAGTGCCCAACGATCCGCGTTCGCCCTTTGTTACCAGTGGCCTGCGCATTGGTTCACCTGCTGTAACACAACGCGGTTTCGGTGAGCAGGAGTGTCGGCAACTCACCGGCTGGATGTGTGATATTCTGGATGACATTGAAAATGAAAACATGATTGCCAGCGTTCGCTTGCGCGTGCTGGAGCTGTGTAAAAAATTCCCGGTCTACGCTTAGAGTCTTATGCATTGTCCATTTTGCGGTACAAATGATACCAAGGTAATCGACAGTCGCCTGGTCACAGAAGGCGACCAGGTACGTCGCCGAAGGGAATGTATAACCTGTGGGGACCGCTTTACCACCTTTGAAACTGCCGAGCTGGTTATGCCGCGCATCATCAAGCGCGATGGTGCCAGAGAACCCTTTAATGAGCTGAAACTTCGTGGTGGCATTTTACGGGCGCTGGAAAATCGGCCGGTAGAGACAGACGAAACAGAAGCCGCTATTAACAGAATTCACCACCATCTGCGCTCCCTGGGTGAAAGGGAAATAAGTTCCGAGTTTCTGGGTGAATACATCATGGAAGAATTACGCAACCTTGATGAAGTTGCCTACGTGCGTTTTGCATCAGTTTACCGGCGCTTTGAACATGTTAGCGAATTTCAGGAAGCAATAGACAAGCTGAACACCGGCCGCAAGGTTCGAAAAAAACCCAAAGGCAAAAAAGGCTCCAAGCTTTGAGATAATACCCATGCCTGTTTCTGAATCCGACAAGCTTTTTTTACACGCTGCCATCAAGCTGGCTGAAAAGGGCCTGTATCAGTCGCCACCCAATCCAAGCGTTGGGTGTTTGTTGGTGAAGGATACAAATATTGTCGGCCGTGGTTTCACTCAATATGCGGGTGGCAACCATGCAGAAATAGAAGCGCTGCAAAATGCGCGCGCAAATTCTGCGGATGTGAAGGGTGCTACTGCCTATGTAAGCCTTGAACCTTGCTGCATAGACGGGCGCACGCCTCCCTGTACAAAAGCCCTCATTGCTTCTGGTATTCAGCGGGTGGTGTGCGCTGCAACAGATCCAAATCCACGCATAGCCGGCAGGGGCATTCAACACTTGAAAGATGCTGGCGTTGCCACTGAGCTGGTGGAAATGGATCAGGCAGCAAATATGAATCCCGGATTTAACAAGCGCATGCTTCGGCACCTGCCCTGGGTGCGGGTAAAGTCTGCTATGTCGATGGACGGTCGAACCGCTATGGCTTCTGGTGAGAGCCAGTGGATTACCGGTAAAGCGGCTAGAGGGGATGTGCAGCACTGGCGTGCGCGAAGTGGCGCAATTTTAACGGGGTCAGGTACAATTTTGGCAGATAACCCCCGACTTACGGTGCGGGGCGCACGTTTTGCAAGCACCGGTATACATCCCTCCGGGGAGGCCGGCACTGACATTCGCCAGCCATTACGCATAGTGCTCGACAGCCAGTTGCGGTGCGCACCTTCAGCAGTAGTGTTTGACCAGTCCAGCCCATCGATGGTGATTACTCTGGCTAGTGCGGATGCTGAGCGCTTGCAGGCCTTTGAGGATTTACCCAATACCCGGGTGTTTGTTCAAAACACCGGGAAGATAGATCTGCAACACGTGCTTGCAGAGCTGGCACGTATGGAAATTAACGAGGTGCTGGTAGAGGCAGGGGCTGGTGTAACGGGTTCTTTTTTTGAGAATGGCTTATGGGATGAGGCACTGATTTACGTTGCACCCAAACTCATGGGGCAATCGGCCATGCCGTTGGCGGGTATAGCGCTGGATAAAATGGCAGATGCCTTTACTTTTTCATTTAAAGACGTGACTCGCCTCGACAAGGACATCAGAATACGCGCCTTGAACCCAAACGCTTGATACAGAACAGATAGAACAGATAGGACAAAGAGATGGTTGGAATTAACACTTTCGAGGGCGGCTTAAATGGCCAGGGGCGCAGATTTGCCATTGTGGCTGCGCGCTTCAACGATAAGGTGGTAGACGCCATGCTGCAGGGCGCCTTATCCGCTCTGGCGGAAGCGGGCGTTGATGAAGAGGATATTCAGGTTTTACGCGTACCCGGGTGTTTTGAGCTACCCCTGGTAGTACGGCGGGTCGCAGAGGATGCCATCGTGCGCGAAGAAAGCCTGGACGCTG
The DNA here is from genome assembly GCA_021773565.1 of Gammaproteobacteria bacterium. GTDB lineage: Bacteria > Pseudomonadota > Gammaproteobacteria > Pseudomonadales > Azotimanducaceae > DC-out156. The sequence goes on along the minus strand of JAJFJZ010000005.1, from coordinate 132,059 downwards.
TTATCGCCCTGGGGGCAGTAATTCGTGGCGGTACACCGCATTTCGATTTTGTGAGCCAGGGTTGTACCAACGGGCTCATGCAGGTGACGCTGGAGCTTGATATTCCCGTAGCTTTTGGGGTGTTAACCTGTGATACAGAAGACCAGGCGCTGGAAAGAGCGGGTTTTGGAGCACATGGAAACAAGGGCACGGATGCTGCCAACACGGTTCTGGAAATGGTAAATGTGCTAAGTGCAATGGATAGTTAAACAGCAGCCCTGATGCCCAACGAAACCTCGGACGAGCAAATCCCGAAACCATTTAATCCCTGGAAGCGCAGGCGAGCCCGACGTCTGGCCTTGCAGGCTCTTTATCAATGGAAGATGGCTGACACCGAAGTTTCGATACTTGAAAAACAGTTCGAGGAAGATACTTCCCATAAAAAGGTGGATGAAGCGTATTTTAGTGTATTAGTACGCGGGGTGATATTTAACGTCGACGCGCTGGATGCCCTGTTTGAACCCTTTCTGGACCGGAAGTTGAGCCAACTTGGGGCGGTAGAGATATCGGTACTGCGTATGGTGGCTTTTGAAATGCGCGACCGGCTGGACGTGCCATACAAAACGGTAATAGACGAAGGGGTTGAGCTTGCCCGATCGTTTGGCGCTGAAGACAGCTTCAAATATATCAATGGCGTTGCTGATAAAATGGCGGATGGTTTACGCAAACTGGAAAAACAGCACCAGCCAGGATAAAGCAGGTATGAATGAGTTTGATCTGATCGACCGAATTGTCGCGGAACTCGGGCCTGCTACGCGTGGAGCGTCAGTTCTTGTGGGTCCCGGAGATGACTGTGCGCAAATTGATATTCCCCCGGGTTTTGACCTGGTCAGTTCTATCGATACCTTTGTTCAAGGTCGACATTTTCCGGCACATGCCGGAGGCGATCTCGTAGGTTATCGCGCGATGGTGGTTAATCTGTCTGATCTCGCTGCGATGGGTGCTCAACCCTCACATGCCTTACTTGCCATGACCTTGCCAGATATTGATGTGGGATGGATGGATGCCTTTTGTAGGGGCGTGCGCAAAGCCTGTATCGAATTTTCCTGCCCTCTTGTAGGTGGCAATATTACCCGGGGCCCGCTAAATATATCCGTTAGTGTGCATGGACTGGTGGAAAGATCTGCTTGTCTTAAACGCTCTACTGCAAAGGTAGGGGATTTGGTATGTCTAACGGGAGATATAGGTGGCGCGGGCGCTGCACTTGATCTGCCCGGGTTTATGGAGTCCTGGACACTCGATGGGCTGCAAAATCTCGTACCTGGTGATGAAGGATTTGCTTTTAGGAAATATTATCTGCCGCAGCCAAGGTTGGCTTATGCGCGCAAAATAGCCAGGCTTGCATCTGCGGCAATTGATGTATCTGATGGCCTGCTGGCAGATGCTGCCCACGTGGCGAAAGCCAGTGCGGTTGGCCTGCGTATTCAACTGGAAAGTATTCCCTGTTTCAACGGTGTGCCTGCAAAACAGGCCGTGGTTGCGGGTGATGACTATGAGCTGTGTTTTACCTTACCCGAAGCCAACCTGGACAGAGCACAAACACTTGCACAGGCGCTTAACTTGCCCATCAGTGTGATTGGGCAGGTGATAGAGCGTGCCGAACACGCATCAGGCGTGCAGCTGTATGATGGGCAAAAGCCGGTAGAGCTGGCGTTTAGGGGATATCAGCACTTTGCTGGTGACAATCCTGTGTGATCTGTCCAGGCCCTTCTCCGGTTTTTGTGGTTTTTTGTTACACAGCCTTTTTTGAGAGATAGGACCCAGTTTCCGGTATTGCCTGATGTGATCTGGCGGAATTTCGGTATCATTAACTGTGCTTCCCTTCAGGCGCAGGACCTATGTTAAACAACAAGGTGAAATACGGGGTCAAACGTCATCTTGCGAGTATGACAATTGTGGTGCATCTGTTGCTGGTCTTTGGCATTTCCGCGCCCGCATTGGCAGCTATTGAAGCCGTTGGATTATTTAAAGACCGCGCCATGCTGAAGTATGAAGGCAAGGTTTTTTTACTGCGAGTTGGAGAAACCGCAGAAAACGGGGCGCACCTGGTTGCGGCAAATGCCAAATACGCCCTGGTTCACCTCGATAACAGGGAGTACCGCCTTACCCTCTCAACAGGAATGCGCGGTGGCTTTCAACCGGTAGAAAAGGCGAGCATTTCAATCCTTCCCGATGACTATGACCAGTTTCGGGTGCGTGGCAGCATTAACAGCCGTTCGGTTAATTTTCTGATTGATACCGGTGCATCAATTGTCGCGATGAGCGAGATAGATGCCAGCGCGATGGGTGTTGAATATCTTTCCAGCCCTGAACAGGGCGTGGTTCTTACCGCCAGCGGAGAAGCAAAATCCTATTTTGTTGATCTGGATGAACTGGAAGTCGGTGGAATTCGTGTCCAGAATGTTAAGGCTGCGGTTATTGTTGGCAGTTATCCTGCTGAAGTTTTGTTAGGTATGTCCTTTCTGTCCAAGGTGACCATACGCAATGAAAATGGTGTGTTAACCATCGAGCAGTAAAAGACGGTTTCCCTAGGACACCCGGTGAATAATACGCGTGACGAGCGTTGCCAGATACCCATCCTGAATATCCAGTTGTGCCAGTACCTCAAAACAGGATCTTTCCAGTGCTTCTGCATATTTTTGTGCAGCAGCTAGTCCCATGAGGTGTGGAAAGGTATTTTTCCCAAGTTGCCGGTCGCTCCCGGCCTGTTTGCCAAGGGTTTCCGAGGACTGGGTTTCATCAAGAATATCGTCCACCACCTGAAAGGCCAGGCCAAGTTTGTAGCCGAAAATTTCCAGTAAGGCGAGAGTGGCTTGATCAGCATTTGTACTTATTGCACCGGACAAGATCGCCGCCTTGATGAGCGCGCCGGTTTTTGCAGAGTGAAGTTGTTCCAGTTCAGCCAAACCGATACTGGTGTTGGTGGCCTGCATATCGATATTCTGGCCGCCAACCATACCCTGGGCACCTGCACTGGTAGACAGTAGCTGGACTAACTCAATTCTTGTGTCGTTGTTCAGGTTTTCTGCATGCGCCAACACATCAAAAGCAAGGCTTTGCAGGGCATCACCTGCAAGTATTGCGGTGGCTTCGCCAAAAGCAATATGACTGGTGGCTTTACCCCTGCGCATTTTATCGTTATCCATGCTGGGCAGGTCGTCGTGAATGAGAGAATATGCATGGATAAATTCCACTGCACAGGCGGCGGGCAGCGCATTTTTATGATCGCCATTCAAGTCCAGGCACACGGCACAACACAACAATGGCCGCAGACGTTTGCCGCCACCCAGCACCGAATAACGCATAGCCTCGCGTAGTTTCCCCCGGGGTCCCAAAGGTGGGGATGCGTATACCTGCTTATTGAGATACGCCTCGAGCGCGCCTTCGATATCGCTGCGTAGATCATCAAAATGAGCGGATTGTGTTGCTGTCACCTGGGCCAGTTTTCTTACTCGTTTGAAGACTCTTCTGTGGGGACAATGTCCTGGTTTTGTGCACTCAGGGTTTGTATGCGAAGTTCAGCCTGTTTCAGAGTGGCCTGACAGGCGCGGGTTAATTTTACCCCACGCTCGAATGCTTCCAGTGAAGCTTCCAGGCTAAGCTCACCGGCTTCCATTTTTTGTACAAGCGATTCCAGCTCTGCAAGGGTGGATTCAAAATCCAGCCCTGGAGCGTTGTCACCCTCTGTTGTTTTTTGGCTGGTTTTCTTTTTTGCGGTCATGCAACAAGTAAACCCCGAGAACATTTTCGGGTCAATATATGAATCCGGCGGGATTAAAACTAGTGGAGGTTTTTAGGTGTCTTTGTACCAGTAAGGCGTTTGTTAGCACGGGCAGTAGCGGGCTTTGGGCTGCGCCTGGCCAGTTGTGTTCGGTTTTCCTTTTCTTTTTGGATTAACCGGCTTTCTGATCGATCTATCATCACGCTATGTTCACACAACAGCATTATCACGAACGTGCATGGTTCTAAATTTTGAGTTTGCTGATGGTTTTATTCACGCCAGGGATCCCTGTTGATGTAGGCAGACAGGCGTTCCCGGTATTTATCAGCCGCTCCAGTTTGAGATTCATCCAGGGCCTCGATAGCTCTGGTTTGTGTAGCTATGGCTGCGTCGAAGTCACCCGTTTCCGCCTGGGCAGCTGCCAGTGTGTCCAGATAGTTTGGCCTGGCGTTTTGTCCAACTATTGTCCTTGCCAGCTCTACCGCCTGATCGCCGTTGCGTAACTCAGGATATTTGGATGTCGCCAACAACCAGGCCAGGGCATTTTGTGCGCTTAACACACCTTGAAGGGATGCTTTTTGAAACCAGTCAAGGGCGGTTCTGCTGTTTTCAAGTGTCGGGTTTTTAAGGCGTAACTCTCCCAGGCGCTGTTGTGCAAAGCTGTTTCCGGCCCTGGCGGCTCTGCCATACCAAACGCTGGCCTCGCGAGAATTTGGCGCAAGCCCCTTGCCGGTTTCATACAGGTATCCCAAACCTGCCTGTCCGGCGGCAGACCCGGCGCCCGCAGCCTGACGAAAGTAGTCTGCGGCGAGCTCCAGATTGCCAGTCGCTGCTCCAGTTTCTTCGTCTTCGTTAAACTCGCCGTTCAGGTGCATGTAGGCCAAACCCACCAGGGCATCGGTAGATCCTAGCTTGGCTGCTTTTTTGTAAAGTGCGGCTGCTCTGGCGATGTCGGGTTCCGGTTCCTCTCGCCAGGTAGCAGCGAGCAACACAATTGCCGGTGCATAACTTTCGTCTGTATCAATACCGGCACTGGTGCCAAGCCAGTAGCGGGCCTTCTTTAACTCCGGCGTTACGCCATATCCTTCCAGATAGGCTCTGCCCACCTGGTATTGTGAAAACTGGTGTCCGGCACGCGCAGCTTTTAAATAATATTCAAATGCTATGGTCGGATCTTTTTTGGTGCCCAGCCCCTGGGAATAAAGATGCGCTACCGCAGAAAGTGTGGATTTGTTGGCGGGGTCGAACTCCAGAGATCGCGCATAGTCCTGCGCCGCTGAGACAAACATGCGCTGGGAGAAATAGCTAAAGCCGCGAAAATAGTAACCTCGGGAGCGTTGCGTATTGCTGATGAAGGGTGAGATTAGCACCGCATCCAGATAAGTGCGGGCCAGTTCATAATCGTGATTCTGGATGAGCGCTATGGCTTTGCGCATCTCCTGCTGCTGTTGGTCTGCCCTGGATTCTATCGCGGCTGGCTGGGCCTGGATAACCAGCGTCAGGCTAAACAGCGAGAGCACGACGATGAGAAGGCGCAGCCCTGCACTAACTGCTGTTACATAGTCCTGATGCAGGATTTTAGTCCTCAAGCACCAGCAAAAATACTGGTGCAAGCAAGGCAACCAACATTGCTACCAGGATGGAAGATTGGGCCATCAATGCCTGTTTAAGTTGGGGGAACCAGGGCTGGGATAAATTAAGCTCTGGTGCCGGTAGTGACTGCACACCCGCTTGCGTGATGTTATTAACAAGTGCACTCACAATGCTGATAATGTCCGGTACCGAAATCAATGCCACCAGCGCACCCGCCAATATACCTCCAATGATGAGCGCCAGACGCTCCCTGTCATGTTTAAAGGCATTGCGAAGAACGCGCTCGCTAAAACCTGCGTCCGGAATTTCTGCCGGTGCAAATTCTTTTTTTAATAGTGTGTCCATGAAATCATCCATGTTCATACTCCTGTCGCTCGTCTGTGCATTGTATGTTCTTTTAGATCAAAAGTTTCCTGAATCTTGTTTTTGCCACGGTTTATATGGGATTTGATCGTTCCCACAGGTAAACCGCTTACTTCGCTAATTTCAGCGTGGCTCATACCATGCGCATAAGCCAGTACCATCGTCAGTCGCTCTTTGGGGTTTAGTACCTCCAAAAAACGCTCCAGATCCGGTGTATTCTCGTCAGGCGTTGCGGTCTGTTGGTATTCAACCACCTGGGCCTGTTCGGGATCCAGGTCTACCAGACGCTCCCGTTTTGTCTTTCGTATGGCCTGCAGAAATTGATTGTAGGCGACCTTGAATAACCAGGCCTTAAAACTGCCCTTGCCTGAAAAAGTGTGTGCTTTTTGCCATGTCTTTACAAAAGTTTCCTGGGCCAGGTCGTCCGCTGTTGCGTGATTGCCGCAAAGATGGCGCAGATAATTTCGCAGCGGTGACTGATACCGCTGTACTAGCTCGCTAAAAGCCGGCTTGCTTTGATTCGCAACTACCTGGGCGACCAGTTGCAGGTCGCTCAGGTCTTTGCGATCTGTATCATGCGACATGACCAATATTAGTCGTCTTTGTTGTCGTCCAGCTTCCACAATATCATATAGGCGATGCCAACGAATGCAGGGATACAGGCAATAGCCAGAAATACATTGCCCACGTCTTCATCGTCGATATCTACAAAGTAACCGAAGCTGGCAATACCGATTGCCACCATGAAAGACATAATGCCTTTGCGCAGGTCGGCATTTTTAGGCTTTTTGGATTCACCCAGGCGCTCCAGTATCTCTGGCGTAAGCTCCTGTCCTTTTTCTATGGCGCTGCGCACAGTGGTCTGTACCTCAGCCCTGAATCTATACCTGAAAAAGATTGGCAACACTATCGCCAGTGTCAGGCAAATAAATAACATTGATGGAATTATTACTTCCGGTCCCATTTCATACACTCCTGGTTCATTTTGATTTGGCGTTAGTCGCCTGTTCTATCAAGATGCTGTGTAAAAGCCTTTTGGATGCATAAAACGGTAAATAACCCGAATTTGGGTCCAATTTGTGGATTGTAGTGACTAATCGGGGCTTACGGGCAGAAATTTCCGTGGAAAACGCGGGGTTGCGGCTTCAGCAAAGGATTTCATAGTGCGCAACACATACTCGGTATCCTGTACGTTGGTTATCAACTTTTCCAGACGAACCACTTTGGTCTTGTAGTCTGCAATGGCAGGCAGAATCGGTACGTTGGCGGCCTGGGCTATCAGGGCAAAGCCCCTTTTCCATTCTTCTACCTTGCCCCGGGTTCCTTCCGGAGTAATGCCGAGCACCAGTTTGGAGGTATTGTTAAAGCGTGTTGCCATCTGCTCAACCAGTCCCTGGGCAGATTTTTGATCCACCGGAATACCCCCAAGGGCAGACATCAAAACGCCCAGGGGAAACCTAAACAGGGATTGCTTGGCAAGATAGGAAACCTGCAGCCCGTGCCCGAGAAAAACCCCTGCCGCGAGCAAAAAGTCGATATTGGAAGTATGGGGTGCCAATGCCACAATCATCTTTGGGTGATTGGGGAATTCACCACTCAGTTTCCAGCCCAGGCCTTTAAACAAGCCACGCCCCAGCATCCCGGTGATGCGATTTCCGCGCTGGGGTAGTTCAGAACCGAGTAAGTTGAATGCCATCGCAATACCTTACTTTACATGCAGGTACAGGGAAAGCTTGACCACAGGAATTAAGACAGGTATCGAAGCCTGATTTAGTGACGCTAGTCTGGTATCGCCGGTTCAGATTTTTCGACCTGCATTAACTCGAAACCAGGTTCCCAGATACCCTCGTTCCCGGCCGTTACACGAAGTTCTTGTACGTGGGCAAGCAAACCGGCAGTTCTGTCTCCCTGGCCATATCGTATCAAGGCACGTGCACGCGCTACTATACCAATCACGTGGGGCCAATCGGCTCCATCGCGAAAATCATCCAGGGCATGCGTAAATCTTGTCGCTTCGTCCCAGTTGTGTTGCTCAAGATATACATATATGGCATCCCGGTAGGTAGCCAGCTGATTGTGACCTACACAACCGGCCTTAATGATGTTTTCCGCCTCTTCGATGTTGGCACGTGCGCGGCCTGGGTCTCGCTCGCTCCGTGCGAGTCCAGCAAGACAGGCGGGTCCCATAAATCCTATGCCTGTTTCACGTGCCACCTCCACCGACTGCCGATAGAACTCTACTGAGCTACTATAGTCGCCTTTGCGGTATGCGAGTCGACCTTGAGCATTCAGGATGAAGGGTAGGAAGCGGCGTGCATTGATCGAGTTGATAATTTTTCCGGCCTCAATGATTTGTTCTTCTACACCGGCATTGTTATGTCTGAACTCCGTGGCAAACGTAGGGAGAATAGCTGTGGATAAAAGCAATGCCCGTGGATTGTGCACTTTTTCAGCAAGGTTTCGTGCCTCAGCAGAAATGGCGAATATTTCATCTGCGCGTGAAGGATCCAGGTACATCAAGCTATAAGCTACCATTACTTTGTTAGCCACCTCGATTCGACCAAAGCCATGCTTTTGCGCGAGAGTTACGGTTTTGAGAAAGTTTCTGTATGCATCAGCAACGCGCCCACTAACCCAGTGGCCATCTGCGAGACCTCCCAATGCCTCGGCTTCGCAATCGGGAGAATTTGCGCGTTGCGCATATTCCAGTGCGCGCTTGTGTGCTCCTACACAGGCATCCAGATTTCCCAGTGGAAAATGAAGGTTGCCTTCCAGATGAAAGAGCTGTGATAGCTGCTTGTAAAGATTCGCCTGTTTTGCCTCCTTTTGCGCGACTTCCAAAATGGGGAATGCCTCATTCAATCGCTCCAATGTTCGAAGACTTGCCGCAATACCCAAACGAGCCTTGCACCGTTGCTTAGCGGTATCTGCTTCCTGTAGTGCCTCTTCGAAGGACTGCAAGGCGTCCGTCGCTGAACCCAGGTTGTTATGAATTTCCCCTTGAAGGCAATTCGCTGCGCTGCGCTCTCCAGCCAGCCTGGCCACCCGGATACAACCTGCAGCAAGAGCAGCGGCTTCATCGTAGCGGTATGCCAGCATTTGTTCCTCGGCCGCACGGAGATAGGCTGTGGCGGCGCCATCGTCACCAGCTCGTTCCAGATGTTGCGCATGCAAACTAGGATCATGTTCGGCATACCAGCCTGCGGCCCGTCGATGCAGTTCCCGTGCCCGGGAATGTAGTAGCGACTCCAGAAAGCCTTGTTGTATCAGGGCATGGGAGAATATCAAATCTCCTGCCTCTGGCCTCACCAGGTAATTTTTGATGGCTAACTCGCACGAATATTCTGGCGAATTGATGAGGTAACGTAGTGCTTCCAACGAAAATCGTTGGCCTAAAATCGAAGCAGACTGTAGTGCAGACTTGTGGATTGCCGGAAGCAGGTCGAGCCGAGCCAGTACCACACTCTGAATGCTTCCCGGCAATGCTTCAGTGGTGCCTGTTTCGTCCGCGGTTTGCAAAAGTTGCTCCAGAAACAAAGGATTCCCCTCTGCTCGGGTAATACAAGCTTCTGCTGTTCGGTGGCTTTTGTCTAAATATTCTGTGGCCAGTTTTAGTGCATCCTCATGTTTTATGCCCTTCAGGTCGACGGTTGAAACCGGAATTTCACCAGCGCTGCTGCGCCATACGGCGTCTAGCGGATCTCCTTCGATGCGGGAAGTCATCATCAATAAAACCGGAGAATCGTGTAGGGATGCGGTTAACAGGGCAAGTCGGCGCAGCAGGGTTTCACTGGCCCAGTGCAGGTCTTCGACGATCAACATCAAAGGGTGCTTGCGAGCGAGCGCTTTAACCAGGTTAGCTGCAGTTTTGTTAAATCCACGTTCCCGCTGGCTTGAGTCCATGGCATCGTATGTGGCCTGAGCCTCCCCTGCTTGGGGCACATCAAGTAACTCGTTCAGGAATGCCAGTGCGTCTACGTCGGCCAGAACATGTATTGCGGTATTAGCGGCAATATCACGTCGCCGTTCGATGCTTTCTTCGGACCCGATACCCAGCAAGCTCCAAAGTAATGCGCGCAGGGCATCGCGACCCGTTGCAGAACCGAAATTGAGCACCAATGCCTTGTGACTAACCAGGTTGTGTTGTTTCAGGGCTTTGCGTTGACACTCTTCGACTAAACGGGTTTTGCCGATACCTGCTTCCCCTCGCAAGTAGAGCACTTCTCCATTGGATTCATCGCAAACGTGTTTAGCTGCAACATCAAATAGCTTGAGTTCCCTTCGTCTGCCAACAAAAGATGTCTGTCGCGCCACGGAACCTGGCTCTCTAATTCCGTGCACACGATATGGTGTGATGGTTTCGGAACGGCCCTTAATGCTGGTTAGTGAAATGGATTCAAGATCAAATTCAATCTGTACTTGTAAACGGGCATCCGCGTTCACCCAGATTTCGTCAGGCCCGGCTAGTGAGCGAAGCCGTGCAGCGATATTCACAGTGTCACTCGTGACACTAAAATTTCCATCACGTTTGTCACGTACCATTGCAAGGACCATTCCTGTAGCAATGCCTGTGTGCATGCGCAGGTCGCGGGCCTTTTTGTCTTCGAGTCGACCAAATAATTCGTTGGCGCGCCGGTGCAGTTCCCAGGCAGCGCGAGCAGCCCTAAGTGGATCGTCACTGTGGGCCAGCGGAATTCCAAAAAGCGCCAGTATTTCGTCACCCACAAACTGGTTAACCGTGCCTCCATGAGCTTCAACCACTTCGAGGGCGATTGCCTTAAGGTTTTGTACGAGCAATTCCACGTCCTCAGGGTCGAGGCGTTCGTTGAGACTGGTGTAACCGGACAGGTCTGAAAACATTACAGTGGCCTGTCTGCGGTCACCGATTCCAGTATCAGTTATTTCGTCGGATTGATCAGGAGCAGAGGCTTCTTGCAGGTCAGGATTTGCCCAACTAATTACATCGCCTTGCCGGGAAGCAAACTGTTGGACATTCACCAGTTCGTCTACCAGTTCATCCAGTTGCTCATCGTCGAATTTGAATTCGCGTTTCAGGCTGCGCAGGGACACTCGGCCATGTTCCTGGAGGTATAGTTTAGCTTTGCTGATAGATTCGAAGAAGCTCACGGGCAATCTCCAGTTTCTATTTTGGCCTTGCTGCTGTTACCAACTTATGCCTCATGATGCAAGCATGCGCAAACAATAGCCAGTATGTTGTAGCAGGGTTTGATAGTGGCGCATTAACGATATAAATTGTCAAAATATACTAATAATGCCAAAAGCGTGTAAGGTACTATTTGAATCCAGTATTTTAAACGGAATGAAATTAATCGGGGAAGCAAGCATGAATGCACATACTCACGCTAATAATGTACTGCACTTTGCCATTCACGCCGAAGATGTGGAACGGGCGCGCGCTTTTTACGAGCAGGTTTTCGACTGGCGATTTGAGGCCTGGGGGCCACCGGATTTTTACCGAATACTCACCGGTTCACCTGAAAATCCGGGAATTGCAGGGGCCTTGCAAAAGCGCCATGTAGAGCTGGTTAATAAGGGCACTACCGGTTTTACCTGTACAGTAAGTGTCCTGGATATTGAACACACCAGCGCATTAGTGGAAAAACATGGCGGCCTGATCAGTTTTAGCGGCGAAATACCCACCGTGGGGCGGCTTATTTCCTTTGAAGACACCGAGGGCAATATTCTTGGTGCCATGCAGTACGAGGCAGAAGCGCTGCAACAAATAGCCCAGGGTGTTTGACACCTGTGCCGGGTCTCGTGCGTAGTTTATCGCTTCGCTACGAAGCTGGCAGCGTACTGGCGCCGCATAGTCACGGCTGGAGCCAGCTGGTTTTTGCAAGTGAAGGCGTCATGAGTGTAAGCACGCACTCGGGTGTGTGGGTGGTACCAACTGATCGTGCGGTGTGGGTGCCGCGTGAGGTAGAACATTCAATTGAGATGACAGGCCGGGTGTATATGCGCACCCTGTATTTACATCCGGATATCTGTTCAGAATTACCTGGCGGGTGTTGTGTATTGCAGGTTTCACCACTGCTCAGGGAGTTAATTCCCTATACCTGCGACCAGGGTGTACTGGACGGGGACGAGCCAAAGCAAACACATTTGCTCGAGTTTTTGCTGGACCAGCTAAAAACACTCCCCAGCATGCCTTTGTCCCTGCCTATGCCCCGGGACGCCCGAGCCCTTAAAGTTGCGGAGTTTGTACAAAATGACCCTGCAGATACATCTACCCTGACAAGGCTATGTAGTATTGTTGGGGCGAGTCGTCGCACCATTGAGCGCATATTTGTGAAGGAAACCGGACTGACTTTTGGCCAATGGCGCCAACAGGTTCGACTGTTACAGGCCTTAAAGCTTATCGCAGGCGGCTATGCAATTAACACCGTCGCACTGGAAGTAGGCTACCAGAGTGCCAGTGCTTTTATCACCATGTTCAGGCACGCCATGGGAGCGACACCAAAGCGTTACTATTCCGAAAACGGGTCGAATACGCGCTAACATAACCTGTCATGCGCTTAATAATTCGGGACATGGGTATTGCGATACAGTGCCAGCTCGTATTCCTCGCGGCCCAGGCGCACCTGTAAATTCCGTATCTGTTGGTGCAGGTGGCCAATTTCCTCTGCCAGTTCGCGCGTGGTATCCACCAACACCTGACGCTCCTCAGGTGTGTTGTCACCATTTACCAGTTCTGATTCAGCTTCGGCTGATTCCCGATCCAGTTTTTCCAGGTGATTCTCCATGGAAAGCAATTCCGCGTTGGTTTGTTTTACGGTCTCTTCGAGCCGAAACAGATGCCGGCCATCTTCAAAGGCCTGGTTAAAGCCTTCGGCAAGCTCAGAGGGACACACACCCTTGTATTCGCCCCCCCGTACACCTACCGCATAAGCATTGGCGGGCCGACAATAATCCTTAAGTCCGTCCTCTCTGCCTCGATTGTAAGCCTGCAAATTGGGGCTGACGCCATACCGGGCGCAGGCTTCGCGGTGTTTGCCTATGTGTTGCCCCGTGTGACCAGCCGCGCCATCTTCATAGCCGAGTGCTGCCCAGTTCATATGAAGGCACTCTTCTTCGCTTAAGCTTGCACAGGAAAAAAGCGCCGTCGTAAGTAAAGCGAGGGCTAAAATTTTAAGTAAATGCATCAGCTGTTTCCTGAGTAATTGGGCCAGAACTTCCGGTGCATCTGCGCACCCGGCGCTTCCAGCACTGGTCCCTTGATTTGAGTATGTTCCGCACCGTAGTTAAACAGTTCGCGGCTGGGGACCACAAATGCGGCCCCCGCGATTTCGCCTAGCTTCTGCGCGGAACAGCCATAGACAATACTTCGTATTCCTGCCCAATAAATAGCACCTGCGCACATAGCGCAGGGTTCTGTGCTGGTGTACAAGGTAGCCGCGGACAAATCTTGTGAGCCCAGTGTCCTCACGGCAGTACGCACCAGATTAAGTTCAGCATGGCGGGTTACATCCTGTTCCGTCACCACGGTATTTTCGGCCACCAGTAATACTTTATCGTGCACGAGTAACAGCGCGCCGAATGGATGATTGCCCTTTTGTACGGACTTGTTTGCCAGATCATAACAATCGCTTATCAGGGTTTCGTCTCTATCCATCACGGTAAAGGTAACAAGGACGGGGCTGTTGTGAAACAAAAAGTGGAAACAAAAAAAACCCTGCATGGTTTCCCATGCAGGGTTAATCCCGTATTTTTACTGGGTTCTAGTTACCTGCTACAGCGGTGCTTGCGGGGCTACGTCCACTGGGGCTGTAAGTCAGCAGCCCTGTGTTGGCATTTACAAACATGCTGGCCCTGGTTGTGCTGGTGGTACTGTTGTCGCGCAGTACTACCTGTACAGCATAATAACCGTCCTGCAGTTCAATCTTTTTGATCTGGGCGCCACCGGATTTCAATGAGCGGGTGTATCCAGCCTCGCTCAGATAGTTGCGTACCATGCGTCTTGCAGCACTTGCTGAAACTGCAAAATTGTTTGCCGTAGCTTCTTTGTTAAAAGTCTCGTGGGCCTGTACAGGTACACTCAATAAACCTGCGAGGCCCAGAGCTGCCACAAAAAGGTTGAGGCTGCGACGAGAACTTGTGGATTTGCTTGTATTAAATAATTTCATGTCTATCTCCAATTCATTTGGTAGTTAATGGTCGCTGTACGGTGGGAACACTTTCATGCTTGGGTCAGACCGTGCTGCGATGGGTGCACATTGGCGATCCAGGGGAGGAAAGTCCTTTGAGCACGCTGAAATGCCACGTAGAGTGGCCTGAGAGAAAGCTTAGACCCTGTTTTTACTGGTCTGTAGGAGAGATTTTATTCGGAATGAATTTTTTGAGAAGTGTTAAATAGAGCGAAAACCGGAAACCTGGAGCGCTTTTGCATGACAAAAGTCGCTCCTGTCCGGTTGCATTACCAGCAGTCAATTCGATTACACAGCCTTATTCCACCGCACGGCTGAGATTGGTAAGAAAGCCACTGGGTGTATTCATAAGGCCCTGCACTTTGAGATCTGAGGTAGACACAACGAATAGTCGCCATTTGCCCACTCCGTTACCCAGAGCGCCAACCAGGCCCAGCGGTATATTGCCATTCTCCAGATCCTGGGACGTCACTGACAAAGCAGAATTTGCTGCAATGGTTAAGGTGACCATACCGGTGCCCGGATTACCCGCATCGTCGATACCGGAAATGGTAATAAAGGCGCCCAGATTGCTATCGTTAATAATACGCAGCGAACTCACCTGGTTAATATTACTGGCAGGATTAAAGAAAAATACGTTACTGGTGTCTGCCGCCCTGGGTGTAGTGCGGCTTAAGTTAGTCAAAAAACCATCCGGTGTACGTACCAGGCTCATCACCTGAATATTCATCGTAGCACTTACGGTTATGCGCCAGCGCCCGGTGCCATCGCCGAACATACCGCTAAGGCCCTTGCCAGCATTACCATTTTCAAGATCTCCCGCATTCATTTGCTTTGAGGCATTGGGTCCCAGGCTAAAGGTAATGTTTCCGGAAGGTGCAGGGGCACCCGCGTCATCGATGGCTACCATGGTCACGGTGCCGGTTACGTTACTGGTATTGATGATGCGCAAAAAGGTTTGTTTTCCGGTATCACTGGCAGGGTTGCCAAAGTAGATAACAAAGTCACCGCCCATAGTCTCATCAACCATACCGCTCAAATTGGTCAAAAAGCCATCCGGCGTTCGGATCAGGCTCATGGTTTTTAGCGCGAGCACCGAGGTAACTGTAATGCGCCACTTACCAACACCGTCACCTAAACTGCCCACCAGGCCTTTGGGTGTACTGCCGCCTTCCAGTTCCTGTGCATTGATCTGTTTAGACTGGAATGGCCCCAGGGTAAAGGTGATATTACCGGGAGAGGGCGCACCGTTGTCGTCAATACCCGATAAGGTAACCAGACCTGTAGCATCCGTAGGGTTCACTATCCTTAGGAAGGTCTGTTGATTGATGTTACTTGCCGGGTTGGCAAAAAACACATTATTTACAGAACCCGAAATTGGCACAACATCGTTCAGGCTGGTTAAAAATCCGTCTGGCGTTCTGATCAGGCCCATCACCTGTATAGCCAGGTCTGAGCGAATAACGAGCTGCCATTTCCCCGCACCATTACACAGATGGCTCGTCAGGCCCTTGTTGGTATTGCCGTTTTCCAGGTCCTGTGCATTAAATTGCAGGGAAGCCTGTGGTGGAAGCATAAAGCTTAAGGGCGGATTTTTGCTTCGCACACCAGTATCATCAATGCCAAATACCTCAACGGACGCAGGGGTATCGTTGGGGTTGATGAATCGCAGAAAAGTCTGCTGGGTTATGTTGCTGCCGGGATTGGCGACATACAGCAGTTTTTCGATGGCCAGAGCAGAATCGGAGGGCAGGGGCGGCATCACGTTTAAGGCACAGGCTTCCACACTGCTGGCATTGTTCGGATCGGTACCTGCCTGAAATTCCTCAAAGTTGGTAGCGCCATCACCGTCCGCGTCCTCGTCTTTATCGGTATCCGAAAGCGGGTCCAGACCATTATCGTCTTCGTAGGTATCTGGCATGCCATCGTTATCGTCATCTGTGTCTGCATTGTTTCCTGTGCCGTCGTTGTCTGTGTCTACAGACTCGGTAGGGTCGTTGGGAAAGGCATCTTCGTTATCGGGTACGCCATCCCCGTCAGAGTCATTGGCGTTCTGTTGGAAAGCCGCAAACTGAAAACGTACGGTATTTAACGATAGTGCGGCATCTGCACCCAGCTCGGCATTGCGATCCACGCCACAAGGCTGGCCCAGGCAACTAATGTTCGGGTTGGAAAATACCAGGGACTGCACAGAACCCGGATATTCAGTGACATTGGCCATGATTGTATAAAACAGGGCGTCCACGCCGTGGCCGCGTGACCAGTTAAAGGTGCCCAATGAGCCAGCCGGACCCCGGGGTGAGTGGGCAAGCCCCATATTGTGCCCCAGCTCGTGGGTAAAGGCTGTGTCCCGGCAATCTGCATTCACTACGGCGTTAATGGTAGTGGGATCGATAAAAGCAAAATCTCCATCGCTGCCAATATTGGGGAGTGTACCCAGCCCGCATTGCCCTGACCCCATCACAAAGGGACGGAAAAATACTACAAAGTCGGCCCCGGCATCTGCACGCATGGTGGCCAGATTTGCAAACGGGCCGGTTTGGTCGCGCATGGCATCCAGGGCTGCTTCGTTTGACTCAGCGTCATCGAATACAACTTCAGCACTGTCTGCAATTCTGAATTCTGCATCTACACCACTATCGGCAAGCACCTGGTTGGCAAAGGCGACCTCCTGGATAAATCGTGCTTCCGGCTCTCCTCCAAACAATACATCCACAGATGGGGTATACAAAATCAACACATCCAGGATGCTGGTGCCCGGTGTACTGCTATCATCCTGGGCGTTGGTACCGATCAGGTTTTCGTTAAAATCACTCACCGTATCCAGGTCACTGTCGGTGAGGGTGTCTACCGAATTCAGTGCAAAACTTCTGCTCATGATCGGGTCACCGGGGGGTGCGATTACTGCTTGCCATAACATAGTAGTAATGGTCTGGGACTCATCCAGAATGGCGATGTGTACATAATCAAAGCCGGGAGAGTTTGGGTCGGTAAAGTCAAAGGTAAGGCTTGTGGCATTGGTGCTGGAATTTGGTCCCAATGCGACGCCCAGATCTGCAGATCCCCCGGTAAAAAAGAGTTGGCCAAAGTATTCAGGCTCTTCATACACTCCCACTTCCAGCGTAAGGTTGCCGGAGGTAAAGGTTGTGGAGGAATTAACAATCGCAGGCAGTTCAACGGTAATTGAACCACCCGTTACGATCGCAGTGGCGGTACCATCCAGGTAAAATGCCGCGTCATTGTCAACTGCAAAACTACCCGCGGATGAGCCTCCAAAGCGGTTAATTGACTGTATGGGCTCCATGCGTACTGTGTCCTGGAATACCCAGTCGCCATCTATAAATTCGTCCAGTTGCAGGTAAATAATAAAATCGTCGGTGGCCTGGGTAAATACAAAACCGGATTCCGTTGCGGTTCCCTGGGCAAAGGATTCACCCACTCCCAGCGTCGTCGGAAAACGCGCCGTACTGACAATAATTCCACCCGCGTTGGGCGTGGCAGCGTTTACCGCAATACCAATGATACGCAGCGTATTGGTAGTTGCGTCACCGGTATTGCGGATACCGGCAGTGGTGATCACAGAAGTTGGCCCGTCCGAGTTGTAGGTACAGGGGCAAATGAGTTCCGAATCGGCATAAGCCAGGTTGAATGCGAATAAAGTCGCGCTCAAACAATAAAGGGATCCGTACCAGTATTTTTTCATAAGGCTGCCCTAATTCAGGTTTTGTCTTGGCGCCGGGTTTTGTAAGCGCGCCTGTGCTTTTGATGGAATAACATAATCGGGTATAGATGGATCAATATCCGGGTCCATATTCTCTGCTGGCATTAACCACCCCGCACTGGCATTGCCAACCAACTCAAAATTACCCGCCAGAGTAGCCAGATTGGCAAAGGTATTTTTTTGTCCAAGCGTAAGAATGAGTCTAACGTTGTCGCTTTGACGCGCTTGTATAACTTTTATCCCGCTCGGGTGGTTTACCACCTTCTCGATCGTCAAGGCATACTCGGTATTCTGTTGAGGTACGCCAATCAATAAGCCATCCCCACGCAGCAAACCTCGCAGGCCCTTTGTATCGTATTCAAGCAACACCGCACCTTCGACATCACTTTGCGCTGCAGGAATATCAATGTCGAAATTGTTGCTGCTTGCTGTCCAGAGATTAACCGGGCCGGAACTGTTTTGGCTTGCGTTTGGCGTTGTAGCTTGTTGTTTTTCGACAGTTGGCGCTGAAAGGACAGGTGCTGAAAGGGTAGTTTTAGTTGGCTCGCCGGTGTTTTCTGCGGGTACAGTGGCAAGCAGTTTTTTTTCATCCGGTTG
The DNA here is from genome assembly GCA_021773565.1 of Gammaproteobacteria bacterium. Classification (GTDB taxonomy): domain Bacteria; phylum Pseudomonadota; class Gammaproteobacteria; order Pseudomonadales; family Azotimanducaceae; genus DC-out156. The sequence goes on along the minus strand of JAJFJZ010000005.1, from coordinate 113,860 downwards.
CAGAAATAACCGGCCCAGCAAAAGCCCCGCCAATATTACGCAGGCAAGCACTAGTAACTGTGTATTACGATGCATGTGTTGCAGTCCCTCTCCATCCCTCGCCATCCCTCGCAAGGGTATCCAAAAACATACCCTGCACAAACGCCCCTTGCAAGGGCTTCGATTTGAGGTATGGCTATGGTTTTATGCCGGGTTTAATTTGCCCTCGTTTAGCAGGTACACCCGATCGGCCGAATTCAGGGTATCAGCGCGGTGGGCGATTAGTACCCTGCTTATAGCTAAGTTATTGATATTCAAGTTAATAAGTTTTTCGTTGTAGTTATCCAGGTGGCTGGTGGCTTCATCCAGAAAAAGTATCCGGGGCTGTTTGTACAGGGCGCGCGCCAGTAATAATCGTTGTATTTGCCCCCCTGAAAGTTTGTTGCCCATGTCACCTATCAGGGTGTCGTAGCCCATAGCCATGCGCTGTATGTCCTCATGAATTTCAGCCAACTGCGCGCACCGCTGCATGGTGTCGAAATTGGGCGTGGTGGCAAAAAAGCAAATGTTGTCTGCAATGCTGCCGGTGAGCAGCGTATCGTTTTGCATTACAGCGGCAAGCCTGCGTCGATAGTTTTGCAGACCGATATGGCGAATGTCGCGCCCGCCCAACAATACGCGACCCTGGGTGGGTACCAACAAGCCCAGCATCACCTTTAGGAGTGTGGTTTTGCCACATCCGGACTTGCCTGTAATGGCGATACTTGCACCTCCAACAATGCTGATACTGATGTTATCGAGCAGTTTCGGTTCATCTTCTGCATAGCTAAAACTTACGTTTTCCAAACGCAGCTCGGAATTCACGCAAACTTTCTTGTCTTGCTGACAACTGGCTTGTACGCCAGGCTTTTGTCGCAGATTTGCTTCCTGTGGATGCAGGGCAATATCCGAAATGCGCTCCAGATGCAGGCGCATCATGCGAAACAGTATGATCTGTTCCAGCAGGTTGGCAAAACGATCGCCAAGCTGGCCCTTGTAGGCGATAAACGCGAGCAGCATGCCCACGCTTAATTGTGACTCGCTCACGAGCAGGGCGGCAATGTAGATAACCGCGATATTTTCCAGTCCAAAGAGTGTTTTTTTAAGCGCGATAAAACCTATATTCAACCTGCCCAGGCGTATACTTGCGTTGATGACATCTGCATACCGGTTTTGCCAGATCGACTGGCGCTGCGTCTCCTTGCAAAATAGTTTGATGCCTTGCATTCCACGAATGTTTTCCAGAAAGTTGCTTTGCTCTTTCGCCTGGTTGCGAAGGGCGGTCTCTGTTGCTTCGTGTAACGAGCGGTACAGGGCCAGACGTATCAGGCAGTAGATAACAAGCACGGCTATCACCACCAGAGTTAGCTTGATGCTGTACAACAGCATCATGATTAGTACGGCGACCGACATGCAGCCGTCCACAATAGTTTCTACCAGCCCGGTGGTGATTCGCTCCCGAACTTCACCCAGAGAGCCGAATCGGGAAACGATGTCGCCCACATGGCGTGCTTCAAAATACTGCATGGGCAGGTGTAGCAGATGGCGCAACAGGTTTACGCCCATCTGCATATGTAGCAGGCTTGAGATCCTGAGTATCAGCCAGCTTCTTACGGATGTGGTAAGTACCTCAATGAGCGTGAGCAGGGCAAAGCCGGATGCCAGTACGATCAGCAAAGCGTGGTCGTTGCGCACCAGTACTTCATCTACAACCCACTGCATATAGTAGGGCGAGGCAAGTGCAAAGCTCTGTACCAGAACAGACAGGGCCAACAGTTTAACCAGGGCGCCATTTAGTCCGGTTATACTGCTCCAGAGTTGGGACAGGGCCAAACGCCTGCGATCGATCTTGTGTTCGAATTTTCGGGTGGGCGTAAGCTCCAGTGCAACACCCGTGTAGTGTTTGCTGAAAGCCTCTTTAGTTAATTTACGTTTACCGATGGCGGGATCGTTGATCGTAAAAGAAGCCCCTGTGCATGCAGTAAGCACCACAAAGTGATTCAGGTTCCAATGCAAAATACAGGGCAAATTGAGCTTGGAAACGTCTTGCAGGGAACAGCTCAGGGCGCGACTGGCAAGCTCGAGCCGGGCAGCGAGATTAATCAACTGCTGCAAATTCATGCCTTTCAGGCTGGAGGCAAACCGTGCCCGAATGGCCGGCGGGTCCAGGGTGTGGCCATGGTAGGATGCCATCATAGCCAGGCAGGCCAGTCCACACTCGTTCATTTCGGCCTGCAAAATCAGGGGCACGCGCCGCCGATTGGTAAATACCAGTAAAGATTCCGCACGCGGCGGTGCTGGTTCTTCTGCGGTATCTGAAACACTGCTTTGGGTTTGAGCAAAATTACCACGCACAGTTACAGGCGCCCGCGCAGGCTGTAAATTGGGTCCAATATCCAGTCGATAAGCGTTCTTGTTTCCAGCACAATGTCGGCTTGAAGCAACATGCCGCTTTTAAGGGCAAACCGTGATCCGTAAGCCTGCATGTTTTGCGTGTTAAGTCGCGCTTGCAAACGATATACCGGCTCCTGTATCGCAACGGGTAAGCGTGCATCCCGCGGGCTTAACACTGCCGTATTAATGCTAAAAATTTCTCCCGGTAAAGCCCCGAAGCGTTGATGCGGAAATGCATCAAAGCGCAGGCGGGCTGTTTGCCCGGTAACCACAAATCCCGCCGAGCGCGTGGGCAACAACAGTTCTGCTACCAATTCAGAATCTGCAGGTAAAATTCTGAAGAGGGTTTGTTGAACATTTACGCGCGCACCCTCAACAACTTCCACAGCTGTTATCTGCCCAGCCATGGGGGCGAGTAGTTCATGCCGGGAGGCACTTTGTGCCTGGTTTAGCAGCCGGTTTAACTCCGAGCGTCGATTTTCCAGTTGGTGGCGCTTAAGCTGCATTTGTTCTGGCAGATTGTTCCTTCTGAACTCAAGCGCTATCTGTTCGTTTTGGGTGCCTAATAGCTGGTTTTCCAGAGCTGCCATATCCTGTTTGAGGGAGAGGAGTTGGTGCTGCTTTTGCTGCAGCTCTAACCTGGACATAAATCCACGTTCGTGGAGTTTTGTGTATTGATCGTATTGTGCCGCCAGTAGTACGCGTTTTTCTTCCTGTAACAATAGTTGCCGACTTTTGTTGGCCCTGGTAGATGCAAGGTTCTTCAGGTTTTGCCGGGTATGTTGTAATTCATTGGCAAGCAAACGTTCGTGTTGCCCGGCTTCTGATTCCAGAAGTGTAATCTGGGTAGCAAGTTCCTTGATGATTTTGCTATTGAGCGATTCAGCCGAAACGAGCGTTGCCAGCACCTCACCCTTTTCTACAGTGTTTGCGAGCCCTACATGCAAATGTTGAACGCGGGCATTACGATTAGCCTGTATCCTGAGCATGCCCTTGTTGGGGTGCAAATAACCGCTAACGGTTTCTTTTCGGGTGTAGTGGGCACTAGACAAAAAGCCGGTGATTGAAATTACTACCAGTAAAAGTGCGGCTACGCTTAACTTGATGGATAAAGGTTGGGTCAGGCAGACTGAACCGCTCAGGCGTTGGCCCTGTTCTTCAATCGCTGCTTTTCTGAATAATCCGGACAAAGGTGTAACCCTTGTGAGCTATTAAGGGAGTGCACCTTAATGGGAAATTAGCAAGCAGATAAGCAAATTCGCCTAAGTTCCAGTGAACTTTCATACTCCAATATCATGCTGGTATAACTGTCGGGATATAACATCTGGGAACTGGCGCTACACTCTTAAAATTAGTGCGAATAGACGCGTTTAATCTGCACGGCAAACGCCACTGGTTTCAATGGCGGTGATGATGGTGGATGACAGATTTTGCAGGGCTGAGTGCAATTGTGTAACTACCTGTGCATAGCCATCTGCGAGCAGGTTGTTGCTGTAGTTGAATTGTTGTACGGAGGGGCTGGTTGAATCGGCACCCTGTAACCAAAATCGCCCGGCACTTAAAACCCGGCCAGATTGGGTAGCATGAAAACTGTCAAACTCCAGTCGAAGGCTACAGTTGCTACCGGTAGTCCAGCGACCGGCGTTGACTTCCACCTGCAAGGCGCTTGAGCTTTTCATAATGTCCTGGACGAGCACCTTGGCAATGCCATCTTCCAGAGGTTCTGCCCAAAAGTGGTGCCGCGCGTGTACCAGGGTGTGTGCGCCTTTTTGCATTACCAGATTCTGCTTTTGCAGGAATTGTGGCAGCGTGACGCTTGCAAGGATAAGCCGGGTTTCACGCTGGTGGTCGGATTGGGTGGCAGCGCTGGTAAGTCCGCCCGGTGCCAGGCTGTAATAGATATCCTGTATGCCTTTTGACGCACAGGCGCCAAGGCACACAAGCAGGCCCGCCAGAGCGACATTTCTATAAATGCTCATTTGTTATCTCCCCGGGAATTCGCGGCTTTGGGTTGTAAATCTTCTATAACATCGCCACCAAAAATCAGGCTGTTAGGATCGCGTCGCACCTGGTCGAGCACCGGGCCCAGTTCGCCAAGCGAAGTTTGGAGTACACGCAGGGTGCGCACCAGCTCCTCATAACCCGGCGCGCCATCTGAAAAGTCGGCTGCCAGTTTTTCAAAACCCGCCAGAAACGCGTTTAATGTAGCTACCAGCGCATGGCTTTCCGGGTCTGCTAACAGTGTGTCCAGTTCTGCTGCAGAGTTTTTGATCTCCTTCAGGGCAGCCGTACCCGCGATTAAAAGCCTGTTAACGTTTATCGCCACTTCGTCCAGTGGCATATCGTTAACCGTGGCAAGTGTGGTTTCTACCTGGGCAAGAATATTACCCAGCTGACTCCCAACAGTGGGTATCACTGTGTACAAATCAAAGGTTTCAATGCTGGCAGGCCTGAGCTCTGATTGACGCAAATTAATGTATTTGCTGCCAGTAAGGTAGCTGCCCGTAACCAGGTTTGCGGCAAGGCCCTGTTCAATCATCTCGCGCAACCGTGCATCTGCAGTACTTGCTGCGGCTTCTGTGTCGGCATACCCCATGCGAGCAGGTTGTAACTCGATCATAACGGGAATTTGTGCCTGTTCATCCAGCAGGTTTGCCAACTCGGGATAGTCGATGTCTGTGCGGGTTACCGTACCAATCCTTATGCCTTTGTATTCCACCGCTGCGCCGGGTTTTAGCCCCCGCACAGACTCGTTTACCAGAATAATAAAAGGCAGCGCTTGCCGATAATGTTTGTCATGGATGGCGGCCTTGTTTGCATATATCTGGAAGAAGGCACGTTTTTCTATCAGTTCACCTCTGGGCATGTTTTCAGGTACGTCAAATGACAGGCCACCGCCCAGTAAGGTTTGCAAACTGCCTACTTCAAGACTTACCCCATCGGCAGAAAACTCCAGCCGCAGAGCGCTATTGAACCAGAAGCGGGTATTACTGGTAATCAGGGTGTGGAACGGCGCCTCAATAAAAGCGTTGTAGTAGGTGGTTCGCTCGCTCACGTTAAAGTGAACGTATTCAATGCTACCTACTACCAGGCCGTGGAAGGTTATCTTGTCGCCCACATTCAAAGCCCTGTTTCCGCTACTGTCCAGGGTAAGATGTAAACCCGCCGTACCAACAGGGGTTACGGGTGGTGCTTCCAGACCAACAAATTTTGTGGCCCTTTTGGCATCTTCCGTACCTGCGGCAAATTCTATATAGGCACCGGAGACCAGCGTGTTAAGGCCCGAGATTCCACCCACTCCAATTCTTGGCCGCACCACCCAAAAATGGGTGTCCTCCTTTAACAGGGGTTTAGCGCTGAGATCCATACGCGCTGTAATGGTGACACCGGCAGAATTTTTTGACAGCCGCACTTCTTCCACTATACCCAGTTCCACGTTCTTTAGTTTCAGTTTGGTTTTACCGGCTTCTATGCCGGTTGCGGTTTCAAAGCTGATCTCTACCAGAGGGCCCTGATTGGTCCAGGTAAAATAGATCATCCACGCACCGATCAGCGTTGCTACGATGGGCACTATCCAGATGGCAGAAAATTTTGAACTGGTGTGCACGACGGCTGAATGGTCGTGGTCAACTTCGCTCATTCTGCGTACTCCCAGGTACTGTTGTTTTGCATATTATGTGAGTGCCAGATTAATCTAGGGTCAAAAGCAATAGCTGCAAGCATAGTGGAAGCTACCATACCTGCAAAGGCAAGCGCTGCGGCACCGGGATATATGCTCATTATTGCGCCCAGGCGAATGAGTGCAACCAGCAGACCCACGACAAACACATCGATCATTGACCAGCGCCCAATAAATTCTGTAAAGCGAAACAACAGGGCCTTTTCTTCCAGCGATTGTGTGCTGCCGCGCCAGACCGTCAGGCATAACCATGCAAGCACCACGATTTTGGCCAGGGGCACCAGCACGCTGGCAACAAATATAACAATAGCGATGGGGTAGGAACCATGCCCCCAGAGTGTAACCACACCACCCAAAATGGTATTGGTGGTTTCCTGCCCCAGCTTAACCGTGCTTAGTATGGGTAGAAAATTGGCCGGAATGTACAGCACCACTGAGGTAATCAGCCAGGCTACGGACTGTTGAAATGAATTCTTCATGCGGTCACTTACGCGTGCGCCACAGGTATCACATTCATGGGTTTCTGCAGGGCCAACAGCAGTGCACACATGACATGCAGACAAACCCTGTGCTGTTGCGGTGATAAACGGCATATGTGTGTTTGGAGAAGGTCTGCTCATTGCGTGCTTTTATCCCCCAGCAGAGTCCAAAGCTGGCGTTTGTCGATATTCACTACAGTGATAATCAAAAACAGGTTGAACAAAATATAGGAGAAAAATGACAAACCGAAAGTTACGTCGGCGAGTGCTGCAATCTTGATGTAACTGATGAGAATGCCCACCAGAAAAATCTCCGCCATGCTCCAGGGTAAAAAATGAATCAGCCAGCGCAATACCGGTTTACTAGCAGGCAGTGGTTTTGGTCGTAACAAGGAAGCCGATATGTAAGCTGCCCCGATAAGCACCAGTGCAGGTATGGTGATAATAGACACCAGTACCACTATGGCGAGCAAGGTTGAACCCTCGTCGGCAAGGGTGGTAACACTTTGCAAAAGTGAAATAACACGTTCCTGCCCGCTGGCCTTAAAACCCATAAACGGGAAGAGATTGGCAAACAAAAGAAACACCAGCCCGGCAGTAGAGAAAGCCAACAGGCGATGTTCCGTGTCGGTATGATAGGTAGTAAGCGTGTAGTTACATCGCGGGCAGCTGGCTTTCTGGCCATGGTGCAGGGCCGGTAATGAAAGCAATAAATCGCATTCATGGCAGGCGATGCGGGCTGATGCGGAAGATAACATTGGAACAGTATACTGAAATTTTTTGAGTATACTGAATCCCAAACTGGAGGCGGTTAATGACGCAGCACTACACATTATACGGAAGTGAATTTTCACTTTTCACTATGAAGCTGGACGCCGCACTGCGGTTTTATGGCGCTGATTACACCTTGCAGAGAAAAACACCGGATATTGCCCGGGACATTGAAAGCCGCTCTGGCACGCACCAGGTACCGGTTTTATTAACGCCTGAGAACTGGATGCTGGGGGATACCACGCCAATATTACAGATGCTGGACGGGCGTTTTCCAGGGCGAGAGATGTTTCCCAAAGGCGCATTGGGCGTGCTGACACAAATTGTTGAAGACTATTTTGATGAATGGGTCGCCCGAACCATGGTGCACTATCGCTGGCACTATGAGGAGAGTGCTGTTTTTGCTTCCCAGGGCATGAGTGGGGGCAACGTTGATGCTGCTGCACACATTAGAAACTGGGGTCCACGTGCCTGTCGCGCTACGGGCACCGAAAGTAAACATCAACAGGAACAGGCCGAAGCCGAGTACCAGAGAATTATGCAGGCGGTGGAAACGCAGTTACAGAGCACGCCATATCTGCTGGGCAGCCGACCCAGCGCGGTGGATTGCATAGTACTGGGTGGCCTGCGGGCACACACCAATATGGACCCGGATCCCAAACGCGCAATCGCACAGTACGATAGTGTTATTCAGTGGGCTGAAAAAACCGCAGATCAATGGGATGGGCAGGGAGAGTGGGCAGCATTCCCCGAATCAACCCCCTTCGTGAATTTTGTGCTTGGTGAAATGTGCAATACCTATGCACCCTTCGTGCTGGGAAACGCCGATGCCCTTAATGCAAAGGCCAAGGCGTTTCATACCGAAATCTATGCTGAGGACGTCAGTTACCTGAGCCGCGCGTATCCCGAGACGGCACGGCAGATGATACGCGATAGAATCAATGGGGAATCAGAGCAACAGGATGTGATTAACAGCTGGTTAAGGGCACAAAATCTGGATGTGTGTTTTGCCTGACGCCACACCTTTTTTGCTAGCCAACGCCAATGCTCACGTTGGAAAACTGTTGGGTGTTAGTGACTGGGTAGAGATTGATCAATTTCAGGTAAATATCTTTAGCGAAGTATCCAGATGGCGAAAGCCGGGTCACTGTGATCCCGAGTCGGCAAAAGACAGCCCTTATGGCGGTACGCTTATCCATGGTTTTCACATGGTGTCGCTTTTGTCCCACTTTTTTGAAGATGCAGGCGCAACACCAGCGGACGGGGCATACTCGCTGAACTATGGCCTTGATAAAGTGAGAATCCTGCAACCCGTGGTGATTGGTGATGGGGTACGATTGAGATCCCATATAAGCCTGTTAGCTGCAACGGATAAAGGTGCCGGGGAAAAACTTATAAAAACCCGTCATGAAATTGAGGTAGAAAATATGGCGGGTTACGTCATGTACGCCGAGTACCTTGCTTACTGGTACCCGAAAAAGTAACCCGGCGCATAACCCGTGTCATAACCTCAATCCAGCGTTACGTAGTTCTCCAGCCGGGCTACTTCGGCGGCATCTACATATTTGCCGATCTCGCGCCGGAACTGCTCCATGCTGGTATAGGGCCGGTACTCCTCAAACTCGTGTGCCATGCGTTTACTTAAGCCGGGTATCAGCAGCATATCTTCACGTGACGCTGAATTCAGGCTGATGGGTACAAACAGGCGGGTGTACAGCGTATTTAGCGCATCCGTACTCATGGTAGCGCTTAATAATCCATTGAGGTCGCCGATCGTGGCAAACGGCGCCCCTTTGGTAATGGCGGTAACAGCAGTTGCACTGAGGCCGGGAATGGCTTTCAGTTGCTTTGCACTGGCTGAATTCGCATTCAGCAGTGCTTCTGCAGATGCAGAGTTCGTGGAAAGTAGTACAACAAATAACAGGCCCGCACAAAAACGAAAATACATATCAAGTCCATCAGTCCATAAAACGTCATTAGCGATACTAGAGGGTTTTTGACACAATTTACATATGCTTAATCGTCCTTACCTGTTGTGGGCAGTATTAGCCCTGCCGTTTGTCTACCTGATCATTGCCTATCAGCAACAGCAACTGTATTACGGGGAGGTGATTCACTCTTCCGGCGAGCTGTCCGTGCGTCTGTTTATGCTAGCGCTAATAGCCACTCCGCTATCATTGATATTTCCCGGTAGAGCGATACCCCGCTGGTTGCTTCAAAACCGCCGCTATCTTGGTGTGGCAAGTTTTACCTATGCAGCACTTCATACCTGCGTCTATCTGGACAAAATGGGTGTATGGCAGCAGATACTGTCCGAGGCCGCGTTACCTGATTACTGGACCGGCTGGGCTGCATTGCTGATCCTTTCGCTACTTGCCCTAACCAGCAATGCTTACTCTGTGCGATTGCTGAAAGGCGCGTGGAAACAACTGCATCGCCTGGCCTACCTTGCTGCCATTCTATTCTTTGCGCATTGGGTGCTGGTGGCGTTTGATGCGGGGGCGGCGATTGCGCATTTGGCTGTGCTTGCATTATTTGAAAGTGTGCGACTCTTCAAAGAATGGCAGGACAACAAATTGTCAGGTCCATAAGGCCTTGATTTACGCGATCACGGGCACCCCAACCGGAATGATTCCGTGAGTATTGGCTTTAATCCGGATACCCAATAAGTATTGATACTTGTGGTACGCTGAGGGTGGCCAACAATCAATGGATAAACCCATGTCCCAGGCTGTAAATGATGATATGTCTGCGCGTATGACGCTGCGCCGTATGCCGTTTGAATATGTACAGCAAGCGGATGCGCACTGGAACAAAAACCAACCGGAGTTTTCCCAGATAGTTAACTCTGCCTCCATGGCGATGCCGTACCTTGAACCCTACCTCATTCGTACCATGCGCAAGGCGCGGCCCGACATCACCGATCCGCAATTACAGGAAGCTCTGGATAACTACGTATTTCAGGAAGCACAACATTATCAGCAGCACAGAAAATACAACGACAGCATAAGTGCCGAGTACGATTGTGCAAAAGCGATCGAAGAACGCCTTGCCGAGGACTATAAAAAACTGGAGCGTGATAAATCGCTGCGCTTTAACCTTGCCTATGCAGAAGGTTTTGAGTCTATGGCGCTGGCGCTGGGGCATATGCTTATTGAGGATCGCGATTATCTTTTTGGTGATGCAGACGCGACCGTTGCCTCCCTGGTGTTGTGGCATTTTATTGAAGAGATAGAACACAAGAATGTGGCCTTTGATGTGTATGAGCATTTGCACGGCAGCTATTTCTGGCGGATGGTTGGCCTGGTGTATGCAAGCGTCCACATATTCTGGCGCACCGGGCAGGGCTATCGCGCTTTATTGCGGGAGGATGGCCTTTGGAACAATCTAAAAAGTCGCAAGCGCCATACGCGTGTGCTCTTGCGCATATTTCGCCAGATTATTCCCAGATGGTTGCGAATCTGGAAGCCCGGCTATCATCCCAGCCAGGTAGCGGACCCACAGTGGGCTTTGGACTGGGCGGCAATTTATGCGCGCGACCCGCTGCAATCTTCACAGCTGGATACTACGCGCTTTAAGGAATCCCGGCCCATCCCCCTTTCCACCTGAGGAAACAGTACATGACAGCTACCAGTTACCAGGGCATACAACCACGTATGCAGGCCATCCTGTTTTTGAACGGCCTGGGTTTGTTTGTATTTGCTATCCTCTTCGGCTGGGTGTGGTTTTTCCACCTGCTGGAAGCAATTGTGGTATGGCCCTTACCCGTTCACATAGAGGTGGACATACCCGGTGATTCGCGTGCTTTTCGCATGGGACACATGGAAGCCATTACCCAGGGTTTGTTACTGATGGCGCTGGCCTTTGGCGGTCAATTCATGCGCTTGAGCAAAAAGGAATTCCAGGTGTTTATGTGGACAGGCATTATAACAGCATGGTTTTTTACTGTGCCTGCCATGGCTAACACTTTCTTTGGTACGCGTGGCCTGGCTTTTGGTGGTGGACCATTTGAGGCAAGCCTTGCCAACGATGTGATCTTTCTATTTGGCTGGCCACCCATTGTTGCTGTACACCTGTTGTTTGGTGTGGCGATATTGGGCGTGGTCAGGTATTTGCGCGCTTTGGAATAACCTGGAACGGCAGTCTGCAACTACCTCGATACCAGGATGACCAAAACAGCAATCACGTGCTTGTTCATATTGTCCTCACCGCGGCGCTCTTTTCGTGGGTGGCCAGCCAAAGCGCCTTATCGGACCAGCGCTTATTGAGCCAAGCCGGTACCTCGTCAATATCCTGCATACTAAAAGACTCTGCATGTACCCGAATGTTGTCGACGGCACCGCTCATACAGCGCCAGACATTTGCATCACGCTCATCGTATCGAATACTGATGTCAATCACCCGTGTATCATCTGGCAAGGTGTTTTTTATGATGCTAAAGCCGCCCGGCTTGGGTGGTAACAGGTACTGGTAGGGCGATTGTAATTGCGCGCGCTTTTTTTCGCTGAACCTGGTGCCTTCCGGAAAAATAAGCAAACCGCCCGGTTCATTACCCATACTCAATGCAGCCGTTTGCAAGCTGCCAAAATCCCTGGCGCGGGATTCGACAGTGCTTTTGCGTTTGAGTCTGGGAAAATTCATTACCAGGCAAATCCATCCCAGCACAGGCACCCAGAGCAGTTCTACCTTAATCACAAATTTGAGTATCGGACCCTTGCTTGAAATGAGACTCTGCAACAAAAAAATGTCGAACCAGGATTGATGGTTACAGATGAACACCGGGTTTGTTGTAGAAAAACTGTCAAGCAGTTGCGCTTCACCGCTTACCGTAAATTCTATTCCCAGAACCCTGTTTATCCACCAGGCATCAATACGTACCGCAAGCCGGTAGATGGTCTCCACCATGCGATAGTTGACATTGCGCACATTGTCAAAAGGCAGACATATTCGCACGATGGTTGCGAGCACCAAAAGAGGTAGCCAAAGCAACAGGTTTACCGCAATAAAGGTAAACGATAAAAAACTTGTCAGATGCCGTAGTGCAGACATAGCGCTAATCGCACCTGTTCCTGCTCAATTGAGCCCGCTCAAATGTTAACCCTGAATCAGCTGATCCTGGCTGCCGATGGATCCACATACATATCCCGCAATGTGCGCTTTAGTACTTTGCCGGTGGCATTGCGCGGCAAGGCGTCAATAAACTCAACTGAAGCCGGTACCTTGAATTTGGCAAGGTTCGCCAGGCAATGCGCAATTACCGCATCGGGAGTAAGGCTCTGGCCGGGTTTTAACACCAGCACGGCTTTGCCGGTTTCCCCCCAGCGCTCGCTGGGTACACCGATGATCCCGGCCTCGGCAACTTCTGGCAGTTGGTACAGCACATTTTCTACCTCCGCCGGATACACGTTTTCGCCACCGGAGATGTACATGTCTTTCCAGCGATCCACGATGTAAACAAACCCTTCTTCATCACAGCGCGCGGCATCACCGGTTAGTAACCAGTCATCCACAAAGGATTTTTCGGTAGCCTCGGGATTATTCCAGTATCCGGGTGTTATGTTGGGACCGCGAATGAGCAACTCACCCACCTCGTTGGCGCCCACTTCCTGTCCTTCTTCATCGATTATCTTTATTTCTGTGTGTAACAAGGCTTTGCCGCAAGAGCCGATTTTACGCAGGGCGTCATTCGCATCCAGCGCCACTCCACCGGGGCTGGTTTCTGTCATGCCCCAGCCCTGAATCAGCGGAACACCACGGTCCATCCATCCCGTCAAAATAGCTTCAGCACAGGGAGCACCACCCACTCCGGCAGCTTCCAGACGACTCAGGTCGGTGGTCGCAAAATCCGGGTGCTGCATCATGAACTGAAAAGGTGCCGGTACCGCAAAGAAGTGGGTTACAGCAAGGTCTGCATCCCCCAGTACTTGCAGCGCCCTGCCAGGCTCGAAGTCACGCATCAGCAAAATTTCGCCACCCGCATGCAGAATAGGGTTGGCATAACAGTTAAGCCCGCCGGTGTGAAAGAGCGGCAAGACGACCAACTGTACTGTGTTGGTGGTAATGCCAGCGGGAATGCCCAGATTCACAATGTTGAAAAAAGTCATGCCATGCGTGATCAGTGCACCCTTGGGGTGCCCGGTAGTACCCGAGGTATACATGATCATGGAAATATCGTCATGGTCACTGCTTACCGGCGCTACCGGATGCGCTGCGCTTATTGCCTGTTCGTAACTGGTTTGTTTGTCATCGGAACTCATGGCCAGGGCATGTGCAATGCCACAGGTGTCGGTAAGCTTCGTGACCATGGCTTCAAAATTGGCATCATGAATCAACAGGGCAGGGGTTGAGTCACCCAGAATATATTCAAGCTCCTTTTCGGTCAGGCGCCAGTTCAGGGGCAGGCAAATGGCGCCGATTTTGGAGCAGGCGAACTCGGCCTCAAAAAATTCCGGGCAGTTGGGGGTCAGGAGTGCTACCCGATCGCCTTTTTTTATGCCCTGTGCCTGCATCCAGCCTGCAAGCAGGTCAGCGCGCTCATCCAGCGCTTTATAGGTAAGGCTTGCACCTGTATCCAGGTCAGTGATTGCTATCTTGTTTGGCCGCATATCGGCGTGGTGTGCGGTCCAGTCGTAGTATTTCACTGCCATGGTATAACCTCGAGTTGTTTCAATGATAATACGAAGTGGGGTGGGGTATGGCAATTGGCCTGGAGCGGCTTAAACTTGTTAATTGCCCCATCCGGTTTCGTTACCTACAACCAGCCACTTCGCCGTGCCTGTTTCGAAGCCTGCTCTGAGGGTCCGTGTTCGAAAGGCCTGTGGGTACTGTTCCTGAAATATGTCCACGTTGTTCAGAAATGCTGGAGATATGGTAGCCGTCCGGTGCAGGTGCCACTCCGCCCTGATCCTGTACAACAAGTGTGCTGCGGTGTTCGAGCTGGGTCCGGGAGCATAAGTTGTCCACCAATACTGACTCGTTTTCTATACGTGCATCCTGGGGCTGAATGACCGATGTCTCGTCGGTGTCAGGTGATTCTACATTAATCTCGCCGCTCACACCCCGTGCAGAATCTGCGTTGACGATGCTTTGCGTGTCGATGATGAACTGCCCGTCCACGCCCAGCCGGTTAATTGTAATTGCGCCACCATTACCCTGTTCGGCCTGGGCCAGAATTACGCTTTTCTGCAAAAAAAGTGAGTTTGTCGTCACATTTACATCACCACCATTACCCGCCGCCTGATCTACCGAAGAGATGATGCCGCTGTTAGTCATGGTCAGCGTATCACCCACGCGCACATTAATATCACCACCCTGCGAGCGATTGGATAATGTCAGTATGGCTGTTACCTCTTCATCAGATGATGTAATCACAAGATCTCCACTTACATCAAGACGCACAGAACCTGAATTGCCACCCGCTGATGCTGTAGTTTCAATGCGGGCACCATTCTCAAGATTCACCGAGTTTGCATCGATGGCAACCGTACCACCATCTCCCAGGCCGGTTGCATTGGATGAGAGTGCGCTTCCCGATCCATTCAATGTCAGAGCTCCGCCAAGCAGCATGTTGATGCGCCCACCTGGTGCACCACCGTTGGTATCAGCCTGGATTCGTCCGCCGTTAAAAATACCGACATCACCCGTAACGTTAAGCGAAATATCCCCCCCTGCAGAACCGTCATTACCTCCTTCGGCTGTAGCAAGAATCTGCGCATTCTCAAGTAACACACTGCCTGCGTTAATCTGGATGGTGCCGGCACTGCCTGCATCCGTATTGGGTGAATTTGAGCGGGAGCTGATGCTGGTAAGATTATCAAGACCGGTAATTTCGGACGAAGTGAACAAGTGTAGCTCACCCGCAACATCAATCTGAATATCTCCCGCATCCCCAACACTGGCAACGCCCTGTAGTTCATCAAATGCGCTGGATGTGGTAATGGATGAACCATTAGTCAAATGCAACTGATCGGCTGTGATCTGAATCGACCCGCCCTGGCCAGAGTCGAGTGATGCGCCGCTGAACAAGGTATTTGAGGCAACGATGGAATCTGCATTCAAAATGATATTGCCACCCGGTGCAGACCCCAGGGTGGATACTGCCAGAGTAGCCCCGCTTGCATTAAAGCTAGGGGTGTTAATAGTCAAGGTACCCCGAACGCTACAATCCAGAGAACAGTTGGTCGAAAATATGGTGATGCCTGGCGATGAAACGGTGGGGTCGGGTCCCGTGTTTTCGATGACTACAGAATTCTGTGCGTTAATTGTCACGTCTCCCGGACGGCCTATTCCAGGAGCATCGAACGCGGCAAATCGTGAGATAAATATACCGGTTGATGACCCACGAAAGAGCACGTCTGTCGCGTTGATTATTATGTCTCCTGCATCCCCGTTGGACTGGGTGCCAGACGAAAGGAAGGTGCTGTCAAACAGATTAAGCTGGTCTACGTCTATTGAGATTAAACCGGCATTGCCACTCCCGAGAAGGCTGTCTGTCGCGATGTGAGAGTGTAGTTGCACGCCGATGGTCGGATCATTTTGCGAGCCTTGCAGCGTGAGCGACCCCGCGGAAACAATGATATCGCCACCGGATGCGTCACCGGCTGCTATTGATGCCACGTTACTGCCGCTATCAAGCAATACATTGTTACCGAAAATAAAGATGCCACCCCCGGTGGTGCCGGGGAAGCCAACGGTAGAAGTGGTTATATTGGAGAGATTTCCAAGCCGGATGTCATCTGCAAACAGCACAACCTGGCCGCCAAAACCGCCAGTGCTTGTCCCCCCTATAGAGGCGTTGTCCAGGGAAATGGACTGCATCTGTTGGATATTGCCTGCTGCACCGATCGATCCAACAAAAAGGATATTGCCTGCATTTCCAAAGCCCAAAGTTGAGTTTGCGACAAATGCACCATCCGCCAGGCTTAAGTTATTGGCACTCACAATGATGTCACCGGCGCTGGCATTAGAAAATGTTGTGGAAGTGACCTGAGAGAAGGGTCCGGACACATTTACCGAGTTTGCCGCTAGCCAGGAACCATCATCAAGCACTTCCCCAACAAACGAGATGTCTCCGGCGCTATCGCCGCTGGATAGTGTGAAAATTTGCGAATTGATAATCTGCTGGTTATTGCCAATGAGCATTATATCGCCCCCGGGACCACCCAGAAAATTGTCCTGTGTGGCAAGCAGGCTAAACTGCACCGACAGGTCCAGACCCGCAAGCACAATATCCCCTCCCTGAAAGCTGGAAATAAGCGTCCCGTTAAGGGACAGGCCACGGTCGAGGTCCGAGTCGGTAAATCCATAGCTACCAGGGTTGCCTACAGATAGCGTTACCGGTTGACTGGTATCCGCAAAAAAGTGGCTACCATCGTCAAACTGAATTGTGTCTGCTGCACCCAATCCAATGCTGCCGCTAACATCCAGCCGTAACAGGTCACCTGCGATAATACCTGCCGGATTGATGAACCACAGGCTTGAATCAAACAGCGCACTACTGGTGGAAATCCGACCGTTTAAGAAGCTATGTGAACCCCCGGTTACCCGAACGATAATATTTTCCACAGGCATGGTGCGATTGGATCGAAATATTGCCCGGTCGTCACTGAACAGGTTAAAACGTGCAAAGCTGTAAAACAGATTATCCCCCGCAAACCGGGCAATGTCGGGGTCATCCCCGTTTAGGGTGAATTCTGTGGTTCCTGCATTATCAACGCCGATAATGGTTGTGACGCTACCCGTAAGGCTGTCATCTACAACAATTCTGGGACTGCTAACATCTGAAAGAAAACCGAAGTCCAGGGGGTTGGCAATGCTTAGCGTGTTGAGATCTGAATCCACCGTGAGCGCGCTGCCATCACTCATAATCAAGGCAAGCACATCGTCATCAATATTGTTGTTCAGGTTAAACCTAAACGAACCCGCCACATTGATGCTTGCATCAGACCCCACCATTACACCGTTAGGGTTTAACAACCACAGGTTGGAGTCCGCGTTGAGTATGCCATTGATAGTAGTACCGCCTGGGCCGGTTACCCGTGCAATTATATTGCTTATCAAAGGGTTCGAGCTGAAATTTGCGGTCTCTTCGCTGGCAATATTAAAGGAAAAAAAACTATGCAACAGACTGGAGCCGTGAACGGTGCCCAGGTCTTCAGTTATAGAGAATTCAGGTCCAACCAGTTCTCCCGCTGGCCCTGCGCTACCGTCCAGCACAATATCTGCCCCCGGGCGCGCTGCCAGTAATACAAGCAATAAGCCGCAAGTAAGCTGTTTGAAATTGATACGCATCCTCCTGAATTACAGCCAACTGCCAATAAGCAGGTACGGCGCCCAGAAACTGGGGTGTTGAAAACGCTCGCTCCCCAATAACGCGAGTTGTGCCTGGCGCAGGCTATCTGCCTTGGTGTTTCCAGAAGATTGCAAATGGCCATAAAAGCGCTCAATGAGTTGCGATGTTGCGGTATCGCTGATGGACCAGAGTGATGCCAGTGCACTTCTGGCACCGCTTTGCACGGCAACACCTGCCAGGCCCAGTGCTGCACGATCGTCGCCAGCTGCTGTCTGGCACGCACTTAGAACCAGCAGATCCAGGGGTACATCGCCGCGTTGCTTCAATGCGTTTTGCAGACGCGAAAGTGATAGTTTGCTGTCGTAAGTGAGGATGAAGGACTTTCGGTAATCGCGATTAAACTCTCCGTGTGTTGCAAAATGCGCGACCGAGTATTTACCCAGGCTTAAGTTTGTGGCCGTCGATTCCAGTTGGAAATCGCCATCCTGCATGGTCATGGATGGATACATAGCCGCAACATTGCTTATCTCCTGCGCCACAGCAGGTAAACTCGAAAAACCCTGCACAGCTTCTGTCAGGCCTGCGATCAACAGATTGTCCGTATTGCGCTCACCAATCGGCTGGGTTAGCTTGATTGCGGGTGTTGTGGCGATGACATAGCGTTCTAGCAAAAACTGTTTGCCATCATGCAGTGCTGATAATGGAATAGTTCTGAGTGCGCCTTCTGGCACTATCACCAGCGTCTTGATGCCCCGGGAATTTAGAAAACCTTCCGCCGGGCGCATCAGCCAGTTGTACAACTCTTGCGCTTGTGCAAGGTATGCGTCTGCGCTTAAAGGCCGTTCCAGGTTCAAGCGAAAGCGACGAATTAACTGCGTCGCCTGGTTCCGCCCGATACTGGTCGTAAACTGTGCCAGTTCGTCACCCGCTTCAACTAAAAGCTCGATACGGTTATCCAGAAAAACCGGATAGAGAATGGCAGTGCTGGACATTTCTTTCTGAGCCACCCCCTGTGTATTTGTTTGTTGCGGGTTTTGCACCACACACGCACTTGCGAAGTAGTCTTCTACTTCTGCCTGTTTTAGCGTCTCAAGCTGGTTGCGTACACTGCGCAATAGCGTTTGTTTGGAATCACCAGCAGCCATCGTGGCAGAACGCGTAAGCAATACATCGGCGTACTGACTATAAACCGGCGCCACCAGCCGATTGAATGTGTTGCGTGATCCAAGCGTGAAATTGCTTTTTAGGCCGCCCAAAATAGCTGTCGCTCTGGCATAGGCTTGCTGGGAAGACTGCAACTGGTTTGCGGCTTTAAAAATTCGTCCAAGCTGCCACTCCCAACGATACAGTTGATCGTCAGCACCCACCTGCTGAGCGTAAAAAAGGGCTGTGCGCGTTAATGTGAGTGACTCGCTGATACGCCCTTCATCTTCATATAGCGCACCCGTAAACCCGGCCGCCCAGCCAAGTATCACAGGGTCTGTGGTCAGGTTTTGTGCTTGTCTATACGCAGCAAGTGCGTGACCACGCCACTCAGGTGGAAACGCAAAATCGGTAACTGCTCGCCGGCCAACATCACCCAGTGAAATCCAGAGTTGTGCAATTGACCTGCCGCTGCCCATGGTTTTGAGCCTTGCCGAGAGTGCATTAAGCTCGCGTTCAAGATTAGCGATGTCTTTTTGATCAAGTTTTGCGCGCAAGGCATTAAGTGAAGCACGCGCTGCAAGCACCGGCATATTTGCCTGGTCTGCAAAAGTTGCGCTCTCCCGAAAAAGTGCTGCGGCATCACTCAATGCACCTGTTTCGACGGTTACATTGCCAAGCTCCAGAAGATAGGCAGCACGCTCTGCAGGTTCAAGCCTGCCTGCCGCTGCAGCAACCTGGTCGAGCGTTGATTGTGCTTCCTCGTACCGTCCAAGGCCACATAACACCCCCCCGAGCCGGATACCCGTTTGTACAGATGTTGTGGACTCAAAATTTGTCTGCAGCGCGTTCAGTTCTGCAAGGGCTGCCCGATTTCTGCCTTGGCTGCGCAATTCATCTACCAGCGTCCAACCGGCTCGAATGCGCGCCGCGGTATCTGTATCTGGTTGGTAAGATTCTGCATACAATCCGTCCCAACCAGCCACGGTGAACCAGAGGAGGAGTGGCAGTAACAGGCGGGTTGATGTGCGCATGCGCATTACTCCAATACAACCTGTACACGACGATTGAGGCGGTGCGCTTCATCGGTCATTGCAGAATCTCGTGGTTGTGATTCACCTTTACCCTCAGCGCGAATGCGCCCTTTCAGGGAAGCTGATATTTCAATGGCAATGTCGCGTACTGCCATTGCCCGTCTCAGTGAGAGCAGCATGTTGGCATCAGAGTCGCCCCGCACATCTGCATGCCCAATAAATACAAACTTGCGACCAGCAAAGCGTTCATCGCTGCCAATCACTTTGGCAAGCTGTTCTATCATTCTGCGAGATTCCGGATAGGGTTCAGCGCTACCAACGGAAAATAGCAGTGGGTAGTCCTGAAACAGGTTTACCGTACCCGCACCACCGCTTTGGCTTGCATCCGAGCCCGCTGCCTCAAGGTCCGGTGTTAGCTTTACGCGCATCACGGGGCCTTTATCGGCCAGGTCGCTGAAAAAGCCTCGCGTGATCATATCGCTTGTCAGACTTTCGCCCGCCGCAACAATCTGGACAGCCAGATTTGCGATCCATTCACTATCGGGATCCAGCTGTTTGGCCTGAAAAATCCAGGTTTCGGCTCGCTTCGGGTTATTATCGCTGTACAGCAAGAGTTCTGCGAAATGCGCGGCGGAACGAGCTTGTTGGGCCGGAGTCTTTGCATAGGTTTCGTATGCGGATTTAAACGCGCTTGCAGCGCGCTCATTCAGTTCAGTTTCGCCGAACGTTTTCGCAAGCTCGCCGAGTTCCTGCCAATGTGTGTAGTTGGGACAGACATTAACGGCCTGCTCCAGAAACTGAAGGGCATCCCGGTCTCGATATTCGGCTTTTGCGGTGTTGGCAAGTGCGTAGTAGCGTTCCCCCAATGTACAATCAGCCGCACGCGCGTTGAGGGTCCAGATCAGTGCACTTGTCGCCAGCCACATCATGTATTTCATGCGCTTAAAAACTCCGTATGTAAGATATCGAGATATGCAAACCGTCATTCTGCAGATCGTCACCAGGGTCCGTTGCACGTGGATCATCGCCGTTAAAGTTGTTATCAAGATCTTCGCCCCAGTAAAGCGATGCTCGCAGCCCGTTCACGGGTTGCCAGATTAGCCCCAGGCCAGCACTTAAAATATGCCTTGTGTGATTTGTGTCTCGCACATCTGACAGTGGGCTTATGTCTTTTTCATCCCATGAGCGGCCGTAATCAATAAATGGCGCAATTACCAGATTCAGTGGATGGGCATCAGCCTGATAACCAGGAATTGGCAGCTGCAACTCTACCGTGGCTGCAAATCCGTTATCCCGCACCAGTAAATTTTCCGGCACACCGCGTAAGGTATTAACCCCGCCAATGGCGATCTTTTCGATGCTCATCAACGGATCAAAAGCCAGTTGTAGCGTGGTTCTTGTGACCAGTTGAGCCCGCTCGTTGAGGTCTGCAAATAGCGGCAGCGTATTCAAGCGGTAGATAAACAGGCCCTGGCCCAGAAACAGATCAAACCTTCCGTCCACTCCTGTGGGATTACCCAGCCGGTCCAGGTCAGATGATGGCTCAAATATAGTGGCACCCAGCATATCCAGACCCACCCGATAGGTACCGCGCAGACCAAGCACGTGATTTGTTCCACGCCGTGTCCAGTCAAGACCAAGTTGAAGCGCGCTGGTGTCTGACTCTCCATCCAGCGCACCAGGTGAGAATGAGAACGGTATTCCAAGAAGTTTCGTTTCGCTGTGTTTTACTTCAAGGCCAAGTGTTGCAGAGACACTGTGCGTTGGGCCATCGATTAGTGGTTGGGTGAGTGACACCCCCCAGGTGTCGGTGAGGCTTTGGATATCCAGGGCACTAAATGCCTGCTCCACTATCTTTGCATCCGAGCGCGCATAATATGCCTGAAAGCGCGTATTGTATCGGCTGAGTGGTACTTCAAAGTTTACGCTGAAATCATCCGCGCCATCAGAAAGGCTGCCACTCAAGTGCAGAACTTCACCCAGACCACTCAGGTTTCGGCTGGATACAAATACCCTGGCGCGGATTTCACCGATACTGGTGGAATTGTGATTATCAGCAGACAAACCCGCTGATATTCGCTTATCTTCCTCAACTGAAATCTGCAGCATGCTTTGTCCCAGAGCCGTGCCCGGCATCAGCCTGGCGTCCAGTCGCGCAACATTATCGTCGCGCTGTAAATGTTGCAGTGCTTTCTGAATATCAAGAAGATTGAGTGGGCCTTCTATATACCGCAGTATTCGAGGCTCTATGTATGCATCCCTGAGCCTGGCTTCACCCTGAATTTCGATACCTGACAGCACACCTTCAATGGCCTGCATGCGCACCACACCATTGTGTACTCGTTGGTCCGGAATCACCACACCTGAATTAATGTAACCACGCTCAAGATACAGGTTTGACAGCGCTAATCTGAGCGCTTGAAGCTCTTCGATAGATACATTGCGATTCAGGTATGGTTCAGTGAGTTCTGCAAGCTCTTTTGAGTCGAGTGCCGTAACTCCGTCAATGTGAATAGCAAGCACCTCAATGGAAGGGTTGCCGGATAAAGGCAAGCTCCCTGAAGCAGGATTGAGTGCCTGAACAGGTGGCAGTTTAAACGGTTCTACGGTTTCAGGAAGTTGACCCCGTACATAGTTTGCAGCTCCGGGCGATGACCAGTTGAGTTCACGACCCAGCTCATCTGCAGCCGCGAGTCGTCCACACAGAAGCAAACAAAAAAGTGCTGGCGAACAGAGCACGCCAAATCGTCTCATCCCTGGCTCCCTCTCCTCCCAGAAACGCAGCTCAAAAGAGTATTCACTTAACCGCTGGCGCTTGCAAGGGCCAGATTGGACGAATAGAGTCAGCGCATGACAGACACCCACGACGCAGGAAACGAACACTCTGACATCAGCAAAGTTGATGAAGATGCAACAATTGTCACTGCGGGTGCAGCCTTGCCAGATATTCCCGGGTTTCGACTAATTTCTCCATTAGGCGAAGGGGGTATGGCTACAGTATTTCTGGCGGAAGACTTGAAGCTGAAAAAGCGTGTCGCCATTAAGCTGATGAGCGCGGAATTGGGCGAGCGCGATGAGTTTCGTACGCGTTTTGAGGATGAAGGGGCGATACTTGCAAACCTCAAACATCCTAATATTGTTGGAGTGTACCAGGCAGGAGATCACGAAAACCGGCAATATCTGGTGATGGAATATGTACCCGGAGCGTCGCTCAAAAAGCGCCTGGGTGAAGAGCGCGTACTTGAAGCCACCGAAGCCGTACGTATTGCCGCCGGTCTGGCTGATGCATTGAGATACACGCACGAGCGCGGCGCCGTACATCGGGATATCAAGCCCGCTAACATATTATTTGAGCCTGACGGCACGCCGATGCTTGCCGATTTTGGGATAGCGAAGTCCAGTGAATTTCAGACCACTCATACGCAAACGGGCATGTCACTTCTCACCGTGCGATATGCATCCCCTGAACAGCTCAAGGCCGATCCCGTAGACGGCAAGACAGACGTGTACAGCCTGGGACTGGTTTTTTATGAAATGCTCGCCGGTGACATACCCCATGATGCACCCAGGGTAGTGCGCTCTAAAGCAGATATAAGGCTTTTGCAAGACCAATTACCCAAAGCCTACAGGCGATACGTAAATATAGTAGCGGAATGCCTGAGGCAGGACCCAAAAGCGCGCCCGGATGCAGCAGCGCTTGCACTCCAATTAAAAGTGCTGGGCCAGCGCGAAGAAAGAAAAAGCCACAGGCGCCAGTCGAAGTTTCAACTGCCGATATTTGCCGGCATTGTGCTTGCGCTTGGGGTAACAAGCTATGTACTGCTAAACACCACTCCGGTTACTTTCAAGCTCAGCCCGGCCAGCACTGAACTTTATCTGGAGGGCAACAAACTCACCTCCAATATTCTGGAAGTGGGACGCGGTACAAGCCAGGTGGCTGCTGTGGCCGATGGCTACGTTGGCACGCTTGTATCGGTGAGTTCCGGGGATGCACCCTTAATTGAAATTGTACTGTCACCCCTTACCAATCCCAGCCAGGAAGATTTTGACAGATTCGATGATCGGTTTTTCCCAACCGATCTCACCATTCAGCCCAGGCACGATGACATTACTTATCCGCTTTTCAAATCGCTGCTGGCATGGAAAATGGCTGCGAGCGCGGGTGCTGACACGCAACACTGGCGCGACCAGGTGTTAACGCTCGCTGAGCTTGGCGACACATCCGGTGAGCTCATGCTGTTTCTTGCATCCATCGGTAAGCTAATTGACATAGAGAACGTTCAGGCCCAGGCTGCGATTAAGGCGGCTTCTGACACAAAACTGGGCCTCGCTACTTTCTATTTTGCGTCTATGTATCACATGGAGCGTCTCGGCAACATGAATCCGGAGGAGGAAGATGTTTATCGTGAACTGATACGCCGCGCAGAAAGTGAAGGGGCGGCTTACACGCTTAAGTAGTGTCTGCCAGTACAAATTGCAGCACAAAAAGGCCGGTTGTTTGCGGTGGTACGCTTCAGTTCACAGGTGTGCGTATGGGGGAAGGGTTCAGTTTCGCCGAATTATCCGCCCGGGTCGCGCATGGGTAGCAGCACCGTCCTGGTAAACCAGCGCACCATTCACCCAGACGGATTCTATGCCTTGTGACAATAGTTCCGGATGTTCGGGTGTGGCACGATCAATTACGGTATCGGGGTTGAATAACACCAGATCGGCAATCATGCCCTCTTTAATCAGACCACGATTTGTGATCCCCATGTGGTTTGCTGCCAGATAGCTCATTTTATGCACGGCGGCCTCGACAGACATTAATTGCCGCTCTCTTGCAAAATGACCCAGTACCCGCGGAAATGAACCCGCGCCTCGTGGATGCAAATCCTTCAGCCCGCCGTCTGTGCAAATATTGGTATGCGACCAGGCCATCAGCGCGTCAATGTCGGCATCTTTCATGCTGGTGGCAATAATCATTTCTGCGCGGCTGCCGTGTTCCTGTTTCCAGCGCTCTGCCGATTCGGCAAGGTGAGAGAAGGCATCGGCTGCGTCCAGCTCGAGAAGGGCTGCAATTTCGACCAGGCTTTTGCCTACATAGTCGGGGTTTGGTTCAAAGCGGGTCATCCAGATACCTGCGGCGGGGGCAATCTGCTCCAGCACTTCTTCGATAGCTGCCCGATCGGTGAAATCGCGTTCGGGCAATAACACCATCATGGTGGATTGCCAGTATTCATAGGGATAAATGTCGGCAGTAATATTCACGCCATCGGCGCGCGCTGCTTCCAGTTTGGCAAGTATTTTATCGGCCTGGCCCCAGAGCCGGGTCATCGCGAGCTTGATATGGGATATCTGTACCGGCATACCGGTTTCGCGACCAATCAGAATGACTTCATCAAGCGCATCTTCAAACCAGCGATCTTCGCTGCGTATATGGCTGATGTAACGACCGCCAAGTTTTGCGGCAACACGTGCAAGCGCTATAACCTCAGAGGTTTCGGAATAGATACCCGGATCGTATTCCAGGCCGGTAGCCAGACCAAGCGCACCACTTCGCAGCTCGCTTGCCAACATGTCTGCCATGCTGGCGATTTCTTCAGTAGTTGCTACACGTTTGTAATCCTCGCCCAGTACCGCACTGCGCAGTGTGTTGTGACCAATGTAGGATGCAAGGTTTACAGTGGCAGGTGTTTCTTCAAACTTTGAATAAAAATCAGAAAGGGGATATTTTGAATCACCATCCTGCCCAACGGTTACCGTGGTAATGCCCTGACTTACGGATGACAATGCATCGGTATTATCCAGTATCAGGGTATCTGCGTGGCTGTGTGTGTCGATGAATCCAGGTGCAAGCATTTGCCCCTTGCCGTCGACAAGTGTTTCGTTTGTACACGCCTCAAGCGCGCCGATTTGGGCAATAAGGCCGTTGCGAACACGCACACTTGCAGCAAATGCAGGTGAACCAGAGCCGTCGATTACCTGCACATTGGTGATTATAAATCCGGGTGCCGGGTTGGTGCATGTCAGGGTTTTTTGCTGGGCACAGGCAGCTAGAATAATTGTTGCCAGTAACAGGGATGTTGTTCGGATCATCATGGGGCTCGGGGTGTGCTGAGGTGTTGAGCATACAGTAATCGTAGCTCGCTACGTGCAGTTGTTTGTGAAGTACGAAGTACGCAACCAATTCCCGCGCGCGAGGCATCCTCAAACAATTTTTATGAGACTCAATTCTCATTCCGGCGAACACACAACTTTCATCACAATTAATCTGATGTACGACACAACACAGTGCCAGAGGACGTACTAATCTTGAACTTGCTTAGAAAATTTGCGGGACACGCAACTTAACAATTACTCATAGAAGCTTTTGAGCTTCACGGAAGAAGTACAAGCAGATGAAGAATAAAAAATTGATGCGCGCAGGCAAGAAAATACAAAGCGGTTTAACGCTGATAGAACTTATGATCGTGATTGCCGTGATTGGGCTGCTCGCTGTGTTTGCCATACCCGCCTACAGCGAATATATGAACTCTGCTTCTATCAGCAAAGTTAACTCACATTACAATGAAGCCGTTCGTTTGACGAAGGCTGTATTCTCGAAAAACCAGGCCAGAGAGGCCATGAGCGGCAATTCCGGCCGCCCCCAAAACCAGCAGGGATGGTTGGACCTGTTCAATCAAAGCAACGTAGTAGCACCGGGCGGTGGTCTGGCGTTTGAAGCCAGTGCAACCGGCAATGCCTCAACAGGTGCGATAGGTATACAGTCGAACTTGGACGGCAGTGAAGTTACCATTGTGCGTCCGGCTTATATTGACGTTACTGCTGTTTCTGCAACCCTGACAGTTGGATCGCAGGTTTACGTCGATCTGTAGAAGGCAAGTCGCAGTAGGCTGACTTGTCCTGGATCCGTCTCAGGCTTTAACAGCCCTTCCCCCGGTTCAATAACCATTAATGTGTGTTTTTCAGGTGCTCGGTGCAAATACCGTGGTGTCACCCCCCCAATAACATAATCCTGTAACTGCATTACTTTTGTCGCTTGTATCACTAAGCGAGGTATAAAAAGTGCGGATTGAAGCGTGGTTACGAGCACGTGTGACTGCGGGAATACACCAACTGCATGGACTGCCATCGATAGCTGGAGCTACCTGTATGTATCTGTAGCACTGCAGACGATAGAGCGCGGTGTAAGGGGGTTGAGAAAGTGCCGACTGGATAAGAGACAAGTGCCTGGTCTGCGGACCGGTTATACCTAAGGTCGGCCTTGCGAAGTTTCGCGAAGGCCGGAGTTAGACGATAGGGGATGGAACAGTATGAGGAGGGCTTAGCTCGACTGATCTTTTGCGACAAGGCTCTCGGAGAGCTCCTGTAGTTGTTCGTGAATAGGCACCAGCTCGTCGTTGTTTCTGAGTGGTCGCCGGTAGCTGAAGTTGCCTTTGCTAAATTGCTTGATGATATCCAGTATCGCTACCACCGGACCCGTTACCCTGTGGGTGACCAACAGCATTAACAGACATGCATACACCACGTGAATGGCGAAACTGGCCATGAAAATAGTGACTATTTCAGCATATAACCAATTGATCTGAACCTGAGCGTCTACTTGCATAAACGTGGCCTGTGCGCTCATCTGCTCCTGGTTCATCAGTACGTCTATTTCGGCCAACTTAAAATTCACCAGGAAGATCGCCAAACCAAAAATAAACACGCCGCCAAGCGCCTGATGCCAGATGTAAGCCATCTTGTATCCGGGCTTTACGAAGAAGTTTTTCCACTTACGTTGGCTCGCCGACGTCTGGGAAAGTGAATCGTCCATTATTCCTTGCTCTATTTCTGCCACGGTCTTCTACTTTTGCTATTGAGAGTGAGAAAAATATCATAATGTGGGGGGGCAAAATGTGTACGGGTTCAAGTAAATTGCCTGCTCACAGCCAATTTGGAACAGTTCTACTTAAGGTTTGTGAATTTTGTCCGATAAGGAGGATGTGAGCGCGACCGCTATAACTCATGTTTGCTGCGCCCTGGTATCCTCATCCCTTACCTGAGACAGTGCAGATGCCACCAAGCCCGTTGGAACGGCGACAATCCCCAGGCCAATCATCAATACGAAGAATGTGAATATTCTTCCACCAGCAGTAATTGGATACATGTCGCCATAGCCAACCGTAGTTAATGTGGTAACTGCCCACCACATGCTGTGGAAAACTGATTTAAAGTGTTCGGGTTGAACTTCGTTTTCGAAATAGTAGATTCCGACAGCTGACAAAAACAACAATATTCCGGCCACCATACCAAAGAGCAACAACTCTTCTTTTGCAATGCCCAATGCTCTGCGAAATCTGCTAATCGCTGCATTGTATTTTACCAACTTTAGTATTCGCAGAAGACGGAGCAGCCTGAATATTCTAATGGCTCTAAGATCCAGGCCGGACGCAATATAGAAAGGTAGAATCGCCAACAGATCAACTATTCCATAGAAGCTGAATACAAATTCGCTGCGTTTTTCTGCAACTGCCAACCTCAGAATGTACTCGATGGTAAAGATGCCCACCGTGATCATTTCTATAAGGCTGAGAATTTCCCTGGTCTGTGGTGACAGGTCCGGGAGAGTATCTATTGAGAAAGTTACCAGCGAAAGCACTATCAGTGACTGAATTACGTACGTAAAGGTTTTCCCCGATGTACTGTCAATATCGTCGAGCATTCGTCTTATTGATATCATAATTATTGTTTACCCAATTGAATTTGAGACTATACCAACATCGGTATTAGACATCGAACATTGTGACGCATAGTCCGTAGACTTAAAGTCTGAGTTGCACGACCCTGGCGGTTGTGAAAGAAGAACAAAAAGTGCTAGTTCAATTTGGTGCTCGAGTCCGAGCGCTTCGGTTGTCCAAAGAACTCTCTCAAGAGGCGTTCGCCGCACACTGCGGCCTTGACCGTACATACATTAGCGGCATTGAGCGTGGTGTTCGAAACGTTTCCCTCCTCAATATAAAGGTGCTTGCAGAAGCTCTTGGAATTTCCATTTCTGAATTAATGAAGGAACTCTGATGATGGGCAGATTTCATCACGCGTGGAATATCGAGCCCATTATTGAGGCGGCCGAGTACTGGAAACAAATTGTATTGTTAGGGAATGGATCAGTATTCAGCGATGACGACTTGTGGACTGATGAAAATTTGGATGCTCTACAAACGTATTTTGTTGAAAATCTAGCCTATGGTGAAGGCAATTTCATGTCGAGATTGGAGAGTCAATTTCAACCGACAAGTCACGACGTTAATAGGTTAATGGCGGAAGTGATGTGGTTCCATCTCTTAGCGATGCACAATTTAAAGCCTTTCGCCCTCTGTCTGATTTTATTCAATCGAAGGGCGATGTAGGAAATCTGGATGAAGAGGTCGCGTAATAGTGGTGTGTAGATTAACTAACATCAAACCACTTGTTCCTGGTGAAGACTCAAATAATAGACGGGACGTTGAATAGAGTGACTCCGTCTCGTATTACTCTAAAGAATTGTTAGAGCATGAAACGTTCATATTACTCCGCTTCCGTCCATAGATTTCTATGCGATTCTGATGACGCCATACTCGGCGCATTGACGTTAAATCATCCACATGAACTAGAGTTTCGACAGAGAAATGCTTGGATCGATGAAATTCGCTTGTTCAGAAACCTATTTCAGAATGAACCAAGTTTCCAAGGCCACCTATTCTTCGAATTCAGTATCCCTCGTATGGGAAAGCGGGCAGATGTTGTGCTATTGCATCGCGGCATTGTGCTTGTGCTGGAATTCAAAGTGGGTGAAAAACAATATACTAAGTATGCCTCAGATCAGGCATTGGACTATGGCCTGGACCTCAAGAATTTCCATTCAGGCTCTCACAACAAAACCATTGTCCCTATTGTTGTGGCAACTAGGGCGCCGGCAGAATTAGCGGCTTTAGAAGATCAGGGTGGTCAGCTCTACGCACCCCTGCGGGCTAACGATCAAAACCTGCTAGAAGTCATCTCAGCAGTAGCTTCGCAATTGGCGACTCTTGTTTTCGACGCCATTGAATGGGAGTCGGCTGGTTATAAGCCCACGCCTACAATCATTGAAGCCGCACAGGCCCTATACCGAAATCATGATGTACAGGATATTTCTCGCTCAGATGCAGGCGCGATAAACCTGACGAAAACTACCCAGGAGATTGATACGGTTATTGACGGTGTTAAACAAACCAATCGCAAGGCCATTTGCTTTGTGACCGGTGTACCAGGCTCGGGTAAGACGTTAGCTGGTTTAAATATAGCCATTGAACGTCAGGATGCGCACAAGGATGAGCACGCGGTGTTTCTGTCGGGCAATGGTCCGCTGGTGCAGGTACTCCGCGAGGCGTTGGTTCGCGATAAGGTCGCAGCTGCGGAAGAACTAGGCATTAAGCTAACCAAGAAGTCAGCTCGCACTGAGGCGCAAGAGTTCATTCAGCCTATTCATCATTTCCGTGATGAAGCACTGAGAGACCCGAATCCTCAGCCTGAACGTGTCGTTGTCTTTGATGAGGCACAGCGCGCCTGGACAAAAGGTAAAGCTGTCAATTTCATGAGGGGCCGAGACAAGAATTCTGATTTCGATATGTCGGAACCGGAGTTTTTAATCAGCGTTATGGATCGCCATGAAGGTTATGCGGTCATTGTCTGTCTTGTCGGTGGTGGACAGGAAATTAATACCGGTGAAGCTGGTTTGTCGGAATGGTTTGACGCATTAGTCAACAAATATCCTGGATGGGATGTTTATGTGTCAGGCCAGCTTAAGGCCCATGAATATAATCATGGCGAAGATCTTTACGCAAAAATCGACCCATTGAGATTGACAATGATTGATAATCTTCATTTGGCAGTGTCGATTCGGTCTTTTCGTGCGGAGAAAGTATCAGATTGTATAAAGTCCATTTTAGATAGGAGGGATGACGAGGCGCGACAATATGTTGAGTTGCTACAAAACCGTTATCCAATAGTAATTACACGCAACCTAGAGAGCGCTCGACGCTGGCTGAGAACGAAAGCACGGGGAACTGAACGATACGGTATCGTAGCTTCATCTGGTGCCTACAGGTTGAAACCACTAGGGTTGAACCTAAAAGCCCAAATAGATCCGGTGAATTGGTTTCTGGAAAACGACGAAGATGTTAGATCTTCATACTACTTGGAAGATGTAGCGACCGAGTTCGACATCCAGGGGTTGGAGCTGGACTGGGTCTGTCTAGCTTGGGATGGGAATCTCTACCCCACCAAAAATGACTGGGTTTACCGTAAGTTCAAAGGTACAAAATGGCAGATGATCAACAAAGAAGAAGATCGACTCTTTTTGAAGAACTCTTATCGTGTACTGCTGACTAGAGCACGGCAGGGGATGGTCATATTCATTCCTGAAGGCTCATCGGACGATCCAACCCGCGACGCAACTTTCTATGATCCCACTTATGAGTATCTCCAATCGTTGGGATTGCAGGTTTTATAGCATCAAGGATCTCCCGCAACAGCATGGACTTCTCTCCAGCATTATGAATATTGCGGGATTGATAAATTTCTAGTTTGGCAGATTGCTCGTGAGAGTCATGACCACGCTATGAGTGATAAAAGAAACATTCTTTGTGTAGCCAGAGCTGACGACCCTAAATCGAAGCAAAGCCTCGACAACGACAATTTTCACTCGCTCATTTCTTGTGCAATCAATTTCGTTTTTCCAGTGACAGTACTAAACTGTTGGCTTTCACATCTCCGTTCTCACCCCTCGTCCCGCGGGTTGTATCCCCACGCGACCCCAAAAATAAAAAAGGCCCACCTCTCGGTGAGCCTTCTCAATTTGGTGGAGGCGGCGGGAATTGAACCCGACGTATCTCTTTTGTTATCAAGCATTTGGCTAGTTCAGTGCCTCAATCGTGTCCTAATTCGCATTCTACATGCGTGAGCATACTATGGTTAGGCCACTTTTCATCTTAATAGGATTCGTGAAGGTTTACTATCAACTGCGGTCATTTTCAGTTGTCCAATTCAGTATTTTCCGATGTGATCACTAAAAATCATATTGGATTCGACTGCTATTGAGATGCGTTCGTTAATCCGCTCCAATCTCTTGGTATATTTATTCCCTCCGATGATCTCATCTATTTCCCGAACAAGATTCCATAGAACCAAGACCTCCCATATGTACATGCGTATCGATTCGAAAATACGTAACCCTGTTCCATGCGTGTCATCGCTCATAAATGGGGAGTTCGGGAAGTGTATGAGAGTGTTGATGTTTCCGTGTGACCATCCAGCGGCTTGTCGATAACGGGTAATGTAACCGTATTCCCAGTACTCTCCAATTTCGGTACATCGGTCTCTCAGGTTGGGGTAGCGAGGTATCTGATTTATGTTCAGGCGAAGAGTTTTTGCGTACGCTAATTTATCCTTTGGTTTCGATTTTATCGCACTAAGCTCCCCTATAGCATCTCGAGAGTAAATGGAGTTTGAACCCTTAACTATTTTTGAGATCCAACCCGCCGATCTTTCGTCTTCATCTATGCTAGAAAATACGAAACTTGCATATCGGGCTCTAGTTTTTTTCTGAAGTAACCAAACACTGTTTACGCAATTCTCGAAGTGCATTCTCGCGAGAGTAGCAAGTTCTGCAACGAACGTTGATGAGTTTGTATCAAATAATTCTCTACTTCCGCTTAGAGAAGCACCCGCCCAATCATAAATTGTTTTGTTCACAAATGGCGGTATTCTTTTAGGTAGGTTTTCTAACTGCAGCATCAGCACTCGTTCGAGTTGACCTACTGAAATATTTAGGTCTTTGAAAGTGTCACTAGCTAGAGTTTCTTCTTTCATCTGTTTCCCCACCTAGCATTCGAGAATTTGACGCTAATATGCCCATTGGCCAAATATTCATTTTTAGCTATAAGTGCAATCATGCCTCTATACAACATTTTGAAATGGCCCCTAATTAGCTCAATGCACCATATATCTGAGATAGGAACCCCACAATTACCATAAAGAAACCTACCCCCCGTAGCCACTTGTTAGATCCAGGTTCATGCTCTCCTACAATATTCGATTGGTTTACGCTGAGACCGCCATACATGAAGATTAGTATGAAGCCGCCGATATCTAACGCCAATCCGAAGGCAGTTACCCAAGAAGGATCTATCACAGGCCATCACTCCGCAATGGGCTTGTCACGAACTCAACGGCTTGTTGAACATGGAGGTTAGCTTTTGCCTGATTTGTTCTTTGTTGGATCGACAAGTGTGTAAGTGCTGCCAGAACTTGTACTTGGTGGCAGAGGTTCTCCTTTCACTGTAGTGACCTCACGTCCCTTTCCTCCTCTGGGACCAATTTGTTGGTATTGACCCGAAGCAGGAGCTTTGTTGCCAGGTTTTAATCCGCTGGTTAGTTTCTTAGGCATTTGCCTCTCCTTTTTGCAATTGCAATTTAGTGATGTATCAGAGTGTTGGTTGAATTGGGATGTCGATAACTGGTGTCAGTGGTTGTAGTTGCGTCCTATATTCCCGTACCACGCGATCATAAAGATCCTTTACTTTGGGAGCTTCCACGGTAACGATCAGTGCGTAGCGAATCTTTTCTGCACTTGAGTCCCCCCTTCCTTCTGATCGCGCATTGTAGTGAATATCCAGCACAGGTTCGTTCAAGCTTTTCGCCAACTTGCCAACACGCCTGTGCAAACATGTTTCCCATTTGTGTGCGTCAGTACGCAGGTTTTGTTCGGTGTTGTAAAGTTTGGCTGGTTGGAAGAAAGCCGCACTATCTGCATGCACTGCTTCGTCTCTGCTAAATTTTGCTTTATCAGGCCTGAACACAACAGATAGGCCGCTCTTGGTATAGTTGCCGGGATGCTCGGGATCCACCTGTGTTGCGTAGCAAAAAGTTGCTGTGATGTATACTTTTCCCGTCAATTCGTTCGGTGGAAGTGGAATTCGTATTCGGCGATATTGCGATGCGGTTATTTCGTCTTGATAAACTACCCTAACGCAACCATCCGGACAGACTACCAACTCGTCCAGGTTGTTTGGAAGTATTCCCCATCCCACGTCTTCTTGCGAATACCCTCCGTTGACGGTGCTGTGAACCAGGAGAGCCTTAATAGCGAGCGGTGTTAATACGCTACCAAACTGTGTGCGGGCAGCCACTCCTGCTCTCATAGCGGCGGGAGCAGCATAGCTGGTTCCAGCGGTGGCGATGGCTTGTCCATCTGTGTCAGGATCGCTAACCCAAAACGGATCTTTACCCCCACCGAATGCAATTAAGTCGGGTTTTACAATACCGGGTGATCGTCCCGGTCCTTTCGAGCTATATGGCGCTCTGCCGTCTGTTCCTGAAAGGCTATTGCTGGCGCCAACTGTAAGTGCGTTAACACAGTCTGATGGCACCTGTACACGCCTTGTTTGAAGTAAAGGATCATCCGGCTGATCTCCGGTATTTCCGGCTGCGATGCTTATCAGGCATCTACCATCAGCCAAATGTTCGTCGAGTACAGCGGTCCAAGCGTGAACTTCTTCATCATCTACAGGAAGCGTCGGCCCCAGGCTTATATTGATGAACTCATAGTTGCCCTGATTTAAAACTGACTTTACACGTTCTAGTACTTCGTATAGTTCAAACGGGTCTGTTTCTGATTTTTTATCCAAAATGCGGTGATGGTCCACGCGGCATAGTGGCCTACTTGCTTGACCATTTGAGACTGAGCCAAACAATAAAGCAGAGGTGACTGTTTCTCCGTGCCAGAGCAGGTCAAGGTCTGGCTCACCTACCCCTGGTGCTTCCACAGGATTGACCCATCCTATTAGTGGGCTTGATTCAGGGACTCCACCATCCAGGACAGCAACGCGTACACTCTGGTCTAGTGGACCCTCTACGGGGAACTTGAAAGCCCGAGGTCGGGGGAGTCTCCCTCGTAGGAGTGGTCTGGTGGTACGAAGCCCTGGCATCTCCCTTAAAACTCGGAGAAAGGAGTATTTGGCTACTTCATGAGCCAATAATTCTGTTGTGAGAAGCCTTAGGAAGCAGAGCTTTCCGGCAAAAAACATGCGGTTCATGTCCGATGCGATGCCTAGTTCTTCTAAGTAATCCTGGAAACCAGCAAGGATAAAGCGATCATGCAAATTTTCACCAGCATGCAGAACAATTTCGAGGGGTATTTCACCTTCCCCTTGTCTTAGAGGACGAATTCTTTGCTCGGATTCGAATATCGATACAGTCTCTATTGCGGGAAGTTGGTTGGCACCGTATTCCAAAGGTGTCCAATTTGGTAGCGCTTCAGCAAATCTAAAAAAGGATGATCTAGGTCCGGCAATGAAAAATTCCGTCGTTACACTCTCTTCAGGATTGCGGTCACGACTGCGTTTCTGGGGTGTCACCTTGACCGCTCGGCTGCCCACCGCTCGAAGCCCTGCGTGTTGTAAAAGCGTGCCTGGAAAATAGCTCTTTGCGTAATATTCAGGGTGTAAAGTTAGGGAGGCAACTGCTTGGTCGTTTGGACAAGTTTTTTCCGGGAGTGCGACAAGTTCTTCTGTCATTTTTTTGAGCATGGGTGTAAGCCTACTTCGCGCCTCTGCGAAACTGTAGGGAGGGACTTTCTCACCCCCAC
This sequence comes from Gammaproteobacteria bacterium, assembly GCA_021773565.1. Taxonomy (GTDB): domain Bacteria; phylum Pseudomonadota; class Gammaproteobacteria; order Pseudomonadales; family Azotimanducaceae; genus DC-out156. The sequence continues at coordinate 78,426 of JAJFJZ010000005.1, read as the reverse complement.
CGGCCGAAATTTTCACGTCAGTTGTTAAGCGTTCACCATAGCCGAGCAAATAGTTGCGTTTTTGTGCCATTGTTAATTTCCACCAGGTGAGTGTATATGTTTGCGAATCGTATCGCGGCTAACACCTGTGAGCTCACTGGATTGACGCTGTGAGAGAAGATTTCCCTCTACTAAAGAAATTGCAAATTTTTGACGACCAGCACGTGATAGGTCTGCGACAATATTTCCCATCGTTTGTTGTAAACCGATCTCTAGGTCTGCTTCCTCCAGTACAGCCACACGGCGGGCTTGACATGCGAGTTGATATGCATCGCTATGGGAAGATCCAACTAGTGCGCTGCTAAGCACCGCTGGCCAGGAAGAGTCACTATCTAATTCCAGATGATTTTTCAAAACCGCTTCCAACCCGTCGGCTTGAGGTAAAGGAAATTCGGTGACAAGTTCGAAGCGCCGCCAAACGGCAGAATCAAGAAGGTCTGCATGGTTTGTTGCTGCAAGCAGTAGGCCGCTTGGTGGCCACTCATCAATCTCCTGAAGAATTACATTTACTAGTCTCTTTAGCTCCCCGATTTCACCTGTATCATTTCGCCGTTTGGCGACGGCATCTAGTTCATCTAACAGTAATACACAGTCATGATCTTTGGCGTAATCCAGCACGGCGCGGATATTATTGCCAGTACGCCCCAAAAAAGAACTCATAACAGATGATAGGTCAAGAACAGCAAGCGGCTTACCGATCTCTCTCGCGATCCATTTTGCCGCCAAAGTTTTTCCAACACCTGGCGGGCCGGTAAATAACATAGTGCGTGTAGGGTCCACGCCAGCCTCAGCGAGTTTGTCGATTTGTTTGCGTTCGCGCACCACTTGGCGAAGAGCTGACCATGTTCGTGTGTCGTAAACCGGTTCCATTTCAAGAACTGGCACTTCATTTACTCGAATAAGCGGGAGACGAGAGTCCCCGTCAAGGGGTAGACCGCTTGTTTCTACGCGGCGCGTGGGGTCTGATCGGGTAGGGTTCTTGCGAAGTAAGTCGGTTAAACTCTTGGCGAATTCTGGAGAGCTGTCCCGATAGCGTCGAGCGTACTTTCTTACGAGTAACGCAACATCTTGAACGCGCCCTGTAAACGCCACTCTCGCAAGATGGAATAATTCTTCTTCTTGTTTTGACATATGTTCCATAAATTACTACTAGCCCTATTTTAAAAGACGTATTGACATAATTATGTGGACTATAATGTAAAACTAAAAAAATATCTAGTCCATACTGTATTAATACACAGTTATTATTTTACGCACACTCTTTGAAGAAACCGACTGGTAATTGTGCTCATGCCCTGAAGATATCGACCTACTTTAGCCCTATTGCGACTTCTATATATACGGAGTGTGTACACGGTGGCCACAGACCTTCCCGCATGGCGTATCGTTTAAGCGCTAATGCAGAAATTAGATTATGTGTCGTTGGATTTCCCAAAAATGCTGCCGTTGCTATAGTGAATTTACGACTCATCGTTTAGAGCATGCGATAGCGTTCCATGATAGTTCTTTAAATAGTCGATCAGTAACTGCCAGTGGGACTTCAGACACTTCACTCTCTAAAAAACCAATAATTCAATTGTCTCTTTGGGGCATCCTTCCAGCACAGCAGGAGAGGTATAAATGTACGCAAACTAACGAGAGAAGCGAATTTAAGGAAGTTTCTCCACGAAACTAGTTGAAGGTTTCGTTTCTATTTCTGAATTGACAAATTTGGATTATCCAGATTGGGGTTGTGTTGTTCTTTTCTTAATGGTCCCGTCTGAAAAATTAGAACGATGGTGCTGGTATGATGCATAGAAGTTCCAAGCTACATTGGCGCTATTCAATTGCAATTGAATAATAAATATGAATGCTAATTGATTACATATTTCTTCTCCATCCCTTGTTTCCTGGGCTACTTTAAATAGAGAACCGAATAGTCCATTGGGTAATTTAATTTAGAATCTTCCTTATTCGTAATTGTCCAATCAATTAGAAATTGAATTACGTCAATTTGAAATAGAATTACATCAATTCGGTATGCAATGGATTTGCGTGCCTTACAATAGCAATTTGTATTCAAACATTTATCAATTCGGCTTTCTTGGTCGTGGAACGATATGAAGAAGAAAAGCAAAAAGAAGTCTGTTTTTGTTACCATACTGGCTGCTCTATTGGCTCTCATTGGCTGGGGTTCAATTGATAATTTACTTAGAGCTGGTTTCAAATCTACTCGCCATGTTAAGACTGTGAAGGCTTTCGATAAAATGAACAAGGCAGCGGACAACGCAGAGATTAGCAGTCGAGTTGAGAAGCCATACCCGCTGCACGAAGGGGCTGAAGTTTCACTTGATGGCATCAATATTCTGAATGATATCAATTCCTCTCGCGATCTGATTACGTCAGATAAGAGAGATGAACAGAAAAATGCCGACCAAAGATAAGGGTGAAACTCTATTAGTTCGTGGTTTGTTAAGTGATCCATCTGCCATACACGTTAAAAATCATGCTGCAATTTGCATGTCCCATTTGAGAAGCGACATACATAGCATTTTCCCCATCACTTAGAAGCCTTGATGCGAAGGTGTGGCGGGTCTGATATGGGTTTCGCCGCTCGATGCCCAATTGATCCAGATTTGGATACCAGTATATCTTTCGAAGTGCTTGGTCGTTTTTCCAGGGCATACCATCCCGCGGATCTCTAAATATATTTCCTTCAGTGCTGTGGAGGCGTTCCTGGCGGCGTAGCGCCCTGATTGCCTGTTCAGATAGATCAACACACCTATTGCCAGCATTCGTTTTAGGGGCCTTGATGTGACCCACAACCAACGCCTTAGAAACGGATGCTTGTTTTTTGTCCCAGTTAATATCTTCCCAAGTGAGTGCGATAAGTTCGGATGTCCGCAATCCGGTGTAAAATGCGAACTGAAAATAATTTCGAACCTCTACCGCATCGTTTGAGAACCCATTCAAGATTGCATTCACCTCAGATTTTGAAAAAGGTTTGGGATCTCTAACTCGAAAAGACAAATTTGGGATTCGTGACAGCGGATTGGAGTCGATTTTTTCATCTTCAAAGGCGCGTCGGAATACTTGCCTTAGTGGTATAAGAATATTGTTTATTGACTTCGCAGACAGGTACTCAATTACCTCGTCCTGCCAGACACGAACATCATCTGCGACCAGTTCATTGAGCGCCATATGGCCAAATGTGGGAATAAGGTGTCGATGAACTCGGAAACCGTAGTCTCGAATTGTGCTCGGTGCCTTGCGCCTCTCAATTTCCCTTAAAAATTGAGTCAGTGCCTGTTTTATTGTTATGTGTTGCCCTGGATTTCTAGAGTGTCGCAAAGCGCGTTTACTTTCCGGGAAATGCTTCGCGTAATCGAACAGACCCATGTCAACTTCCATCAAAATTTTTCCACGAAAATTGTTCGCAGCGTCCTCACCCTTTCGAGTAGTTGGAAACCTTAAGCGCTCTCGGCAACGTTCACCTTTGTACGTGAAGGAGATTTGCCAGGCATCGCCCCGGCGAGTTACTCCTCGGTATCTTCCAGCCACGTGTAAAAGTTCTCCAGGTGTATGAAAATCCGACCGTGTCGCTTAATCCAATGAATTTCTTGTTTAAGCCGTCCCTTTTTTTTATGTGCGTAAAATCCTTCACGTGGCATCCCCGTGATTTCTGACAGTTTTTGGACTGTTACCCACTTATGCATAGAAAACCTCCTCAGCGAGCGCGTCAGAGCTTCTGTTGGCATATTTGGTTGAGGTGGAGGCGGGTCCGATATAGGCGCGTTTGATATAACTGTGTTTGATATAACTGTGTTTGAGCATAGTTCGCTCTCCCTAACTTGCGTTATCTTTTCAGATCGCTCGTTCCCCGGAAGCAAACCGTACTTTTCCCACACCAATCCAAGCTGTATGTGGAAAGTACACAGTACATGACCGTGCAAATTCTGCAAGTGATTGCCCAAAACGTTTTTGTCTACACCGGTGTAAGACATGTGAGACCGGTACATCGACGCAGTAGTTGAAAACCGTGAAAAGATACTTATTCGCAATCCGTATTTAATATTCTTTCGACTTGATCCATGTATTCTTGCTTGGTCATTTGTGTGACTCGGTCAATAAGCTTCACCACCACTTCCACCTCTTCATTCAATGTCAAAACGCCAGTTATAACTCCGAGTGCACCAATGCCGGGTACAGGGAATTCCCCGTCTTGCTTCATAAGGACGGTTTTGTTGATCAGTTTTACTGCTTCACTGAGTTCGAATACCTCGAAATCTTCATTTGCCATGAGTTCGTTCATCTGTCTGTTGCCTGTAAGTTGTTTTTTCGGTAAGTGGCGTACAGTTATTGACACGAGTCCAAGAGGCGGCGCTCATTGTGGTCCGGCCCTTGGTGGGCCATGTCCATTTTGAACGCCACTGGTAGTGCCGTAAGAGCCGTACTGAATTGTCCAGTCAAGCAATCGGGAAATTAGCTTTTCGTTCGTTCCCTTGATGTGTAGTCCGCGTATGGGCGGTTTTGTTAGATCGCCGTAGCGTGAAAAATGTTCTTTCGGTAATTCACCACTTTCAGTGTCTATTAATGTTTTGTGTGCGTAGTAGGGCGCGATTGGCCGATCTGCTCGCGGCAAATTGGGACCACCCATTGCCATTACATAGGCAGCCCAGTCAGCGCTGTCTGAGGCTTTCCAAACCGCTTTTAGTTCAGAGTTCACCGGCTCCTCAATGCGCCGCAATTCACGCCATACGCTAACTGGAGGGCCGCCAATTTGTTGAAACTGGCGAATACAATGAATACTCGCCCATGCGTTTATGCGTAAAGCAGAATGCTTAGCATCTTCGCCATATAGGTCGGTTTCTAAATTTTCTCCGTCAATGTTTTTAGAGATGTATTTGGCAATGTATCCAGTTGCAGTCCCCTTAGATTTTTCAATATCAACATACTTAAATCTGTGAGCGCGTGCGCCAGGCTCATCTGGATTGTCTTGCAAAGCATAGTGTCTAAAAACGTTTCGAATACGCTTTTGAGTGCCACTTCGGGCATAGATAAGATAATGCCAGTGCGGTGTTCCGTCGTGGTGTGGTTCAGCAACACGAAAGCCGTATATACGTATTCCATCCCGCGCAAGTTTTGACCTGGTGAGTGCGAACAGGTGTGCCAAATATTGATTGGCTTCAGCAGGCGTTGTGCCGTCGTAATTTGGGTTTGGTAGACCGTCTGCGCGAATTGCATGCATCCGCGAGGGCGTTGTCATGGTATAGAACTCAGGTTCATGACCAAGCAGCCCCGCCACTGTTTCAAAGCCGTGCAGGCGTGTCATTAACTCAGCCCTGCGAACTTTAGGGTTTGACACACTTAGATCAGCGAGGCCTTGCAGCGTGAACCCCTGGCCGTACTGATTGGTCGCATACGTATTTTCAAGAATGTGCCGGGTCTGCACCAACTCCCTTTGTCGATTCCTTACTCCGGCGTCGCTTGCATAGATGCCCTTTCGCTTTGACACTAAGCGAATATCACGTGCAACGTTCTCTAGAGTTAAATTTCGGAGTATGCGGACCGCTCTGCGCCACCAGCGAACATCAGTCATGCGGTGAACACAGGATTTAACGTTACCATCATGCCGCTCTGGGGTGGGTGGAACTAGGCGGTAATGCAGAACAAGCGCCATGCAGCGGGCATAATGATCTTCAACAGAAGTAGAATAGTGTTCGTATCCAAGGCAGGTGTCGGCTTTGCGTTGACAGAATTCCAAGCTTTCTGACCAGTCAGCGGCCAGTTTGAGATCGTCAATTGTGAGCTGCCCAGAGATCTTTCTGAGGCGTATGTTTGCGTCTCGGCTAGTCTGTTCCTCACTGGTCCGTCGATAGTCCGCGGCGAGCCCTGTGGCCAGCACAGGGGTTTTGCGGAATATGGTGTGCCTAAACTTTGCGTCTTCCCAGGTGCCAAGACCCCTGGTTTTTGCATTTGCGCGCAAAACACAGGCAGGAATTTGTGCCCCTACGGTGTCATTGGTGTCGTAATGGTGCCCTTCCAGAGCCCTATGAGGACCACCCAGGACCGATCGAGGGAAGTTTGGTGCAGCTCTAGAACCCGCGGCACGCTTGGGCTCCAGCGGTCTCCGCTGGTCTAGAGTGGTTTTGAGTTTGGTGGAGGCGGCGGGAATTGAACCCGCGTCCGCCAGTAATCCTCCATCGGATCTACATGCTTAGATCTGTCAATTGATTTAGCCGCTTCACGACCCGACAGGCAGGGTGTTCGCAGCGATCCCGATTCTTTTTAGCGCCTTGTGCCCCGGGCGAGGCCTTGGTCGCGGTCCTGTGAAACGAGCCCTCGACTTCAACCCACAGGCAGAGATTCATCGAGGCAAGCAGGGTTTATGCTGCTAGTGCGTAGTTTTCGTCGTTGGCAACTATAAAAGTTACAGTAATTGTTTTACGAGAGTTACTACCCTCTCGGCATGCACCTTTGGTCTCATGACCGCCGTCGAATCCAGATCGCCCCCGGAAACGCTCTCCATCTGGTTGTTCTCCAGAAGGCCCTCAAGCCAGTGATTGCCTGGGGGATGGGGATTCTATGTGAATCCCTTGCACTATTCGACCCTTTAGATCGCATTTTTATCCGCTATTCGCGTAATTTCTTAAGCTGTTCCCGGGCATTGCTGAAGTTGGGGTCCACGATAAGTGCCTGTTCGTAGTACTCAATGGCTTTCTCCCTGTCTTCCATATACAGGGCAACTTCAGCCAGGCTATCCCAGGCGTTTGCAGATAATGGGAATAGTTGTGTACCCAGCGTTAACACCATTCGTGCGCGCTCCAGCTCATCCTTGAAGGCGGCGGCATACCCTGCCGAGTTAATACGCGCCTCAATAGATGCCATTACCCCGGCATCCTTTTTGTGTGCTTCCAGTATAAGGTTGAGGGTGGTTGTTGGGTCTGCTTCTAGCAGGGCATTATCCACCGCTGCGTTAAGGTCATTCTGTTTTTGGTAGCGGCTGGCCATTTCTTTTCTGCGCGCGTCCAGCTGCTCTTTTTTGTACCAGCGCCCGTTTGCTGCAACTGCGCTTATGTTGCGCACGTTGCGCACATCTTCCAGGGGGTTGTCTTCCAGCAGAATCATATCCGCGCGATAACCCTTGGCTATGCGTCCAAAACGGGTGTCCTTGTTGATATATCGCTGCACGAACTCCCCTGCATTGCGCGTACCTATAGCCAGGGCATCAAAGTTGCTCAGGCCTGCTTTAACCAGTTCGGTGAGTTCCCGGTGTGCAGCTTTGCCTGGAAACAAACCCGGCAAATGCGCATCCGTGCCAATCACCTGCAGAATGCCCCCTTTTTGAAACTGTCGGGTCAGTTCCTGCATCAGTGCATACTTCCATTGTCCGCGTACAATGAAGTTCTCAATATGTTCACGTCGATTGATGTTGGAGCTTCGCCAGTCAAACACGGTGTTGGGATACTGGTACTTGATTTCCGGGTCACTCCAGATGTGCTCCAGATCATCCCACATTACCAGGTTGGTAAAGGTGAAGGATAAATCCGGCATTACCGCTACCTGGTGTTTGGCCAGGGTTTCTACCAGCCCGGGTATAAGGGATACATCGGCCTCGTAGCCCAAATCCATGTTCTCTGTGCTACGCGGTCCCTTAAACAGGGTGAAGAAAAACTCCTCCGTATGCACCACGGCGTTCTGCCCATTTTGCAGTGCGCTCATTGCATCAAAATTGCGTGGAATGTGCCCAAATACGGACAGGCCCCGTTTTGCTGCTTCATCCACAATGGCATCAAATACTTCTCGCGATACGTTGTTGTAGATCTTGATAAAATCAAAACCCTGGGCTTTGGTGTCTGCTACTTTTTCTCGTGCAGCCTTGGCTGTAGAGAGCCGATAGGCCCCGCCCGATGCGGGTGGGTCTCCATCCAGGGTGCGATCGGTGAAATACAACCTGGGGCCAGGCATCTCGCCCACGGCGATTTGCTGGCGGTGCTCAAGTAATCGTCGCCCGGTGCTTTCCGAGCCCCCCATGTGCATTACTGTGGTTACACCCCAGCTTAGGTAGTTGATGTATTCGTCCGAATCACCCAGATGGGTATGCAGGTCGGCAAGGCCGGGCATCAGGTAGCGGTTGTTGCCTTCTATATGACGCAGGTTGATAGGCAGCTTTATATCTTTGGCATTTCCCACATCCACTATGCGGCCATCGCGCACGATTACGGTCTGGTTGGCAAGCACGCGCTCCCGGTCCATCGGGATAACGTTTACATTTGTTACTGCAAAGCTTTGCACATCACTCGTATTTTCCGTTCTGGCATTTGCGTTGAATGTGGCGCTGAGCAACAGGATGAACATGCCGGCACCCTGTGTGGCCCGCTTTGTGGATTTTTTCAAATTGCACATGCTAATAACTTTGTGTTGGAGGGTTGGTATTGTAGGGCTGGCATAGCGTTCATATCAAAGATAGTAATATGCAATGCCCGAAGCGATCATGGCTATTCCGGTAAATCGCACGCTTCCCAAACTCTGGGGTAGCAGCTTTTCCAGCAATACCAACAGGGTAATTGCCAAAGTACTAAAGGTAAGCTTGCATTAAACTCGATATTACATTCTAACTAAGGGTACGGTTACATTAAACGCGCCCCTCGTTGTGTATGCAAGGTAGGTCTAAATATGAGAGCAGGAACATATGTGAGACAGCCTGGCGGGTTTTCTGCTTTCATTCCAAAAGCATTGCCCCCCAGCATTGATCTAAACTCCACACTTCAAACACTGCTTTCTAACGCAGACCGCGCGCTCGGTCGTCTGGACGGGTCAATACAAACTCTTCCCGATCCGGAATTATTCGTACTAATGTACGTTCGCAAAGAGGCGGTACTTTCAAGCCAAATTGAGGGTGCGCAAAGCTCCCTTACAGATGTTCTCAACGCGGAAGCAGACATCATGAATCCGGATTCTCCCAGAGATGTTTTCGAGGTTTTGAACTATGTGCAAGCCATGGACACAGGGTTGCAGTTATTGGAAAACTTGCCTGTATCGATACGACTCATTAAGGAAATTCACAGCACTCTTTTGAAGGGAGTCAGAGGTCAACATTCAGAGCCGGGAGAGCTAAGGCGCTCTCAAAATTGGATTGGCCCCCGGGGTTGTACACTTCAAGAGGCAGTCTATGTTCCTCCTCCTGTCCACGAAATGATGGAAGCCTTATCAAGTTGGGAACGTTATATTCACGAGGAGGATGAGTGTCCTCTTCTAATAAAAATTGCTCTGATTCATGCACAATTTGAAACAATCCACCCCTTTCTAGACGGGAATGGACGAATTGGAAGATTGCTGATCACATTTCTGCTATGCGAAAAGGAGGTCTTACAAAAGCCGGTTTTATATTTATCACACTTCTTTAAGCAGGAGAGAGCGACTTATTACGAACTACTTCAAAATGTGCGAGACAGGGGTGAGTGGGAAACCTGGTTGGAATTTTTCTTAAGAGGTCTTACGGAAGTATCCAGGGGGGCAACTGAAACTGCCCGAGACATAGTTTCCCTGAGAGAACGACACCGCAAAGCGATTCAAGAACAGTTCGGAAGGACAGCGGCCAATGGGCTTAAAGTGTTAGAAACTTTGTATTCTCGACCGATAATTTCGGTTAAGACAATTGTGGACTTAACAAGCTTGAGTTATACATCAGCAAATCAACTTATGGAACGATTTTTGGCTGAACAAATACTGGTAGAAATTACCGGACAGGCACGCTACAGGAAGTTTCGATATGCAGAGTACATCGAATTATTTTCTGAGTTGCGCTAGTTGGCATTCCCGGTATTAGGTCCTTCCAGGACCTTGTGGCATTGCAGATCACGTTTTTATCCGTCCGCCGAATGCCTCAGTGCCCGACTTTTCTCCCGGGCCCAATCCTTATCCTTTTCACTCGCCCGTTTGTCGTGTTCCTGCTTGCCTTTGCCCAGTGCGATTTCACACTTCACCTGGTGCCCTTTCCAGTACATGGCGGTTGCCACACAGGTATAACCTTTTTGTTGGGTGGCGCGAAAGATTCTGGAAATTTCCTGTTTGTGCAGCAGCAGTTTGCGCGTGCGTATAGGGTCTGCGATCACGTGGCTGGATGCGCTTAATAGCGGGTCAATATGTGCGCCAAACAAAAACGCTTCGCCATCCTTTAACAGCACATAACTTTCAGTAAGCTGGCATCTGCCTGCACGAATACTTTTTACTTCCCAACCCTGCAAGACCAGGCCCGCTTCAAAACGATCAGTAAGCGTATAGTCATAGCTCGCACGTTTGTTACGCGCGATGGTAGACGAAGGAGCTTTAGGTTTCTTTTTGGCCACGCCACTTACTCATACTTACTCGATGGAAGAGCGCGGCATTATAGAGTAATTGCTTTAACCCACAACACAGGGAAACACTTTGTCATCTCTCGGGGCATCCCCCGGGGCTATCGATACGTCCTGCTGGGTGACAATAGGATCGGCTGCTTCATGTGGATGCCATACAGCATCATCCCCCAGCCAGCGGGTTGAGATTGCGGCGCGGCGTTGGCGCTCAGACGCATTGCCCGGTGCTCCGTGTAAAGTCCAGGCACTGAAGATAAGAGCATCGCCCGGTTCCACGTCCCAGCCGACAATGTCGTAATTTTCGCGGCTGCCATCAATGTCGGGTACGGGTACGCCCTGGCTTTTGCCGGTCCAGTCGTTATTTGGATGATCATCGCGCTTACCAAATACTTCGGCCTTGTAATAGGTATTGTCCAGGTGTGAGCCGCGTACAAACTCCATGGCACTGCCTTTAACGGTTGACGGGGTAAGTGCCACCCAGCAGCTGCATACCTGTTTGCCTAAAAAGGGCCAGTAAGGAATGTCCTGATGCCATGGGGTTTGTTCAGTGGTACCCGGTTCTTTCACCAGAATGTGATCAAAATAGAAGCGTATCTGTTTGCTGCGCATGGCTTGCGCTGCCATTTCGGCGCAGCCTGAGGCATAGATAAAGTCCTTTATATCGGCATTGTTCTGCCACATATAGCGATCGGTGAACATGCGGTCTGTGGCATTGCCGGGGTTGGCGTCATTCACCCATTTGCCAGGGTTTTGCATCTGACTATCAACCACGCCGGTTAAGCGGGTAATCCAGTCTGCATCCACGGCGTTTTTTACATACACAACGCCATTATCGCTAAAGTCCTGAATCTCTTGCTCGGTGAGTATGCGCTTCATGGCGCCTGCCTCTCTTGCCGGTGCGACCCGAATTGATGAGAATGCAGAGGATTAAATCAAAGATTACCCGCTATGTCCCGCAACTCTGGTGAAAAGGCAAATCCCGAAATGAAGATACATACCCATAGAATCGTCGCCGCAAAGCTGGCAGTTGCGCTGCTTTTAGTCACTTTTCTGCAATTTTCATGTTCTGAAACCCCGGAACTGCTTGCTAATAACAATCCTGAAAAATACACGCTGGCGAAAGATGTTTTGTGGGCCTCGCCCGATGGTTTTGATCTCACCATGGATATTTACACCCCGAAATCAGGCAAAGCCTCCTACCCGGTGGTGGTTATGTTTCATGGTGGTGGTTGGCTGATCAACAACAAATCGATCATGGACCAAAGCGCTGCCTATCTGGCCACTAACAGCGCGTATGTAGTTTGTAACGTCAACTACCGACTGTTGGGGGATGAAGACAACACGGTGACGCTCGATGAGATCGTTGGGGATGCCTTCGGTGCCGTATTGTGGGTAAAAGACCATATCGTAAACTACGGGGGAGACGGTGCGCGAATCGCGGTTACCGGAGACAGCGCTGGTGGCCACCTTGCGGCAATGGTCGTAAATATGGGCAACCGCCTGGGGTCCCACCCATTTTCCGAGCAATCGCCCTTGTTTACTCCAGCGTATCTACCCCCTGGAAAAACCGCGGAGCAAGTGGTTTTGGAGCGCGGCCTGGATGTTCAGGCGGCCATTTTGAGTTACGGCGCCTTTGACATGTATCAGGGTGCATTGGAGGGCTTTGAGGGAATAATGAACCCGTTCTGGCTCGCTAGCGGTTCGATAGCCAGGGGTATTTTTGGTGATGGTTTCACGGCGGATGACAATCCCGAATTGTACCAGGCCGTCTCACCGCTTTATCACATTCCGGATTCCAGTGAGCGACAACTGCCACCCCAGCTGCTTACTGTTGGCAGCGAAGACAGTCTGGTAACACCTGCTTCGGTTGAAGCCTATGCCAATCTGCTGCGGAGCGCCGGTCATAGCGCCGAATATTGGGTGCATGAGGGCAGGCCCCACGCTTTTCTGGATTCGGGCTCAAACATGATGCTTGGCACCAGCTTTGAGGCTGACGCCCCGGCGGCACTCGATGTAATGATTAGCTTTCTGGATGGTGTGTTCTATTAAAGCCCGCTTCAAGTGCTGCTATCCCTCTTGCCGCTAAAGCCCAAATTGATGAGAATGCACGCCACAAATCCAGAGATTACGCTGCATGGCCTACACCTCAAGTAAACAAAAAGCCGCTAAAGCTGACAGCTCACCCCAGGGCATGTGGTCCAGCCGCTGGTTATTTGTGCTGGCGGCGGCCGGTTCTGCGGTGGGCCTGGGTAATATCTGGAAGTTTCCCTACATCGCCGGTGAAAATGGCGGTGGGGCTTTTGTGGTGGTGTATCTGGGCTGTGTGCTCTTGATGGGCATTCCTATCATGGTGGCAGAAGTGATGCTGGGCCGGGCCGGACGGGGGAGTCCTGTACATGCCATGCGTAATTTGGCCGGGGCTGCCAAAGCCAGTGATTTCTGGCAGCTGGTGGGTTGGTTGGGCATTGGCGCCGGGTTTTTGATTCTGTCCTATTATTCGGTGATTGCCGGCTGGGCCCTGTTTTACATCTGGCAAATGGCCAGTGGCGTGCTGGATGCAGCAACGCCCGAGTTTGCTAATAACCTGTTCAATACATTTCTTGGTAATCCCTTACAGCTTATGTTCTGGCACACACTGTTTATGGTCCTGGTGGTGTGGATTGTCTCCAAAGGGGTGGTCAAAGGCCTGGAAACCGCCATCCGCTGGTTTATGCCGCTGTTGTTTGTTTTGTTAATCATTCTGCTCGGATACAGCGCGCAGTCCGGGGGTTTTGAGCAGGGCTTTAATTTTATGTTCGGCTTTGACTGGTCGGTTATGAAGCTGGACGGTTTTCTGGTGGCACTGGGGCAGGCTTTTTTCACCTTGAGCCTGGCCATGGGTGCCATCATGGCGTACGGCGCGTATGTACCCAAAGACACGTCTATTTTTAGCACGATTACTACCGTAGCCCTCATCGACACGAGTGTAGCCATAGCCGCCGGGCTTGCGATTTTCCCCATCGTATTTGCCAATGGTCTGGACCCAGCTTCCGGCCCAGGTCTGATGTTTGTAACGGTACCACTGGCCTTTGGACAAATGGAGATGGGAGTAATATTTGGCACACTGTTTTTTTTACTGGTGAGCTTTGCTGCCATCACCTCGGCTATTTCACTGCTTGAGCCCTTGCTTGCCTATCTGGTGGAAGAATACAACGCCAAACGCGCCCGGGTGGCTACCAGCATGGGCGTTATTTGCTGGATTCTGGGGGTGGGTTCTGTACTGTCCTTTAACCTGTGGTCCGATGTGCACGTAGCCGGAGACCTCACATTTTTTGCCTTTGTGGATTATGTAACACAAAACATAATGTTACCGTTAGGCGGGGTATTGATTGCAGTGTTTGTGGCTTACGTACTACCAAAATCGATTGTTGCCGAGCAGTTGGGCCTGAATGGTGGCGTAAAAGAGTTGGTATGGAATGTACTTATTAAGCTGGTCGCGCCGCTGGGTGTGTTGGCGGTGTTTATTTACACCTTGTACATCACCCTGTATTTACCTTATCTGGCATAAGATTTTTTAATGAAAACACTTTCACGCTCGGCCCTCGTGCCCTTTAGTGCAGAACAAATGTTTGCTCTGGTAAATGATATTGAGCGTTACCCGGAATTTCTGCCCTGGTGTAAAGCAGCGGTGGTTTATTGTGATGATTACAATCCGGGTGAAGGCGGGCAGGTGCGTGCAGCGCTAACGATCAGTCGCAGTCGCATTGAAGAGCGCTTTGAAACCCACAATAATTCCAGCTTTCCCGGGCGCATTGATATGGAGCTGGTACATGGCCCGTTTCGCCATCTTAAGGGCACGTGGGAGTTTCAGGCGCTGGGTGATATGGGATGTAAAACCGAGTTAACACTGGAATACAAGGTCGCAGGCGCCATGATTGAGCGGGTGATTATGGGCGTGGTAAAAAAAACCGCCAACAATGTAGTAGATGCTTTTTGTGCGCGCGCGGATGCAATTTATGGATAGCTCGTATGGATAGCACAAATGACTGACACGCTGGAAGTGGAGGTCGTGTACGCGCTGCCGCGCTGTACCCATAGCCTGATGTTAACACTACCCCCGGGTAGCACCGTTCAAGAGGCGCTGGATGAGGCCTGTAAGCATGAGCCGTTTTCAACCCTGGATTTGGCCGAGCACCCGGTGGGAATATATTACGAAGTGCTGAGTGATCTAACGCAAGTTTTAGAAGAAAATGATCGCATTGAAATTTACCGACCGCTTCTGGTCGACCCGATGCAACAGCGTCACGCGCGGGCTAAAACCCAATCGGGAAAACCTTAACCCTGACGGGCTAGCTGTCGTCGCTTGCGCTGGTTTCTGAGGTATCCGCTACAACGTCTTCTGTTTCTTTCGCTTCTGTGGGTTTGTAGTCACCGGTGAAGTAGCTTAAGTGGTCATCCACAAAAAACACCGACAGGCGTTTTTCAGAATTGAAATTAGGCTGAATAAATACGGTGTATACATAGTCCCATCGGCTCTGGTCAAAGGGGTTTTTAACCACGGGTTCGCCCAGCACAAAAGCAACCTGTTTTCTGCTCATGCCGGGCTTTAGTTTGTCGATCATGTCCTGGGTCACCAGGTTACCCTGTTGAATGGTAATTCTGTGCACGCGCGGAATGCGAAAATTTGGCATGGCACAGGCGCTTAGCAGCAGGACGGCTATTACGCTTGATACGAGAAATTTTGTATGTTTTGCCAGCAAAATCAGTTTCCGTTTTGTTTACACATTACTTAAGAACAGGGCTGTGCCCTGCTCGGGCGCAAATACTAGCGACAAAAAATTGAATGTCAAAGTCGGCAGGACGAATATTCCGCATTAATTTGCTGATAAAGGCACTTATTGATAACAATTATCGTGTGATTGCGCTGAATGCAGCCTGAACGACACCTGCTCTATTCCTGGGGCCTGGTCATAGGGCCTGGTCCGACGATTCGGTTAAACTGATCAGTTCCTCGGCATATTGACGGGTTTTGGTGGTAATGTCCTTACCACCCAGCATGCGTGCCAGCTCTTCCACACGCTCTGTTTTATCCAGTGTGGCAATACTTGAATCCTGGCTTTCTGTTTTTGCTACTACCAGATGCTGGTGCCCAAGGGCCGCTACTTGCGGTGCGTGTGTTACACAAAGTACCTGTGTGTTACCGGCAAGTTTTCTGAGCAGGCGTCCGAGAATGTCCGAGGTTTTACCCCCAACGCCAACGTCAGCCTCGTCCAGCACCAGAGTGGGTAGCAGGGTTTGTTCTGCGGCGACTACCTGAATGGCAAGGCTGATACGGGTTCGTTCACCGCCGGATGCTACTCTGGATAAGGGTGCGGCGGGATATTTCGGGTTGGTAACCACCATGTATTCCACGGCGTCCAGGCCGCGTGCGCTGAGCTGTTCGCTAAATCTGATATCCAGCAGGCCGCCCTTGATGCCCAGGTGTTGCATATGGGTGCTTACGGTTTCAGAAAATGTGCCGGCGGCTTTCTTGCGAACACCTTGCAGGGTTCGTGCAACCTGCAGAAAGGTATTTTCCAGCGCGAGTTCTTCCTGTGCGAGTGCTTCAAATTCACTTTCATCAATGGATGCACTGGCAAGCTCCCCTTGCAGTGCAACGTGCAAGTCTGCAAGCAGTTCCGGGCGCACGCGGTGCTTGCGGGACAAGGCATTTATGGTGGCAATGCGTTCTTCAAGCTCGTTCAGTTTTTCCGGGTCCGGTGTCAGGCCGTCCAGATAGCGGCCGAGCTCGGTGTTGGCTTCCTCAAGAAAATCCAGGGCGTTTTGAACAAGTTCTCTGGCGGTATTCAGATGGGCATCCCTATCCTTGCCCACCTCTTCTACTGCAGCCAGGCCAGCGCACAGCTTGCGCACCTGATCCAGAATGCTGGTAGCCGCGTCACTTGTTTCATCACCAGTATCCAGTAAACCCAATAAGCTGCTCAGGCTGGCCTGCAGGTCGTCTGCCCTGGCAAGCCTGCGATGATGTACGTCGATGTCTTCATATTCGCCGGGCTCAAGTGCCAGCGCATCAAGTTCCTCTACCTGGTAACTGATCAGGGCCTGTCGGTCCTTGCTGGCTTCCAGACGTTGTTGCAGTTGCGCGCGGCGCGATTTGGTGTCTTGCCAGTTAGCGTAGCTGTTGTGCACTTCTGCAAGCAAGACTGCGTCTACCCCGTAAGCATCCAGCAGGTTCAGCTGCACATCTTTTTGCAGCAATGCCATGTGTTCATCCTGCGCATGGATGTTTATTAGCGAGGTACACAGGTTTCTTAAATCTTTAAGGGTTACGGTTGCGCCATTGATAAAGGCACGGGATCGGCCTTCTGCAGAGATTACACGGCGCAGTAAACAACGTCCCGGCTCATCAGTGTCGGTGAGTTCGGCAGCGTCCAGAAATGCCCTGGCCTGGGTATTGTGGCTGATATTAAACTCAGCGCTCACTTCGGTTTTGCTGGCACCGGGGCGCACACTTTTGCTGTCGGCCCGCTCACCCAGCACCAGACCCAGCGCGCCCAGCAATATAGACTTGCCTGCACCAGACTCACCTGTGATAACGCTCAGGCCCGCGCTGAACTCAATATCCAGCGTCTGAACCAGCGCATAATTTTGTACGGACAAGTGGCGTAACATCGGTGTATATTTCTGTATGCGTGTTGATTATTTGTGCAAAGAGAATACCTGAAACTTAAATGAAGCGCTGCGACGATCCCAACGAAAAAGTAAATACCCGCGCCCAGGGTTTATTCAAGATGCTGGTGGAGCGCTACATTTTTGACGGGGTTCCGGTGGCGTCCAAAGCGCTCGCCCATGCGCCTGGTGTTTCCGTTAGTGCAGCAACGGTTCGCAACATTATGGCGGAACTGGAGGCCAAGGGCCTGGTGCGATCGCCGCATACTTCTGCAGGTAAAGTGCCTACCGATCTGGGTTTTCGGTTTTTTGTCGACAGCCTCATCTCCGTACAAAATCTGAGTGTAGACCGGGTGCATGAACTGCAGGTTGAGCTCAGTGCAGACTTAAACCGCACCGAGCTGGTTGCCAGTGCCTCCAGCATGCTGGCACGCATTACCCACATGGCGGGTGTAGTGACCTTGCCACGAAGCGAGCAGGTGGCCCTGCGTCAGGTGGAGTTTTTGCCTTTAAGTGACAAGCGGGTACTGGTTATTCTGGTAATGAACGAGCGTGAGGTGCAAAACCGGGTCATTCACACCGAGCGAGAATATAGCGAAGTGGAGCTGCATACCGCTGCCAACTTTATTAACAAGGAGTTTGCCGGGCTTAGCCTTACCAAAGTGCGCGAGCGACTGATTGACAGTATGCGCAATGACAAAAGCCATATCGACACACTCATGCAAACAGCGCTGGATGTAGCCAGCAAGGCCTTTCAGCCTGAAGAAGGTAAAACCGATTATGTGGTGGCAGGGCGCAGCAACCTGCTGGACTCGCCCACCAATGCAGAATCTGTACGTGCCCTGTTTGATGCGTTCAGCCAAAAGCGGGATATTTTGCAGTTGTTGGATCATTGCCTGAATTCTGAAGGCATTCAGTTGTTTATTGGCGAGGAATCCGGTTACCAGCTGATGGATGATTACAGTATGGTGACAGCCCCCTACCAGATTGAAGGTGAGGTGGCGGGTGTGCTGGGGGTGATCGGGCCTACCCGTATGGCCTACCAGACCATTATTCCAATAGTAGATGTCACGGCAAAACTGCTGGGCAGTGCCCTGAATAGAAACTAAAAAAAACTAAAAGGGGAGATACAAATGTCCGAATACAAAATGCTGATTAATATCGCGAAATAGGCGGAATGCGTTTCCGCTGCTGAGCTACAAGACCCTTGTAGTTTTTAAAAAGTGTCCCCATATAAAAATTGGACCGTTTTGTTTAGCGCGGATGAACTGTTTTTACGGGTTTATGGGAAAGTGTTTAAATGACAAAGAAAGAAAATACTGGGAAGCCAAAGAGCAAGACAGGGGCAGAACAGCGCGAGGATTCAGGGCAGGAAGCACCTTTGGAGGGTGAAGACCTCGCAGCTGCGCTTGAAAACGCGCTTGCCGAGGTAGCGGAGTTTAAAGACCAGACCCTGCGCGCGAAAGCCGAGACCGAGAATATGCGCAAGCGCGTATCGCGTGATGTTGAAAAAGCACACAAATTTGCCCTGGACAAATTTACCGCCAACCTCTTGCCGGTCGTCGACAGCCTTGAAAAGGCAGTGGAAAATTTTGTCGCGCTTGAGACCAATTCAGAAGATGCCCGTCTTAAAGCCGTTGAAGAAGGTGTAAGCCTGGCGCTCAAGCTGTTTGTCGACACATTGCAGCGCTCCGGCATAAAACAGGTAAACCCCGAAGGCGAGCCCTTTGACCCCCAGTTTCACGAGGCGATGGGTATGCTGGAAAATGCAGATATGGAGCCGGGTTCGGTAATGGCGGTACTGCAAAAGGGTTACACATTAAATGATCGGCTGGTGAGAGCCGCCATGGTGATGGTTTCCAAAGAACCGCTTAAACAGGCGGCAGCAGTTGCTGATGCGGCAGATCAGGCACCGGAAGCAGATTAACAGGCACACAATTCACGTTCGGGAAATAGTTGGAAAAATAAAAGTAGCCGCTATTTTGGAGTTTGCGCTTGAACTTTCGGCCCACGGGCCAATATACGTTACGAGATAAAAAATTAGCCGGTAGCGGCAGGAGAACTAGAGATGGGTAAGATAATTGGAATAGACCTGGGAACGACCAACTCCTGCGTCGCGGTAATGGATGGCAAAGAAACCAAAGTCATCGAAAATTCAGAGGGTGATCGAACTACTCCTTCTGTAATCGCGTACACAGAAGATGGTGAGATACTGGTAGGTCAGGCGGCGAAACGTCAGGCGGTAACTAATCCAGTGAATACGCTGTTTGCGGTAAAGCGCTTGATTGGACGAAAATTTGATTCCGCCATTGTGCAAAAAGACATCAAGATGGTGCCTTACAAAATCGTCAAGGCAAAAAATGGTGACGCCTGGGTAGAGGTAAACGGTGAGCAACAAGCACCTCCACAGATTTCTGCCGAAGTACTTAAAAAGATGAAGAAGTCTGCCGAGGACTATCTGGGAGAAAGCATCACAGAGGCGGTAATCACTGTGCCTGCTTATTTTGATGATTCCCAGCGCCAGGCTACCAAGGATGCCGGCCGCATTGCAGGTCTGGATGTAAAACGCATTATCAATGAACCTACGGCTGCTGCCCTTGCTTATGGCATGGACAAAAAGCGTGGTGATACCACAGTTGCGGTATACGACCTGGGTGGCGGTACTTTCGATATTTCCATTATCGAAATTGCAGACGTTGATGGGGAACACCAGTTTGAAGTGCTCTCTACCAACGGGGATACCTTCCTGGGCGGTGAGGATTTTGATCTTCTGTTGATTGAATACCTGGCGGATGAGTTTAAGAAAGATAACGGTATTGATCTGCATACAGATCCATTGGCACTGCAGCGCTTAAAAGAAGCTGCAGAAAAGGCCAAGATTGAGCTTTCTACCTCACAGCAATCCGAAGTTAACCTGCCTTATATTACGGCAGACTCCACCGGGCCCAAGCATCTGGTTATCAAGGTAACCCGTGCCAAGCTTGAGTCACTGGTTGAAAGTCTGGTGGAGCGTACCATTGCACCCTGTGCCACTGCATTAAAGGATGCTGGAATAAAAATCGGCGAAATCGACGATGTGATTCTGGTGGGCGGGCAAACCCGTATGCCGCTGGTACAGAAAAAAGTGCAGGAATTCTTCAACAGGGAACCGCGCAAGGACGTAAACGCTGATGAAGCAGTTGCGGTAGGTGCAGCTATCCAGGCAGCAGTTCTGGCGGGTGACGTTACCGACGTATTACTGCTGGACGTAACGCCACTGTCCCTTGGTATTGAAACCATGGGTGGGGTAATGAGTGCCCTGATTGAAAAAAACACCACTATCCCGACCAACAAGAGTCAGGTGTTCTCTACGGCGGATGACAATCAGTCTGCGGTAACCATTCATGTGCTGCAGGGTGAGCGCAAGCAGGCCACCGGCAATAAATCACTGGGTCGTTTTGACCTGGCCGAGATTCCAGCGGCACCGCGAGGCATACCACAAATTGAAGTGAGTTTTGACCTGGATGCAAACGGCATACTGAACGTATCCGCCAAGGACAAGGCCACCGGCAAAGAGCAGTCAATTGTGATTAAAGCCAGCAGCGGTTTGTCGGATGACGAAATCGAAGCTATGGTGCAGGATGCAGAAGCGCACTCCGAAGAAGATGCCAGGTTTGAAGAGCTGGTTAATCTGCGCAACCAGGGTGATGGGATGGTGCACGCTGCGCGTAAGACCGTAAGCGAAGCTGGAGACAAGGCAACAGAAGAAGAAACGGCAGGCATTGAAGCGGCCGCTGTTGCACTGGAAGAAGCGCTGAAAGGTGATAACAAGGAAGAAATTGAGGCTAAAATTCAGGCCTTAACCGAAGCATCATCCGGCCTTGCGCAAAGGATGTACGAAGAACAGGCAGCGGCTGCAGGTGCTGCGGGCGAAGCAGGAGCCCAGGCACAGGCGGCACCCGAAGACGATGTGGTTGACGCTGACTTCGAAGAAGTAAAGGAAGTGAAAGACGCCGATAAAGGTTAAGCTGGACTGAAGGCGGGCAGGCTACGGAGTAATCTGCAGCCTGCTTTCCTGTGTTTAAGGGTTACTAAATAACATGGCAAAACGAGACTACTACGAAGTACTGGGAATCGAGCGCGGGGCCTCTGAAAAAGATGCCAAGAAAGCGTATCGCCGTCTCGCCATGAAGTACCATCCTGATCGTAACCCTGAAGACAGTGCTGCTGATGCCAAATTCAAGGAAGCCACCGAAGCATACGATGTATTGTCAGATAGTGAGAAGCGCCAAACGTATGACCAGTTTGGCCATGCCGGTCTTGAAGGCGGTGCGGGTGGATTTGGTGGCGGTGCCGGTGGTTTTGGTGACATCTTTGGAGACGTGTTTGGCGACATGTTTGGCAATGGTGGCTCGCGTTCCAGATCTTCAGTTAGACGTGGCGCCGATTTACGCTATACCTGTGAGCTTGATCTTGAGCAGGCAGTCGGCGGGGATACGATAGAAATCAAAATCCCGGTTATGAGTGCCTGTGAAGACTGTGATGGCAGCGGTGCCAAAGCGGGCAGCTCGCCCAAAGAGTGTCCGGACTGTGGTGGTGCGGGCCAGATTCGGGTTGCCCAGGGCTTTTTCTCCCTGCAACAAACCTGCCCGCGTTGTCGTGGCGCTGGTACCATTATTAGTAATCCCTGTAATACCTGCCATGGCCAGGGACGCATCGAAAAACGTAAAACCCTGTCGGTTAAAATCCCTGCGGGTGTAGACACGGGCGACCGAATTCGACTCACCGGGGAAGGTGAGGCAGGCATGAGTGGTGGCCCCCCTGGTGATCTATATGTACAGGTCTCTGTGCGCGATCATCCGATATTCGAACGCGACGGCGCTAACCTGTATTGCGAAGTGCCAATCTCCTTTGTGGATGCCGCACTGGGTGGGCAGCTTGAGGTGCCGACCCTGAGTGGGCGGGTAAGCCTGAAGATTCCAGCCGAAACACAAACCGGAAAACAGTTTCGCCTGCGCGGCAAGGGGGTAACCCCCGTGCGCGGCGGCGGCGTTGGCGACCTGTTGTGCCGCATTGCCGTAGAAACCCCGGTTAATCTCAGTTCAGAGCAAAAAACCATGCTTGAGAAATTCAAAGCCAGTATTGATGCCAGTAGTTCCTCACACTCGCCCCGTGAAAGCAGCTGGTTTGCTGGCGTCAAAGATTTCTTTGAGAGCTTAAGGCCCTGATGTTAAGCGTCCAGTTGTCGGGCCGCAGTGGACGCATGGCACTGGCGCTAACAGAAGTTTTAAGTGAAAGTAAAAAGTGCACTTTGGTAGCAGATCCGCAGTCCACGGAATTTGATGTTTTTATCGATTTCAGCACGGTGGCAGGTACCAAAACGGCATTACGTATGTGTCTTGAAAAAGGCAAGGCACTGGTCATAGGCACTACCGGCTTTGACGAAACCTTTTTATCTGATATCAGCCAGGCATCCCGCTCTATCCCTATCGTGCTTGCACCCAATATGAGCGTTGGTGTCAACGTACTCTTCAAGCTGGTGGAACTGGCCAGCGGTGTGCTGGGTGAAAACAGCGACATAGAAATAAGCGAGGCCCACCACCAAAACAAGGTAGACGCACCCTCGGGTACAGCACTCAAGCTGGGCCAGATTGTAGCGGATGCTTTAGGCAATGATTTTGGGGGCAGCGATCTGGCGTCCAGGGCGGTGTTTTCTCGCCAGGGCCTTACCGGTGAGCGCGTGCCCGGCAGTATTGGCTTTCAGTCACTTCGTGCCGGCGATATTGTTGGCGAACACAGTGTCATGCTGGCCAGTGCCGGTGAGCGTCTGGAACTGGTGCATAAGGCCAGCAGTCGCAAAAATTACGCCGAGGGTGCCCTGCGCGCGGCTGTCTGGCTGATAGATAGAGAGCCGGGTTTATACGACATGCAGGACGTGCTGGGGCTGCATAAGACGGCCTAATTTTTTACAGCTGGTAAAAAATCTCTTGGCCTATTTCTGTTCACTGCATGGACAGCGCGAGCCCCTTCGAATATTATTGTTTTGTTAAATCAGCGAGATGAATTTGCTTTCTTCTCGCTTTTTTATAGCCTGAATTTGAGTACCACCTACCACGCCGGGGCCTTTTTTTTTTGGATACAGCTTTACTTGCGCTTGAAGACGGAAGTGTCTTTTTGGGGAGTTCTATAGGGGCTTCAGGGTCTGCCGTTGGTGAAGTGGTGTTTAACACCGCCATGACAGGTTATCAGGAAATTCTTACCGACCCCTCCTATGCCCGGCAAATAATTACACTCACCTATCCGCATATTGGTAATACCGGATGTAATGTCCAGGACATGGAATCTGATCGCGTATGGGCGGCAGCTCTGGTCATTCGTGACCTGCCCTTTCTGGCAAGTTCCTGGCGCAAGGAACAATCCCTGGCAGAGTTTTTAACACAACACAATGTGGTAGCCATTGCCGAGATAGATACCCGTCGCCTCACGCGCCTCATTCGCGACAAGGGTGCACTCAATGGTTGTGTTCTTACAGACGATGGCTCCACTGGTTTTGCAGAGCTTAAAAAAAATGCACTGCAACAGGCCAAAGCCTGTCCCGGCCTTCTGGGTCTGGACCTTGCGAAAGTGGTCAGTTGTAAAAAGGCCTATGCATGGCAGCAAGGCGAGTGGTCACTGAAGTCAGGGTATCAAAAAGCACCCGAGAGTCGCTTTCATGTGGTGGCCTATGACTTCGGGGTAAAACGCAATATTTTGCGTATGTTATGTGCACGTGGCTGCAGGGTAAGTGTAGTACCTGCGCAAACTTCCGCTGAAGATGTGCTGGCTATGCATCCCGATGGGGTCTTTTTGTCCAATGGGCCCGGTGATCCACAGCCTTGTGATTATGCGATCAGTGCTATTCAAACGCTGCTTGATCGTCGCATGCCAATTTTTGGAATCTGCCTTGGGCACCAGCTGCTGGCACTTGCCAGTGGCGCACGATCGGTAAAAATGCCGCACGGTCATCATGGTGCTAACCATCCGGTTAAGGATATTGGTTCTGGCCGGGTGATTATTACCAGCCAGAATCATGGTTTTGCTACGGATGAAAAAAGTTTACCGGATTGCCTTGAGACCACCCACGTTTCCCTTTTTGATAATACGTTACAGGGCGTACGCCGAAGGGATGTACCGGCCTTTTCCTTTCAGGGGCATCCTGAAGCAAGCCCGGGCCCGCAGGATTGTGCCTACCTGTTTGATCAGTTCATTGCCCTGATGGAGCAAAATAATACCGGAGCCCTGACTAATGCCCAGGCGTAGTGATATCAATTCGATATTAATCCTGGGGGCGGGCCCGATTATTATTGGTCAGGCCTGTGAGTTTGATTATTCGGGTGCACAGGCCTGCAAGTCCTTGATGGATGAAGGTATTAGAACCATTCTGGTGAACTCCAACCCGGCCACCATCATGACCGACCCGAGTATGGCGGATGCTACCTACATCGAACCCATCGAGTGGAAAACGGTAGCGCGCATAATCGAACAGGAACGTCCGGATGCGGTATTACCCACTATGGGTGGGCAAACGGCGCTGAACTGCGCGCTTGATCTGGCGCGGGAAGGCATCCTGGATAAATATAATGTGGAGTTGATTGGCGCTGACCAGGACGCCATCGACAAGGCAGAAGACCGTGAACGTTTTGACAAGGCCATGCAGGCCATCAACCTGGAAACGCCACGCTCTGCAATCGCACATAGCCTTGAGGAAGCCATCCAGGTGCAAGGCAGCCTGGGTTACCCCTGTGTTATTCGCCCCTCCTTTACCATGGGCGGCAGTGGTGGCGGGGTGGCATACAATCAGGAAGAGTTTGTTGAAATATGCAAACGTGGCCTGGACCTCTCGCCCACCAGCGAGTTATTAATTGATGAATCGCTTCTGGGTTGGAAAGAGTTTGAAATGGAGGTGGTGCGCGATTGCAAGGACAACTGCATCATCGTTTGTTCCATCGAAAACTTTGATCCCATGGGTGTGCATACCGGAGACAGCATTACCGTTGCACCCGCACAAACCCTCACCGACAAGGAATACCAGTTGTTGCGTAATGCATCATTTGCGGTGCTGCGAGAGATTGGCGTTGAAACGGGTGGTTCTAACGTACAGTTTGCCATTGAGCCGGACACTGGCCGCCTGGTAGTTATCGAAATGAATCCCCGGGTTTCGCGCTCATCCGCCCTGGCCTCAAAAGCCACGGGTTTTCCGATTGCCAAAATCGCAGCAAAACTTGCTATTGGTTATACCCTGGATGAGCTGGCCAACGATATTACCGGAGTTACCCCGGCATCATTTGAGCCTTCCATCGATTATGTGGTAACCAAAATCCCGCGCTTCACCTTCGAGAAATTTCCCCAGGCCGATGATCGCCTCACTACACAGATGAAATCTGTTGGCGAAGTTATGGCTATCGGTCGCACGTTTCAGGAATCGTTTCACAAAGCCATTCGCGGGCTGGAAATTGGTGTTGCGGGCCTGGACCCGGTATTTGGCCCAAACAATAAATATGATCAGGTGAAGCTCAATCGAGAGCTGAAAAGTGCCGGTGCCGAGCGGGTGTGGTATCTGGCAGATGCTATTCGCCGGGATTATTCCATGGATGAACTCTACCGCTTAACGGGTATTGATCCCTGGTTTCTGGCCCAGGTACAAGACCTGGTGTTTACCGAGCAGGGGCTTGAAGGAAGAAGCCTTGAAAGCATTACCCATACGGAATTGTTCCGCTTGAAACGCAAGGGTTTTAGTGACGCACGCCTGGCTACACTCATCGGTGTTGACGAAGCCCGGATGCGCACGCATCGCATGTCTCTGGATATTCATCCCGTCTACAAACGGGTGGATACCTGTGCCGGGGAGTTTTCCTCTGCAACAGCCTATATGTATTCCACCTTTGAGGAAGAATGTGAGGCAGCACCAAGTGCTAATAAAAAGATTATCGTGCTTGGCGGTGGCCCTAACCGGATTGGCCAGGGTATCGAGTTTGATTACTGTTGTGTGCATGCAGCACTTGCCTTACGGGAAGACGGTTACGAAACGATCATGGTTAACTGTAATCCAGAAACCGTTTCTACCGACTACGATATCTCCGATCGCCTGTATTTTGAGCCCGTTACCCTGGAAGATGTGCTGGCTATTGTGCGCCTGGAAAACCCGCTTGGGGTGATTGTGCAGTTTGGCGGTCAAACGCCGCTGAAGCTGGTTGAAGACCTGGAAGCAGCCGGTGTGCCTATTCTTGGAACCGGCGCTGACGCAATTGACCGCGCTGAAGACCGCGAGCGTTTCCAGGGTGTGATAGACGCTCTGGGTTTACTGCAACCCAATAACCGCACTATTTCTGCGCCCGAGCAGGGTGCTGCTGCGGCTGCTGAAATTGGCTATCCGCTGGTGGTGCGGCCCTCTTATGTGCTGGGTGGGCGCGCCATGGAAATCGTTTACAACGATGAGGAGCTGGCGCTGTACCTGAGGGACGCAGTCTCTGTGTCCAACGCCTCACCGGTATTGTTAGACCGGTTTTTGAGCCAGGCTGTGGAAGTAGACGTCGACGCTATTTGTGATGGCCAGGATGTTGTGATTGGCGCGATCATGCAACACATTGAACAGGCCGGCGTACATTCAGGTGATTCGGCCTGTTCCTTACCGCCCTATAATCTGGATGAAAACATCCAGGATGAAATTCGTACCCAGGTGAAGGCGATGGCGCTTGAGCTGAAAGTAGTGGGTTTGATGAATGTGCAGCTTGCGGTGCAGGACGGGCGTATTTTTGTACTTGAAGTAAATCCACGTGCCTCACGTACCGTGCCTTTTATTTCAAAAAGTATTGGCGTATCGCTGGCCAAAGTGGCGGCGCGTTGCATGGTGGGTGTCAGCCTGAAAGAGCAGGGCTTTACG
This sequence comes from Gammaproteobacteria bacterium, assembly GCA_021773565.1. GTDB lineage: Bacteria > Pseudomonadota > Gammaproteobacteria > Pseudomonadales > Azotimanducaceae > DC-out156. The sequence goes on along the minus strand of JAJFJZ010000005.1, from coordinate 51,507 downwards.
AAAGAAATTATTCCTCCGTATTACTGTGTAAAAGAATCCATCTTTCCGTTTAACAAGTTTATCGGGGTAGACCCGATACTGGGCCCGGAAATGAAATCTACCGGTGAAGTTATGGGTGTTGGTGACACTTTTGCCGGTGCATTTGCCAAGGCCAGTATTTCTGTTGGCGAAGGGCTTCCTGAAGGGGGTATGGCTTTTATCAGCGTAAAAGAATCTGACAAGAGTGGCATCGTAGCCGTTGCAAAAGAGCTGCTGGAACTCGGCTTTCATCTTGTGGCGACACAGGGCACGGCATTGAAGTTAAGCAAAGCGGGATTTGCGTGCCGCGTGGTGAACAAGGTGCATGAAGGTCGCCCCGATATATCTGATTTGCTCAAAAATGAGCGGGTAGATTTAATTGTAAATACCACCGAAGGCAGGCAGGCTATTGCAGATTCTGCGATAATTCGTCGTTTGGCCCTTGAGAAAAAAGTCTGCTACACCACTACCTTAACGGGTGGAGAAGCATTTTGTATGGCGATAAAATATGGGCCAGGAGAGGAAGTACGGCGCTTGCAGGACTTACACGCGCGTATCCACCAGCCTGGTGAAGTGAGCTAGTAATATGAAAGTACCCATGACAGTTAAAGGCGCAGCAGCGCTTCGAAAAGAGCTGGCGTATCTGAAAACGGTGGCGCGCCCTAAAATTGCCGCCGCCATTGCCGAAGCGCGCGCGCATGGAGACCTGAAAGAAAATGCTGAATATCATGCCGCGAAAGAGCAGCAGGGGTTTTCAGAAGGCCGGGTGCTGGAAATCGAGGGCAAACTTGCTGATGCGCAGATAATAGACCTGAGCAAAGTGACCAATAATGGCAAAGTGGTCTTTGGTTGTACTGTTACGCTGTTAAATCTGGCGACTGAAAAAACCGTTGTCTACCAGATTGTTGGTGAGGATGAAGCCGACATCAAGGAAGGAAAAATTTCCGTTCAGTCACCCCTTTCGCGTGCCATGGTGGGCAAAAAGGTGGACGATGAAGTGCGTTTTGAACCGCCCAGTGGCTTGGTAGAGTACGAGGTGACCGCAGTCGAATATACCTAGCCAGCGTTAGCCAAGCTTAAAGCGGGCGATATTTGATTTTTTGGGGTCTGCTTTCGGATTGTTTTTGTACAACACCAGCACCTTGCCAATTTTCTGGATCACGCTTGCGCCACACTTTTTTGCCAGCGCGTCGATAATTTGCTTGCGCGTGTCTTTATCCAGCAGGTTAATGCGTACCTTGATAAGTTCATGGTCACGCAGGGCGCGGGCTGTTTCCTTCAATACGGAGTCAGACAGGCCCTTTTCTGCTACGGTTACCACAACCTGCAAGTGATGTGCTATACCACGCATTTCACGCCTGGCACGGGTATTTGGCTGCTTGGTAGCGGTTTTGTCCCAAACAGAATTTTCAGAGTCGCTCATATGCCTTCAAACTAGTGGGTTGATATAGTGGCGGGTATTCGTGGCGGGCATTATACGCAGCAATGCGGAGGTGGGAAGTGTCAAAACGGTCTAAATCCAGCCAGCGCTGGCTGCAAAGACAAAAAAATGACCCATATACGCGCAAAGCGATAGAACAGGGCCTGGTTTCGCGTGCGCATTTTAAGCTTGCGCAACTGGACAAAAAATTCGCCCTGCTTAATGGCAAAATGCAGGTACTGGAGCTTGGCTCGGCGCCGGGTGGCTGGACACACTACCTGGCAGAGCGGGTGCAGCGGGTAATCGCCTGTGACCTGCTTGATATGGAGGTGCCGGGGGATGTTGAATTTTTGAAAATGGACATCACCAGCGATGAATTTGTGGATCAGCTTGCGCTAATTATGAAAGAATCGCGCCTTGATCTTGTTTTATCGGATATGGCCCCCAATATCAGTGGTGTACGCGCTGCAGATCAGGCCGGAAGTATGTATCTGGTTGAGCTGGCAACGGAATGTGCGCACACCTACCTGAAACCCGGAGGCAATCTGGTGGTAAAGATGTTTCAGGGTGAGGGTGTGGATGAGTGGGTAGCAGACCGTCGGCGTGAATTTAAGCGCGTACAGCTTGTCAAACCTGATGCATCCTGGAAGGATTCCCGCGAAATATACGGGGTGGCGATTAACGCACGGATTTAGCGGAAATTTCATCTACTGTATAGTTAGTAGCGCTTAAGTGGTTCACGAAGTGAATGTGTAGTAGTCTGAACAGCTGGCACTAGGGCCAGATTGAGGGTAACTCTTTGAATGATATGGGAAAAAACTTATTGCTTTGGCTGGTGATTGCGGCAGTTTTGCTAACTGTATTCAACAATTTCAGCGTTGACGAAAAAACCGAAGAACTCACCTATTCCGAGTTTGTGGCCGAAGTACAAAATAATCGTGTCAGCGAAGTGCTGATAGACGGTTTGATAATTTATGGTGTGCGAACCACGGGCGGTAAATTTGAAACCGTTCGGCCAGCCGTTGCCGATCCAAAATTGATTGACGACCTGATCAGCCATCGCGTGGAACTGAAGGGCAAACGGCCAGAGCAGCAAAGCATCTGGACACAACTTTTGGTGGCCAGCTTTCCCATTTTGATAATTATTGCAGTATTTATGCTGTTCATGCGACAGATGCAGGGCGGTGCGGGTGGTCGTGGCGGTCCTATGGCATTTGGCAAGAGCAAGGCCAAGCTTCTCTCTGAAGACCAGATTAAAACCACTTTTGATGACGTAGCCGGAGTTGATGAAGCCAAGGAGGATGTGCAGGAACTGGTTGAGTTTTTGCGGGACCCGAGCAGGTTTCAGAAACTTGGCGGGCGGATACCCCGCGGTGTTCTTATGGTGGGACAGCCCGGTACGGGTAAAACCCTGTTGGCCAGGGCTATTGCCGGTGAGGCAAAAGTACCCTTTTTCTCAATATCGGGTTCTGATTTTGTTGAAATGTTTGTCGGTGTGGGTGCATCCCGCGTACGCGACATGTTCGAGACAGCAAAAAAACAGGCGCCCTGTATCATTTTTATCGATGAAATTGATGCCGTAGGCCGTCATCGTGGGGCTGGCCTTGGCGGTGGGCATGACGAGCGCGAACAAACCCTTAACCAGTTGCTGGTTGAAATGGACGGTTTTGAAGCCAATGACGGAATTATTGTAATTGCAGCCACCAACCGGCCCGACGTGCTGGACCCGGCCTTACTGCGTCCCGGTCGTTTCGACCGCCAGGTAGTGGTAAGCCTGCCGGATATCCGTGGCCGTGAACAAATATTGAAAGTGCATATGCGTAAGGTACCCATCAGTGAGGATGTAGATGCGAGCATCATTGCACGTGGCACACCGGGGTTTTCCGGTGCAGACCTTGCTAACCTGGTAAACGAAGCTGCACTTTTTGGTGCACGTGGTGGTAAACGCCTGGTTGAAATGGATGAGTTTGAAAAAGCCAAAGATAAAATCATGATGGGCGCTGAGCGTAAAACCATGGTGATTTCAGAAAAGGAAAAACGTAATACGGCCTACCATGAAGCCGGGCACACCATAGTCGGGCGTCTGATGCCTGAACATGATCCGGTGTACAAGGTCACCATTATTCCCCGCGGTCTGGCATTGGGTGTAACCATGTTCCTGCCGGAAGAAGATCGTTACAGTATCAGTAAGCAAGGCCTGCTCAGCCAGATTTGTAGCCTGTACGGTGGGCGTATTGCCGAAGAGATGACCCTGGGAATTGACGGCGTTACCACCGGTGCATCTAACGATATCGAAAGGGCGAGCAGCCTGGCGCGTAGCATGGTTACCAAATGGGGCTTCTCAAAGAAACTTGGGCCCCTGCAATATGAAGAAGGCGATCATGCCGTATTTCTGGGCAAATCTGCCGGTTCAGCTACTAAAGCAGTATCCGATAACACTGCCAATCTTATCGATAGCGAAGTGCGCGAAATAATTGACACCTGTTATCAGAAAGCTACCGAAATACTGGAAGAGAATATCAGCAAGCTGCACGTCATGGCGGAAGCCCTGATGGAATATGAAACACTGGACAGTGACCAGATCGACGACATTATGGCTGGTGCCAAACCGCGTTCTCCTGACGATACTCCCAAGCCGACTGGCAAAGTAAAGCCCAGTGAAAAGGATGCCAGTGAAGGATCTATTGGTGGTCCAGCAGGAGAACACTAGGCTTTTCTTCCGATTTATTGAAGAGAGAGGAGCGCCCGACTGTGCAGTGTGCAGCGCGAATCCTGAACCTCGAAACTCCTGTGGTTATGGGCGTGTTAAATGTCACGCCCGACTCCTTTTCTGACGGCGGCAGCCTCTACTCTTCCGGTCGCGTTGATCTGGGCAAAGTAGTTGCCCGGGCGCAACTCATGATAGAGCAGGGCGCGAGCATTCTTGATATTGGTGGAGAATCCACCCGTCCAAACGCGGTTCCCGTAGAGACAAAAGAAGAATTGTCCCGGGTGATGCCGGTGCTTGAACGCTTGCTGGACCTGGACATAATTCTGTCTGTTGATACCAGTAAAGCCCGTGTGGCAATCCCGGCCATTGAGAGTGGCGTTCATATCATTAACGATGTTTGTGCGCTGGGCCAACCCGGTATGCTTCAGGCTGTGGTGAACTCTGACGTTGGGGTGTGCCTGATGCACATGCAGGGGCAGCCAGGGAGCATGCAACAAAAGCCGCAATATGCGCATGTAACGCGTGCGGTGTGCCAATATCTTGACCAGCGTGTGAAGGCGTGCACAGCACAGGGTATGGATGAATCGCGTATAATGGTAGATCCCGGTTTTGGCTTTGGAAAAACACTGGCGCATAATTACCAGTTGTTGCGGGAACTCGATGATTTTAGTGCACTGGGTTTGCCGCTGGTGGTAGGTGTCTCGCGCAAGAGCATGTTAAGCAGGGTGGTGGGGCATGATCCCTGTGCTTTGATAGCTGCTGGTGCGATGATAGCCAATCGCGCCTGTGCCAGGGGAGCGAAGGTAATACGCACACACGACGTGGGCGAAACGGTGAAGGCGGTTAATGCTTATCTGCATAACAAACCACTGGAAATCGTTGCGAAGCAAACAGCAATGGATGTAGAGCAGCTAATTGAGGCTGTTCTGGCAGAGGACTGAACTTATGGCCCGGAAGTATTTTGGAACGGATGGCATCAGGGGCAAGGTCGGTGTGCATCCCATCACACCGGAATTTTTATTACATCTGGGTTGGGCAGCGGGCCGGGTATTTGCCTCCCGGGGCAACAGCCTGATTCTCATTGGCAAGGATACCCGTATTTCCGGGTATATGTGTGAAGCAGTACTGGAGGCGGGTTTAACTTCCGCCGGAGTGGATGTTCGACTGATGGGCCCAATGCCCACACCCGGAGTAGCCTATTTAACCCGCACCCTGCGCGCAGATGCCGGTATTGTTATCAGCGCATCACACAACCCCTATTTTGACAATGGTATCAAGTTTTTTGATCGCCACGGCAACAAGCTGGATGATGAAATTGAGGAAGCGATTGAAGCTGAACTTGAAAAACCCATGGTGTGTGTGCACTCCGACCAACTGGGTAAAGCACAACGGGTACCCGACGCCCGTGGGCGTTATATAGAATTTTGCAAGGCAACCGTAGACCGGGGTTTCAGTTTAAAGGGCTTAAACCTGGTACTGGATTGCGCTCATGGCGCCACCTATGACGTGGCACCGGGGGTATTTACCGAGCTTGGTGCAAGTGTTGAAGTAATTGCAGCACATCCCAATGGCCTGAATATTAACGATGGCTGCGGATCTACACATCCTGAAGCACTGTGCCAGCGTGTGGTACAAAGTGGCGCTGACCTGGGTATTGCCCTGGACGGGGATGGAGACCGGCTCATTATGGTAGACCATGCCGGGCGTATTGTTGACGGTGATGAGATTCTCTTTTTGATCGCACAACATCGTGCAAGCCAGGGTACTTTAAAGGGTGGCGTGGTCGGCACGGTGATGTCGAACCTGGGTGTAGAACGCGCGTTGAAGGCGCAAAACATAGATTTTCACCGCGCTCTGGTTGGCGACCGGCACGTACTCATGGATTTGCGTGAACGTGGCTGGGAGCTGGGCGGAGAGTCTTCCGGACACCTGATATGCCTGGATCTGCAAACCACCGGGGACGGTATTGTGTCTGCATTGCAGGCACTGGTTCCTATCGTTCGGGGAAATCGTACCCTGGCGGAGTGTGTCGCTGTGATCGAACAGATTCCCCAGACCATGGTGAATGTTGCAGTGGACAAGCCTGCACAGATTGCGCGGCATGCAAGTGTGTGCGCAGCAGTGCAAAAAGCCGAGGCAAAACTGGGGGCGAATGGCCGCATTCTACTGCGACCATCGGGCACAGAACCGGTGGTGCGGGTTATGGTTGAAGGTCAGGATGCGGGTGAAATAGACACGCTGGTACATGAACTGGCAGAGGTCGTGCGCAACGCAGGCAGCTAAAAAGCCACTATTTTTGTTAAAAAATATTGTTTCGCCACTGCGGGTTGTTTAACATTGCGGCCCTTTTTCACCTGCCGTGGGATTTCGAGTGCGAAAGCGCGTTAACGCCGGAAACTGGAAGATGAACGGAGAGCGGGCCAGCATAGCTGAACTGCTCCAGGGTCTGTTGTCTGAAAATGTCTCTGTGACAGATGCCGCGGCGGCGAAGATGATTGTATTTCCACCGGCACTTTACGTGGAATTTGTTGCCACAAAACTACAAGGTAGTGGTATTGCAACGGGTGTGCAAAACATTCATTCGGCAACTGAGGGTGCCTTTACCGGTGAAATATCGGCGAAAATGGCACTGGATATTGGCGCACGTTTTGTTTTGGTCGGGCACTCTGAGCGGCGCCAGATATTTGGTGAAACAGACAATCAGGTGCTTGAAAAGGTAGTAGCGGCACAGGCTGCAGGTTTAATTCCGGTTATTTGTGTGGGAGAAAGCCTAGAGCAGCGGGAGGCTGGAACGGCAAATGCGGTAGTGTTAGGCCAGATTGAGGCAATAGTAGGCGAGTTAGGCTGTACTGTGCTCAACAAAGCGATGCTTGCCTATGAGCCTGTATGGGCCATTGGTACGGGGCACACCGCAACTCCGCAACAGGCCCAGGACATGCATGCCACTATTCGTCAATGGCTGGCAGAGAGGGATGCCGCTGTAGCCGGGAACGTCACCATATTGTATGGGGGCAGCGTAAAGGCAGATAACGCTGCGTCACTGTTTAGTCAGCCGGACATAGATGGTGGTCTGGTTGGTGGTGCTTCCCTGAATGCAGGGGAGTTTTTAAAGATTAGTCAGGCGCTAAGCATTAAATAGGCTAAAGATAGGCCTGAACACAAGAGAGATAGTTAAACGAAATGATGAATCTGGAATCAATTTTACTGGGTCTGCTGGTTGCAGACGCTATTGCACTGGTTGCGTTAATACTGCTGCAGCACGGCAAAGGGGCGGACGCAGGTGCTGCTTTTGGCAGCGGAGGTGCTAATACCGTATTTGGTGGTGCGGGTAGTGCATCTGTTCTGGCCAAGGTGACCGCCTGGCTTGCTATCGGGTTTTTCGCCCTGTCCTTTGGCCTGGCTTTTGCCGCCAAGGAACGCGCGGCATCCCTGTCTGATATTGGCCTGCCGCAGGTTTCCATTCCAGCGCAGGGTGAGTCGCCAGATACTGCCGGGCCGGTGAATATTTCTGGTAGTGGTCTTGAAGCGCCCGCAGAGGATGACGATGTTCCAATGCTTGATGAAGAGATTGATGATGCAGCGGGTGCGCTCGAAAGCGCACCAAGTGACGTACCGGACCTTTAGGTTTTGATAAAGGTTTTGATAATTGCCGAAGTGGTGAAATTGGTAGACACGCTACCTTGAGGGGGTAGTGGGCGTATGCCCGTGCGAGTTCGAGTCTCGCCTTCGGCACCAATCAATCAACAGCAGGAACATACCAGATGGGTGAAGACCAAACCCGTTCCTGAATCGTCTTTTTAAGATCGGATCTGGGCGCGACATTGGCACGGATTGCATCCCAGGTTGACCAGCGACATGTTGGATTTTCCAAAGCACGCACGTAATAAAAAGCCCGGTGAGCGGGATTAAATTCAGGATCCTGCCACACGGTTTTTAACTCAGCGGCGCCCAGGCCTGCACTGATGGAGCAGTCCGTAAGATCAACCTTTGCTCCATTGTCGGGGCAACGATGCGACTTCGGGTCTGTGCTGCCACCGTCTGAGCAGGCTACGTCGTAAACCTGTTCAAAGTGTTCACCCTCTACTGTCCAGCCTTTGATAATTTGCAATCGTTGCAGGGACGCAGAACCAGCATCTTTCGTTGCCCAGGCCAAAAAACGTGGGGTATGCCTTGAGTTGGCATGCAGTTCCGAGCCCATGCTCACGCCCTGTTGATAGGCGCGGGAGAATTCATTTTCGTCATTGAAAAGTGCTTCATCTAAATCATAACCACCAAAAAACCTGACTTTCATGCGTGGCCCGGAAGTGGCGAAGGTTTCCTTGCGTCGAAATGCCCGATAAATGGCATCGCGGGAATTTTCTTCCGCCCATACGCCGGTAACACCGGATGCACCCCAGGTTTCATAGCCACCGGAAACATACTGCTTGCCATCAACTTCTTTGGTTGCTGCGCGGCCCGATGCATTAACCATCTCCGCCAGGCCCGACGATGCCGGTAAAGAGCCTCGTCTATCGCCAGTAGCATCGAGCACTCCGACTTTTGAAAAGTAGTTATCTTCTTCAAGGGATGCAGCAGCGGTGTGGGTGTCTGAAGCCCCGATCACGCCGAATTGGTATGCATTGGCAATACCTGCGTCCTGTAGCGTCAGGCCATTAAGCAGGGCCTCTCGCACGTAGGATCCTTTCGGCTCGCTGAATAAAGTAGTGGCAACTCGATAAGGCATAATCTCAAAATCTGCCCATTCGTCATTATCCGACAGCACCGGATGGGTTTCCGAGGTACCTTTTACCTGGGTAATTTCTACCAGGGGTTCATTGCGCAGGCGTCTTTGTGCGTAAGTATCATCCAGCGGGTTTCCTGCCCAGTCGACCAACTTGAACATTTGTCCGTTGGATCCATTTGAGTTATGCGGAATTGCCAGGGACTCGATACCCTGGGTGCGCAGGCCGTCCATCCAGGCCCAAAGTCCTTCGGGATTCTGGCTGTGGAATCTTGAGAACGGCATAGCCGGTAGTTTGTCCGCATCGCGAAAGATGACATTGCGGTGTAAGTTGCCGCTGTCGTCGCTCGATGAGGTGTACTCGTAGGCGACAAATGTGGTGAATTTGCCCGGGCGGTTGTGTCTCTGCGCCGCTACGATGGTATCGGACCATGCGTCACGAGAGATGTCATTGAGCAGGCTCACGTCGATAGAGCCTCCAACAACGCCCGCCAAAGTCTCTTGTAAAAATGTGCTAAAAGCCTTAACCCGTTGCGGCAAACTTTCAATGTTCAGGTTTTCACTGGCATTCAAATTGTGCAGGCCCGACACATGCGCCAGTTTGGAAAAAGACGTAGAGGTATCTGCGGCGGCTTTTACAGCGCCCAGAAACATGGCGTGGTCAGTTACTGCGTAGAAATCCAGTGGCTCGCTGAGCTGAACTTCGAATCCTCCGGGGTGCATGATGGCTTCACCCTGGGCGTAACGATAGGCGTCATACGGGGTGGCAATGGTCCCGAAGGCAAATGCATCAAACGAATAGGCAGTGTGCACATGCAAGTCACCAAAATAGGCTTTGCGGTTGGCGTTGCTTGCAGGGTCGGCGGTGATGAGTTCGTTGGGCATATCCAGCCGGATTGCAGGAACTCTGGGGCCGGGATCAGCCTGTGTTTGCTCGGCCACTATTTCAGTCGGTGCGTTTATTTCATCCGCACCGGATACGGGTTTGTCCGGGGAGGAACAGGCAGTAGCAACCAGGAAAACGGATGTGAGCAAAATGTTATTAATTACTTGCGTGAAAGAGTTTGCCATAAGTTATTCCTCACTAAGTGCCCGGATATTAACGCACATTTATACAATTAATCGACTCAAATTGAGCATTACAGGCCAAAGTATCCGCGAAAGCCGATAAGGACATTAGTGGTAGCGACCGCTGCGAGAATCAGTCCCATTACTCGACTAATCACGCTCGCGCCGGAATTTCCAATGAGGCGTTGTATGCCGCTTGCGACAAGCATCAGTAACAACACGATAACAAGAACGGACATCATTACGAGGACGGTCTGCACCTGTTGCCACAAATCAAACTTCGCATTTTCGGTGAGCAATACAGCTGCAAGCATCGCGCCCGGACCCGCGATTGAGGGCACTGCGAGCGGAAAAATTGCGGTTTCCTTGTGATCCTCAGCCAGGCGGGTTTCCTCTTCCGGTTTGCTTTCGCCAAAGATCATTGAGAGCGCAAACAAAAACAGCACGATGCCCCCTGAGATTTGAAAGGCCGACAGCGGGATCGCCATCGCAGTCAAAATCAGTTCGCCTGCGACCACAAAGAATATCAGTATGGCTGCTGAGACAAGCGTTGCTGTTAGCGCGATTTTACGTTTTGCTTTTGCCTCGTAGCCTCGAGTCACAGCAATAAATACCGGTACGGTTCCGATCGGGTCAATCACGGCAAACAGGACGATGAAAGTAGCAAGCAAATCGATCATTTTTATCCAGGCAGTGGGCTGTTAGGGACCATCGTGCGCTTGAGATCCAATTGAATTGTTCCGGGCGTTAACACTCACGGCTCTTGGGTGTCTGGTATAGTGTTTGGCGGAAGCTTGCCGACACTGTTCAAGCGATCCCGGGGACCAATTAATGTCGGGCGCCCCAATAATAAGTTGTTGGGATACAGGATAACCAACTGGCTTTCTGAAACAAGTTTGGTGCTAAATACACTTATTTCAGCGATAGATCCTTCAGCATAGTTGTCCCCGTCAATAACACGAATGTAGGTACCTTTTCGGAAAGAAGGATGGAGTAACAATATAAAATATGCCGTAACGTTACTTAATAGCGACCAGCTTGCAAAGAAGGCCACGCCAAGCAGGGTAACCGCCGTACCGGCAAACACAAGGACAGAGCTGATCTCAATGCCCCAAATGAGACCGATAAACAGTAGTCCGAACAAGCCCGAAACTGATCGAGCAATACCGACTGCCTTACGCGCAGATTGTTCTTTAAAGCCACTTACTTCTGCGCCTTCAGCTAATTTCGGTGAACTGAATCGATCCAGTGCGACGTAGAGAATGACAATCACCATACTGAGCGCCAGCTGCATCCAGTTCAAGCTTAACCAATCTGCAATTACATCGATTATGATGGGAGCCTCCTGTAGGACGGACTTGTTCGCTCAAAACGCAATATTAGATAACCCACTGTAGCGCAGGTGAGTGAGGCCAGAATAATTGCCAGGCGATCGATTCGTGAATAGCCCAATCCCATTTCAGCAAAAGCAAGGCCCCCAATAAACAGACTCATCGTAAATCCTATGCCGCAAAGTATGCTTACACCAAAAAGTTGCACCCAACTGCTCTCTGCTGGCAGCGCGAGTTTACCGAAGCGCACCGCGAGTGCAACGCTGCCAAAAACTCCAATGCACTTTCCGACAGACAGCCCGAGAAAAATACCCAGCGGAATTCCTTCCAGAAGCCTGACAGGCGACATTCCCTGAAAACTTATGCCCGCATTTACAAACGCGAATGCAGGCAACACCAAAAAGGCGATCCACGGATGGAGTTCATCTACGTAGCGTTCCAGGTTAGAGGCCTCGGCACCCTCTGCTTTAGAGCCTGGAATTATGAGAGCGGTGATGACGCCGGCCAGAGTCGCGTGAACCCCCGATTTTAGAACACACACCCACAACACCAGACCGAGCACAACATAGATGCTTACATGCTTCACTCCGCTTATGCGACATGCAAACATGACAGCGAGGACGACAGCCGCCGATAACAGCGAGGAAAGTGAAAGGCCAGAAGTATAAAAAAGCGCGATCACCACTATGGACACCAGATCGTCCACTATGGCGAGCGTCATAAGAAAAACCTTAAGTGAGGCGGGCACACGCGAGCCAAGTACAGCCAGCACTGCCAGGGCAAAAGCGATATCGGTTGCGGTGGGAATAGCCCAACCACGCGAGGCAGCGGCATCATTCCAGTTGCAAAGCAGGTAGATAAACGCGGGCACTACAATTCCGCCGATAGCGCCGATCATTGGCAGCACTATCTGGCGTCGCTCAACAAACTGCCCAAAGCGCCACTCGTGCTTGATCTCAAGCCCGACAACGAAAAAGAAAACAGCCATCCAAAGATCGTTCACCCACAAAAAAAGTGGTTTTGCGACCTGGATAGTTCCAATGCTAATGGCACCTTGAAGATTGAGGAACGTAAGGTACATATCCGAAAGCGGTGAATTCTTGACGATCATCGCTGCCACTGTCGCGGCGAGCAAAATCAAGCCTCCGGCTGACTCCAGATGGATAAAGCGATTGACGTGTTGGCTCACGCGGAGAAAAATTTCTTCAGGGACGGTTTTCATTTTCCAGGGGTGCCGCTACAAAATTCAGTCATGAGTTAATTTTCATCAAGCGTTTGGATATTACCGCACTTTTCTGAATTTACTCGACACCAATCAGGCCCAAAGCACATTTTATTGCCTTAATGCGTTGACCACATTGAAAGTGCTCCCTATAATCGCGGCCTTGCTGATGCGGGGTGGAGCAGTCTGGTAGCTCGTCGGGCTCATAACCCGAAGGTCGTGGGTTCAAATCCTGCCCCCGCTACCAAAAAATGAAAGCCCGGTCTTGTACCGGGCTTTTTTTTGCGCAGCGTTTCTCCCAGAAATCGCTTTGTCTGGTTTACATCAATGTTTGCGCGCTTCAAGTATCGCTTTGATGAGGTCTTCGGGAACCTCGTCCAGCACCGGCGCATTGGGGGGCGCCATCACCGCGGTCGTGATCTCGAGGGTGCGTTTATAGGCTGCCAGGTATTCACGGCACTCACGACAAAGACGTAAATGCCATTCAAAAACAGAGCGTTGTCGGTCACTCAGTTCACCCTCCAGGTAGCGCAAAACGAATTCTTCGAACTCCCGGCAGGTGATCATGCGATGCATATGTTTGAGCATCATGCCTTTTAGCCAGCGCCGAACACCGGTTGTGCTAAATAAGGTCATGGCTGTACCTCCCGTCGCAGAATCGGCTCTAGTAGCTTTTTAAGCACAGCCCTCGCTCGGTGAAGACGCACCTTAACGTTGGTTTCAGATATCCCAAGTAGCTCGGCTACTTCGCTTGTATTATAGCCTTCGACGTCTCGAAGCTGTAAAACGTTACGGTACCCGTCCGGAAGCTCGCCAATGGCTTTATGCACGCGATCGTGCAGGTCTTCGCTTTCTAATATTTCATCCACTGAGGCCATATGGGCCCAGGGTGCCTCAATGCGGCATTCGTATGAATCGAATTCAGGTAAATGTTCGTCAATGGGTTGTTCTGCACGTCGTTTAACCTGGCGGAGTATGTCGAGCGCTGCGTTCACGGTAATCCGGTGTAGCCAGGTTTTAAGGCTGGAGCGTCCCTCAAAGTTTGCCAATCCGCGAAACGCTGCCATAAACGCCGCCTGTACTGCATCTTCTGCCAGTGCGCGATCGCGCAGCAATCGATCGGCCAACAACAACATCCACCCGATGTTGTCGCGAACCAGCTGCTCGGCGTCATCGCCGACAGACGAGGGTGTCGTTTCTACCGATTTTGAATGTTCTTTGGTCATTGAGGTGCATTGTTAGTTGACGAATAGCGCTCAGAGCCGTGTCAATAGGCCGGAGAGCGCACCTTTTTCTCCGGCTGAGTGTAACCGATTGCGTATCCCAAACGTCTATATCACTCAGCGATTCAATTGTAACCCGTGTGGAGGATAGTATGAATTTCAGGATGTGTGTACCTCAGGGGCGTGGTTGTGAGGCGACCTTCCTGGTTGGCTGGTGATTCACCATGACAAAATCAACCGTCATTACCACAGGCCTGGTTGGCCTGCTGGCTGCCGCCTTAACAGGTACGGGAGAATTCATTCTGCACTATGATGCCCTGGCCCGATTTGGACCCGAGTTCCAGTTTTTCTCCGGGATCTCGGCTGAACGAACCACACTTGGCCATTTCATCGGTGTGTTCGGTGCACCGCTGTATTTAGTGGGCGCATGGCACATTCGATTGATGTTACGTCCCGCAGGTGAGGCCTGGTCATTGGCTGCGTTTCTTATCGCTGCTTACGGATTTGCCGTGGGCGCGGTGTGGATCGGCTCGAGAGCAAGCATTAGTGCGCTGATTAACGTGCCGGTTACGCCTGAGATCGAGCCACTAGTAGCTCTGTACAATTTTCGCTATGAGACACTGTTGCAGGTTATTCGTATTGCAGTTTTACTGTTGTCTGTCATCTACATATGGCTCGTCTTGACTGGCCGAAGCTACTACCCAAGGTGGATGGCGCTACTTAACCCAATTCTTTTGATCATTGTGAGTTTTGTTGTTTACGTCGTGGCACCGGAACTGGGGAAATACTTCATGCCAATTGCGCTCAATATTGCTTTTTTTATTTTCTTTGCTGCATCCATTGTGATTGCACGAAAACGGAGAGTCTGAACTGATGAAACTTTTAAAACAAATGCTTGGTGGACTGGGCGCTGTGGTCCTGCTCGTGATGCTTGCTGTGATCGGCATGGGGCTTGCCGATAGCCGCATCGACTACCAGGTTTCTACAGATGGGGTGGATATCCCAGGATACTCGACACTCGAGATTCCCTTCGATCAGAGCAATGATTTTTCTACAGCCCATCCCTTCGCCGCCAGTGCCATTATTGACATCGATAACGACGGAATTGAGGAGTTGTTTCTTGGCGGTGGACCGGGTCAATTAGACGGTTTATTTCGATTCGCCGATGGGTCTTTTCAGGAAATACCGTCTGTAGCCGGTCCTGTAAAAACAATGGAGTCGGCGAGCTTTGGTGCCTCGGTGATCGATACCGACGGTGACGGACTTGATGATCTGATTGTGAGTCGAACTGACGGTGTTTGGCTTCATCGCAATCAAGGCCACTCATTCTCAAACGAAAAGCTGCCACTGGATATTCCCGTTAATACCACGCCCTTGTCTGTTGGTGTTGCAGATCTTAATCGTGACGGACACTTCGACTTGTTCGTCGCCGGATACATCCGACTGGACCTGGTCGAAGGTCAAAACATCTTTAATAAAAAAGGTTATGGCGGTAGCAGTCGCCTGTTTTTGAATCGTGGTGACAATACCTTTGAAGACGTGACCGATAAAGCGGGCCTTACGTACGTACATAATACCTTTATGGGGATATTCGTAGATATTGACCAGGATGGCTTTGAGGACCTGGTCGTGGCGCACGATACCGGACAGGTGCGCACCTGGAAAAACCGTGGCGACGGTACCTTTGTTAATCGCGACAATCCGAACAGTAGTTCTTACAGTTACCCAATGGGTATTGCCGTGGGTGACTACAATAATGACGGACTGGTCGATTTTGCTTTCTCCAATGTTGGCAGTACGCCACCCAATTTTTTAGTTCGGGGCGACTTGAGGGATGATCAGGTGAATAACTGGAAGTGGCTGCTGTTTAAGAACAAGGGACAATTTGAGTTTGAGGATGTCGCTGATAGAGCCAGGATTGCCGACTACGAATTTTCATGGGGTTTGTCCTTTGAAGACCTGAACCTTGATGGACGCGACGATCTAATCGTTTCTGAAAACTACATCGGTCTGCCGCCACAGAAGCTGCCGTTCCTGCGTGCCCCTGGTCGCTTGCTGATTCAAAACACCCAGGGGCAATTTGCTGCTGTTGGTAAGGAAGCAGGCGTTGTAAACAGGCGATATTCAATAGCACCCATATTCGCCGATTTTAATGGCGACGGTTACCCGGACATCGTGCATGTAAATCTTTCTGGCCGCTCCCAGGCCTTTATCAGCCGTGGTGGGGACGCCGGTTACCTGAAGGTAAAGCTGCCAAATCGGGCTTCAGCGATCGCGGCCACCGTTGAAATAACATTGAACGATGGCAGTACGTTAACCAGACCATTTGTCTCTGGCGAGGGGCTTGGCTCTGATCCATCACACATCATGACCTTTGGACTCGGCCAGGCACGCGTTTCAAACGTGTCTGTCAAATTCATTGATGGCACCCGGGTAGAACGTGGGGGCGACTTTCGAAATCAACTACTGACATTTTGATTAGTTCGTCTCCCTGCGCGCAGCCAGATGCGTTAAGCTTGTTGCATCATGAGCAGGCCTTCCCTCAAAACGCCCCTGAGAAAAATCTACTACGGTGTTAAACGCTGGAAAGATCGATGGCTGCGTTGGCGAAAGAAAACCAGGCGAAGTATTGCTGCAGTATTTGATCCAAAAAACCGCAAACCCGGCCTTACCAAAGCGGATATTAGCAATATTCTGGGAACACACGTGGCAGGCAGTTCTTATCTGGAAGTAGCGACCAGAACCACCGGACACATGTACAAGGCTGTTTCCAGAGAGGTGTTCAGCTCCTTAAATCGCATTATGTACAATATGGTGGATGGTGATGATGACCGCTCTGCTGATTTAACCGGCGAACCACAGCTTGAAGAATTGCTTGAGGCGGGCGCGCAATTCGATGTCGTATTTGTGGACCCCTACCATAGTTTTGAGGCGTCCATGATCAATCTTGATTATGGCATTCGTCTGGTCAAAAGCGGTGGAGCCATGGTCGTGCATGATTGTAATCCACCAAAGAAAAAACTGACCACTAGTGAATTTCAGGACGATATGTGGCTCGGTGTAACGTACCTGGCATTCCTTGACTTTGTTTCGTCACGACCTGAACTGGACTATTTTGTTGTTGACACAGATTGGGGAGTAGGTGTGGTCTTTGAAAAGACCAGGCGATGGTCGCAAATGCAGGATGTCCCGCCCCGAATGGATTTATCCTCCCTTGATTACCACGACTGGAGGGTGTTTTCCAATAATCGTAACGAACTATTGCGTCTTGTTTCGGTGGAAAAATTTCGCCGCTTGTTTGAATAAACGATTAGGCCAATTTACGATAAGATCACCAGGTACAGAATAACTATCGGAGGCGCCGTTGAACTGGGACATTACTGATTTCGTGGTCTTTATCGCGCTTTTGGGCGGTGTGGGGTTTCTCTTGTGGAAGGCCTTCAATAGTACTGAAAGTAGCGCATACAAGTGGGCTTGCGGCGTCGCGCTTGTGGCCGCGTTTCTGCTTGTGTGGGTGAATGGTGCAGTAGGGATCATTGGGGATGCCAACAATGATGCCAACATGCTGTATATAGGCGTGGCTGCAATCGGGGTCTTCGGTGCTATCATCGTGCGCTTCCAGGCCCGTGGATTGGCGTGGACCTTGTGTGCTGTGGCACTGGCCCAGACTTTGGTCGCCATAGTTGCCATCTCTGCGGATTTGGGGGCAACAGGCCCGGTCTGGCCGCGGGATGTTCTGGTTCTGACCGCTTTCTTTACCACACTGTGGCTTTTATCTGCCTGGCTGTTTCAAAAGTCGACACGGGGGTGACATTGTGTGGTCTGTGGGTAGACGGTTAGCCCGCGTTTTGGCGTGATCTGCCAATTCAGTCCTTTTTGCTGTTTTTTCGCTCCGATAATCGCCTCTTTTTCGTGTCTTTTTCGTCTCTTGGCCCCGACCTTCGTTGTGGTAATGCAGGTTTTACAGGTATAATCCGCGCCCACTGAAGCGTGGGCTCCCTCCGTTATGGAAAGTAACATGCTTGCGGCGAGCAATTTGGGTACTGTTTTGTGACAAAAAGTGCAGCAAATTGTGGTGGTTATGAGCAGCCCCGCGAATAAATTATGAGGTAGGCCCCTTGCGAGGGGTTTTTTATTCATGGGCATTAGCCCATTTTTTATACCTGATAGAAAGTATATGAATAGTAAAGAGCAAGAATTAGAGACATTGTTAAGCCCGACCGTTGAGTCGCTGGGCTGCCATATCTGGGGTATCGAATACAAACCCCAGGGTCGTTTTACGACACTGCGGATATTTATAGAACACGCGGATGGCATTTCGGTAGACCATTGCAGTGAGGTGAGCCAGGAGGTAAGTGCCTTGCTGGATGTAGAGGACCAGATTAAGTCTGCCTATACACTGGAAGTTTCCTCGCCCGGAATGGATCGCCTTTTGTTCAAGGGTGAGCAGTATGCTGCCAATGTGGGGCAAACGATTAATTTACGGCTCAATTTTCCGTTTGAGGGTAAGCGGAAATTTGTCGGCCAGATAGTAGGTTTTAGAGACGATGAAGTAGTGATGCAGATCGATGATTTGGAGTTCTGCTTTCCTGTTGAAAACGTGCAGCGTGCCAGAGTCATGCCGCAGTATGATTGAGTGAAATTGAGATATGAGCAAAGAATTGCTTTTAGTTGTAGAAACCGTTTCTCACGAGAAGGGGGTTTCCAAGGATATTATTTTCGACGCGCTCGAACTTGCGCTGGCGTCTGCCACAAAGAAAAAGTATCGCGAACAGGCTGAGTTCCGGGTAAGCATAGACCGTTCTACCGGAGCGTATGACACCGTGCGCACATGGGCAGTGGTAGATCCTGAAGCGCTCGAGGAAGAGTTTCGCAACCCCGATGCGCAGCTCACACTTGAGCAGGCTAAAGAAAAATCTTCAGACCTTGAGTTGGGTGGAAGCTGGGAAGAAGCCGTTGAGTCGGTAGCCTTTGGTCGCATTGCAGCGCAGGCGGCAAAACAGGTTATTGTGCAAAAAGTTCGCGAAGCCGAGCGTGCACTGGTGGTCGCCGAATACGAGTCCCGTCTGGGTGAATTGGTAAATGGAACTGTGAAGCGTGTAACACGCGAAGCGATCATAGTAGATCTTGGCAAAAACGCAGAAGCCATTCTTACGCGGGAAAACCTGATAGCGCGTGAGAATTTCAGAACGAATGACAGATTGCGTGCCTTGCTGCTGGAAGTTAATCCGGAAGCACGGGGTCCGCAGCTTATTCTTACACGCACCTCATCCGAAATGTTGATAGAGCTGTTTAAGCTGGAAGTTCCGGAGATTGCGGAAAGTATCATCGAAATCAAGTGTGCAGCCAGAGACCCTGGCTCGCGCGCAAAAATAGCGGTAAAAACCAACGATGGTCGAATAGACCCCGTTGGTGCCTGTGTTGGCATGCGTGGTTCACGTGTACAGGCTGTATCAGGGGAACTGGCGGGCGAGCGTATTGATATTGTTCTGTGGGACGATAACCCTGCCCAGCTGGCCATTAATGCCATGGCACCGGCAGAAATAGTATCCATTGTTCAGGATGAAGAAAGCCAGACCATGGATATCGCCGTAGATGAGGAAAACCTGGCCCAGGCTATAGGCCGGGGTGGACAAAATGTGCGGCTTGCCAGCGAGTTAACAGGCTGGACGCTAAACATTCTTTCCGAGCAGGACGCGGCAGAAAAACAGGAAGAGGAAGCGGACAAGTTTATCCGTAACTTCATGGACGTACTCGGGGTGGATGAAGATGTTGCCGGAGTATTGGTTGATGAAGGATTTACCACGCTGGATGAAGTTGCCTACGTGCCATTGGAAGAAATGGTGGCTATCGAAGGATTTGATGAAGAAATTGTTCAGGAGCTCAGGCTTCGGGCCAAGGATGCTCTGTTGACGAAGGCTATTGCCAGCGAAGAAGAGTTGGGCGATGTGCAACCAGCGGAAGATTTGTTAGCGCTGGAAGGTATGGATCGAAAGCTTGCTTTTCAACTGGCGG
This sequence comes from Gammaproteobacteria bacterium, assembly GCA_021773565.1. Taxonomy (GTDB): domain Bacteria; phylum Pseudomonadota; class Gammaproteobacteria; order Pseudomonadales; family Azotimanducaceae; genus DC-out156. The sequence continues at coordinate 31,780 of JAJFJZ010000005.1, read as the reverse complement.
CCAATGCAATCATCACACAGGAAGACCTGGCAGAACAGGCGGTTGTGGATGTAACGGATGTCATAGACATTGATGAAGAGCGGGCTTCTGCCTTAATCATGGCGGCACGTGCCCCGTGGTTTGCAGAAGCCGATGCTGCAGAAGCAGCAGCAGAAGTAAAAGAATAGAAGTGCTAATTGGCCGAAACCAGAAGTATTTTCGGCAGGAGAAATAGATGGCAGATGTAACTGTTACAGAACTTGCAGAATCCGTGGGGACATCCGTGGACAGACTGCTGCAGCAGTTAAATGATGCCGGTTTGAAGCAGAAGAAGGCAAGCGATGCGGTTTCTGATGAGGACAAACAACTACTGTTGAGTGCCTTGAAGACAAGTCACGGTGGTACAACGCGCGCACCAACCAAGATTACGCTCAAACGTAATACTCGCACGGTACTAAACTCTGGCCAGGGTGGTAAGGGTAAAAAGGTTGCAATTGAGGTGCGCAAAAAACGCACCTATGTAAAACGCACACCCGTTCCGGAAGAAGTAGTGGAAGAAGCGGCTCTTGTTGTTGAAGAACCTGTCGTAGTGCCGGTTGAAGTGCCGGTTGAAGTTCCAGCAGAAATCATTGAGAAAGAAGCTGAGCCTGTGGAAGCAGTTGAGCAGCCAGCTCGCAAACTTTCGCAAACCGAATTGGCGGCTGAAGAAATTCGCTCCCAGGATGCCGCTCGCATTAATGCCGAGACAGAGACTAACAAGGTTGCTGAGCAGCGCGTTGTTGATGCGCAATTGCGCAAGGAAGCCGAAGAATCAAGGCTGAAAGAAGAAGCCGAACAAAAAGCCCGTGCAGAAGCTGAAAAGTCGCGCCAGCCTTCTCAGGAAGATCTGGCCAGAGAAGCTGGTCTTAAAGCCCAGGCGGCAGAAACTTCATCCGAGAAAAGCGGGCCTGGCAAGCGCTCCCAGCGTGGTGGCGGGCGTTACGATAACCGCGGAAAAGGGAGTGGCCGTAAAGAAATCTCTCTTAAGGGTCGACGGCGTCGAGCGCATAAAAAGCCGCTTGCGGTTGAAACTCACGGTGGCCAGTTTGAAGTACCCACGGTATTCAAAAAGCTGGAAGTTGAGATTGGAGATCTGACAACAGTAGGTGAGCTGGCCCAGTCGATGTCTGTAAAAGCGGGCGAAGTACTAAAGGTTCTTATGGGTATGGGCGTAATGGCGACCATCAACCAGAGCCTTGATCAGGATACTGCCACATTACTCGTTGAAGAAATGGGCCACGGTGTTAAATACGTCAGTGAAGACGCAGTAGAAATAGCGCTTGAAGAATCTCTGAACGTGGAAGGTGATGCGGTGCCACGCAGCGCTGTTGTTACAGTAATGGGGCATGTAGACCACGGCAAGACATCGCTCCTGGATTACATACGCAAGAGTAAAGTAGTGTCCGGAGAAGCCGGGGGCATAACCCAGCATATAGGTGCGTATCATGTGGAAACAGATTCAGGTGCCATTACTTTTCTGGATACTCCGGGACATGCCGCCTTTACCTCCATGCGTGCACGTGGTGCGCAGGTTACTGATATTGTTGTACTTGTGGTTGCTGCCGATGACGGCGTGATGCCTCAAACGGAAGAGGCGATTCAACACGCTAAATCTGCCGGTGTGCCTATTGTAGTTGCTGTAAACAAAATGGATCTTGAAGGCGCTGATCCGGATCGGGTTAAAAATGAACTGGCTGCCAAAGATGTAATTCCAGATGACTGGGGTGGCGACACGCAGTTTGTACCTGTTTCAGCCATAACCGGTGATGGTGTGGATAAACTGCTTGAAGCGCTGGTGCTGCAGGCAGAACTTCTTGAGCTAACGGCAGTGGTGGACGCACCTGGACGGGGCATTGTTGTTGAAGCAAGGCTTGATCGGGGTCGTGGGGCTGTAGCAACAGTTCTGGTTAAGAACGGCACCGTTGAACAGGGCCAGATTATGGTTGCCGGTGAGTTTTATGGTCGGGTTCGCGCCATGGTGGACGATGCAGGGGAAGCTATAAAGCAGGCTGGTCCTTCTATTCCTGTCGAGATACTCGGACTCTCGGGAACCCCCTCAGCCGGAGATGATTTTTCGGTAGTCCCGGATGATAAAAAGGCCCGTGAAGTTGCCGATTTCCGTAAAACGCGTAGTGATACCCAGCGCGTGGCAGCACAACAGGCTGCGCGAATGGATAACCTGTTTTCAAACCTGCAGGAAGGTGAGCTGCGGGTAATGAACCTGGTTATAAAAACAGATGTTAGAGGTTCACTCGAAGCTATTACCCAGTCGCTGCTGGCCCTTGGTAACAAGGAAGTTAAGGTGAATATCGTGCGCTCGGCAGTAGGAGGTATAACAGAATCCGATGTGGTTCTCGCAGTTACTTCCGGGGCGGTAATTTTTGGTTTTAATGTGCGAGCAGACGGCCAGGCCAAAAAGGTAATAGACAGCGAAGGTCTTGAGCTTCGTTATTACAGCGTAATTTATGAGTTGCTTGATGATGTCAAGGCCGTGTTGTCGGGTATGCTGGCGCCAGAAATCAGGGAAGAAATTATTGGTACGGCAGAGGTAAGAGACGTATTCCGTTCTCCCAAGTTCGGCCAGATTGCCGGATCAATGGTTATCGAAGGTACGATACATCGCAACAAAAAAATTCGTGTACTGCGTGATGATATTGTTATTTACGAAGGCGAACTTGAATCCCTGCGTCGTTTTAAAGACGATGTTGCAGAGGTGCGCAACGGGCTTGAATGCGGTATTGGTGTGAAGAATTACACCGACGTACAGCCGGGAGACAAGATTGAGGTTTTCGACACCAAAGAAGTAGAGAGAACACTATAGCGCTGGTAGCGCGGGTTTGGTGAGTCGATGAAAGAATATGGTAGAGACCTGAGGGTAGCAGATCATCTGCGTCGTGAATTAGCGTCGATTATTCGCTCCGAAATGCGGGATCCGCGGGTTGGTATGCTCAGCGTTACGGACGTGCGTGTGAGCAGGGATCTGATGAATGCGAAAATCTACGTTGCAAGCTTTGGCGTGGATAACAAAGAGGAGCGTAAGGCGCTGCTTGCCGTGCTGAACAAGGCCAGCGGATTTTTGCGGTCTAGTATTGCGCGCGATAGCACCATGCGAGTAACGCCCCATTTCAGGTTTTATTACGATGAACTTATAGAAGAAGGTGCGAAACTTGAGTCCCTGATTAATAAGGCGGTTGAGTCTGATCGACAAATACAGGGCGCGGTTGACCAGGTTTCAGAACAGCAGGATCCGAAAAAGCAGGTTCCAGAGGAACTATGAGCCGTAGAAGAAACAAAAAGGGACGCGACATTAGTGGCGTTATTGTGCTGGATAAAAACACCGGAATTAGCTCCAACGATGCGGTACAGAGAGCCAAGCGATTGTTTAAGGCACAAAAAGTAGGGCATACCGGATCCCTGGATCCATTGGCAACCGGTGTTCTGCCATTGTGTTTTGGTGAGGCTACCAAATTTTCACAATTTTTATTGCACTCAGACAAAACCTATCAGGTGGTTATTCGCCTGGGGCAGACCACAGACAGCGGCGATTCTGATGGTAAAGCGCTTGAGACTCGTAGTGTAGAGGGTATAAGTGCCGTGCAGATAGAGCGCGCTCTGGATGCTTACAGGGGCACGATTGAACAGGTGCCGCCTATGTTTTCTGCTATCAAGCACAATGGGCAGCCACTCTATAAACTGGCGCGGCAAGGTATTGAAGTAGAAAGAAAATCGAGAACGCTGACAATTTTTTTAAATGAGTTGGTGGCCTTTGAAGGCGACCGGCTCGAGTTGAAGATACATTGCACCAAAGGTACTTATGTTCGTACGATCGCAGAGGACCTTGGCGAAGATCTTGGGTGTGGCGCGCACGTAACAGGATTGCGCCGCGTGCAGGCGGGCCCTTATGCCGAGGCGGATTGTCTGGACTTTGAAACGCTGGAAAAGGTGTTACAAACGGATGGCCTGGAGGGTTTGGATAGATTGTTGCAGCCCATTTCCAGTGCGGTGCGTGAATGGCCGGCGGTATCGTTAACCGAAAGTAGTGCTTTTTACGTGCGACAAGGGCAGCCGGTTTTGGTGCCTAATGCCCCGACCGAAGGATGGGTGCGCTTGTTAACAGAAGTTCCCGATTTTATTGGGGTAGGAGAAGTTTTGGATGATGGGCGCATCGCGCCGCGTCGTCTTTTAGCAGCACGTTAGTGCAAAAAGCAGGTCGCTGTACGTATGCGCGGTTGCCTGTTTCAAATCAAATGCATATTGGAGATAGTACAAATGGCTTTATCAGCAGAAGAAAAAGCAAAGATTGTAACTGAATATCAACTCACTGAAGGAGACACAGGGTCACCCGAAGTTCAGGTTGCCTTGCTCACAGCAAATATTAATGGGCTGCAAAGCCACTTTGCCGCGAATAAGAAAGACCATCATTCGCGACGTGGTTTGATACGTATGGTTAGTCAGAGAAGAAAATTACTTGATTATGTAAAGGGCAAGGATGTAACAAGATACGCCACCTTGATCAAGCGATTGGGCCTAAGGCGTTAGAGCGCTTTCAGGCAAAACTGTTGGAATAGAGAAATAGAAATCGGAAAATGGAAAGAGGAAAATATTTTGAGTTTAGTTAAAAAAGAATTTCAGTTAGGTGAACAAACTGTAGTAATTGAAACCGGCCAGATTGCCCGACAGGCAACAGGTTCGGTTGTAATCAGCCAGGGTGGCACTGTTGTGTTGTGCACCGTTGTTGGGGCTAAAACTGCGCGCGCAGGCGCTGCATTTTTCCCACTAACGGTTAACTATCAGGAAAAAACCTATGCTGCCGGTAAAATTCCAGGTGGATTTTTTCGCCGTGAAGGTAGGCCTTCCGAGAAAGAAACCTTAACCTGTCGTTTAATCGATCGACCTATTCGTCCGTTGTTCCCTAAAGGATTTATGAACGAAGTTCAGGTTGTGTGCACGGTTCTATCTGTAGAGAAAGATGTAGATCCTGATGTAATTTCCCTCATCGGGGCATCTGCCGCACTTGGGCTGTCTGGTATTCCTTTTGCAGGCCCTGTTGGTGCCTCACGCGTTGGATATGTAGACGGGCAGTATGTGTTGAACCCTGGCTATGAAGCGCTTGAAAGTTCTGACCTGAATATGGTGGTTGCTGGTACAGAATCTGCGGTATTGATGGTGGAGAGTGAAGCAAAGGAACTTTCAGAAGACCAGATGCTTGGCGCTGTATTGTTCGGGCATCAGGAAATGCAAGCTGCCATCATCGCAATCAACGAACTGGTTGAAGAAGCGGGTAAGCCTCGTTGGGAGTGGTCTGCAGAACCGGAAAACGAATCCCTGGCGGCAGCCGTTGCAAGTTCGGTAAAAAATGAGCTGGGTGATGCTTACCTTGTTACTGACAAAATGCAGCGTCAGGCGAAGGTATCCGAACTGCGTTCAAGGCTTGTTACCGAGCTGGTTGATGCAGAAGATGCGGAATGGGACAAGGACTCGGTAAGTTCGAGTTTTTCAAAACTCGAGAAAGGCATCGTGCGAAACCGTATTCTGGAAGGCATGCCACGAATTGATGGTCGCGATCTGCGCACCGTACGTCCAATTCATGTAGAAGCCGGCGCGTTACCCAGAACCCATGGTTCAGCTTTGTTTACACGGGGAGAGACCCAGGCGATTGTAGTTGCAACGCTTGGCACCATGCGTGATTCTGCCATTATTGATGCGCTGCAAGGCACCTATAAAGATGCCTTTATGTTGCACTACAACTTTCCTCCCTTCAGCGTAGGCGAAACCGGATTTATGTCGGGTCCCAAGCGCCGTGAAATTGGACATGGCAAGTTGGCGCGACGCGCACTGGAAGCAGTACTGCCAAACACCGATGACTTTCCCTATACCATTCGCGTGGTATCTGAAATCACAGAATCTAATGGTTCCAGTTCCATGGCTTCGGTATGTGGCGCATCGTTATCGTTAATGGATGCCGGAGTACCCCTTAAAGCGCCTGTTGCAGGTGTTGCCATGGGCCTGATCAAGGACGGTAATCGTTATGCGGTGTTAACGGACATTCTTGGTGATGAAGATCATCTGGGTGATATGGACTTTAAAGTAGCCGGTACCGAAAGCGGTATTACAGCCTTGCAGATGGACATCAAAATTGATGGCATCACCGATGAGATTATGGAAGCAGCGTTGTTGCAGGCTAACGAAGGTCGATTGTTTATTCTTGGCGAAATGAACAAGGTTATCTCTGAATCACGTGATAGCCTGTCTGATAATGCACCTGCCATGACAGTAGTTAAGGTACATGTGGACAAGATCCGTGATGTTATCGGTAAAGGCGGGGCAACCATTCGTGGCATCGTTGAAGAGACCGGCGCTCAAGTCGATATCGAGGACGATGGAAGTGTGCGAATTTATGCGGATGACAAAGTTGCCATGCAGGCAGCCGTTGATCGGGTAATGGAAATTACTGCCGATGCGGAAGTTGGCAAGATCTACATGGGTACAGTTGCTCGCATCGTAGATTTTGGTGCTTTTGTAAACATTCTGCCTGGCAAGGATGGCCTGGTACACATTTCCCAAATAGCGCAGGAGCGTGTTGAGAAAGTGACTGACTATCTGAAAGAAGGCCAGGACGTAGAAGTGGTGGTTCTTGATGTAGATGCCAGAGGCCGCGTTAAGCTGAGCATGAAGGAAGTTGCCGACTATAAAGGTGAATCTGCAGAAGCCGAGACTGAAGCAGAGCCCGAAGAAGCCTAGGCTTTGGTGCCATAGCAGAAAAAGGGGGCTTTGCCCCCTTTTTTTGTGTCTGGGGTCAGAGTATTGTTTGGGGTCAGAGTAAAGTGCCAGAGTGAATTCACTCTGGCACTTTACTCTGACCCCGTTAACGAACGCTGGCACTTTACCCTGACCCCCTTGGGATTACGTATGACAGAAGGTCTTAACAGGCGATCACTTTTAAAATTTGGTGTTGCAGCTACCACGGGTGCCGGGATTAGCTCTGCTCGAGCAGCATCTGATCCACAAACATTACCAACCGTAAATTATGTGACGCTTGGTCGTACTGGTGTGCGCATCTCTGATATTTCCTTTGGCGCCAGCCAATTACGAAGTGGGGGGGAGCACCTGGTCGATCATGCCTTTGAGCGAGGCATTAATTATTTTGACACAGCCGATAGTTATACAGGCGGTGTTTCTGAATCTGTGATTGGCAGAGCGCTGCAGGGCAAACGGGACAAGGTAGTCATTGCTACTAAAACCAGATCCGGGTCACGTACCAGTGCATCAACCATCATGCAGTCTCTGGAGAGTAGTCTTACGAGCTTGAAGACAGAATATGTCGACATATTTTTCAATCATGCAGTAAATGACCTGGATCGTCTGCGTAATCCTGAGTGGCTGGAGTTCGCCGAAAAGGCTAAAAAACAGGGCAAGATACGTTTTACCGGAATGTCGGGCCATGCTGGAAATCTGTCTGAGTGCGTCGACTATGCTGTTGATAACGATCTGTTTGACGTGTTTTTGTTATCGCAAAATTTCGGCCAGGATCCCGCTTTCTATGAACGATTTTCCCGCTCTTTTGATTTAGTGGCGAAGTTACCGGACTTACCGGCCGCGATGGCCAGGGCGAAGGCAAAAAATATTGGCATCATCGGTATGAAAGTCTTGCGAGGCGCAAAACTTAATGATATGCGCCCCTTTGAGAAGGACGGGAATACCTACGCACAGGCGGCGTTTAAATGGACGCTGTCCACCGATTATATTGATGCCGCTATTGTGTCCATGAAATCTGTTGAGCGAATTGATGAGTTTCTGGCTACCGCTCGTTCGCGTTTAGTCACGAAGTCTGACTTTGAGCTACTTGAGCAGTATGCTCGAATGACGGACCTTACCTATTGCCGACATGCGTGTAATGATTGTGAGGGTGCCTGTCCGATGCAGGTTCCCATCGCTGATGTACTTAGAACGCGTATGTACGCCGTTGATTACAACAACCTCGACTTTGCAAAGGCCGAGTACCAGCAGCTTGGTGACGGAGCCAGTGCCTGTCTTTCCTGTGATGGGCAACCTTGCCAGGATGCGTGTACCCATGGCATCTCAATATCCAGCTACTGTGGGCCCACGCACAGTATGCTCAGCTAATAGATAAAAGACCTTCTCCGCAGAACACATCTTGCACTAGGGGTAACCCGAAGTTGATTCCTGATGCTTGACGCGCATTATTACCACAAGAACAACATTGTTCAGGTAATGAGGAAAACCCTATGAGCCAAAATTCGCTATATGAGCGCCTTGGTGGATACGATGGCATTGCAACCTTCGCTAACGAGCTGCTACCGCGCTTGCAGTCAGACTCCCAGCTGGGACGCTTTTGGGAAAACCGCAGCGATGACGGTATTGTGAGAGAAAAGCAACTTCTTATCGATTACCTGTGCGCAAATGCTGGTGGACCTTTGTACTATACAGGCCGTGACATGCGTTTATCGCATAAGGGCATGCGCATCAGTGAGAGCGATTGGGCGGTATTTTTTGAACATGCGGGCGCTACCATGCAGGCGCTGAATCTTCCCCAGCAGGAACAAGCTGATGTGGCTGAATTTGTTTCCAGCCTGAAAGGTGACATTGTTGAAACCTAGCTAACAATAACTGAGCTAACAGCAGCTGAGCCAACAAAAGCAGGGCCAGCTACAACTGACCCGGCTGTCTTATCGCTCAAGATTTACCCTGTAAGGAAGTTCTTCTACTATTGAAGTTATCGCTTCTTTCATCAGCGCCGCCGGGTTGTGCCGGTCGTAATCATTCACGGGTTTTTCTGCCCAGCCGCGCCATACAGATTTACCGGTTTTCACTTCCACAAGGTCGATAGCCAGAAAAGCTTCCTTGGACAGATGTTCGGTGTTTGTTACAAAATTCGGGTGGTGAAAGTTACCCCAGCAATAGGGATCGTGATGCACATATGAGCCCTTAACAATTTCTTCCCGTGTGGCCACTACAAAAGAAATGCGCATATCGGCAGATGTCTCCTCAAGGGCAAAGTAATAGCCAAGCGTCTGAAACTGTTGTTCAACCTCCATCTTTATTTGCTCCAGGGTGACAGGCCCTATCGCGTTGAGTGGATCGCTGCTAACTCTGGCAAATTCATCGGCCCAGATGAGTGTGCGGTTTTCAGAAAAATAGTCGTCCTCAACCACGCAGGTAGACCCGGATTGCATTGAGGAACAGGCGTTGAGTAATAAAATCAGAAAGAGCGTAATTGAGGTTTTTTGCATATTGATCTCCCTGTAAATCCAAGCGTCCAAGCGCTTAAATGTAGGAGAAATACCCGATAATAACATCCGGGGAAAACCCGTATAAAAATGGCTGCCTCTATTCGCGGTTTTTTATCAGGTTATCTACCACACTCGGGTCTGCCAGCGTGCTGGTGTCGCCCAGGTTTTCAAAATCATTTGCAGCTATTTTGCGCAGGATGCGGCGCATGATTTTGCCGGAGCGGGTTTTAGGCAGGGCAGGAGCCCATTGGATAACATCAGGTTTGGCGATAGGGCCAATTTCACTGCGTACCAGGGCAATCAGCTCAGCATGGATACGCTGCAGTGATTCCGGGCTGGTATCCTGATCGTGCATCAGGGTGACATAGGAGTAGATGCCTTCGCCCTTGATATCGTGGGGAAAACCTACTACGGCTGCTTCGGCTACAGCTTCGTGTAATACCAGTGCGCTTTCGACCTCGGCGGTACCCATGCGGTGCCCGGAGATATTCATCACGTCATCTACACGACCGGTTATCCAGTAGTAGCCATCAGCATCTCTTCGCGCCCCGTCCCCGGCAAAATACAAACCTTTGTAGGTTGAATAGTAGGTGTCTACTGCACGTTGATGGTCACCATAGATGGTACGCAATTGTCCTGGCCATGTATGTTTGATCACAAGGTTACCACTTACTTCGTTGCCCTCAATCTCATTGCCGGCTTCATCCATCAGCCCCAGTTGCACGCCAAAGAAGGGTAAGGTTGCCGAGCCAGGTTTCAGGTCCGTGGCACCGGGCAGGGGGGTAATCATGATGCCCCCGGTTTCAGTTTGCCACCACGTGTCCACGATGGGGCATCGGCGATCGCCGACAACCCTGTAATACCATTCCCACGCTTCCGGATTGATCGGCTCACCTACAGACCCCAACAATCTTAATGAGCTTCGTGAGGTACTTGTGACAAAGCTGTCTCCATCGGCCATCAACTGGCGAATGGCAGTGGGAGCCGTGTAAAAGATGTTCACCGAGTGTTTGTCCACTACCTGCCAGAAGCGGGATGCATCCGGATAGGTTGGAATACCCTCAAACATAAGTGTTGTCGCACCGTTAGCCAGCGGTCCATAGACAATATAGGAATGCCCGGTTACCCAACCCACGTCTGCAGTACACCAGTAAATGTCCCCGTCGTGGTAGTCGAACACATATTTGTGAGTGATGGCGGCCTGCAACAGATAGCCGCCATTGCAATGCTGAACCCCTTTGGGTTTACCGGTAGATCCCGAGGTATAAAGAATGAATAGTGGCGCTTCAGAATCCATCGCTTCTATTGCGCATTCATCGGATTGGCCATCCACCAGATCGTGATACCAGACGTCGCGCCCCTCAGTCCAGCTGATGTCTCCTGCGGTGCGACGAACAGTCAGTACGGTATGCACGTTGGGGCACTTTTGGAGCGCCTCATCGGTATTGGCTTTAAGGGGGATGGGTCGGTTTCCACGAACACCTTCGTCTGCGGTAATAACCACCTGGCAATCTGAATCCAGAATTCGATCGCGTAATGCCTGGGGTGAGAAGCCCCCGAAAACCACCGAATTAATAGCACCAATACGCGCACAAGCCAACATTGCGTAGGCCGCCTCGGGGATCATGGGCATGTAAATGCATACCCGGTCACCTTTTTTGACGCCGCGGGATTTTAATGCGTTGGCCAGCCTGTTTACCTGCTGGTGAAGTTCGGTATAAGTAATAATGAGTGATTGTTCGGGATCGTCACTCTCCCAGATGATTGCCGTCTGGTCGCCGCGTTTCTCCAGATGACGATCGATACAATTGTAAGCGACGTTGATTTGTGCCCCTTCAAACCAGGAAACTTTTCCGTTCTCAAGATCAGAGCGGTATACCGTGTCCCAGGGTTTTTCCCAGCTTAGAAACAGCTCCGCCTGTTCTGCCCAGAACCGAGCTGGATCCTCTACCGAGGCGGTATACATTGCCTGGTACTGCTCTTTGTTTATCAGGCCATGGCTTCTGCTGGCCGGTGATACCGGATATAACTCGCTCATGTAACATTTCCCCCGCGCTTGTTTATGTGCTCAACCAGACCCTGTGTTGAAGCGTCCAGCTGCTGTCCACTTGTGGTAGTACTGATGTCTTTATAGATGCCCTGGCTAAGTTGTTTCCCCAGCTCAACACCCCATTGATCAAAGGGGTTTAGTTTCCACAACATGGATTGAAAGGATACCTTGTGTTCATACAATGCAAGCATTGCTCCGAGGGTGCGGGGACACAGATTATCCAGCAAAATTGTAGTACTCGGATGGTTTCCGCGCACGCGTTTGTGATCAATCAGTTCATCGCCTTCCAGCAGTGAATCCGGTTGGCCGAGTAACATCGCCTGACTCTGGCTAAGGCAATTTGCCAACAACCAGTGATGGTGGTCCTCAAAATGGTGATCGGCCAGTTTGCAGGCTATAAAATCTGCACTGAAACTACGTGTACCCTGATGCAATAACTGGTGAAAGGCGTGCTGGCCGTTGGGTTCCTCGCCCCCCCATATAATTGGTGCGGTTAATAATTCTCCGACCGGGCTGCCATCGCTGTGCACGGATTTACCGTTGCTTTCCATTTCCAGTTGTTGCAGAAAATCGGGGAGCAAACGCAGGCGTCGGTCATATACCAGTACAGCGTGGGTATCCTTATTCAGAAAATTGCTATTCCAGGTTTCTATCAGGGCCATCAATGCGGGTACATTCTGCGCATTGGGGGCGTTAAGAGCATGCTGATCCATTTCGTGTGCACCACCAAGAAAAGCCCTGAAATTTTCGCTGCCAATACACAGTGCCAGCGGCAGACCTACACAGCTCCATACTGAAAACCGCCCACCTACCCAGTCCCACATGGCAAATACGTTCTCGGGCGCAATTCCAAAATCTCTTGCTGCTTCGACGTTGGCACTAACTGCGACAAAGTGCCGGGCGAGCGCCTCGAGTGAGCCCGTGCGTTCCAGAAACCAACTGCGCAGACTTTGTGCGTTTGACCGGGTTTCCTGCGTACTGAAAGACTTTGAAGCAATAATGAACAGGGTTTGTTCAAGGTCAATTTCCCTGGTCAGCTGTTGTAACAAATGCCCGTCAACAGATGCCAGAAACGAGAAGCGCAAGGCGTGGGCGGAAAAATGCGATAAGGCCTCCACAGCAAGCTCAGGACCCAGATGCGAGCCGCCTATGCCAATATGCACAACATGATTTATAACCTTGTTTGTATAACCGCGCCAGCGCCCGTCAATTACATCATCCACAAAGGCGAACATCTGTTTTTGGGCTGCTGCAATCGTTGGTCTGTATGCGGCATCCTGCAAGGCATCGGGTGTGCGCAACATGGTGTGCAGCGCTGGCCTGCCCTCGGTAGAATTCACAAGTTCGCCCCTGGTCTGGCGGGAAAATCCCTGCTCAAATTCAGCACAGTGTGCCAGCTCAAGTAAGCCATCAAGCACTGTCTGGTCTATCTTCTGTTTTGAATAATCAACATTCAGGCCACAGACCTGGAATGCAAAATCCGGGTAGCGTTTTGGCGTGTCGACCAATTGTGAGAGCGGGGTATGCTCAACCTGTGTCGCAAGCGCCTGCAGATTCTGCCAGGCAGTTTGTGAAGCGGGTAAAAAAGGTGGGTTTGTCATGCGAGCCCTTTGGTTCAGAGAGGAGCCTTCAGCTCATAATAGAGCCTTCAGCTTATAATAGAGCCTTCAGCCTATAGAAAAGAAGGCTGAGGGTTAAAATATTGTCGGGTTCCCTCCATCGAATTTATTTGCTTCAACAGAGATTCAAAATGTTCATCGTTGCTCGCCAGGTCAATTGCCGCAGAGTTTACTATGAGTAGCGGGGCAGAATCATAAAAGTGGAAAAAACGTGTGTAAGCATGGCTTAAGGCTTCCAGATAATCTGCAGCCATCTTTTGTTCTGATGCGATACCGCGACGTTTGATCCGCTCCAGCAAAATGTTCACTGGGGCCTGCAGATAGATAATCAGGTCGGGTGCCGGCGGGTTAATATCCAGTTGCTGATATATCTGGTCGTAGAGGGAATACTCCGCTTCCGTCAAATTGACTTCTGCGAACAAGCGGTCTTTTTCGATCATAAAATCGCTGACCAGAGTGGGCCGAAACATGGCATGCCCAAGATCAGCTACCTGCTTGGCGCGCTGCAGTAAAAAGAATAATTGGGTGGGCAAGGCTTGCTGGCGTCCGGTCCGGTAAAACTGTTCCAGAAAGGGATTCTCAGATGCACGTTCTTTCAGGATTGGATACTGGAAGGTCTCTGCCAGGCGTGTGGCCAATGTGGTTTTGCCTGCCCCGATAGGGCCCTCTACTACTATGTATTTCGGAAAATCAGGTTTTTCCGGCAGATGGGGGTACTGCTTGGTCATGCCTCTCCTGGTTTCTTGCGTCGTCGCCTGCGTCTTTTTTTGCGCCCTTCGGTTTTATCCGATCTTGTCCGCGAGGGTAAGGCGTTGATCATTTCGTCCTGCGCTTCCTTGTCCACTTCCTGAATGCGCGTCCACCAGTCTGCCAGTTCCTGGGGTTGTTCAGAAGCAGCACAGCGCATTAGCATGAAATCATACGCTGCACGAAACCTGCGGTCGGCCAGGCTCTTCTCGATATTTTTTGGCAGACGATTTTCCAGGCGCGTTTGCAGTTTCCAGACGTCCCGAATGAACTGGGTGAAGCGTCTGGGTATGGATATATTGCCCTGCTGTTCGGCAATGACTTCTGCAGCGGCTGTATCGCGTGCCTGACCGGGGCGCATTTCACCACTGTATTGGGCGGTTCTGCGCTGGTAGGCAGACCACAGTAATACGCCGTATATAAAACCGGGTGTGACCGGTTTTTCCTGTCTTACCCTGAGGTCAGTAGATTGCAGCGCGGCGATCACCATTTTCTGATCACTTCCTACAGACGGAAATAGCAGGGGGCTAAGCTCGTAGTGTTCAAAAAGAGACCATATTTTTTCTGCGTGCCCACTGAGAAACATTTTGGTCAGTTCATCAAATAGACGGGCAGGAGACAGTTCACCGATAAGATCACCCGTGTTGTAAATAGCCTGCGCACTATCTTCATCCAGCGTGAAATCAAGTTTAGCGGAGAACCGTACCGCCCTTAATATCCGACCGGGGTCTTCCCTGTAGCGCTGTTCTGCATCGCCAATAATTCTTAGAATGCCCGCCTGAAGGTCCTGCACTCCGCTTACCCAGTCGATTAATATTTCCGAGAGAGGGTCGTAATACAGCGCATTTACAGTGAAGTCTCGGCGGTAAACATCATCGTTCAACGACCCGTAGGCATTGTCGCGCAGCATCACACCTTTGCTGGATTGGGCTGAATCTTTTCCTGACAAATCCTTTCTGGAGTGCGCAGTTGAAATATCTTCCTGTTCCAGTGCACGCCGGAATGTTGAAACTTCAATTATTTCCCGTCTGTGGCGAACGTGAACAATCCTGAAACGCCGGCCAATAATACGGGAGCGCCTGAATAGCTCGTGTATCTGTTCAGGTGTTGCGTTACTTGCTACATCAAAGTCCTTTGGTCGGTGGTTGAGCAGCAAATCCCGAACACATCCACCAACCAGAAATACTTCATAGCCCGCGGAATGCAGGGTTTCCACGACCTGCATAGCGCCGTCGTCGATATCGGCGGGATCGATTTTATGCTCTGCTGCAGATAATTGAACTGCGCCGCTTTGAGAGATTGCGGTTAGATTGCTGGTCAAGGCTTGGGGTGCTTACGTTTCTGTGAAGGTGCAATATTAGCAGAGGCTAAAACAAAAAAGGGAAAAGCTATGCTTTTCCCCATATAACAGTGAGTCAGTAGTCTTGTTATTATTTTTACAAACTGATCAGCTGTATTTGCAGCCTGGGACAACCCAGGTTGAGACCCCTCCCCTGCAAATCCTAACTTGTTGTTATTATTAGCAATAAGAGGTGCACTAATCATGCCATATATTTAAGGTACCAATTACGGGCGTTTCTTAACAAAGAAACACTAAAAGTGTGAACCAGGTTACACAAATACCCATAAGTGTTACCGCGCGTGTGCAATTTGGTAACAAAGCGATCGTGGTGAAGCTAGCTATTTCGCCTCGGCGTTTTGCGTCTGGTTTTGGTTCGAGGAATAGATAAGCGTTGTCGACGTTCCCATAAACTCTTGCGGCTGATTCCAAGCTGGTGTGCAAGCTCGGTTTCCGTACATTGATCCTGATGCTCCATTACAAATTTAACGAAGTAATCTTCCAGGCTGTTGTGTGACTCATCCTCTACCGGTTCAGCTGAGCTGTCGTGTGCGTTTGCTGTTCCTGCATTTGCCACAACAGAGTGGTCGATGGCAAGTGCATCCGCCTCTATTACATTGCCATCGCATAATATAACGGCGCGTTCGATTGCGTTCTCAAGCTCCCTTACATTGCCAGGCCAGTTATAGTTGGAGATTGCAGCCGTTGTGGCAGGTGAGAGGGTCAGGAGTGGGCGATTGAGTGTCTTGCAGATTTTGCCTAGAAAATAGTTTGCAAGGTCCGCAATGTCACCGCCCCTGTCCCTGAGTGGTGGTAGCTGCAGCGACACAACATTAAGCCGATAATACAGGTCATCACGAAAATGCCCGGTTTTGGTCAGGGCTTTCAAATTGCGATGTGTTGCTGCAATCAGGCGAATGTTTACTTTGTGGGTCCTGGTGGAACCCACGCGCCTGATTTCGCCTTCCTGTAATACGCGCAATAGCCGAGCCTGGGCTTCAACAGGGAGTTCGCCAATCTCATCGAGAAACAGGGTACCGTTATCGGCAGATTCTATGAGTCCGCTACGCATACTCGTAGCTCCGGTAAATGCACCGCGCTCGTGACCAAACAGCTCTGACTCAATCAGGGTTTCCGGGATAGCAGCACAGTTGAGCGATATTAATGGCGCCTGTTGCCTCGAGCTGGATGCATGCAATGCGCGTGCTACCAGTTCTTTTCCTGTTCCGGACTCCCCTTCAATGAGCACGGTAGATTCGGTAGGTGCCACTTTTTGTATCCGTGCAAAAAGCTCCAGCATTAACTCGCATCGACCCAACATCGGATAAAATACCATGGCTTCACCTGCAACCGGATGGGGATGCAAATATCTGCTACCCAGAGCACGCTCGACGGCGGCTACCAACTCATCGGGAAGGAAGGGGTAAACCAGGTAGTCAGCAGCACCTTCGCGTACTGCGGCGACGGCTTTTTTGATGTCTGCGTCTTTGCTAAATAAAATTACCGGGCAATCGTTGACTCCAAACAGTCCATTTACGCCTTCGGCAAGCTCTGCATGGCACAAAATTATCTGCATTGAAGCCGGAGTCTGGAGTGGAAAACTGGAATGGCATTCTATTACGTAGCTGTTTGCCTGCAATTGGTTGCGCATGCTTTCGCGCATTTCGGGATCTGGAACAATCAAAAGCACATTTGTCATTGTCCGGTTTTCCAACTGGCACATTGACATTGGGTTTGCTGGCACCTTGTGTGGAGCCAGATTTGTGCACAAGGCCGGCAGCTATCTAAAAAGGAAAGCTGCGCATACGTGGTATCAGGTCGATGTTCCAGTTTTCTATGCCCCAACTAATAACTGAATCTACGGGTTCGTATTGTAGTTCGATTGGCGGGTTTTGTCCCAATCTGGTCAGACAATTGCCAAGGTTTATAGATGAGTCTGTATTATCGATGGGGTCTGGCAGGCTGTGCTTGCTGAGTTTGTGCCCGCGATTATCCACAATTACCGGAATATGCCCGTACACCGGCATACCTAGTTCCAGCAACATGCCAAGATAAAGTTGCTTGAGGCTACTTTGAAGCAGGTCTGCACCTCGGATGATGTGGCTTATTTTCTGGTAGTCGTCATCAACCGCTGCGGTGAGGTGGTAACCGAATATTGCATCCTTGCGAAATACTATGAAAGCGCCCGTATCGTGCGCCAGTCGACCTTCATATGGCCCTTGAATCAGATCGTCAAAATATAATCGTCTGTCGTCAACTTTTACCCTGAGGGCCGCCGCAGGCTTTTCACCAGGGGCCGCCGCAGACTCTTTACCAAGGGACGCCGCAGACTCTTTACCAGGAGCCGCCGCAGGCGCTCTACCAGGGGCTGCGGGCGCTACCCCTGGTGTGAAGTGCTGTGGGGAAATTATCTGGTGGGAACAGGTACCCGGGTAGATGCTGAGTCCGCGCAAATTTTTTCTGCTGCATTGGCAGGAAAAAATATGCCCGCAATGGGTAAGTTCTAAAAGGGCGCTCTGGTAGGCTTCCGTGCGCTGCGATTGGTATACAACAGGTGCGTCCCAATGCAGGCCGTGTCGATCCAGCGTGCAGAGAATATTGTCAGCGGCACCCTCCTGGTTGCGCGGGGTGTCCAGATCATCCATGCGCACCAGCCACGTGCCCTGGTTTGCACGGGCATCAAGATAGCTGGCCAGTGCTGTTAACAGGGACCCTTCGTGTAATGGCCCGGAGGGGGTGGGAGCAAAACGTCCTGTATAGGTGCTCACTTGCGGGCTAGCCTGGTTTTGGTTGTACCCGCCACACTGTGCTGCCCTGTTGCTGGCTTAGCCGTGGGTTTGTCTTTCGCGAATCTCAGACAATGTTTTGCAATCCACACAGGAGGTTGCTGTTGGTCTGGCTTCAAGCCGTTGCAAGCCGATTTCCACGCCACAGGTATCACAGTAGCCATAATCGTCCTGTTCGATAAGCTCGATAGTCTTATCTATTTTACCAATCAGCTTTCTTTCACGGTCCCGAGTGCGCAACTCTATACTGAATTCCTCTTCCTGCGTGGCTCTGTCTGCAGGGTCTGGAAAATTTGCTGCTTCGTCCTGCATGTGATGGACGGTTCGGTCCACTTCCTCCATAAGATCATGGCGCCATTTGGCGAGAATGTCGGCGAAGTGCGCCAATTGTTTGGAATTCATATACTCTTCGTTCTTTTTCGCAACGTAAGGTGTGAAGTTTCTGAACGGAGAAGTAGTTGCTGCTTTTTTACCCATAGAATTTAGTCTCTAAAAACAGGTGGTGCCTAAAAGGGCGCGTAAACTACCAGAACTTTCAGGAATTATCCAGTTACTTTGCAGATGTTTTTTATGGCCCGGAAAAAGGGGCAAATACGTGCACTTTAAACCTGTATTACAGCCTGCTGTTTTGCTTCGCAGGTACAAACGATTTCTGGCTGATGTGCAATTGCCGAACGGCAGCCAGATAACAATGCACTGTCCCAACACCGGCGCCATGACGGGATGTAGCGATCCGGGTAGCAATGTCTGGTACTCAAGTTCAGATAATCCGAAGCGCAAATATGTCCACACACTTGAAATTGTCGAAGATGCGCAGGGGCATTTGATTGGGATAAACAGTGCACTTGCCAATCGGCTGGTGGAAGAATGGTTGGCGCAGGGGAAACTGCCTGCCTTGTCCGGTTATACAATCGTTCAACGCGAAGTTGCGATTCCTGGCGGCAGTGGACGGTTTGATTTCAGATTATCTTCAGACTCCAAACCGCATTGTTACGTAGAGGTTAAAAGTATGACCTTGCATGTTGGGAACGGGTTTGGCCAGTTCCCCGATGCGCCGAGCAAAAGGGCGACAAGACATATAGAGGCTTTGCAAAACTGCGTTACCGAGGGAAATAGAGCGGTACTTTTATATTGTGTCCAACACAGCGGTATACTTCGTGCCGGTGTCGCCACTGAAATAGACCCGGTGTATAGCAAAGCCGTGCGACATGCCCGCGCAGCCGGAGTTGAGATACTGGCATATGCCGCAGATATTAAGGTGGATGGCTTCGAATTTTTGCGCCAGCTGAAATTTGCGCCTAGTTAGCCCTGAGCTGGTGTTTGAGCTTTTGGTATTCACCCACAGAATCAAATCGTGCACCAAACCGGGTAATTAGCTGGGCTGCCGTGTAGTTACCCAGCTTTGCCGAATCTTCAGCACTCATGCCGCTTGCCCAGCCATGTAAACAGGCACCTGCATAAATGTCCCCTGCTCCAGTGGTATCTTTGGGTGCGACTTCATAACCGGGCAGGTATTTTTGGCCATGCGGTTCTATTACCATGCTGCCTTTCGCGCCAAGGGTCACGTTAAGAAACCTGGCAATGTCTTTTAGTTCGGTGATGGCAATATCAAGCCTGTCGGTTTTTGCCCAGCTGAGCGCTTCCTCTTCGTTGCAAAACAAATGATCGACACCATTGCCTAACATCGCTTCGAGCTCGTTGCGAAAAAACTCCACCATTGAGGTGTCGGAAAGGGTAATTGAAGTCTCAATATTATTTTGTTCCGCGATTTCACGACAACGAATAGCAGCGGCACGTCCGGTTGGGGAAGTGCACAGGTAACCCTCTACATAAAGAAAACGGGAATTTCGCAATGCAAGCTCATCCACCTCGTGTACCGAGAGCGATTCCGAGATACCCAGATTAGTATTCATACTGCGCTGCGCATCCGGAGTAATTAGAACTACACAGCGTCCGGAAACACCCTCATTATTTTCAGAAAGCGGTAATGAATTAACACCGGTGCTGGTGAGATCCGCATGAAAAAATCGGCCCGTATCATCCGGTGCCAGTTTGCAGGAGTAGAATGATGATGAGCCAAAACTTTGTGTAGCTATCATGGTGTTGGCAGCAGAACCACCACTGCATTTTCGCGATGGTGAAAGTCCCTGGCCGTCGTGCAAACTGTCTACCAGACGCTGCATGAAATCTGCATCCACAAGGGTCATTCGGCCCTTTTCTATCCTGTTAGCGGACAGAAAGCTGTCTTCCACTTTGTATTCTGTATCCACCATTGCATTGCCGATGCCGTATACATCGTAGGAGGGTGTGCTCATATTTCAGGCCTCGGAACTGCTTTTTGGGGAATCAAGCCGGGAAAACGCCTGGCGTGTTGCATCCAGAGTTTGTTGTATGTGGACAGATGTGTGGCTGCTTGACATGAAACCTGTTTCAAAAGCTGAGGGCGCCAGGTAAATGCCATTCTCCAGCATCAGGTGAAAGTATTGGTTAAAGCGTTCTATATTGCATTTTTTAACGCTTTCAAAATCGATTACCGATACTGCGTCGGTGAAAAATACCCCGAACATGCCACATACCTGATTGACGCATACATCCACGTCATCGAATTCCTGTGCAAGGGCCTTGATTCCATCTGCAAGCTCGCGGGTGCTGTTTTCCAGATTGCTGTAGAAGCCGGGTGCACCGATAGCCTTCAGTGTTTGCAGGCCAGCTGTAACCGCAAGCGGATTGCCCGACAAGGTACCCGCCTGATAAATATTCCCGGCAGGTGCAATGTGTTGCATGATTTCCAGACGACCGCCAAAGGCACCTACCGGCAGTCCCCCACCTATCACCTTGCCCAATGTGGTCAGGTCGGGAGTAATATCATACAGCTGCTGGGCTCCACCCGACGCAACCCGGAAACCGGTCATTACTTCATCAAAAATGAGCACGCTGCCATACTGTTCGGTTTGCGCTCGCAGGGTTTGCAAAAAGCCGGGCTCTGGCGGAATACAACCCATGTTGCCAGCAACAGGTTCAACGATCACTGTGGCTATCTTGTCACCCAGTTTTTTGAAAACATCGATTACAGATTGCGCATCGTTGTAAGGCAGGTTCAGGGTATATTTTGCAAGATCAACTGGTACACCAGGGCTGTCGGGAATACCCAGGGTTAACAAACCGGAACCCGCTTTGGCCAGCAGGGAATCCGAGTGGCCGTGATAACAACCTTCAAATTTGATGATGATGTCTCGCCCGGTGAATCCACGCGCCAGACGGATGGCAGACATGGTGGCTTCTGTGCCTGAGTTGACCATGCGCAACTGATCTATGCTCGGTACCCGTTGTATTACCAGTTCGGCCAGCTCAATTTCAAGCTCGGTTGGCGCACCAAACCCCAGGCTGTGCAAAGACTGTTCGCGTACCGCATCAATAACAGCGGACGGTGCATGTCCCAGAATCATGGGTCCCCACGACCCGACATAGTCTATATAGGTATTGCCGTCTACATCGGTAAGGAGTGGGCCATTGCCTGATTCAAAAAAAATCGGAGTTCCGCCCACACCCTTAAAAGCCCGAACCGGAGAATTTACCCCACCCGGTATACTGCGTTGCGCGCGTTCGATCAGCGCTTTTGATTTTTCGTACATAATCAGGTTTTGTCTCAGACTGGTCTTAGAAAGGTTTAACGACTACGAGAATTATAATGGAAATTAGCATTAACACCGGCACTTCATTAAACACCCGGTAGTATTTGTGCGACTTTATGCCGCTGCGGGTAGCAAATTGTCGCATCAGTATTTTGCAATACACCTGGTATACCAGGACGAGCGCTACCAAAAAAATTTTCAGCAGAAACCATGTGCTGGATAAATAGAATTGCGTATCAATAGTCACCAAAGCTATGCCGCAGGCAATTGTTACGAAGGCTGAGGGTGTCATGATAATGCGATACAGTTTTTCTTCCATCACCACAAATCGATCCTGGCCTAAAGTGTCCGAGGCCTGCGCATGGTAGACAAAGAGTCTGGGCAGGTAAAAGATCCCCGCAAACCAGGTAATCATCGAAATAATATGAAATGCCTTTATCCAGAGCATGCCTGAAAACCGTGAGAATTATGCAATCGGTGTGTGACTATACATATCAATCTCGTGCGGCGTAAGGATGCCGACTACCGGATTGATCATGGGCGCACTTGTGCGGGTAATGCACAATGCTTCTACGCCAGTGGTTTTTAATTGTTGTACTGCCTCCAAAAGAGTTGCCTGTATGCCAATAAAGGCGATATCCCGTCGATTACCGGGAATCTCCATGAGATCCAGCCGCGTTTCCCGGGCTTCGGAAGTAGCTGCACCTTTGTCTTCGTGGCCTGTGTCGGCTGGCGCACTCGCATTCAGTTCATCCAGATATATGACCAGGTCGCGGGCGATCAGAATGCAGTGGGGTGCTGAGTCCACAAGTACAACGATGAGTCCGGGATTACTGTTCAGGGCCAGTTGTGCAGCACTAACCGTTATGTCCTGCTCCATCAGGACGAAGTCCCGGCGCATGACGCTCGCTACCGCGGCTTTTTGCAGATGCAGGGACACCGGGTTTGGCGGGTATTGCAGCCCGAGCGTCTGTAATGCCGTTAGCATGATCGACTTTTGTTTGAATACTTCACTTGTGGTCATGGTTGCCGTAACGATTATCAGCATTGCTGGCAATATGATATTGGGATTGGCAGTTAATTCCAGAACAGTCATCAGCGCAGCCAGGGGGGCCTGCAAAACAGCAGCCATCATTGCGCACATGCCCAGCATGACATATAAGCCGGGAGCGGTAGCGTACTGCGGAATAAATCCCGCTATTACAATACCAAGAATGCCCCCAAGGGCTGCACCCGTTACCAGGGTCGGTCCGATGACTCCGGCGGGCAGGCCCAGGCCCACGAATGCAGAGCTGGCGATAATTTTCAGAACAACAATGGTAACGAGCACAGAGAGGGATAACTGACCCAGCATCGCTGCGTTCACAGTATCGTAGCCAATGCCCAGTATGGCGGGTGAGAATACTGCGGCACATCCGGTTATCAGGCCGGCGATCATTCCTCGCTGCCAGAACGGAAGGTTGTTCAGTTTTGCGAAGTTTCGCATTAGCACAATAAATCCCGAGGCCGTGGTCCCGATGATAATTCCTGCAACGACAACGTAAGGAATCTCTGCCAGGGATTGCATGCTGACCTGGGGAACGATAAAAGCGGGATCTGCACCGTAAGTGAACCGCGTTATCAGGGTAGTGGTAACTGAAGCAATTATGACCGGAATAAAGCTGGCAATGCTGTATTCCATCATGATGACTTCCATAGAGAAGATCACACCGGCAACAGGAGTGTTGAAGGATCCGGCAATAGCGGCCGCTGCACCGCAAGCAACAAGGGTTCTAATGCTATTGTTGGGAAGCTTGAAAGCCTGACCCAGCAGACTGCTGGCTGCGGCACCGAGGTGAATTGCGGGACCCTCCCGGCCGCCTGATTGACCACTGATTAGTGCCAGTGCGCCACCGGCAAACTGCACCAAAGCGCTTTTCAATGGCAGGTGTCCCTGGTGGCTGCCCAGCCGCTCAAGTACGTGAACTATGCCAACTCGTGTGTGCTGTGCCGGTATAAAGGTAAGCGCCAGGCCCAGCAGGGTGGCACCAATAAATGGTAGAAAAAATAACAGGCTGGTTGCCAGGCCCTCAAAGTTTTCATTGTGCCCATCCAGAAACAGATCCAGTGAGTACTCTATGGTGATGCGAAACAGAAGAATCACCACACCAGTAATCAGACCTGTAATTAGTGCCAGAACGGCGAGCTGTGGCAAGGCGTCAACGGAGGCAAGGCGCGCTCGTATAAAATCGGGTGAAAGTTTGTCGATTATGTGGCGGAACATGCGACATTGTACTGTCAGGCTTAAGGCGGAGCCAGAGAAGCTCTGATACGATAAAAACATGAAGCTGTCTGCATCGGGCCTGGAAGACATGGTCATCAAGCGCAAGCGCATCACCGGTGTGTTGTTTCTTATCGTCGTAATTTTGCTGCTACTGGTTCCTGGTGCCTATTATCTGGGTCTTGATTCAGCCGGCGAAATGCTTGAAAAGGGCCGGGCAGCAGAAGCGCTGGAAGTAGATAATCTGTTATTAAAACGCGAGTTGGCTGATCTGAGGCTTGCAAGTAGCGTGGATGATGGGACAGGAGAACAATTGCGTCAGACGATCAAGAACCTGCGTGACCAAACTGGTGAGATGGACGAAGAGCTGAGTTTTTATCGCGGTCTTATGTCGCCTTCAGAAAATGAGAAAGGCTTGCGTATTGAAAAACTGAGTCTGGAACTGAGTGAAGATGCCAACCGCGTAGAATACCGCCTGATGCTCACACAATTTACGGACAGACGGGATTGGGTGCAGGGTAGGGTCAGCATCGACGTAATCGGGCAGGAAAAGGGAGAGAATCTAGTGCTTTCGCTCACAGATTTTGGGCTTGATGAGGCGTATCCTCTTGGTTTCAGGTTCAGGTATTTTCAGGATTTTACCGGCGTGCTGAACGTGCCTCCGACATTTCTGCCACAAGAGGTTCTGGTGACTGCAGAAACGGTTGGAAGCAAAAGCAAGCGGCTGCAGCGCAGGTTTAGCTGGGATGAATTGGTCAGGTAAGATGGAGGTAAAGCCATGATAGATAAAATTACGAACAAAAAAATGGGTAAGGGCGCTACGCTGATAGCCGACAACACCCTGGTAAAAGGCGATATTGAGTTCGATGACCAGCTGTTTGTAAACGGAGCAGTCGAGGGCAATATTTATGCCGATCCGGAAAGCAAGGCAACGCTTGTGTTGAGTGATATTGGCTCTGTAAGTGGTGAAATCAGAGTGCCGTATGTAGTACTCAATGGCACTGTAAATGGCGATGTGCACTCCGGAGTTCGCATAGAGCTTGCAGGAAAGGCGCGGGTTAAGGGTAATGTATATTACAAGCTGATCGAAATGCAGCTCGGCGCCAAAGTGGACGGTCAGTTGGTTTATGCCGACGAAGACGCAGCTTCCGACAACGTACATCGCTTGCCTAAAAGCGTCGAAGTGAGTACTCCCGAACGCGAATAATAATGGGGTCAGAGTAAAGTGCCAGAGTAAGGTAATTACTTTGGCACTTTACTCTGACCCCATTATTGCCATAATCAGCGGTCTTGGTAGTATCTGGGTAGAAAGAACAGGATATGAATTCCGACATAGATTTTTCCACATCGGCAGTAGACAAGGTGCGCCAGCTTATAGAGGAAGAGGGCAATTTGGCACTTAAGCTGCGTGTCTTTATTAGCGGAGGAGGTTGTTCCGGGTTTTCCTATGGATTTACTTTCGATGACGCCGTAGCAGAGGATGATGCAGTGATCGAGCGGGAGGGTATCGCCCTTTTGATAGATTCCATGAGTTATCCGTATCTTGAAGGCTCAAAAATAATGTACGAAGAAGGCTTGCAGGGTTCCCAGTTTCTGGTAACCAATCCCAATGCGTCTTCGACCTGTGGTTGTGGCAATTCTTTTGCGATTTAGCCGGTTCTTCAGGTTTTCCGTCATATTGATCCTGGTATCGAGCCACAGTCTGTTAGCTGCAGGCCTTGAACGCGCACCGCGCGCTGAAAATTCCAGTGTTCCTGGCGCAATTACCCGTTACGCGGAAATTGCACCAACGAGTGAAGAAGCGGTCGTGGATTTATTAAATCGTGTTTCACAATATGTCGAAACCGGGGATTTGTTTGACGATCCCATTGTAATCATGCTGCATGGGGTGGAAGCGCGTGTGTTTGCCCGGGGCAATTATGATATGTACAGCTCTGTGGTAGATCTTGCCCGACAGCTTGATGATCAGGGTGTAATCGACGTACAGATTTGTGAAACCTGGATGTCCGTGAATGGCGTGAATGCCGAAGATATTCCGGATTTTATTGATCCGGTGCCCTACGGGGCAGCAGTTATAGAGGAAATGATAGACTCGGGAAGTGTGGCTTTTTGAGCAATACCACGCGCCTTGTATGAATCCAGCAAGTCCAGCAATCCAGAAGAAGCCAGCATAAACTTTTCCCGTTCGCCTGATGAAATGGCATCTGCTTTAGGCAGCTTAACGGTGCGCGGGTTCTGGTGAACGCCATTTACCAGAAACTCATAATGCAGGTGTGCTGCAGTTGCCCAGCCGGTAGATCCGACATATCCGATTACCTGTCCCTGGCTTACTTTTTTGCCGCGCCGCACGCCACGGGCAAATTTGGACAGGTGCAGGTATTTGGTCTGAAACTGCTCACCATGCTGGATGAATACATAGTTGCCATTTGGGCCATTTTTCTGTGCGGCTACTACTTTCCCGTCACCGGCTGCAAGAATAGGGGTGCCCGTAGGCGCGGCGTAGTCAATGCCGCGGTGCGGCGAGACACGTTTTCGAATTGGGTGTAAGCGGCGGGGGTTGAAGTTTGAGCTAATGCGGGAAAATTCAACCGGTGCACGCAAAAAAGCCTTGCGCATATTGTCACCATCCGGATTGTAGTAATCGCTTTGCCCGGCGCTGTCGGTATAACGAACGGCACGATAAATATTATTCTGGTTTTTAAACTCTGCCGCCAGGATCTGGCCATACCCTAAAAAATTGCCGTCAAGATATCGCTCTTCATATACCACGTGAAACTGGTCATTGGTTCTTATATCCAGCACAAAATCTATGTCCCACTGAAATATATGGGCTAGCCGGAGCGTGAGATCGTCATTGAATCCGATATTCTGACCCGCAAGGAACAAAGAGCTGTCTATTGTTGCCTGTTGGTATACAACACTGGTCTGCGGTACCCGAGTCTCGAAAGTGGCGTTATATGAATTGCCTGAACGTCTGAAGTTCAGTGTTTCGAGAGGACTGGGCTGGTAGGTAAGTTGCACCAGCTCGTTTGAATTGTTGAGCAAAAATTCCAGATTGTGGCCCGGGTAGATACGCTTCAGTCGCGTGGACAGTGGATCGCTGTCAAGAACCAGATGTAATTGACGGGCTGGAATTTTGAGTCGTGCAAATATCGCGGCTAAATTGTCTCCGGGCCGCACCTTCTCGATTTTTTTATCCAGTAACCGGGTGTTGCTTGCATCCCACGCCGTGGCTTCCTTTGGGCTGGTTAACACAGTGAGTGCGGCCTTAGTCGCGTTTTCTTTTATTACGGGTGTTGCAGTTACTTGCTGCTCCAGTCCTTTTGTTTCAAATTCCTGGCTGGTGCGCTCATTTAGAGAAGCCAACTCTGCTTCTTCCTTTACCTTGAGCAGTATGCCTTCTGTGTTTACTCGCTCGTTTTGCTCGGCGCCCTGGCTTGAATAAAAATAGAAGGCCAGACCTATGGTCAGGCTGATTGCCAATAATAGGTGCGAGATAGGATACCTGGGAAAGTTATTCGAGTGTTGCATAGAAAACTTATCTAAAACCGTAAGTTACGATGTGTTCCTGAATCTATTGTTATTAGACCCAGCAATATACTTTTATACCGGGATTAGTGCAAAAGCAATCTTCAGCAATTTGCGCTATGCCCAAACCTTTCGCTTGCTGGTTGGCTTTGTTAGTGTGTTGCTCCTTTTTTTACGCTTGATACAGGTAGCATGCATGCAGAATGAATTTCTTCAGGGATTGATCGACCAGGGCCTCACAGCCCAGATTTCTGATGCGGAAAGACTGGGCGATCATCTTTCCGGTGGTATGCGCACCCTTTATTGTGGCTTTGATCCAACTGCCGATAGTTTGCACATAGGTAATCTGGTGCCATTGCTGGGCCTGCGGCGATTTCAACTGGCCGGACACAAACCCATTGTGTTGATCGGCGGGGCTACCGGTTTGATAGGTGATCCTTCCTTTAAGGCAGATGAGCGCTCGCTGAATGACCGGGATGTGGTGGCGGGTTGGGTAGAAAAGATCAAGCAACAGGTTTCCCCCTTTGTCTCTTTTGATGAGGCCCCAAATTCTGCAATTCTGGTAAACAACCTGGACTGGACCAAAGATCTGGACGTCATTGGTTTTCTGCGCGATATAGGCAAGCACTTCTCGGTAAATGCGATGATGCAAAAGGAGTCGGTGCGCTCGCGGCTAGGCGCAGATGATAAGGGTCTTTCCTTTACCGAATTCAGTTACATGGTGTTGCAGTCAATGGACTATATGGAGCTAGCCAGACGTTATGGGTGTTCCCTGCAGATCGGGGGGAGTGACCAGTGGGGCAATATCACCAGTGGTATGGACCTGGTGCGCCGAACAGCGGGCAGCGATGCCTTTGCATTGACCTTACCACTGGTTACCAAATCTGATGGCACCAAGTTTGGCAAGACCGAGTCCGGTACTATCTGGCTGGATGGTAAAAAGACTTCGCCCTACAGCTATTACCAGTTCTGGTTAAATTCGGCGGATGCCGATATATCGCACTACCTGCGAATTTTCACTTTTATGGACAACGAACAACTGTCGGGGTTGGATGAAGACGTGAAACATCATCCCGAGCGACGCGCAGCCCAGAAAGCCCTGGCTGAGGAGCAAACATTGCTGGTGCATGGTGAAGAAGGGCTGGCCTCTGCACTACGTATTTCAGCGGCCCTGTTTGGCGGCGCTTCTGCTGGTGGCACCATGTTAACCGAGATGGACCTGGATCAACTGCGGCTGGACGGAATGGATTCTGTTCAAATTGAGTCTCCGGGACTTTTGGGTGTACTGGCTGAATCTCCCCTGGCGCAATCCAGGGGTGCTGCGCGCAAACTGGTGGAGTCCGGTGGCATAAGTATCAACGGAGAAGCGGTTCGCGAGATTGATGCACAATTGCTCGAAGGTAGCGCTTTATATGGAAAATACCATCTAATCAGGCGTGGTAAAAAGCACTGGTGCCTTGCAGTGCACAAAAGCTGATTGCGGGCCGGTTAAGTTATTTCAAATTATTTTTGAAATACGCTTGCGCGTAAAAAGCCTATGCGTATAATGCTGCTCCCTCGACCTTGGGGGGTAATTTCAAGGTCTGCTCTTTAACAGTTTTATACAAGCCATTCGTGTGGGCGCCCTTGGTTGAAATAGACCATTATATATGTAAGTTGAGTTAGTGATGAACGTGCCCTGTGAACCCGAATTTGAGAGGTCTTCGGACTTCAATAATCAAGGCAATCAGGAACATGTGATTCACGCTATGTTTTTAAACTGAAGAGTTTGATCATGGCTCAGATTGAACGTTGGCGGCAGGCCTAACACATGCAAGTCGAACGGTAACAGCAGGAGCTTGCTCCTGGCTGACGAGTGGCGGACGGGTGAGTAACGCGTAGGAATCTACCCAGTAGCGGGGGACAACCCGGGGAAACCCGGGCTAATACCGCATACGCTCTACGGAGGAAAGAAGGCCTCTATTTATAAGCTTTCACTATTGGAGGAGCCTGCGTCGGATTAGCTAGTTGGTGGGGTAAAGGCCCACCAAGGCGACGATCCGTAGCTGGTCTGAGAGGACGACCAGCCACACTGGAACTGAGACACGGTCCAGACTCCTACGGGAGGCAGCAGTGGGGAATCTTGGGCAATGGGGGAAACCCTGACCCAGCCATGCCGCGTGTGTGAAGAAGGCTCTAGGGTTGTAAAGCACTTTCAGTGGTGAAGAAAAGTTGACGGCTAATACCCGTCAGCCCTGACGTTAACCACAGAAGAAGCACCGGCTAACTCCGTGCCAGCAGCCGCGGTAATACGGAGGGTGCGAACGTTAATCGGAATTACTGGGCGTAAAGCGCGCGTAGGCGGTTTGTTAAGTGGGATGTGAAAGCCCCGGGCTTAACCTGGGAATTGCGTTCCAAACTGACAAGCTAGAGTATGGTAGAGGAAGGTAGAATTCCCTGTGTAGCGGTGAAATGCGTAGATATAGGGAGGAATACCAGTGGCGAAGGCGGCCTTCTGGACCAATACTGACGCTGAGGTGCGAAAGCGTGGGGAGCAAACAGGATTAGATACCCTGGTAGTCCACGCCGTAAACGATGTCAACTAGCCGTTGGGCCCCTTGAGGGTTTAGTGGCGCAGCTAACGCGATAAGTTGACCGCCTGGGGAGTACGGCCGCAAGGCTAAAACTCAAATGAATTGACGGGGGCCCGCACAAGCGGTGGAGCATGTTGTTTAATTCGATGCAACGCGAAGAACCTTACCATCCCTTGACATCCTAGGAACTTGGTAGAGATACCTTGGTGCCTTCGGGAACCTAGTGACAGGTGCTGCATGGCTGTCGTCAGCTCGTGTCGTGAGATGTTGGGTTAAGTCCCGTAACGAGCGCAACCCTTATCCTTATTTGCCAGCGAGTAATGTCGGGAACTCTAAGGAGACTGCCGGTGACAAACCGGAGGAAGGCGGGGACGAGGTCAAGTCATCATGGCCCTCACGGGATGGGCTACAAACGTGCTACAATGGGGGGTACAAAGGGCTGCAAACTCGCGAGAGTAAGCGAATCCCAAAAAACCCCTCGTAGTCCGGATCGGAGTCTGCAACTCGACTCCGTGAAGTCGGAATCGCTAGTAATCGCGAATCAGAATGTCGCGGTGAATACGTTCCCGGGCCTTGTACACACCGCCCGTCACGTCATGGAAGTGGGTTGCACCAGAAGTAGCTAGTCTAACCTTCGGGAGGACGGTTACCACGGTGTGATTCATGACTGGGACGAAGTCGTAACAAGGTAGCCGTAGGGGAACCTGCGGCTGGATCACCTCCTTAAAACGAAAGTCCATGACGACCATTGGCGTTCACACGAATGGCTTGTAAATAAAACGAAAAAAATCTTTAGATACCTGTGACTCTGTTTGGCTTTGCCTTTCGGGTCTGTAGCTCAGTTGGTTAGAGCGCACCCCTGATAAGGGTGAGGTCGGAGGTTCAACTCCTCCCAGACCCACCAACATTAGTTCGGCAGCTATGCTGTCCTTTGCTGATCGTGCGATGCGCGTTTTGCTGGGGCGGCTCCGGTAAAGGGGCCATAGCTCAGTTGGGAGAGCGCCTGCTTTGCAAGCAGGAGGTCGGCGGTTCGACCCCGCCTGGCTCCACCAATATCCCGTATATGCTGCAAGCCTTAATTCACTGCGTTTCATAAGTGATTTAAGGCTTGGTGCATACCAAGAGGCGACCATTTTGGTCGTCGTTGTTCTTTAAAAATTCAGAAGAGTTAAGGTAACGAGACAGGTCGTGATGACCTGTCTAGGGTATGTAGTATCTTAAAGCGATTCATATTCCTCAGACTGTTTGAGGTTATATGGTCAAGTGAATAAGCGCATACGGTGGATGCCTTGGCGACAACAGGCGATGAAGGACGTAGTAGTCTGCGATAAGCCTCGGGGAGCTGACAAACTAGCTTTGATCCGGGGATTTCCGAATGGGGAAACCCGGCCCGCGTAAGCGGGTCATCTGCCCCTGAATATATAGGGGGTGGAAGCGAACCCGGAGAACTGAAACATCTAAGTACCCGGAGGAAAAGAAATCAACCGAGATTCTGTTAGTAGCGGCGAGCGAACGCGGAACAGCCCAGTCACCAAAAAATTTAGTGCTTTTAGAGGAACGGTCTGGAAAGTCCGGTCATAGAGGGTGATAACCCCGTACTCGAAAAAGGCGCTAAGTGGGGTGACGAAGAGTAGGGCGGGACACGTGACATCCTGTCTGAACATGGGGGGACCATCCTCCAAGGCTAAATACTCGTTGTCGACCGATAGTGAACTAGTACCGTGAGGGAAAGGTGAAAAGAACCCCGGAGAGGGGAGTGAAATAGAACCTGAAACCGTATGCGTACAAGCAGTCAGAGCTGGGCTTCGGCCTGGTGATGGCGTACCTTTTGTATAATGGGTCAGCGACTTACTTCTCAGTAGCAAGCTTAACCGTATAGGGGAGGCGTAGGGAAACCGAGTCTTAATAGGGCGTTTAGTTGCTGGGAGTAGACCCGAAACCGGGCGATCTATCCATGGCCAGGGTGAAGGTGGGGTA
>JAJFJZ010000032.1 GCA_021773565.1 Gammaproteobacteria bacterium | reverse complement strand
TTCACGCCGATCACCCTCTGGGATCGAGGCGTAAAATGTCCCGCTCCGGAGGAAACCCCATCAGGAACATCACGACAAAGCCTAGAGGATGTTCAGCGGACACGCGCTCGAACTCCTCGCCTGTCACGGCCACCGCAACGTAGTCAGACGTCACGCCATCAATTTCTGCGCTCACTTCGGGCTTCGACAGTGCTTGGCTGTACCAGCCCCGTGGCCAGTGGTGGGCAGAGAGGTATATCTTGTCATCGGTCTCGAAGCGCGCCAGACGTCTAACCTTCGCTTCCCCGGAGCTGTTGGTCGTGGTTATGTCTATCATTGGAATGCCCGCTTCCTCGAAAGATGGTTGGTAGAGGCCCAGGTATACAAACTCAAAGAGAAGAACAAAGACCACGTACACGGCGGCGATGCTGCCGATCCACTTTAATAACTTCATAGACTCTCTCTTGGTTGTCAGCATTAAGCCTGCCCAGGCACAACGAAAGTTACAACAGAATAAAACAATTTGTACTATTTAATTCCATGCAGTAAACGATCGAATAGATCTGCACCGGTAATGATTCTCTTTTGGTCCGTCCAAACGAGAACAACATCATTCTCAATGACCCCCTTGCTATCTGTTTTACTCCTTCTAAGGAGACGAATGACTGTACCCAAATTGGTTTTATGGTTGCGTACCATAATCGGACGATGACAAAACTGATAGGGATTAACGGGGTTTTGTTCGAGGAGCACCGCGCGCAGGAACTCGTCTGAATCAAGAATGAGTTGAGGTTCTCCGGCCATATCTGCGAGTATGACCCACTTTTTTCTGGATGAATGGATTTGTTGCAAAAGCGGATCGTTCAAGTCGGCTTGAAAATTTGGCAATCGAGGCAAGTCAACGTCTGTGGGAAATTTTAGAACACTCGCCGGATCTACGGGAGTTCCTTCTTCAATAACAGAGATGTCGTCAATTTCCAGAAAGTTCAGCGCACCAATGCCTTCGACATCACCGACATCACTATCGTCATGTTCGACGTGTTTTATCAGAATATCCTTAATGACATTTTCTCGAAAAAACTCAGCCGACTCTTTACCCAACCAGGCATCTAGAAGCTTAGCGGCGGGTTTGGCCACTGGATACAGCAGAATTTGATAAACCCGCAACACGGGACCAAGCAGCGAAGCCATTTTGAGTGCGTTGCGGGAGAAGTAGGCTTGTGGAAAAATTTCACCCATAAAGGTAATGGCTACCGTAGAAAAAAGAAACGCACCGACGCCCGCCATCACAGAATTCGACAATAAGGTCAGAAGGACGTTTATACCGACATTTCCCCATAGTATTGTAGTTAGTACAAAATTGGAATCTTTACGCATCTCCAAAACTTGCGCTGCTTTTGGATTGTTTTCTGCCTCTACCTCTAACTGGAGGCGAGACACACCAAAGAAAGCGAGATTCAATCCAGAGAACATTGCAGATTGAGTCAAACAAAACCCAATACCAATCCAAACGGTTAATTCCATCGTTGTATCCTTCCCTGATAATAGAATGACATCTCTAGTGATGTTCGAACTGGGATAACTTGGTCTTTTCTAACGCTCGATTATATATCATCTATTCGGCAGACACCCCGTAATCTGTAGTCCCGTGGATGTGTTTTCACGGCGCTCTCCCGTTCGTTGTATAGAGACCTGAATACTTGTATTCCAGTGCTGGATCAGTATGAAAAAAGGCGTGCCAGTCCCAGAACAATATCAATGCCTGTTTGATAGTCGAATTGATGGGTCAGGTATTGGCGTTGTGATTTTTAGATGGATTTTGGTTTTTCTGGCGAATGACTGATAAACTAGTACTGACGGACGATGCATACTCTCGTTAGAGTAGAGGAGCCAGTACTTATTTTGTGAACCTGTATGACTAAATCTTCAAGCTCATTTTCAGGTCATAAAATTTGTGGTGAAACCGTTGTTTTAGTGATTTTCGTTCTGACTTTTTTGGTCCATGCTTCAAATCGTCTAGAGGTGAAGCGGAGATTCCATGCAGAGTAATTATCGAGGGTTTGCGGTTCGGTTTTTCGCTGTCGATCCGACGCCCGCGAGCTTTTAGGGACAACGCATACTGAATAAGCTCTGCATTCGATTTTCCCAATAGTTGCTCGGGGATGTAGCTACGAAACTCATCTGGCTTGTTGTCGAAAAACTCCAAAACGATGTCCTGGTCTACGGCTCGCCAGAGTTGGTTTGCGTTGTACGGCTTTTTTTTGCTAATCGCGCGTTGATGTTTCTCCAGCATGAGTAGATGAACAAGCCCGTGAAACAGGGTCGACTCAGCCGAAGCGACGCGCACCGGCAAACCACCGATGCGAAACAGCTTGTTAGGCCGCTCATCGCGTGTGAACACGTCCAATTCCATATCCGTAGCGCGATGTCGCAACCTGTAGTAGTACCCCAGAGGCGACTCAGTCACGTGCTCTACAACAAACCGCTTTCTAATGTTTGGTTTTACGAGAAAGCGTGGGTCTTCGCCCTTTGAACTGAAAGTCGCAAGATCGATATCGTGCAATCCCGGCTTCGTTTGCATTTCAGGCATGGATATACGATAGCTGAGTGATCCAACAATCATCCAGTTCCCCAGCGCACAGGCGTCAAAGTCTGACAGGCATTGCACAAACACCTGAAATTCAGACTGGCTCAGTGACTGCAGGCTTGTTATCTCCCTCAAGACATCGTATCCGTGTAATGACGTATATGAATATTTTACCTAACGACATCGGATGAGATGAGAAATGCGCCACAACTAGGAGCAAAGAATACGAAAAACGCGGTTTTGCGAAGTGATTCACAAACACTCGCGCTAAGGCAGATAAGGAACCGTAAGGCGGCCCTCGAGTGCATCATTCATTGCTTTCTGCGCAAGTTGAAGACCTGCTTCGAATCGACCAAAGGTAAAGTTTGAATTCACGCTTGCCGCAAAGCCTTTTTGAATGCCTTCGCCTATCTCAAAGTCCTGATCGAATACCGTTTTGACCACCCCGTAGTTTGCGTCCCAGTATTTTTGTGCCTTCTCGGTTAGGGCTGGTTCAGGAATTAACATAAGGCATTTAAAGATGCAGGTGTCTGGACCGGTTGGAATAATTGTGTGGATGTAAACATGATCGGTCATCACCTGGACGAAATTGCAGGGAAAAATGTAATTCTGGGTCATGAAATTGGGTCGATAGTCCCATGATTCCGGATTTTGATCCTTGAGATTAGTAATTCGTGTGAGCGGTACCGGATTGCGCACATGCGGGTACTTGTTGAGAAAAGGTGATTGATTGTCAAGATATGTAGAGCAGGCGGTATCCTTGTGGGCAGAACAAAAATGATAGGTTTCCAGAAACCCTTCCAGCGCGATGTGCCAGTTCATGTCGCGGTGCAGTGACCACCCCCGAAACACCGTGTGCGATTCAAGGTTTAAAGAGGAGAGCTGTTCTGCCATGGGTGCGAGCCAGGATTGAATATCGATTTTCTCAACGCTTGGCCTGGGCTGAACCCAAATCAAGCCGAACTGCTCAAAAGCAGGTAACTCAACCAGGCCGTGTGTGCTTTTGTCCAGGGCGCCGAACCCCGCCGGCTGGCGCATGCCTCGAAGGTTGCCGTCGAGGTCGTAGGTCCAACCATGGTAAGGGCAGGAAACGGTATTTGCTTTGCCACAGGGGGCTGTTACAACCCGGGCGCCACGATGTCTGCAAACATTTACGAAAGCCTTTACTTCATTCGTGCGGTTGCGCGTGACTAAAATGGGAACACCCGTGTCGTCGTGGGTGAAATACTGGCCGGCCTCCGTCAACTGTGATACCTGGCCTACAATGATAGGAAAATTACGAAACAGCGTATCTATTTCCAGTTTCAATTGATCAGGGTCTGTGTAGTGCTTCACCGGATTCAACATTACTTCCGGTTCCAGCTGCGTTGTTCCTGATTCACAATACTCGAGAACCGTCTTGATGATACTGATCTCTTCAGCGCTGCTATTCACGATTACTGTGCTCCGTAGACCGTCGTTGCAATTCTAACACACCCGATCTCCGGCGTTTTGCCTGCCAGACGATCTGATCCAGGCAGTTTGCCGATTTGATCGTTCTGCGGTGTTTCACTTGAACGGGCTATTTGCGGTGTATACTGATGTGGCGAACGGCAACGCAGTCCCCAATTACTTACATGATATACAGACAAGAGATACAGACAAGAAATGCCCAGTAACACCTCCTCCATAGAATATTTTCAGGTCAGCGGAGCCTCCTGTGCCAGTTGTGTCAGCAAAATTGAAAGCGCACTAAAAGCAGTGGTGGGTGTTGATGATGCGGTGATGAATCTGGCCCAAAGTACGGCTTCTGTTACTGGCCAGGCCTCTGTCGCGGAAATGATAGGGGCCCTCAAGCGGGCCGGATATGATGCTGAAAGCATTACCGAAGTCTCGGACCAGAGTGTACTCGACAAAAAGGAACAAGCTGACGAGGCTTATTCGAAACGCTTGAAAAGAGACATGTGGATTGCATTATCTCTGGGTGTGCCCCTTATGATGTGGGGTCTCGTGGGCGGAGAGATGACGGTCTCAACTGGAATTCAGCGGCTGGCCTGGTTCGCGGTGGGGTGTTTGACCTTTGGTGTAATGTTTTTTTCTGGTAGGCACTTTTATGTCGGGGCCTGGAAATCTTTTGTCAATCATAGCGCCAATATGGATACGCTGATTGCCCTGGGTACGGGTACCGCATGGTTGTATTCCATGTTTGTGGTGTTCTTTCCACACATTATCCCCGAAATGGCCAGGCATGTTTATTTTGAAGCCACCGCCATGATCATAGGTTTGATTAACCTGGGACTCATGCTGGAGGTGCGGGCACGGGGCAAAACATCAGAAGCCATTAAACGACTGATCGGTTTACAGCCAAAGACGGCCCGGGTGGTGCGTGATGGTGAGGAGATTGATATTGAGATTGAACTGGTGCAGTTGGGTGATCAGTTACGTATTCGTCCTGGCGAAAAAATATCCGTAGACGGTGTGGTTCTTGAAGGCCGTACCGCGGTTGATGAATCAATGCTCACCGGTGAGCCCATGCCGGTTGATAAAAGTATCGGTGATGAAGTAGTCGCAGGAACCATTAACAGGAGCGGTTCAATTCTGTTCAGCGCTACGCGGGTGGGAAAGGACACAGCCCTCGCCCGCATCATAGAGATGGTGAAACGAGCGCAGAACTCCAAGCCACCCATTGGGCGGATGGCTGATGTTATCGCAGCCTACTTCGTACCGACAATCATGATCGTTGCCGTGGTAAGCGCACTCGCCTGGCTAAATTTTGGCCCTGAACCGACCGTGGTTTTTGCCATGGTCTCGGCAACCACAGTGCTCATTATAGCCTGTCCCTGTGCGCTGGGTTTGGCGACACCCATGTCGGTAATGGTGGGTGTTGGTAAGGCCGCCGAGGCGGGTGTGTTGATTCGTAGTGGTGAAGCTTTGCAAACGGCATCGAAAATCACCGCCATGATTCTGGATAAAACAGGCACCATTACCCTTGGACAGCCAAAAGTTACCCGTATCGTGCTGGCGCATGCTAACGATGAAAGTGAGGTGCTGCAGCTGGCAGCCAGTCTGGAGGCAGGATCAGAACACCCACTGGCATTAGCCATAATAGATTCAGCTAAAGAACGCGGACTATCGTTAGATCCTGTTGAGCGCTTTCAAGCTATATCTGGGCATGGCGTTAGTGGAGTGGTGCGTGGTCAGATCCTGTTATTTGGCAATGAGAAATTGATGCTCGATAACAGTATTGAAATGGAAGATTACATTAAAAGTGCACAGCAGATGGCAGAGCAAGCCCAAACACCCATGTACGTCGCCGTAGATGGACGGCTGTCTGCGATAATAGCTGTGGAAGACCCGATAAAGGATGATTCTGTCGCTGCCATACAACGACTTAAGAAAAATGGTGTGCGTGTGGTTATGCTTACCGGAGATAATCGCGATACGGCAAAGGCTGTTGCGGCAAAAGTGGGCATTAGCGAATATTTTGCGGAAGTTTTGCCGGAGCAGAAATCCGCAAAGGTAGCTGAGTTGCAGGCCCAGAGGGAAATTGTCGGGATGACGGGTGATGGAATTAATGATGCACCGGCCCTGGCCCTGGCAAATGTTGGTTTTGCTATCGGCACCGGCACGGATGTTGCAATTGAAAGCGCAGATATCACCCTGATGCGCGGGTCATTGCATGGGCTGGCAGATGCAATATCCGTGAGCAAGGCAACGCTGCGTAACATAAAACAGAATCTTGTGGGCGCCTTTTTCTATAATGTGGCGGGTGTGCCAGTTGCTGCGGGCGTGCTTTATCCATTTTTCGGTTTGCTTTTAAGTCCGGTAATTGCCGGGGCTGCAATGGCATTTTCTTCGCTGACGGTAGTAAGCAATGCAAACCGACTGCGCCTTTTTAAAGCTGAGAGGTAGAGCGTGGAGCTTGAGCCATTAATAATCATAAACCTGTCAGGTGGTTTACTCATTGCGCTGATCGTATGGTGGTTCTGGATTTACAAATCTGGAGGGGTCGCCGTAGGTGAAGGCGCAGTTACTATCCTGGTAGAGAATGGCATTTATACGCCATCCCGTATTCGTTTACCCGCAGGTCAGGGCGTGTTGCTGCATTTTATTCGTAAAGACGCAACTCCCTGCGCAGCAATGGTGGTATTTGAAGATTTTGCTATCAGCGAGGAATTACCCCTGAATAAGCCAAAGGATATAGTTTTGCCACCTCTGGAAGCTGGCGAATATGCCTTCACCTGCCAAATGCGAATGTATCAGGGTGCATTGATCGTGAGCGCAAGCGCTTAGACCTGGTGTTCGCAGCACAAATCGATGACCCGCTCCCTCGGTTATTACTAGTTGAACTAGGTCCCCCAGAAGGCGTATAAGTAAGGCTAAAGAGGGGTTTCAGTATGCAGGAACTCGGATTTTCAGGAAAACCGGATTTATTGCCAGGCACCCGCATCAGCCTTGTTCGTTGGCTATGGTGGGGGTTTTTGGGCGTATTCACCTTGTTGTATGGCGTGAGTGTGCTCGCCTCTAATGTCTGGGTGTTGCGCATCGAGGGAGGAATCGGACCTGGCAGTGCGGGCTATTTTATATCTGCCGTTGAAGATGCCCAGATTAATGATGTAGATCTGATAGTTTTAAGCCTGGATACACCCGGTGGTCTCGATCAGTCCATGCGCGACATGATCAAGGTAATTCTTGCCAGCCGGATACCCGTTGTCACCTATGTCTCGCCAAAGGGTTCGCGTGCTGCCAGCGCTGGTACTTACATTATGTACGCCAGTCATGTGGCGGCCATGGCACCTGCTACCAACATAGGATCCTCAACTCCGGTAAGCCTCGGAGGCGCCAGTCCGGTACCGATGCCCACACAGCCTGAAGACACAGATAACGAAGAGCAGAAATCGCAGAGTTCCGGCAGTGCAATGGAGCGAAAAGTTATCAACGACGCCGTTGCCTATATCCGGGGCCTGGCCCAGCTGCGCAAGAGAAACGTAGAGTGGGCAGAACAAACTGTACGTGACGCAACTAATCTACCGTCATCGGATGCGCTTGAAATGAATGTCATTGATATCATTGCTACGGACCTCGATGATCTTTTGGGGCAGCTTCAGGGCAGGCAAGTAAAAATAGGAGATAAAGATATTGTATTGAATTTGACCAACATTTCTATTGAGGAGAGGCTACCGGATTGGCGCGACAACTTTTTAACCACTATCACCAACCCGAATATCGCATATGTTCTTCTTATGATCGGGATGTATGGTCTGATTCTCGAATTTTATAACCCCGGCATGGGGGTTCCCGGTGTGGTGGGGATAATTAGTTTGCTGGTCGCAGCTTTCGCATTGCAGATGTTGCCCGTTAGTTACGTAGGTCTGGCCCTGATACTTCTGGGTGTAGGTCTCATGATAGTTGAAGCTGTCTCACCCAGCTTCGGCATTTTTGGACTGGGTGGTGTTGCTGCTT
Organism: Gammaproteobacteria bacterium; assembly: GCA_021773565.1. Taxonomy (GTDB): domain Bacteria; phylum Pseudomonadota; class Gammaproteobacteria; order Pseudomonadales; family Azotimanducaceae; genus DC-out156. The sequence continues at coordinate 7,689 of JAJFJZ010000032.1, read as the reverse complement.
TTGTGCTGGGTTCTATCATGCTTATCGACACAGAGCTGCCTATTTACCAGATCTCAGTGCCCCTGATCGCCGCAATGGCCACAGCTTCTGCGGCAGTGTTTGTGTTCACCCTGGCATTTGCATTACGAGCTCGTAACCAGCCCGTAAGTGCCGGTTCGGAAGTGTTCCCGGGAAGCAGTGCGGTAGTTGCCGAAGACTTTGATCACCTCGGCATGGTTCGCTTTGAAGGCGAACTGTGGCAGGCCAGTACGAGCCGCCCGTTAACAAAGGGATCGATAGTAAAGATCAAGGCAAGACAAGGGCTGGTTCTGGAGCTCGAGCCAGATAACCAACAGGAGTAAGAAATGGAGATTTTTTTATCGACAATATTGGTTCTTTTCGTAGGCACACTTTTAAGCACCTTCAGAATCTTGCGAGAGTATGAGCGCTCGGTGATTTTTTTGCTGGGTCGATTCTATAAAGTTAAGGGCCCTGGCCTGATCGTTGTTGTACCACTGATTCAGCAGAGTGTTCGCATTGACCTTAGAATTCGGGTACTGGATATTCCTACCCAGGATCTCATCACGCGAGACAATGTTTCCGTTAAAGTAAATGCGGTTTTATATTTCCGGGTGGTTGATCCGAAAAATGCGATTAACAATGTGGAAGATTTTATGGAAGCCACTGAGCAGTTGGCCCAAACCACGCTGCGTTCAGTTCTCGGCCAGCATGAATTGGATGAGCTATTGGCCGAGCGGGACAAACTGAACGTGGATATTCAACAGATACTGGATCAGCAGACAGACCCCTGGGGTATTAAAGTGTCCAATGTGGAAATCAAACATGTGGATATTGATGAAAGTATGATACGTGCGATTGCCAAGCAGGCTGAAGCGGAACGAGAACGACGCGCAAAGATTATACATGCAGAAGGCGAACAACAGGCAGCCACCAAGCTGGTAGAAGCAGCGCGTATACTGGCCACCGAAACCCAGGCGATTCAGCTCAGGTATTTGCAGACCCTGACAGAGATTGCAGGTGAACGCAGTTCTACGATTGTTTTTCCACTGCCTATAGATGTTATGAATGCGTTCACCAAACTGGCGTCAAAAGACTAGAAGAATTTGTTGGCGATAATGTGCAATTTCCGGGTTCGCTGGTAAGCGCTGGTGCAATCCGAGTTTGAATACTGGGAACTGTTAGCGGGAATCGCACTGTTTCTATTTGCGATGACACAACTCGAACTGGCACTTAAAACGCTGGGCGGTCGCTCGCTGGCCCTCTACCTCAGGCAGAAAACCAGCAAACTTTTTAATGCCGTACTTGGCGGCGTGATAGCTACAGCCCTGCTACAAAGCAGTTCAGTAGTCGGGCTTATGGTACTAGCGTTTACCGGGGCTGGGTTGCTGGTGTTGCCCAGTGCTCTGGGTATTGTTTTTGGCTCCAATCTCGGGACTACACTCACCGGATGGATTGTAGCTACGCTTGGTTTTAAATTCGAAATATTTGAGCTGGCAATGCCGCTCATTGCAATTGGTGGCACCGGGGTTTTGTTTGGTCGGCATCGCTGGTCCGAAGGCGGCCGTGCGGTACTGGGTCTGGGATTATTGCTGCTTGCACTGCAGTTTATGAAAAACAGTGTGGCCGGTCTTGAACAGCTGATCGACATTCAGGATTTGGCTGGGCTTTCAGCGTGGCAATATCTATTGTTCGGGGTGGTGGTTGCTGCGGTAATTCAATCCAGTTCCGCAACCATCATGCTTACCCTGACTGCGTTGGATGCAAATATTATTTCCTTGGAGCATGCAGTGGCTGTTGCTATTGGTGCAGATCTGGGAACTACAACCACGGTACTGCTCGGTGCCGTTAAGGGTTCCGCTGACAAGAAACGTGTAGCCATTGGACAGGTTATATTTAATGTCGTGGTAGACACCATAGCCTTTATGCTCCGCTTGCCCTTGTTGGGATTGGTTTTGTGGTTGGGTGTTGAAGATCCACTTTATGCGCTGGTAGCGTTCCATAGTCTGTTTAACCTGATGGGTTTGTTTATATTTTTACCCATCGTGCATCCCTTTGCTGCATTTCTTGAACGCAAGGTAAGCAGTGAAGATGCTCGGGAAGCACGTTATCTAAGCGACGTTGGACCTGCTGTCACAGACGCAGCACTCGCAGCACTTCAACGGGAAACGGCACGGTTGATTGATCGCGTTGTGGGGCTGACCATTAATGCATTCACGGATCCTCTTTCCCGGCGCGATGGACAAACTCCGATCCGGAATGAACAAAAATCTGTTGGCAATAAAATTCCTGATTTCGACGGGCTTTATCGTGCAAGTAAAACGCTGGAAGGAGAAATAATAGAATTTGTTTATCGTGTTCAAGGCAGTGCCAGGGATGAAGCTGCTTCGGACAAGTTTGGGCAGTACCTGGACGCTGCACGTTGGGCAATGAGCAGTGCCAAAGCAATTAAGGACATTCATCACAATTTGCTCGAGTTTTCGGGACTCTCAAGTAGCACGGCTCAAGGCTATCACCAGCGTTTTCGCGCCGAAATGCAGGACTTTATAGATCAGCTGTATAGCCTACGTTCTATTGGCGCAGATATTGTTGAATTCGAGGTTCTCGTTGCAGCTGTATCCAGGGTATATCAAAAGCACGGTGGTGTGCATGAAACAATAGTAGGGGATGTTAGAAATGGCAAGGTATCCGAGGTACTGGTATCAACATTATTAAATGTAAACCGGGAATTGTTCAACTGTCAGGTGGGAATGCTGTTTGCGTTAGGCGAGTATCACCTGCCTCGCCTGCAGGCTAAAGACCTGGAACAGGTAACTCTTGAGTTGAAGGGTAACTAGTGCGTTTTCAGGGCAAGAACGCGCACAAGTGTGGAATGTTATTCGGGTATCGTTATCTCAGCCATATCGCTCTCTCGCCATCCATAGCGAACCGATTGAGCTTCTATTGTATCGTTAGAGTGTACCCGAATAGGGCCGTTGTAGAGCTGCCAGTCACCGCCGTTGTGGCGATAACCCAATGATGCGCCCTTCGTCTTGCTCTGAATTCCTAACATCGGCGTCTGCCACCGAAAATCCGGTGTGACAGTTACCGGTTGTTTACCTTCCGGCCAAAAACCAGCGGACATTACGGCCTCGGATTGTTCACTCCAATCCTGCGCGTTGGTCTGCCACTCAGCCAGGGCATTGCGCATTCGCGCGAGAGTTTCCTTATGCTCCGGGCTTTCGACAAGGTTCTTCAGTTCATAGGAATCTACCAGAGTATCGTAGAGTTGTTCTTCGCCCGGTGGTTCAAACCAGCGTCGCTGGTCCGAATTAAGTGCGCCGACTTCAAGCATCTGCCACATCGTTTGCATCATGGTTACTCTGTCCCGATAAGCAAGCCGGTGGCCACCTGGCTGGTCGGGATGCCAGCTGCGGATATACTTGTACCGCAGGTCACGCACAGCACGTTGTCTATCCGGTACAGCGTCCATGCGATCCCGGCTTGCGAAAATATACTGGCGTTGAGGTATTGAAGGGTCGAGAAAGTTTTGCCCGGCTGTGTAGTCGGGCGACTTTACTCCTGCCAGTTCCAGAATCGTTGGGGCCAAATCGACAAAACTGATCAGGCGTTCATCCAGTTGTCCCGGCTTAAGGTGTGCAGGACGGTAGCGTTCAGGCCAACGAATAATCATGGGTACCTTGATTCCGGAGTCGAAAACCTCACGCTTTGCGCGGGGTAGTCCATCACCGTGATCGGTGGTCCAGATAACTATGGTATTTTCTGACAATCCATCGCGTTTGAGCTTGTCCAGCAACTTACCCACCTGGCGATCCATCAGGGCGATATTGTTGTAGTGTCGGGCGATATCAACACGCACGGTTTTTACATCGGGATAGTAGGGCGGTACTTCCACCTGTGCCGGCGTAACGAAGGGGTGCTTATCGGGATCATCGTAGTGTTGCGCCCTGTAGCGCTGAAAATCAAGATACTTGCCGGTAAGTTTCTGGGTATCCAAGGGTGGGAATACGCCGCTCTCGTGCGTCTGAAGAAAGTTAATCATCCCAAAAAAGGGTTGGGTGGCGGCGCGCTGCAACCAGCTGGCATCAGTTCCCTCGCGGTCCCAGATGGTAAAGGGTCCGGATCCGCTACCCACCCCGCTGAACTGGTAATCCAGCTTGTTATCGGTGAAGGTAAAATAACCTGCGGCGCGCAATAGTTCCGGATAGGCCTTAACCTCTGGTGGCGGAACTGCCTTGTAAGCTCCTGAGGGGTTATTCGAAGTGCGCATATGCTGGGCGCCGATTGAAGCCGGGTGCATACCGGTGATCAGTGCCGCACGGCTCGGTGCACAGACACCGGCAGCAGTAAAAACATTGCCAAATCGAACGCCTTCACTGGCCAGTCTATCGAGATTGGGTGTAACTGCTACCGGGTCGCCAAAAGCGCCAACCCGTGGGCTCATATCCTCGACCATTAACAACAAAATGTTGGGTCGCTGAGCGTCGTTGGCTGCTATTGCTGACGAGAAAAGCAGTGTTATCAGGAAGGTATATCGTGGCGCCTTTATCATCAGCTACCGATCCTTTAACGCTTCATTAACAGACTTTAACTGTTCAGCCTTTTTGGGACTATCGGGAATGATATGTTCCCAGCGGTCTTCAGCCCGATTGCCGCGAAGCCATTTTTCAGGAAACTCCGCAGTGCGAGAACGATCCTTGTGCCTGAATACAGCACCCTGATTGAACTTTGCTGAATAAGGAATAACGTTATTACCTGCCTGGTTAGTGAGCGATTGGTATAGTCGCCGACGCAAATCCACTTTCACCTTGAGCAAATCCGGGTCTTCTATTAGATTGCGCGACTCTGATGGATCGTTGGCCAGATCGAATAACTCTTCAGTGTCCCAAACGCCATGATACTGAATATACTTGTAGCGCTCGGTTCTCAAGGCAAACACGGTAGGGGTTTGGGGATAATTGAACTCCCAGTAGTATTCATAGGTTAATTCACGTCGCCAATCCTCCACCTTCTTCCCCGTGGCGAGACTGACAAAACTCGCTCCGTCATAGTGTGGCGGAGCATTTACACCGGCCAGCTCCAGCAGAGTGGGCGCGATATCGATATTCGCTACCATGCCTTTAACTGTCTTGCCCGCTGGAAAGCGACCGGGAGCAGAGACCAGTAGCGGAACACGCATGGACTCTTCATAGGCATTGCGTTTATCGATGAGTCCATGCTCGCCGAACATGAAGCCGTTATCACCCATCAGAATCACAACGGTGTTTTCTGCAAGGCCAGATTCGTGCAACCATGCACGTAATCGGCCCAGACTCTCGTCTACTGCCGTGAGCGTGCGATGGTACTGGCGTTTGAATTCCACCAATGGAAACTCGCTGTGGTAAGGAAATTCGGTTCCATGCCAACTGTTGCGCTGGTTTTGCACCCACATGGGTACATCTGCATCCGACGCGCCAGGTTTACCCAGTTGTATGGGTGCGTCTTTATATTGGTCTGCATGCCGGGCGGCAGGCTCAAAAGTCGCGTGCACTGCCTTGTGCGAGAGATAAAGAAAGAACGGTTTTTCGGAATCCCTGCTATTCAGAAATTCCATTGCGTAATCCGTGAGCTCATCCGTGATGTAACCTTGCTGTGGAACCCGTTTGCCGTTGACATTAAGCATGCTGGGAAGACCCATGGCTGTTTTTGGATAATAGTGACCCTGTCCTGGAAAACTCACCCAGTAGTCGAACTCGGGTCGCGGCTCTGAAATTTCGCCTCCCATGTGCCACTTGCCCACATAGGCGGTTTGATAGCCTGCTGCCTTGAGTCGCATTGGAAAGAGTTCCAGGCCCTGTGGCAAGGCCCGGTTATTATCGACGACGCCATGGTTGTGCATCATCTGCCCGGTGAGGATGCTCGCGCGGCTGGGCGAACAAAGGGACGTGGTGACAAAAGCATTGGCAAAATGCACGCCACCACGCGCAAGCGCGTCCATATTGGGTGTTTCCAAGACTGGGTTGAGAAACGCAAGTTCATCGTAACGTTGGTCATCAGTGAGCACAAAAATCACATTGGGCCGCTTGTTGTCACTTGCAGAAACAACACCCAATGACATTAGTACAGTCAGCATGACAATTTGTAGTACAGAAAATCGTTTTACCATCATGGTGTTGACGCCTGTTGCAACCGGCTATCAAAAATTGGCTCACGACTTTGCAGACCGGCCTGATGTGTTGCCAGTGCCGCCAGCAACTCGCTGACGACTTCGGGTTGGTGGGCCGCGATGTTGAACTTCTCTGCCGGGTCCTGACCAAGATGGTACAGCTCCGGGGTCTCGTGCTCGGTACGTTTGGGTGGCAGATTGTATGCCCCTGCCGAAACCAGACGAATCTTGTAAGGGCCTTTGCGAAATGCCTGCAGCTCGCCTGCACGATAGTAGGCAATGGAATCACGTGGACTGGGTTCCTTTCCTTTAAGCGTCGCGCTTAAATCCATCCCGTCTATCCCTCCTGGTATAGGCGCTCCGGCCAGGCTCAGGGCTGTTGTAAATATGTCAAGTGTCGAGCCAATGTCGCTGACCACAGCAGGTTTGATGGTTCCCGGCCACCAGAAAATACCTGGCACGCGCACGCCGCCTTCAAAGGTTGTGCCTTTACCATTGTTAAGCAAACCTGCACTGCCACTGTGGTTCTGCATCGCAAGCCAGGGGCCGTTGTCACTGCTGAAGATCACCAGTGTATTTTCATCCTGGCCTGTTTCTTCAAGCGCCTGGCGAATTTGCCCGGCACTCCAGTCGATTTCCTCGATTACGTCTCCGTAGTACCCGCCGAGGCTGTGGCCGACGAATGGAGCACTGCGAAACAGCGGCGTGTGTGGCATGTTGTAGGGCAGGTACAGTAAAAAAGGCTGGTCTCCGGCACGGCGAATGAAACGCTGTGCTTCTTCTGTATAACGTCTGGTCAAAGTGCGTTGATCCGCCGGGCGTTCTACAATCTCATCCTGATAGCCCGCCTCGGTATGATAACTACGCTGGAGCGGCACATTCCAGTACTCGATTCTTGGCTCCAGATATTTGGGCATACGAGTCGCAATGTCCTTCTGAACTGCTTTTTGATTACCCTGCGCAGAAAGGGCGAGCATTTCCTCAAAGCTCATGTGGTTCACCCAATCCATGTCATTGGAATAGGGCAGGCCAAACCAGTAGTCGAAGCCGTGGCGAGTTGGCAGCGCGCTGGGGGCATCACCCAGATGCCACTTGCCGATTATCGCCGTTGCGTAACCCTGGTTTTTCAGGGATTCTGCCAGAGTCTCCTCTCCATTGGGTATGCCCACCGTATCATTGGGGAACATCACGTTAATCTGGCGACCATACAGGCCGGAGCGATTCGGCAGTTTGCCGGTCATTAATGCACCGCGGCTGGGAGAGCACACGGGTGCAGCAACGTAGAAATCTGTCCAGCGTTGCCCCTCACGTGCAAGCGCATCCAGATTTGGTGTGCGATTGTAAGGGTGGCCGTAGCTGCCGAGATCGCCGTAACCCAGATCGTCAGCAAACAGAATCACGATATTTGGCCGTTTCGGCTTGGTTGCGGCTTTCGAGATACGCTCAGCGGCCTCGCTGTATGAGCTGCAGGCGGCGATCGTGAACAGGCTTAACAAAATGAGGTGTCGTGCCATGTCATTTTCCTGTTATCGGTTGCTTGAAAACAT
>JAJFJZ010000031.1 GCA_021773565.1 Gammaproteobacteria bacterium | reverse complement strand
GTTATTCACATAGCACCAGATCACGTCGGTCCATTGCTTAAAAATGTAGCGATTCTGAGCGCACTCTTCTTTATCTACGTGAAGGGACCCGGCGCGTACGCTGTTGATAACCATTTAAGTAAACAAGCGCGACGATACTAGAATGTTGACCAGCTGAATATAACCAAACAAGAGACGTTCAGACATCTACTATTAGCATTCCTGTGGTTGATAGAGGAACTTGTTGGACTACTTCTCCGAGAGGATTGATGGCGGCCGTTGGACCATAGCTGATTCGGTCGTCACGAGAGCCTGTCACGTCGGCCGAAATAAGCCAGGCATTTGACTCAATCGATCGCCTGGCTCGAATTTCGTTATGCCGGTACTTGTATTGTTCAGCCTTAGCGGTTGGCATCATGTTATTGCAAGGACAGACGATAAGCTCAGCTCCTTTGGTAATCAGTTGACCAATCGCTTTTGGGAATTGAAGATCGTAGCAAATATTGACCCCAAATTTTCTATTCGACACTTCGAATATCGGGAAGTCTTCGCCTGGACTAAATGCGGCTCTTTCACCCTCGAGAAGAGATGACTTCCTATATCGACCAAGGAGCTTTCCGCCACGCACAACTGCGGCGGTGTTGAACATGTCGTTACCTGATTTTTCTATTAACCCGAATACAATAGTCGGGTGAATGACATTCAATTGCTGTAGGACGGACCCGAATTCTGATGATTCGAGGCTGATGGCGATCCTCGCTGCTGCAAGCGGGTCAACAAAATATCCTTGCAGGAAACACTCTGGAAAAACGACAAGGTCTGCGCCATTAGCTGCTGCGTCAGAGGCCATATTCAGAATAATAGCTACGGCTTCCGATAAGTCATCGCGAACATCTGGAACTTGGCAGGCAGCTACTTTCATGATGCGGTGATTCTAGCCCAGAACAAACAGCATATTCGGGAATGTCTCTTGTGGGCACATTTGAACCGGACATGGAAATAGAAGCTCAACGGCTGCGTTCTCGTTAGCAGACTCTCAAAAGGTGGAAAATGGCGGTTTTTTACGCCCACTTACGGCCACAGAGGAGCCGTCATCCGGCAACAACTATGCCCCATCTTCGCCGTCCCAATAGTTCTTCTCATCGCCGGGTTTCCCTACGAACCGAAAAGCAGGGATCTCTTGACTCATTCCGCGGCTCCTCACCATAAATTTATCACTATCGGGGTATTCACAGACTTCCGCATCCGCTTTGCTGGATATAGCTAGGTATCTGAGGATACCTGCCCCTGTGTTGGTCAGCTTGTGAGCGAAGTTTCGTCCTCCTCTTGGCGCACCTAAGATGTCTCCAGCTGTTACGGTATAAATTTCACTACCAAAACGATATTCACCATTACCTTCGAGAATGAAGAACATCTCGTCTTCGATTCTGTGAACGTGATATGGGCAAGCAGACTTACCCGGTGGGACTTCAGTATAGACAGCCCCAATTTGGGTCAGACCAATAGCTTCACTTATGCCGGCATCGACACTCTCGTACGCCTTTCCCTGTCTGAATGGTTTAGGGTCGAGATCTGCGATATTAATGATTGGGCGAGCCAATTCTGTCATTTGTTCAGTTGTCTTAACTTTCGTATGAGAGCAGTGTACAGCACGACAGTCCACTTAGGGACCAGGCTGGGTGAAAACTCGGAAAAAAATATAATCATAGTTCCCAACCGATGGGTGGTTTCATAAAAGGTGAACCCCGAACACAAGCTACATTGTTCCCCGATCGCCTGGGCGATTACCCTACCGAAGAAAATGAAGTTCGAGTCATCGATGCATTTGTCGATAGCCTGGTGCTTTCGGATTTAGGGTTCAAGACAGTGCCCGCTGAAACGGGTCGTCCGCGTTACCACCCGTCCACCATGCTCAAGCTATTCGTTTATGGATAGTTAAATCGTATCCAGTCGTTTCGCCGACTGGAGCGTGAAGCAGGCCGCAATGTTGAGTTGATGTGCTTACTGGAAAGCTTGATTCCAGATTCTAAAACGATCGCTGATTTTAGAAAGGACAATGCTAAGGGCACTAAAAATACTTGCCGGGCAATGATTGGCCTTTGCCGCCAAATGAATATGTTCACAGACGTGATTGTCGCGATTGATGGCAGCAAGTTTAAGGCGGTCAATAGCAAAGAAAATAATTACACGCCAAAGAAGCTGCAGTTTCATATCGCGCGAGTTGAAAAACATATCGACGAATATTTGAAGCAGTTGGATAACTCAGACCAGGAGGATGAGAAAGATGTCGATGAAACAACCATTAAAGATAAGATTGACTGGCTGAAGAAAAAGCACTCTGAATTAAAGGCCCTGGAAGAGGGGGAGAATAGTTACCCTGAAAAGCAGCTTTCCACGGTAGATCCGGATTCTCGATTGATGAAAACCCAAGGCATGACCCGATCATTTTGTTACAACGTACAAAGTGCAGTTGATACCAAACACCATTCGATTGTCACCCATGAAGTCACCAACAAATCCGATAGAGGTCAGCTATGCGCCGTTGCAAAGGAAGTGAAAATTACGCTGGGTGAGAAGGAAGCTACGGCGATTGCCGATAAAGGGTACTACAGCGGTCCTGACATCAAAGCTACTCAGGATGCTGGTATGACGGCATTAGCACTCAAGGGCGATACATCAGGCAGTGATAAGAAAGAGATTTTTAACCGATCCCTGTTTAAGTACGATGCAGAAAAAGACGTCAATATTTGCCCTACCCATGAAGAGCTAACATATCGATTTACCAGCATCGAGAATGGTTTATCTGTGAAACGATATTGGGTAGATGCTCCAACCTGCCGGGCATGTGAGGTGAAATCACGGTGTTCGAACAGTAAGCAATCCCGTAGAAAAACGCGCTGGGAGCATCAAGGTGAGATCGATCACCTGGATGACTTAATGGCAGCGATGCCAGAGAGTATGCTCATTAGAAAGCAAACGGTTGAACATCCCTTTGGCACGATTAAGGCTTGGATGTGAGCCACTCATTTTTTGACAAGAGGGTTCAATACCGCCAGGACCGAAATGAATTTGCATGTCTTGGCGTAAAACCTGAAGCGAATGATGTCGATACATGGGCAGGATAAATTGATTACCATAATGATGGCATAAGACATAGAGCTATATCTCCGTAAAATACGCTAAATAAGGCCAGGTGTACGGCAATTTAACGTGTGCAAATTTTGTGGCTAATAAAAACCCAAGGAAAATGAAAAACTTATAGTGTTGATTCTCAGAAACCAAACAGCCACCTACGGGGAAAAAATACCAATAGAGCGGTTTTCACACAGTCTGGGCCGCGAACAGACGATCGGTGAATTAGGTAGTGCGGGTCAGAATTATCACGAGTACCTCGTCGTCCTAGATAGGCAATCAATTAGAGAAAACCTCAGGGTATATGATAATGTTAAGAAGTCCCAATCCTGGCTATGCGGACATAGCGTGTCCGTCTATCCGTTGTTAGCGGTGAATGCAATGAAAGTTGAAAGTACAGTTGAAAGCGAGGGGCGTTTGCTTGCAGAAATACGGGCAAGGGCCATGAAACCTAGTTTAGAAGCTATTGGCCGCTTCGATGAGCACCGGGTCAGAGACCGTTTTCTAAAGACCTTCGATCCCGCTGAAACAAAAAAGGTAACTGTAAACGGTAGTACAGTAGGTTTTTATGTCCTTAAGTACAAAAGCAATCATATATATCTTGATCACCTTTATATTGCGCCAGAGTTTCATGGAAGAGGGTTTGGTAAAAAAATAATTTACTTAGTCAAAAAAGCTGCCATGAAAAATTGTCTCCCAATCCGAGTTGGCGCATTACGGGAAAGTAAGGCAAACGGATTTTATGTAGCAAACGGTTTTGAGAAAACCCACGAAGACGAGTTGGATATTTATTACGAGTGGACTCATTGCTAATAAACGCATGCAGACGAAGCAAAATGCCACTAT
>JAJFJZ010000004.1 GCA_021773565.1 Gammaproteobacteria bacterium | reverse complement strand
CTGCCCAACTTTGGCAGAGTGCTATGTACGATTTGACGGCGTTTTATAATTCCAGGCTAAATAGCCCTCACCTTTAACAAAACAATGCAAATCCAATACTCAGTCAATTTGTCGGAAAGCATTTTTAAAACAACTATCCTCTAAAAGATTTGAAGAAGCATGGAAAAAAACAGAATAATATATGAAATCCAGGACTCTAAACTCATCGTTCAGGTGGTTAAGGTAGGACACAGATCCAATGTGTAGTAAAGCCACAACAGTAGCCTGGATCGAAGCTTGTCAATCCAGCTCTTTAAAGCGGTACCCTACGCCACGTATTGTTTCGATGTATTGTTGGTAGACATCAATTTTTTTGCGAATTGCACGAATGTGCACATCGATATTTCGTTCAATAACGATAGCATGACTGCCCAGTGCATGACTCATGAGCTGATCTCGCGTAAAAACGCGGCCGGGGTTACAGGCGAGGTGGTGCAGAATCCGAAACTCTGTCGCTGTGAATTTCAGTTCCTGCCCCTTAAGGGAAACCTTAAATTTGTCAGCATCTATTTCCAGACTGTCAATCGTGACGCAGTCCTTTTGTGGTAGCGCTTTCAATGCATCTCCGCGACGTAGCACTGCTTTTACCCGGGCAACAAATTCACTTGGGCTAAAGGGTTTGGATATATAGTCGTCAGCACCTATACCGAGGCCAAGTACGATATCGCTTTCCTCGCCTTTTGCCGTGACCATGATAATAGGAATGTGTTGAGTACGATGTGCGTTTTTGAGCCGGCGGCAAATTTCCAGACCGTCCAGGCCGGGCAACATCAGATCCAGCAACACAAGGTCCGGCATAAGATGCTGGATTAGCTCCAGGGCGCTAACACCGTCGAGCGAAGTCTTCACAGAAAACCCTTCGCGCTTCAGGTTGTAACTTAGAACTTCCAGAATATCTGGCTCATCTTCAACTATTACGATCTGTTTACCGGACATAGTGGTTATCCGAGGCTCGATATCTACATTTAGGCTATACACTTAGCAAGCCTAACGTGCCCGGATTAAGAGAAGATTAAGATCTGCGGAAGAATTCGAACACGCGTAACTACCAAAAAATCGACCTGTCTTCCCGCACTCTTAAAGTTCTCTTAACAAGTCCTTTAATTTTGATACCTAAACTATGTGCACTCGAAGAATTCGGGCATGTATTTATTTTGGGGAGAAATATGAAAATAGTAGTAAGAATAGTTTGTGTTGTTGCGGTATTCGGAATACTGGCGGCTTGTGGTGGCGGAGACATAAAAATAGCACCGGTTACAGAAAATAATTCCGTTGATAACTCCACAAGCAGCAATACATCGGGTACAAATAGTGTTGTTAATCCCTGTGCGTCCTACGTTAATTCGGGTGGGCAGCTAATCCAGGGTGTTTTTGAGGAAGTTGACTGTACCTATGCCCCGTCCTTTGTAGATGCGGGGAATAACCTTACCGTTGATATGACAATACCGGCACTGTTGGATGGTGGGGTTCACATATTTAAAGGCAGTTTGTTCATTGGTGATACCTATGATACCGATGGCGATCTGATTGCGGCAGGTATAGCTGAAGGTGGCGATGGTCCGGTACTGACCGTTGAGGCCGGTGCGACCCTGGCATTCACTTCAAACAATGATTTCATGATTGTAAATCGGGGTTCACAACTTTTTGCTGTGGGTACGGCAGTAGATCCGATTACCTTTACCTCGGTGTCCGATGTGCAAAGCAGTCGGTCAGCAACCCCTACCCTTGCATTTGATGCGGTACAACAATGGGGCGGTATGGTCATCAATGGTTTTGGCGTCACCAACAAATGTGAGTACACCGGTTCTGTGGCTGCAGGTGATCTTTCCACAAGTGATTGTCATGTCGATGCGGAGGGTGCAGCAGGGCTTGATGAATCACAGTATGGCGGTGACAACAATGCGGATAGCTCTGGTCGTATGGAATTCGTGAGAGTCAAGCACACTGGTGCGCAAGTAGCGAATGGAGACGAGCTAAATGGAATATCTTTTGGTGCAGTAGGTAGCAATACCATAATCGAAAATCTGGAAGTGTATTCCACTTTTGATGATGGTATCGAAATGTTTGGCGGTGCCGTTAATTTCACCAACTATGTTGCTCTATATGTGCGTGACGACGGAATCGATATTGACGAAGGATGGTCAGGAACTATCAACAATGCCCTGGTAATACAGGCCGAAACTGACGGAAATCACTGCATAGAAGCCGATGGGATAGGTTCTTTTTCCAGCCTGACCGAAGGGCAGGTAGAGGTTGTAATAGGTCAGGGTATTAATAGCCGGCCCACCATAAACAATTTGACCTGCATTTCTTCACCCAACGGTAGTGCAACCGCTACGCATGATCCTGGAGCCGGCTGGCGATTTAGGGAAGGTATATTTGCCACTATCAATGATTCCTTAATGATATCGGCTTTTGGCGATGATGCTCCAGACACTACAAACTATTGTTTGCGCATTGACAATCGTTCGCAGCTGGCAGCAGAAGCGGGAGATCTGAGTATCAACTCGGTGATATTTTCCTGTGTTGACCGCACCAATGGAAACACGCTTCCCAATGGTACAACAGTAGAAGCCTTCGCAGAAAACACCGGTAATCAGTTTGCTACCACCAGCTCTAACGATGATCCTACGGTGACATCCAATACCGCATTGGTTTTGCTTGAAGGCAGCCCTGCAATCTACTCCGTCGATTTTGCAACGATGGTGGTTGATGACCTGGCACCTACTGCGAGTGCGCCACAAAATGGAGGTGGTTATATAGGTGCACTCAGTTTAGGTCAGGACGACTGGACTGCTACCTGGACCTATGGCATACACCCCGATTTACGAGCGACTGACTCGGACGGTGCCGACTTACCTTTATGGTTTGAATAGAACAATATATATGGGGTACCAAATGAATTCAGGGGATACAACAAAAGTTAAAGGCCTGTTGTTTTTATTCAGCAGCATGGTGATTGCCCAGCAGATGTATGCTGCTGAAACGCAGGAAACTGTAACTGCTGCTGCGGCAAATGATGAGCCAATAGAGGAAATTATTGTTCAGGGCAGACTTCTAAATTCTGCCGCAGCGTTGATTGACGAACGAATAGAGGATCACAATATTACCGATTTGATCGGCTCGGACATGATTGGCCGGGTTGGTGATTCGACTGTTTCGGATGCGCTGCGTAGAGTATCCGGATTGTCACTGGTAAACGGAAAATTTATCTATGTACGTGGATTGGGTGAACGCTATTCCAGTGCAACGCTGAACGGTGCAACGATTCCTTCGCCGGATCTGAGTAGAAATGTTATTCCACTGGATATTTTTCCAACGGCCATCGTGGAATCTATAGCGGTTCAAAAATCTTACTCTGCGGACAAATCTGCTGCATTTGGTGGCGGAAGTATCGATATCCGAACCCAGGGCTTGCCTGGAGATTTCACGTTTTCCATTGAAATGGGGATAGGCGCTAATAGTGAAACTTCTGGCAAGGTATTGAATTATTCTGGTGGAGGTGATGACTATTTGGGTAAGGATGATGGAACACGATCCTTGTCTGATGAATTATTACAGGGAATAAGCCGTTTTTCTGGAGAACTGGACCCGCAGAACATCCTTAGTACCTTGCGCAGGGAGGGTAACAGCTCGGCAACACTTGCAGATGCCCAACTAATAAATAAGGAACAGGCTTTGAGTCTTAATCGGGATATCTCAATTGGAGAAACGGGATATAGCCCGAACTACGATGCCAGAGGTGGTATCGGAAATAGTTTTACCTTGAGTGATAATCTGCAGGTAGGTTTTCTTGTTGGTGGTGGCTACAAAACGGCCTGGCACGAAACTAATGCGACGGCGCGTAACTTTAGATTTCCGGATGAACGGTTTGAACGTGAACAGGAAACTACGCGCTCCGTTGATTTGAATGGAAGTCTGAATCTGGGCGTACAGTTTACCGAAGATCACGAGATAACCAGCACATCGCTCTATCTTAGAAGTACGGATGATGAAGTTGCTATTGTAGATTTCTTTAATGAAAACCGGGAAAAATCGGACGGTCTGGGTTTTAGAGACTCGCATATCAAATTTGAAGAGCGGGATTTATTGGTCAATCAGGTAGGTGGTGTTCACTACCTTGGAGAACAAACCCGCGAATATCTAAACTGGCTACCGCTTGGATGGATTTCCGAGGAGCTCAGATTTACTTGGCAATTCTCGGATGCCCGGGCAACTACCTCCATACCTAACGAAGTAAAAATGTCTTCAGAAACGGTGACTGACATTGATACCGGTGAAGTCATAAGTAGCAACATTGTCATAGATAGCTCGGCGCTGGACTATCGCTTTACTGAACTTGAAGATGATATGACTAATTATCGGTGGCAGTTTGCCTGGCCGGTGAGTTTCTCAAATTCCCAGATGGAGTTTGGCGCTGGTTTCGAACACACTCGCAAGGGTCGTACTTATCGGCAATCCCAGTTTAGTCTTGGTGCACTTGCTGTTGGTGATCCGGCTATTCTCAGTGGTCCTGCTGGAGATGTGTTCTCCGACGAGCATATTACTGATTCAGCCAATGAGTTTGTTTTTGATCTGGCCGGTACTAACAATCAAAGTTACATTGCAGCGACTATGACTGATGCGGTATTTGGGCAGTTAGACTGGCTTTGGCAGGATACCTGGCGGCTTTCGGCAGGTGTTAGATGGGAAGACTATCGTCAGGCCGCGCTTGACTGGAATATCTATGCTTTTACCCTGCAAAACCCCCAGATTTCCAATGATCCTGAGGTTTTGGAAAAATCCGTATTTCAGAAAGATCAGATTTATCCATCCGTTTCGCTTACCTACATTTCTGATTGGTGGGCCGAGCTATTTCAGCTACGTTTCGGGTGGAGTCAAACGGTGGCCAGACCCGATCTGCGAGAAATTACTGACGCGAGTTATGTTGACGCACGCACCGGATTTTTAACTGATGGAAACCCCAATGTCAGACCAGCCGATGTCGAAAATTTTGATGTCAGGGCTGAGTGGTTTTTTTCAAACGGAAATAATTTTACAGTTTCAGCTTTCTATAAAGACCTGGTTAACCCGATCGAATTTTTTGAATCTGCGGCCAGTGATACTAACCGGTCGCGCGAAATTATTAATGTACAGTCGGGCCGAATTTACGGGACCGAAATTGAAAGTATGGTAGCGCTTGGTTTTCTGGGCGGGTTTTGGGACGCTTTTTTTGTGCAGGGCAACCTGACCATTCAGGATACAAGGCTTGTGGCTGGCGAACAGGCGGACGCACCGACCAATGAGGTTCGGCGTCTTGCAGGTGCTTCAGATATCGTTGCAAACCTTATGCTGGCGTACGATTCTCCAAATGGTAAACATGCCGCAACACTGGTGTACAATTATTTTGGTGATCGACTCTACGTGGCTGGAAGAAACGGCGCACCGGATGCCTTTGAGCAACCCTTCCACTCTGTAGATGCAACTTATAGTTGGTATGCTACAGAAACAATTACCCTTAAAGCGAAGGTTCAAAATCTCCTTAACGACGCTATTTCGATAGAGCGGGAAGGCGTAACAACATTTAATGAAAAACCGGGGACTGCGGTTGCGATAAGTTTTAACTGGAATTTCTAGAGAAATCAGGTTTCGGGGTCGGTATGTCGATACTTCAAAAGCAGCGCGAGCGTTAGCTGCGAATAGGGACATTTGCGTATTCTGGCGAAGTTGATCAGCTGTTCCGGCTGATGTTGATCACTCAAGACTCGTGACGCTTGAGTTAAAATACTAGCACTCCTGGTGATCATCTTCATGCATTTTGCTCATGGCCTTTCTCATCGACTCTCCTCTGAGTTTTAGCTTGTGAGAGTTGTGCAACAGGCGATCGAGGATGGCGTCAGCCAGCGTCGCATCGCCAATGGCTTTGTGCCACTGTTCCAGCGGTAATTGGCTGGTAATCAAGGTGGATTTGATACCGTGACGATCCTCCATAATCTCCAACATGTCATTGCGCTGGCTTAAGCTCATTTTCTCAAGACCCCAGTCATCCAATATCAGTAAATCCGTTTTTGCCAGTTGCAGGATGAGTTTGCTAAAGCGTCCATCACCATGGGCGATACTGAGTGCTTCTAGCAGACGTGATGTTCTGAAGTAGCGTACGGATAGACCCTGGCGGCAAGCTTGTGTGGCCAGCACACAAGCTAAGTAAGTTTTGCCACAGCCTGTCGATCCGGTGATCAACACATTGTGATGCTGGTGTACCCATTGATTACTCAACAGATCAGCGAACTGGCTTTTATTAAGTCCCCTGGGATGTCGGTAGTCGATATCTTCCGGGAAGGCCTGCAGTTTAAGTTTGGCGGCTTTCATCAAACGGGCCACTTTATTGTTGCTACGGTGCGTGGCCTCCCGGTCCACCAGTAAGGCCAGGCGTTCATCAAAGCCCAGTTCCTCATGGGTAGAAGGCTGATTGATCTGCTGCTCCAGCCCATCGGCCATGCCGGTGAGCTTGAGACTGCGCAGGGATTGCAAGGTTTGGTTATTGTGCATGTTGTTTCCTTCTCTTGGTTTTTGGGTTAGTGGTAGTAATTTTCACCACGCACATTTTCATGGTGGTTCAGATGCATCTCTTCCTGTGTAACCTGGGTTTCAAGCACAACCTGGTCCAGGCCCAGTTTAAGGATGGACTCCACGCTGCTACGCGTAGGCGAGTGGATGGCAAGCGCACGCGCACAGGCATTGTTAAGCCGGGCGCGTGAGTACTTTTTGGCATTGCTTAACAGCGCCAGAACCCGGCGATAGCTCTGTTCCCGGTGCCGCTTCTCAGCCAGCAGGTGAGAGACCACTAATCGGGTCTCCTCACCGATCTCGCCTGCCCAGCTTAAGAAGCGCTCAGGCGACCACTCACTGAAGGATTTGTGTTTGTGTGGCATATGCTCAACACAGGTGGTGTGTGCCCCTAAACGATAACTGCGTGGATGGCTGGCAATACGTGTGCCCTGGTGATAAATCACGACAGCAGTAGCGCTTGCATGTACTTCTACGGGGAGTCTCACCAGGTGGTGGGGTACCGAGTAATAGTGCTTGTCATATTCAATGTGATAATCGATATGCACTTTGGCCTGTTTGATCTCGGCGTACTGATACGCTTGAACAGGTAATGGACGCAAAGCCGGTTGATCCAGTTGTTTGAACTGGCTCAAGCGTGTGCCCGGCAGCTTTTTAAAGGGCCGCTGGTTGAGATCCACAAGCAAACCACGTATGGCCTGGTTGAGGGATGCCAGGGTAAAGAAGGTCTGATGGCGCAGGCGTGCCATGATCCAGCGTTCAACGATCTGTACTGCCACTTCAGCTTTGGCCTTGTCTTTGGGCTTGTAAGTTCGTGCGGGTACGATAACCGTTTGGTAGTGTGCCGCTAGTTGCTGATAACTGGTATTAATCTCTGGTTCATAGCGGTGCGTTTTGCGCACGGCACTCTTTAGGTTATCCGGGACAATAATCTCAGGTACCCCGCCATAGAACTCGAAGGCCTGTACATGAGCATTGAGCCAGTCTTCTACCTGCTGAGAGCGATGTGCGCAGGCGAAGGTGTAGTTGGATGCACCGAGTACGGCAACAAAAATCTGGGCTTTTCTGATTTCCCCTGTATCCGGATTAACGATCGGCATCGTGGGACCACAGTAGTCTACAAATAGCTTCTCACCGGCACGGTGGATCTGGCGCATACTGCGCTTCTGATACCCCAGCCACACCTGGTAACGGTGGCAGAACTGGGCATAGCTGTAGCCATCCCCCGGGTGAACCTGTCGATATTCTTGCCACAGAAGCTGCTTGGTTACACCATTACGTTTGAGCTCTTGGTAGACCGTTGGATAGTCGGGCTCAGTAAAGCGTCGTTGGCCTGTTGTGGCTTGGCTGGGAAAGAGTAAACGTCCCAGGGTGCGTTCGTCTTGATCATCTGGCAGAGGCCAACTGACGTTGGCTTGTTGTGCTCGATTTAGATAATTGACCACGCTGCCATAGCTAATATTGAGAGTTGCAGCAATCTGTCGATTACTCAACCTAACGGCATAGTGGCACCGTAATACTTCCTTTATTTTACGCATTGATACCCTCTTTGCTGGCACTGGCCTCGCTCCTCACTCAAAAAACTAAGGAGCGTAGCAGTACGGGTTTAGAATCAGTGCGTTACGAGGGATTCTGAGAGTAGTTGAGCGGTGATTCTGGATGTTGATCACTGATTCTGGAAAACCAGAAAAAGTGATCAAATAAAACCAGAATCCATGATCAACTTAAAACAGTATGAGGGATCAACTTAAACCGGAATGGGAGATCAAGATAGGCCAGAATATGCAACATTCACAACACAGCCAGA
>JAJFJZ010000030.1 GCA_021773565.1 Gammaproteobacteria bacterium | reverse complement strand
CGGCCACAAGCCGCCATTTGTAATCGGTCTAGCCGTAGCCTTTGTACGCGACAAAAAGCCCAAATGCACCCCATGCTACTCCCGCTACTCGAGTCATAGTTGGCTGTTGCATAAATGTATCTCCTATCTTTTTTACAGCCCGACCCGCGATGACCCTTGATGCGCCACTTAGAAAAAACGCCCAGCCGAAGATTGTGATAATAACTCTCCAATCCCACTCCCAAATGTTGTGAGTATTGATAATTGAAAGCCCTGCAAGCATCGCAAGTATCCCGGAAACGAATATCAGTGGGCTATCTTCCAGAAATTGTTCGGTGGTCTCTTGAAGTCGCTTAGGAGCGGTGACCATATGTATGCTCAACACAATAAGGACGGGGCCTAACAACTTCGCAATCCAGATAGACATGCTCATCCTCCAAACGCACCGCTAACGCTGACACTTGGTAATTCTTCTATAATCGTCGCTTCCAGATATTCACGGTGTGCTTGACGCTCATTTGCCGACGTAGCAAATATGCTGCCGAAGAATGCTCGAATGGCGAGCGTTGCGATGTCTTGCTGGCGACCTGCTTTCATCACATTGGAAAATGTGGAACTGCACGGCGGCTTATATTCAGCCGGGATAATCAAGCCCTGTTCTTCCGTACCAAATATGCCAACAAATGGACTCTCATCCTGAGGGATGTCTTCATGCGAAGCCCCTCCGCATCCCAGATTATCCGGGTTCCCTAAAATCCTGAGCAGCCCAGAGGTTATATAGCTAAACCCCACATGCGTTGCTCCTTCGATTGTTAATAGCCCACCGACCTGTATTCGATCTGTAATTTGGACGGCATTGGTTTCGTACGGAACGATGTTGTCTGCGGTACCCGCAATCATTAGAAATGGGACGTTGGCTGTTTGAAAGAAACTCTGGCCAAACACGTCACCGTGCCCAACGATTGACACAACCGCCTTGAGGCGTGGCTCGCGCCACTCTGGATGAAAGGCTGCAAGGGTTACTGTGTTTCCACCAAGCGAGATTCCAAAAGCGCCAACACGGTCTGGATCGACCAAACCAAATTCCACTGACCCTTCTTTGAGAATCTGATCGAGGACAAAAGACAAGTCACCAGGTTGATTGACCACGTCGAATTCATTGGGTCCGCCAGGAGCGTTTGCGTTTGAAAACGGGTGCTCGACGCAAGCGACGAAGTAGCCGTAGCTTGATAGGTGCGTTGCCATGTGAGTACAGCCCGCGCGCGTCGACATAAAACCGTGGCTGAACAACAGGAGCGGTCTTTTCTCGGAACCTTCTTCAGGACGCCAGAGTGTGATGGTGATAGCGCGGTCATCACGTTTAGTATCGTTCCAACGGTAATCAACTGTGTTTACCGCAAACGGCCCCGCGGCTAGTCTGCGTGCACTTTCAGTCGCTTCTGGCAATGGCTTTGGTTCAGTGACTAGCCAGAGTGCACCGATGACGAGCGCAATCAGACCAACAAGGCAGGCGATGCCGATGAATAGTTTTCTTACCATGAGGAAGAGTTTAACTCACGTGAGTTAAAATATACAATCAACAACTCTTGTTACTTGAGCACCAGTCTGTGCCTAAAACTGCTAGACCAGCACGCGCAATGTTATTCAAGCGCGATTCGACAAAAGAGCGACTCTTGGCTGCTGCCCTCAAGCTCTTTGTGGCTCGTGGTATCAACAACGTTTCATTGCGATCCATTGGCGAAGCAGCCGGGTGTAAGAACACACGTGCCTGCCAGTATCATTTCAGCGATAAGCTAGGGCTCATTTCGAGCTTGCTAGATCACATCCGCGAACAAATCTGGGTTCCATCCGAGCAACGTCTCTCGGAGGCAGTGTCGCGTGAAGAATCGTTACGTGAAATTCTGACGCTGGGCTTATGGCCTATCAAAATGGCACCTTATGAATTCGACTTGGGTGCTGAGACTACACTCGTGCTTCTCTACTGTGCCTATGATCCTGATCCTGCGATCCGCGAGCTTGGCCAACATTGTACCGAGTCGCACCTGATGAAGTTCTATCATGCGACCAAGCAAAGGTTGCCCTCACTCCCGGAGGCGACGTTCAGACAACGGTGGGGTATTTTTCTAACCGAAGCGCTTGCGGGACAGGCGAATCGAATTCATGAATTCCAGCAATCGGGTAAAGTCACGCCATTGCCGACCTGGGCGGAACATGAAAAGTATCTGGCCGCGTTAATGGATTTCGTAGAGGGAGGGTTTCGAGCCCTTGTTACCCACTCGAACTGACCGTTGTAGGCATTTCAGAGACACCCCAGCTTGGCCTGGTAAGCGGCTGCTTACCGCTTAAGTTTGAGGTAAATCACAAAATACCGGCGATTTGTTCAATAGCCGACGCTCGTCAGCCTGCTAGCTAGGGCAGAATTCGGCCATTAGCGGAAGTTCGTTATTGAATAATCCATCGTGCGACATTACTGATGGCTTTTTGAAACGCATTCATTGGGACGATGATTAGCTCATCTAAAACTATTTCGTCCGCTTTATCTGATTTCTCAAGGGCTGAATTCAGCGCCACTAAATCTGCTGGCGTCAAGGTAAGTGCGGCTTCATTTGGCTGGAAAATTGTACCTATTGGATAGTGTTCACCCGCATTGTCTGTCATTTCAATGTGTGCGCCCAGTACGGCACTTATGCTGTGTTCCTTGGACAAGAATACCAACCGAGCGATGCTCTTTTTGTATTCATCCCAGTTCTTGACGTATATGTAGCCTGGATAAAGTGTATCTCCGGTCAGAAGCCATTCTGTGTGGGGGTCGTAAATAGATATTGCTTCTTCTTGATGTCCTGGCGTAGGGACAATGGTCAGCCTTCGACCTCCTAATTCTATTATCGCCTCGCCATTAGGCCAATCGCTGAAAGCAAAAAACTGAGTTATTGCTGTGTAGTTCGGCTCTACAACAGTTACATTTGGCTTTCCTTCGAACTGAGAATCACCTGCGCGGTGATCGCTATGGCTATGGGAGTGAACCACCAACATTTCTTTCTCAATAAATCTCCCACGTTGCGCTGGGAATAAGGAAGCCACGGTTTCATACAAGGGGAATTCCAACGCATTTTTTGTTGCCCCTGTATCCAGTACAAGTACTTTCTCATCACCGAGTAGTACGTATATGAATGGGGCTTCAAAACTAAGACACTTATTTTGACGAAGTATGTAACTGGATTGATCGTATTGAAAAACTTCGATTGCCGGATCTTCATTAGTTTCGCAATCAATGGAGCCATGAATCCACTTTTTAACGCGGAGCGCCGTTGTCGGCGATACAGTTTTCTTGCTCATGTCAGCAGTCGCAGCCTCAATGTCTGCGTTAACGCTGAATATCGATCCCAGTAATAGCGATGCTATCAACAACTGCTTCATAAAGATCTCCCGTAAGATAGACTCCGCCAACATACGGCCTTTCGCCTTCCCCTATCCATTCTATTCCAGTCCTGGCGTTAACGAATGGAGAGCTTTTGTAAGCGTCTTTGCATCGACTGGCCCCGCGTGTCGGTATTGTGTTTCGCCTGATGGGCTAATAATCATAAGTGTGGGCAGGCCAACCACACCGAAGTACTTTCCGATGGCAGGGTGCTCATCTGTATCGATTTTTAGAAAAACAAAATTAGACAACGCTTCTTGGACATCCGGATCACGTAGGGTTGTTTGCTCGAACTTTTTACATGCCCCACACCAGGGTGCATGAAAATCTAAAAATACCAGATGTCCGATCTCCTCTGCCTTTCGTAGTGCATCGGCAACAAGGGCTGGCAACACCCCAACTTGCTTTGATCCGCTCAAATCGGTTTTGCTTGATACGATTGAGGGGTGATACCCCAACTTTCCGACTGAATCCAACATGCTATCTGATTCAACACGGGTGGCATCGTAGGACACCGTAAATCTATCGTGTTCCAGATCAACACTGACGCTTTCTACACCGGGCAGCTCTAACAGAGCGGCTTCGACCGAATCCGGTCAGCTCATTCACGTAGCGCCGCTTTTACTCTTCATCATGCCATCGACAACGATACTAACTTTCAATATCATTTGTTCGACCGCGTGAGCACTTGCACCCAGCACGAAAACCGCAACAACTACCGTCAATAGACGAGTTAAGTACCTCATCTGCCACCCTCCTCGAATGTGTATCGTGCAGTGTATTACCTGTAGTAGCTACAGATTCAAGCGTTAACGCTGTAGTACATCAATTATCGGGCACTCAGGCACATCTTCGCCAGAACATTGGCTGGAAAGTTCTTTGAGTGATCGTGCCATCTTCCGCAGATCGGAAATCTTTGAGCGAATGTCCGACAAGTGTAGGTCGGAAATCTGTTTGACGTGTTCGCAGGATACCTGTTCACCATCAACAACCGACAACAGCTCCCGAATCTCCTGCATCGAAAACCCGAGTTCACGACAACGTCTTATGAAAACCAGACGCTTCACCATTTCTGCAGTGTAGAGGCGATGTCCTCCCTCCGTACGGTGCGGCGGTGCGAGTAAGTTCTCTTTTTCATAGTAGCGAATCGTTTCGATATTGCAGTCGGTTTGTATTGCCACCTTACCTATTGTCAGGAGCTCGTCACACATGTGTATAAAACCCTTGAATCTGTAGTTACTACAGATAGTACTATAGGTATATGAGTGAAGTAATCGACAAATCAACCATCACATGCCCCAAATGTAGACACGTTGAAAAAGAAGTCATGCCAACCGATAGCTGCCAGTTTTTTTATGACTGTAAAGGCTGCGGTGTGGTGCTCCGTCCTATTAAAGGTGATTGCTGTGTTTTTTGTTCCTTCGGGGACACGGCCTGTCCACCGATACAGGCCGGTGGTGCCTGTTGAGTAAATGATGATCTGGAGTAAGGCATCAGGCCTCTTTACCAACCTCACCGAACACGGCTCCGCAATCGGCGTAATCGTCACTGCGATGGGCTGTGCGTCATGCTTCCCCGCCATCGCATCGCTTGGCGCATCCGTCGGACTCGGTTTTCTCAGTCAATTTGAAGGCCTTTTTATAAACACACTATTGCCGATCTTTACCGTTACCGCACTTGCGACCAACCTGTTTTCTGTATGGTCGCATCGACGTGTCGCACGGGCATTATTTGGCATCGCGGGGCCAGTAATGGTTCTCGCCACTTTGTACCTTTTCTGGACGGACAGTTGGAGCACCTATCTTTTTTATATAGGTCTCTTTGTAATGTTTGTTGCTTCCGTCTGGGACATTGTGTCACCACCGCGCAAGATTTGTGACGTACCGAATAATTCATCGGGAGTACTAGATCATGAAGCAATCTGACCCACTTGAACTCGTCGAAGCAGGTTCGCTTATTCGTCCCGGTACAATCGGGCGTGTAGTACGTTTACTCATCGGTGGGTTTTGTCTATATGCCGTGGCCGAGCTCTTCCTCTACTGGGAATGGACGACTAACCAACCCTTCTCATCTCTGGACAATCGCTTCCTGGTACTCCTTGCGCCCCTTTGTATCTTTAACTACGTGGTCAACATTGGCTTCGCCAAGAGTTGGGGGCGACGCCCGGCGACCATTTCGTTTGTCGTTTTGGCGGTTTTTTCTGGTGCAGCCTTTGTCGCAACAAGTAGCTTTGATAGTCCGATTTTGGGTATTCCTCTTAACCTATGGCTGGCTTATTTCTACGCGCACCTGGGCCTTTCTTTCGTACTGGCTGCGATCCTCGGTACGCCTGGTTGTGAGATGCGCGCGATCCCCGACCTCTTTGGAAAGATCACTGGAAAACCATCTAGCGAGCACCACTGTCCTGCAGCGTTCATCACAAAGATCGATGAATGGGAGAAGAGTAGAACGTCTGCTTAGGGCACTTTTGAGACTCTCGCTGCGCGATTCGGTGAAAGTCTGCTTATCTCAGAAGCGGACATTCAAAGTGTGGAAAATTGAGTTTCAATACGTCGACTTTCGGCCTGCACTGGATCTTCAAATTCAACATTTCAGCAGATTCCGAATGTCACATGAAAGCGAACGCCGCATTGTAAATGCCGATGAGACGATTTAGTTCCAGAAGCCTTCTGCTATTAGTGCGTCAATGTAACTCTGATAGCGCTCTACAAAGTTTTTCTTGTTCCGATTCCAAAACTCTTTTCCCGTCGATCCAGCCAATGGGAGTGGCCTCAGTGTTGATCTCAAACGGCCTTCGTCAATCACACCTCGCTCGTACATAAAATATGCCATGTCTCCATGACGAAATTGATTATAGAACGCGCTTTGCAACCGGAACCCACCGAGCAGGTCTGGATCTCCATCGTACATTTCCAAAAGTATCGCTGCAGCGTCTGAGTCCTGTATGCCGATTGCATTCATGCTCGAAATGTTGGAGGTCAGTTCCTGATAGGCCGCGATTTCCACTGCTTGTGTGTTTAGTGCAGTCTGCTTAGCGCCATTCTGCGTCTCGATACCCACAAAATAAAGGGATCCGACGATCGCGAGAAAGCCGATAGCCTCTAACAAGTCTTTCCATTTTTGTCGATTCATCAGGCGGCCCCCAGCTCTACTGTGTTACTCATCATAGAGCGAATCGTGCCTGACGTCGCCTTTCGGCCAACAGCGGATGAGTTATACAAGAAGTGCATTTGTCCGTGGTCAGCGGTTGCTAGCCGCGCTATCCTGCAATGTTGTCGAACGCGAAGATATCGACATTCCTGTGCGCCGGTGTCAGATCCTGGTAAAACGGAATTCCATCACTTGTAACCTTTTACTCTCCCCATCCGTCTATAGTTAATGAATCAGATACAAGGGAAGCACAATGGATCTTTCAGGAACCGATTTACGCAATCAGATTAAACCGTTGTGGAAGAAATTCGTTGATGAAACAGAATCGTTTCGATCGGAGCTGTTTCGGTTCGGTTTGAGTTTAACGGGCAACCCGTTCGATGCAGAGGACCTGGTTGCAGACAGCTTATTGAAGGCGTTTACTTTTTGCGCGATCAACGACAATACGATGGATAATCCACGCGCATTCATTACCAAAGTAATGGTAAGGGGCTGGATCGATGAGCAGAGACGCGTGCATCCAGTCGCGATTACGGATGATCTGGCCAGTGAAGAGGATGATCTACCCGACACTAAAACAGCGGCAAACAGGTTGTTTGTTTTGGAACCACGGTCGCGTGCTGTAGTGGTTCTGAAAGAAGTGCTTGGGTACACACATAAGGAGATTGCCGCCATCTTGAGCATTACGCCAGAAAACGCAAAAGTCATAATGCACCGAGCTAAATTGGAGCTGGCGGAAGCGCCACATTGTGAGCCACGAGCGAGTCGAGCTTGCGTTCAACGTTTTGTTGATGCTTTTTTAACATATGACGTTGATGAAATTCGCAAAGTGCTGATCGAAGATGTTGTGGCTGAAAACTTCCCCGTTGGGTCTGGTACCGGCGTTGAATACCATATCGAAAATGGCTGGGTACGTGGCTCGTTCTTTCATCACCATCCTGGTAATGAAGTCAGCGGTACCCCACACCCGCTTGAACTGGAAGTCAAAGATGTCTTTGGTGAATCAATTATCCTGGTCTTCCGCGATCGCGCTGGCGCGGCGGAACGAATGTTAGAAGAAGTTTGGCTACTCGAAGAAGTTGATGGCCAAGTGGCAAAAATCACTGATTACTGTTTTCGCCCAGACTTTCTCCAGTATGTAGCGGATCACCTGGGTTTGAAATATCGGCCCCTGGAAATGGGTGATGGACTGGCGGTTGGGGATGGCTTCGGGTAAGAAAGTTTCCCGATTTGATGAACTCAGCGAGGGTTAACTTCGTCAGATTCAAGGTCACGCTGACCTTTTGGTTTCCATGAATCGCCGATGATGTCATTGTCGGCATCCTCGACGGATTCGAGATCCCATGAATACAGTTTCTTGGCAGGTTTGGGATCCCGGTATCTAAACAGCAAGGCGGCGATGATCCCTCCAACCGCTCCGAAAAAATGCGACTCAAAGGAGATGCCTGGATCACGTGGAAATATAGTTAAAAGCATGGTGCCATACATAAAGAAAGCAATCATCAACAAGCCGATAGAGCGCTTGTCCCGACGTAATATTCCGCTGATAAACAAAAAGAAGAAAATGCCGTGGGTTAAGCCACTTGCACCAATATGATAGTTTTCACGCCCAAAAGCCCAGACCCCAAACCCTGCACTAACCCATATGATGCTGAGAGCCCACCAGCGCGACCTGGGATAACCATATAAGAGAATACTTCCTAACAACAGGATTGGTAGAGTATTGGCGAGCAGGTGTTCGAAGGACCCATGGATTAGTGGTGCTGTAAAAATGCCGATTAGGCCGCTGATAGAATGCGGGCGTACACCGTAGATCCCCAGATGCCAGCCGAAACCCAGTTCGCACAATTTTACCAACCAGAGTAAACCCACAAACAGACCGCTAAGGACGATGGCGTTATGCAGGGTGGAATTTTCTTTACGCATTACACGCAGTGTACTATCAAATTTTAGGGAGGGTGGTTTTAAAAGGGATTTTCGCAAGGTTGGCTGAGTATCGACAGGTAAGGTACCCGCTCACTAACAATTCCGCGAATGTCTACTTAGGCCAAAAAACGGATTTCCTATCCTGAGATCAAAACGGTCTGCTTTCGGCCAAGAGCAGACATCAAGTTTTCGAATCCGATTAGGGCTGGAGATCGACTCCAAATCGCCTTGGTGTGGTGATTATTGTAAAGTAATCTGGCCGTAGATAAATGGAGGTCCTTATGCCGATTGAAAACGTAAATGGCGCTAGTCTTCGCTACGAATCTGCTGGAAGAGGTGCCGTGCCAATTGTAATGGTGCACGGATCATGGGGATCACATCAGCAATGGAATTTGGCCATGTCAGAGTTAGCACGAGAATACCGAGTCGTGAGTTACGATCGGCGTGGACATAGTGAAAGCACTGGGGAGGGAACTGTCCACGATGATGTGGAAGATCTTGCTGAATTAATCAAAAAGCTGAGCATCACTCCTGCATTTGTTGTGGGTAACTCCTTTGGGTCTGCAATCTCATTGCGCTTATCGGTATCGCATCCGGACCTTGTTCGGGGGATCATTCTGCATGAACCGCCGTTATTTCCACTACTTGTTGGTGATCCTCACGCGGCCGGTACATTGGAGGAGGTGCTCGGACATCTGGGCCGAGTGATCAAAAAAATTTCCTCGGGAGATCATGCGGGAGCAGCCGTTCAGTTCATGACAGAGTTGGCATTGGCCCCGGGAGAGTGGGATCAACTACCTGATGCGTTTAAACAAACTGCAATAACCAATGCTCAAACCTTTTTGGATGAGACGAACGATCCAAACGCTCTACAGTTTGATCTAGCGTTGTTGGAAGAGTTTAGTAAGCCGGCATTGCTAACTGTTGGCGAGCGAAGTCCGTCAAATTATGCGTTGGTACTTGACAAACTAGCGGGTGCTTTATCCTCCGCCGAGCGCTTGGCGTATTCGGGTGCGGGACATCTGCCTCACGTAACGCACCCAGCAGTGTATGTCGAGTCGATCAGGGCTTTTATTGAGCAGCACTCATAGTTAGCCGAGTAAAAACCGGCTTTTGGTGCGGTTAAGGGCCGTTCTGGGTACATATTTTTCTCCTAAACAGACATTCAGAGGCTCCAAATATGTGCGTTTAAATGTCGACTTTCGGCTGCGGATTCAACCGGCCGATGCAACACAAGCATTAAATCTATCAGTCTGATATCTCTAGCCCCAATATCAGCGCATATATACCGGCCCGGCCTGTTTTTTAAACAACCTTACTGACTAGAGAAGGCTTTCAAGCCCTTCTCGTCCATTATCTGCTGCACTCCGATATTTCCACATATGGGATATGTATCTCATTTTGACTATTTCTTAATAGATAGTATGAGACAGATCGAAAGAGGGAAAGCCATAAACGGCTCTCGAAACTGTGTCAGGGCTTACACGCAGCATCACACTTACCCTGAAAATCAGTAAGGAAGTACTCAAAATGAAAACTTTACCTTTTTTGAAAACACCTAAGCGACAATTATTTCAAACGCGAAGTATGCTTATCATTGCCTGCGCGATTCTACTCCAGGCCTGTGGTGGCGGTGGTGGCGATTCCACGGTCACACCAGCTGCATCCCCGCCGGTGGTGTCTTCTTCTTCGGCTGTAACAACCACTGGTGTGATCACCGGCTTTGGCAGTGTTCATGTCAACGGGGTGGAGTACGAAACCGATTCTACAGACTTCGACTCAGACGACGATGTCGCTGACGAAACTGAACTGAAAGTGGGACAAGTAGTAACGCTTAAAGGAACCAGGAACGATGATGGCGTTACGGGAACGGCAGACAGCATCGAGTACGAAGACCTGGTTAAGGGTCCGATTGCCAGCATTAACGGTAATACACTGGTCGTGCTTGGATATACCATTGTGGTGACTGATACCACAGTGTTTGATGACAACGTTCTTACCCAGTCACTTGCCGGTTTAAATGTGGGCGATGTTGTTGAGGTGAGCGGGTTTTTCAATGCCACAGGCGAAATAGTGTCCACCTATCTTGAATCCAAATCACCAGGTGGTGAGTTTGAAGTAGAAGGCATAGTCTCAAATCTTGATGACAACACATCCACTTTTGACGTAGGTAGCCTGATAATTGACTATTCAGGCGCAACGCTTGAAGACTTCGATGGCACAGCATTGGCCGATGGGCTCCAGGTCGAGGTAGAAGGCAGTTCCTTTGGCGGTAGCGGAGAGTTGATCGCGACGAAAGTTGAACTGGAAGATGATGACCACGATGAGAATGATGAGGTAGAAATAGAAGGCCTGATCACTCGTTTTACATCAGTAAGCGATTTCGATGTATTCGGCGTTGCTGTAACCACTACGTCTGGTACTGAGTATGAAAACGGTGCAGCCAGCGATCTTGCTGTTGATGTACGGGTAGAAGTAGAAGGCACAATTAATGCTAGCGGCGTTCTGGTGGCTGAAGAAGTAGAGTTCAGAAGCGTCGACGATACCCGCCTGGAAGCCGCAGTAGACAGCGTTGACGTGAACGCTAACCAACTAGTGGTGTTAGGCATTACCGTCGTGGTCAACAGTCTTACACAGCTTGAAGACGATAGCGATTTTGATGTGCGTTTCTTCACCCTTAATGACATATCTGCAGGCGACTTTGTCGAGGTGCGTGGAAAACTGGAAGATGACGGAACCATCTCGGCGACCCGCCTTGAACGCGATGATCAAGATGAAGAAACAAGCGTTAGGGGTTTAGTCGAATCTAACGATGGAACGACGC
This sequence comes from Gammaproteobacteria bacterium, assembly GCA_021773565.1. GTDB lineage: Bacteria > Pseudomonadota > Gammaproteobacteria > Pseudomonadales > Azotimanducaceae > DC-out156. Next base: position 752 of record JAJFJZ010000030.1, on the reverse strand, counting down.
TTGTCATCGCAGGTGTAACTATCCGAACGGTTGCTGAGACTGAATTTGAAGGTGCTGACGAGGAGAGCCTAGGCCAAGCGGGCTTTTTTTCAATTGCCCTGGTTGGTGTAGAAGTGGAAGCCGAAGGTCTGGAAACAGCCACATCGGAAATCACCGCCAGCGACTTGGAAATAGAGGACGATTAATCGAACTCTCGCGGGGTTGCAGGGGCAATCCCACGAGCTGGTTGTTGATGATTCAGATCATCCACTGTCTTTCATATAAATTCGAATTGAATCTCTGTGGTGATAGTGCCAATGTCTACCCGAATCTACTTTAGAAAACACGGGTATTCTGATATGACTGCGTTTCGACCGTAGGTTGCCCATTTTAGACCCGTTCGCTATATTCACCCTCGGCCAAAAGCAGACATCAACCTGTTTGCATTATTTCCGAGGATGTGAGGAAATATGTCTACATTCGTGTAGAATATCAGGCGAATTCTTCATCTACTAGATTGTTAGTTGTCGATAGCGACTACAGACACACTCCTTCTGTACGATAACCCAATAAGAATAAAGTTTACGGAATCACAATGAAATCGCATAGATTCACTATTATCGCAGTATGCATTGACCTTACCCCCTAAAACCGTGCCATGATTTCACTAGGATTTCCCGATAAAGTTGACCCATGGGAGGTCCCAATGAAGCGTAAGAGGTTTACAGAAGAACAGATAATCAAGATATTGCGGAGTCACGAAGCCGGTGTGC
>JAJFJZ010000029.1 GCA_021773565.1 Gammaproteobacteria bacterium | reverse complement strand
CTCTTAACGTCGCCTGAACCCCAGGTCTCGGAACACACACGTGTTAATGCCGCCGTCAACGTCGTCTTACCATGGTCAACATGACCTATGGTGCCTACGTTTACGTGTGGCTTATTACGTTCAAATTTTTCCTTAGCCATGAATCAAACCCCTGTATCGATCTTAAAGTTGTGTTTAGCGCGCTCTATCTATTTCTTGGCAATTGTTTCTGCGATGCTGGCAGGAACTTCCGCGTAATTAGCAAATTCCATGGTAAAAGTTGCACGTCCCTGACTTGCGGAGCGCAATGCCGTTGCATAGCCGAACATTTCCCCAAGTGGAACGGAGGCACGAACGATCTTACCGGCCGGGTTCTCATCCATACCATGAATCATTCCACGCCGACGATTCAAATCTCCAACCACATCACCCATATAGTCCTCGGGCGTTACGACTTCTACCATCATAACCGGCTCCAGTAGCGCTGGATCGGCAATTTTGGCGCCGTCACGCAAAGCCATGGACCCGGCAATCTTGAAAGCCATCTCATTGGAATCTACTTCGTGATAACTACCGTCAAACAAGGTTGCTTTAACACCAATGAGCGGATAACCGGCGATCACACCATTTTGCATTTGCTCGCCAATACCTTTTTTGACGGCATTAATGTATTCACGCGGCACCACACCACCAACGATCTCGTCGACAAACTCATAAATTTCGCCATCTTCGCTCACCAGTGGCTCCAGCTTTAGCCATACGTGTCCATATTGACCACGACCACCGGTCTGGCGTACAAATTTACCTTCAATTTCAACGGTCTTGCGAATGCTTTCGCGATACGCAACTTGTGGCTTACCTATATTTGCTTCCACATTAAATTCGCGTCGCATGCGGTCAACCAGAATATCCAGGTGTAATTCACCCATTCCGGAAATAATGGTCTGGCCAGACTCTTCGTCTGTTTCTACGCGAAATGATGGATCTTCCTGCGCCAGCTTGCCCAGCGCCACACCCATTTTTTCCTGGTCCGGAATGGATTTTGGCTCTACGGCCACAGATATAACCGGCTCCGGAAACTCCATGCGCTCAAGCGTAATAATCTCATCAAGAGAACACAGGGTATCTCCCGTGGTCACATCCTTAAGGCCAATTGCTGCAGCAATATCTCCCGCTCGCACTTCCTTTATTTCTTCACGGTTATTGGCGTGCATCTGCACCATTCGCCCCACACGCTCGCGTTTGCTTTTAACCGGGTTATAGAGCTGGTCACCTGATTTCAGAACGCCTGAATACACCCTGAAAAAAGTAAGGGTTCCAACAAATGGATCGGTCGCGATCTTAAATGCCAGGGCTGCAAAAGGTGCATCATCGCTGGCTGGCCGGGAGCTTGCTGATTCATCTTCCAGCACCCCTTCAATGGCTTTAACTTCTGTAGGAGCAGGCAGGTACTCAACTACAGCATCCAGCATGGCCTGCACACCTTTGTTCTTAAACGCAGAGCCGCATAAGCCCAGGACGATTTCGTTTGCCAGCACCCGTGTTCTCAAACCCGCAGCTATTTCTTCCTCGCTCAGGGCTTCTCCGTCCAGGTATTTCTCGGTAAGCTCATCACTGGACTCTGCGGCAGCTTCCACCATCGCCTCACGATATTTCTCACACTGGGCAAGCATATCTGCTGGAATATCTTCGTAGTTAAAGCTCAGGCCCTGGTCTTCTTCATTCCACAAAATGGCCTTCATCTTGATAAGGTCAACAACGCCTGCAAACTTTTCCTCTGCACCTATCGCCAGCTGAATGGGAATACAGGTTGCCCCGAGACGATCATTGATTTGACCCACTACACGCAGAAAGTCAGCCCCTGCACGGTCCATCTTGTTAACAAATACGATTCTGGGTACTTGATACCGGTCGGCCTGACGCCAAACGGTTTCGGATTGAGGCTCGACACCGGAAGTTGCACAAAACACCACTACCGCACCATCCAGCACTCGCAGGGAACGCTCTACCTCAATGGTAAAATCCACGTGTCCGGGTGTATCAATAATATTTACCCGGTACTTGTCAAACTGCTGGTTCATACCAGACCAAAAACAGGTGGTAGCAGCCGAAGTAATGGTAATCCCGCGTTCCTGTTCCTGCTCCATCCAGTCCATGGTTGCGGCGCCGTCATGCACTTCACCAATCTTGTGTGACAAACCCGTATAAAAAAGCACACGCTCTGTGGTCGTGGTTTTGCCCGCATCTACGTGGGCTACGATACCAATGTTTCGATATCTATTAATGGGGGTGGAACGTGCCATGTTGCTCTCCGTCAGCTACTTGCTGTACTAAATTTGGACTCTTGTTAAATGATCAGAACTAGAAACGGTAGTGAGAGAACATTTTGTTCGCTTCTGCCATGCGGTGTGTATCTTCCCGCTTCTTAACAGCGGTACCGCGGCCTTCTGCTGCATCACCTAACTCACCGGCCAACCTGGCAGCCATCGATTTCTCACCACGCTTACGTGCACACTCCACCAACCAACGCATGGCTAATGCCTGACGCCTTGATGTTCTAACCTCAACAGGAACCTGATAGGTCGCTCCGCCTACGCGGCGAGATTTAACCTCAACAAAAGGTGCCACCGCTTCCAGAGCTTTTTCAAACAACTCGATCACATCAGCATTTTTGTCTTTTTCTTCCAACCGGCTAAGCGCACCATAAACAATGCTCTCTGCAACCGCTTTTTTGCCACTAACCATTACGTGGTTAATGAACTTGGCAATTGTCTGGTTGTGGTATTTGGGGTCTGGCAGTACTTCTCGTTTTGCAACGACACGACGTCTAGGCATCGGTGTCTCCTTTTATTCAGGTCAGTCCGGATATACAGCAGGAACATGTCCTGCTCAACCCAGCCTTACTTGGAGTTATGGATTTTCATTATCGAAAATCCCTGGATAATTTTTTACTTACACTTTTTCTTTCTATTTAGGGCGCCCCTACTTTGGACGCTTAGCACCATATTTCGAACGGCCCTGCCTGCGGTCGGACACACCGGAAGTATCCAGCGTTCCACGCACAGTATGATATCGAACACCCGGCAGGTCTTTTACACGACCACCGCGAATCAATACTACGGAGTGTTCCTGAAGGTTGTGACCTTCACCACCAATGTAGGAGTTAACTTCGTACCCATTGGTTAAACGTACTCGACACACTTTGCGTAGCGCAGAGTTTGGTTTTTTTGGCGTAGTTGTATATACACGCGTACACACACCACGACGTTGTGGACAGCCCTGCAGTGCAGGTACTCCACTCTTTTCTGCCTTACGTTTACGCGGCTTGCGAACCAGTTGGCTGGTCGTTGCCATTCTTTATCTCCGTTTTTGTAAAATGTGTCTCATTTCAGACACCCGGCGCAAGGCCAGATGTCCAGAAAGGCGCGCGATTTTAATCGCCACGCCTTATCCGGGTCAAGCAGTGTTTGCTGCTTTGTACTGCTTTGTACTGCTTTGTGCTGCTTTGTACTGCTTCCTACTCGCTGTCTTCCACATTGCTTAATGCTTCGGATAATGCTGCTTCTACGTCATCAGCGCTCGCACCCTGTTCCTTGGCCAATCGCAATGCAAAAGCCTCTTCCTTGGCGCGTTTTCTTTCGTTGTGATACGACATACCCGTTCCGGCAGGGATCAATCGACCCACCACAACGTTTTCCTTCAAGCCGCGCAGATGGTCCCGCTTGCCGGTAACCGCCGCCTCGGTAAGCACGCGCGTGGTTTCCTGAAAGGACGCCGCAGACAGAAAGGACTCAGTGGCCAATGAAGATTTAGTTATACCCAGAAGCACGCGTTCAAACACGGCAGGCTCTTTACCCTCTTCAACCAAACGTTCGTTCTGCTCCCTAACTGCCACAAACTCAACCTGTTCACCGCGAATGAAGCTTGAATCTCCTGGCGCTACTATCTCTGCCTTGCGCAACATCTGGCGAACAATCACTTCAATGTGCTTGTCGTTAATGATTACACCCTGCAAACGGTACACTTCCTGGATTTCATTGGTGATATATTCCGCCAGGGGTTTTACGCCCTTGAGCTTGAGTATATCGTGTGGGCTGAGCGGTCCTTCAGAAACCACTTCTCCACGCTCTACCGATTCGCCTTCATAAACGGATATATTTCTCCATTTATGAATCAGCGTCTCAATAGGATCGTTTCCGTCCTGCGGAGTGATGACCAGACGACGTTTGCCTTTGGTTTCTTTACCAAAACTGACCAATCCGGTTGCTCGTGCAAGAATTGCCGCTTCTTTGGGCTTTCGTGCCTCAAACAAATCCGCCACCCGTGGCAAACCACCGGTAATGTCACGCGTTTTGGATCCTTCCTGGGGAATTCGGGCAATAATTTCACCAACTCCCACATCATCCCCGTCTTCCAGATTCAGGATGGCGTTGGCCGGTAAAAAGTGATGCGCGGGAATCTCGGTACCTGCTATGCGAACAGCTTCACCCTTTTCATCCACCAGCGAGACCGCTGCTCGCAGCTCTTTCGCCGCAGTGGGGCGATCCTTGGGATCCAGCACCGTAATATTGGTCAAACCTGTGAGCTCATCCGTTACACGATTAACAGTAAGCCCCTCTTCCATTTCCTGGAAAACCACCTTACCTGTCATCTCGGTTACGATTGGGTGCGTGTGGGGGTCCCACTGCGCAATTTGCTGCCCGGATTTAACTTCCTCGCCTTCCTTAACGGTAATAACAGCGCCATAAGGTAGCTTGTACTTCTCCCGTTCGCGACCATGGAAATCTGCAATTGCAATCTCACCGGAACGTGAAACTGCAACCAGCTCGCCACTGTCACGCTGCACAGTTTTCAGGTTGAGCAATCGCACCGAACCGTCATGTTTAACCTGTACATTATCCACGGCAGAAGCCCTTGAGGCCGCTCCACCAATGTGGAAGGTGCGCATGGTTAACTGGGTGCCTGGCTCGCCAATGGACTGAGCAGCAATAACCCCCACAGCTTCTCCAACATTTACTTTATGACCACGTGCCAGATCACGACCGTAACAGTTGGTACAAACACCGTGAGCAGTTCTACACGTGATCGGAGAACGCACAACCATGTCATCGATACCCAACTCTTCCAGTTGATCCACCCAGTACTCATCAAGCATGGTTCCGGCTTCAATCAAAATTGTTTTACCGTCCCCGTCATATACGGGCTCAGCCACAATACGGCCCAGTACACGCGCACTTAAGGGTTCAACAATATCGCCGCCCTCGATGTGCGCCTGAACGAAAATACCGTCCTTGGTGCCGCACTCGATATCCGTAACAACCATGTCCTGTGCAACATCCACCAGACGCCGGGTCAGGTAACCTGAGTTCGCTGTTTTAAGAGCGGTATCGGCCAGGCCTTTTCTTGCTCCGTGCGTAGAGATGAAATACTCATTTACCGACAAACCCTCGCGGAAGTTCGCAATAATAGGTGTTTCGATAATGCTGCCATCCGGGCGTGTCATCAAACCCCGCATACCGGCGAGCTGACGAATCTGCGTGGGGGAACCCCGCGCGCCTGAATCTGCGTAAATATAAACAGAGTTAAAGGAAGCCTGCTCTTCAACCTCACCTTCGCTGTTAACTACGTCTTCCTTGGAAATTCCGTCCATCATGGCACGCGCTACCAGTTCATTGGCACGAGACCAGATGTCCACTACCTTGTTGTACTTCTCGCCCTGTGTGACCAGACCGGAAGCAAACTGGGATTCAATTTCGTCCACCTCTGCGCTTGCCTCACCAATAAGTTTGGCTTTAGCGTCGGGGATAACAAAATCCTCCACTCCTATTGAGGCGCCCGAAGCCGTTGAATGCCTGAATCCCATATACATCAGCTGGTCTGCAAATATAACGGTCTCCTTTAAGCCAACGTTTCGATAACAGGCATCAATCAATGCAGAAATGGCCTTTTTGTTCATAGGCGTATTGACCATTTCAAAAGGCAGCTCATTGGGAACTATCTCATAGAACAGCGCCCGGCCAACCGTGGTTTCCATCATCTCACTCATCGTGGAAACAGTACCGTCTTCAGCTTCCACACGCTGGGTAACGCGCACCTTGATTTTTGCGTGAATATCTACAGCCCCGGTAGCATGGGCCCTGTGCACTTCATCGGTATCGGCAAATATCATGCCTTCACCCTTTACGTTCACTTTTTCACGGGTCATGTAATACAAACCGAGAATAACGTCCTGGGAAGGAACGATGATGGGCTCTCCACTGGCAGGCGAGAGAATATTATTGGTGGACATCATTAATGTCCTGGACTCCATCTGCGCCTCAAGCGTTAGTGGCACGTGAACCGCCATCTGGTCGCCGTCAAAGTCAGCGTTATATGCAGCACACACCAGGGGATGAAGCTGAATTGCCTTACCTTCAATCAACATGGGTTCAAAAGCCTGGATACCCAAACGGTGCAAGGTGGGTGCCCGGTTCAGCATGACAGGATGTTCCCGTATAACTTCAGCAAGAATATCCCACACTTCCGGCGTTTCACGCTCGACCATTTTTTTGGCGGCCTTAATGGTTGTAGCAAGCCCACGCGCTTCGAGTTTACCGAAGATAAATGGCTTAAATAACTCCAGAGCCATTTTCTTGGGTAAACCACACTGATGCAGCTTAAGTGTCGGTCCAACCACAATTACCGATCGGCCGGAATAATCTACGCGCTTACCCAACAGGTTTTGGCGAAAACGCCCCTGTTTGCCCTTAATCATATCTGCCAGAGATTTTAAGGGGCGCTTGTTTGAACCGGTAATCGCACGACCGCGTCGGCCGTTATCCAGCAAGGCATCAACAGACTCCTGAAGCATGCGTTTTTCATTTCGCACGATAATGTCAGGAGCGCTGAGATCCAGCAGGCGTTTCAGGCGGTTATTTCGGTTGATTACCCGACGATACAAATCGTTAAGGTCAGATGTCGCGAACCTGCCACCATCCAGCGGCACAAGCGGCCGCAGGTCAGGTGGTAGAATAGGCAACACCTTCATGATCATCCAGCGCGGATCGTTACCAGAATTTACAAAAGCTTCCATCAGCTTCAAGCGCTTGGAAAATTTCTTGATCTTGGTCTCGGAATTGGTTGCAGGAATCTCTTCCCTCAAGATGGCAATTTCTTCATCAATGTCCATTGCAACCAGCAGGTCCTGAATAGCTTCAGCACCCATTTTTGCGACAAATTCATCCGCATGTTCTTCAAGCTTCTGATAATACTCTTCATCTGTCAGCAATTGCCCTGTTTCCAGATCTGTCATGCCAGGGTCGATAACTACATAGGATTCAAAGTATAAAACCCGCTCGATATCCCGCAGCGTCATGTCCAGCAAAAGACCTATACGTGAAGGCAGCGATTTGAGAAACCAGATGTGTGCAACAGGACTGGCCAGCTCGATATGGCCCATACGATCACGACGCACCTTGGTAAGTGTAACCTCTACACCGCATTTTTCGCAGATAACACCGCGATGCTTCAGGCGCTTGTACTTGCCACACAGACACTCGTAGTCCTTTACCGGACCGAAGATACGCGCACAGAATAAACCGTCCCGCTCAGGCTTGAAGGTACGATAGTTTATTGTTTCCGGCTTTTTGACTTCGCCGAAAGACCAGGACCGAATCAAATCCGGAGACGCCAGGCCAATTCGTAGCGCATCAAACTCTTCAACGCCACCCTGGGATTTCAACAAATTAAGTAGATCTTTCAAGCTCTATCCTCCACTGTATCTGCATATGTAAATGCATCAAAACGAATGTTAGTTAAGTTACTTTCCACTCGCTTCATTCGGTTTCCAGCTCCATATCAATACCTAACGAGCGCACTTCCTTCACCAGCACGTTAAATGACTCCGGCATTCCGGGGTCCATTTGATAATTGCCATCAACAATATTCTTGTACATCTTGGTTCGGCCGCTCACATCATCAGACTTCACTGTGAGCATTTCCTGCAAGGTGTACGCCGCTCCATAAGCTTCCAGCGCCCACACTTCCATTTCTCCGAAACGCTGACCTCCAAACTGCGCCTTACCGCCCAGCGGCTGCTGGGTAACCAGACTGTAAGATCCGGTTGATCGAGCGTGCATCTTGTCATCAACCAGATGGTTGAGTTTCAACATGTACATATAACCAACGGTTACCGGACGATCAAATGCCATGCCCGTGCGGCCGTCGTACAACTTGGTCTGTCCGCTGGCAGGCAGCTCTGCGATTTCCAGCATACGTTTAATGCCATCTTCCGTAGCGCCGTCAAATACCGGCGTAGCCATTGGTACGCCATCCACAAGGTTATGCGCAAGCTCCAGAATCTCGTCATCCGAAAAGGATTTCAGGTCTTCCTTTCGATCCGTATCGTCGTTATAGATACGCGTCAACAGTGTGCGTATTTCAGACACCTTGCGCTGGCCAGCCAGCATCTCGTTAATCTTGTCACCGATGCCCTTGGCTGCCCAACCCAGATGCGTTTCCAACACCTGCCCGACATTCATTCGGGAAGGCACGCCCAGCGGGTTAAGTACGATATCAATGGGGTTGCCATTCACGTCAAAGGGCATGTCTTCAACCGGCATAATCACCGAGATAACCCCTTTGTTACCGTGTCTGCCAGCCATTTTGTCACCCGGCTGAATACGCCGTTTGATAGCCAGATATACTTTTACAATTTTAAGCACACCAGGGGCGAGATCGTCTCCGGTTTCAAGTTTTTGACGCTTGTCTGCATAGTTGGCGTCCAGCGCCTCAACTCGCTCCTTCAACTGCAACTCGGCTTTCTCAAGTTGCGTGTTCAACTTGTCCTCTGCCATACGAATCTGGAACCAGTCGTCCTTCGCCAGTTCTTCCAGATACTCTGCAGTGAGCGTATTACCTTTGGAGAGCCCGGGGGCGCTAGCTACTTTTTTACCCGTCAGGGCATCGGCAAGCCGAACATACGTAGCCGTTTCAACAATTCGATACTCATCATCCAGGTCTTTACGAATCTGGGTAAGCTGCTGTTGCTCAATATCCATGGAGCGCTGGTCTTTCTCAACACCATCACGCGTAAACACCTGAACATCGATAATAGTACCTTTCACACCGGTAGGAACCCGCAGTGAGGTATCTTTTACATCAGAAGCTTTTTCACCGAATATGGCTCGCAGCAGTTTTTCTTCCGGCGTGAGTTGGGTTTCCCCTTTGGGGGTTACCTTGCCAACCAGGATATCTCCGGCTTCAACTTCGGCACCGATATAAACCACGCCAGATTCATCCAGCTTGGACAAAGCACCTTCACCTACATTAGGGATATCACAGGTGATTTCCTCAGAACCCAGCTTGGTATCCCGGCCGATGCAGGTAAGTTCCTGAATATGGATACTGGTAAAGCGGTCCTCAGTTACCACCCGTTCTGAAACCAGAATACTGTCTTCAAAGTTATATCCGTTCCAGGCCATAAACGCGATGCGCATATTTTGCCCAAGCGCCAACTCACCCATATCTATGGAGGGGCCATCCGCAAGAATATCCCCTCTGGAGATAAGGTCGCCCTGTTTAACCAATGGTCGCTGGTTAATACAGGTATTCTGGTTTGATCGGGTGAATTTTGTAAGGTTGTAGATATCCACTCCGGCTTCACCGGCCTCGGTTTCAGCATCGCTTACCCGAATAACAATACGCCCGGCATCTACCCGGTCAACCTGTCCACCACGACTGGCCACTACACATACGCCGGAATCACGCGCCACATGTTTTTCCATGCCGGTACCCACAAGCGGTTTCTGCGCTCTGAGTACTGGTACGGCCTGGCGCTGCATATTCGAGCCCATCAGAGCGCGGTTAGCATCGTCATGTTCCAGAAAAGGAATCAGTGCTGCAGCTACGCTCACCACCTGCTTGGGCGAGACATCCATATAATCAACGGACTCTGCAGTTGCCTTTTGAAATTCATTCTGGTGCCGCGCATCAACAAGGGCATCCACAAACCTGTTGTTTTTATCGAGCTCACAACTGGCCTGGGCGATAACGTATTGCGCTTCATCAATCGCTGACAAATACTCGATCTTGTCCCCTGCCTTACCTTTGGTGACCTTGCGATACGGTGTTTCCAGAAACCCGTGATGATTGGTACGCGCATAAGCCGCCAAACTGTTTATCAGGCCAATGTTTGGCCCTTCAGGGGTTTCAATAGGACATACCCGGCCATAATGGGTCGGGTGCACATCACGCACTTCAAATCCTGCGCGCTCGCGTGTCAAACCACCAGGCCCAAGTGCAGACACACGTCGTTTGTGCGTAACCTCGGAAAGCGGATTATTCTGGTCCATAAACTGCGACAACTGACTGGAGCCAAAGAACTCTTTTACAGCGGCTGCAACCGGCTTGGCATTAATCATGTCCTGGGGCATCAGGTTATCTGATTCGGCGAGACTGAGACGCTCTTTAACTGCGCGCTCTACCCGGATCAGCCCAACACGAAACTGGTTCTCAGCCAGCTCACCCACCGAGCGCACCCGACGGTTACCCAGGTGATCTATATCGTCTACAGAACCTTTACCATTACGAATATCAATCAGTGTACGCAGCACTTCGATAACATCTTCATTGCTGAGCGTACCCTCGCCTTCGCCTTCTTTAAGACCAAGCCGTCGATTAAACTTCATGCGTCCTACTGCAGACAAATCGTATCTGTCAGAAGTAAAAAACAGATTCCTGAACAGGTTTTCAGCCGACTCTTTAGTCGGTGGCTCTCCTGGTCGCATCATGCGATAAATTTCAACAAGCGCTTCCATGCGATTACGGCTTGGGTCAACCCTTAAAGTATCAGAAATAAAAGGCCCGCAATCCAGGTCGTTGGTGTACAGGGTTTCAATGGTGGCTACACTGGAATTGATGAGCAGCTCTAGCACTTCTTCATCAATCTCGGTATTACAGGGCACAAGAATCTCGCCAGTTTCCTGGTCAAGAAAATCCTTCGCCGTGGTTTGGCCGATCAGGTATTCGTTAGGCACGTCCAGCCTGCGCAGACCGGATTTTTCAAGTTCCCGAACGTGTCTGGCGGTAATACGCTTGCCATCCTCAACGAGAATTTTTCCGGCCTTGTCCTTGATCTCAAAGGATGCAACTACACCACGCAGCCGCTCAGGAATAAGGTCTACGGAAATACCCGCTTTTTTGGCGTGAAAGGTATTCGTCGAAAAGAACGCTTCGAGTATTTCTTCAGTCGAATAATCAAGTGCGCGCAACATTATGGTTGCTGGCAACTTACGACGGCGGTCAATTCTTACAAACACACAATCCTTGGGATCGAACTCAAAATCGAGCCATGAACCACGGTAAGGAATCACGCGAGCGGAATACAACAATTTACCCGAAGAGTGGGTTTTACCTTTGTCATGATCATAAAAAACGCCGGGAGATCTGTGTAACTGGGAAACCACAACACGCTCGGTACCATTGATGACAAAAGTTCCGTTTTCAGTCATCAGGGGAATTTCTCCCATGTAGACTTCCTGCTCTTTTACATCCTTGATGGATTTGTAGTTGGAATCCTTATCGTAAATGATGAGTCTGACGCGCACCCTAAGTGGTGCTGCATAGGTAATACCACGAACAATACATTCCTTTACGTCAAACGCCGGTTTACCCAGAACGTAATCCACGTATTCAAGTGCCGCACTGCCCGAATAACTGACAATGGGAAATACAGATTTAAAGGCTGCCTGCAGCCCAATATCATTGCGGGTATCCACACCAGATTGTAAAAACCTGTTGTAGGAGTCCACTTGAATAGCAAGCAGGTAAGGCAATTGCATGACTTCCGGTAAAGTTCCGAAATCCTTACGGATGCGCTTTTTCTCAGTGAAACTATAAGCCATTCGTATCTCCCAATTTATATGCAGTAAATGTAACCAACGCAGAACGGCCGGTATCCCTCACCTTTCGATGACGAACACCAGCCTCTGCTTTGCTCCGGCAATTCCGGAGCGTGTTTCTGTTCTGCAAACCAGGTTACCGTTCAATAACCCCTTGCAGAATGTCTCGCTACTACTTAAGTTCAACTGTTGCGCCAGCTTCCTCAAGTTGCTTTTTGATGTCTTCAGCTTCGTCTTTGCTTGCGCCTTCCTTAATCGGTGCAGGCGCTCCATCAACCAGCGCTTTAGCCTCTTTAAGGCCGAGTGCAGTGATCACACGAACCGCTTTAATCACGTTGATTTTCTTCTCGCCAGCTGAGGCAAGAATTACATCAAATTCTGTTTGTTCTTCGGCGGCTACGCCGGCGTCACCACCTGCTGCAGGTGCTGCTGCAACGGCTGCTGCCGCTGTCACACCAAATTTTTCTTCCATTGCTTCAATAAGCTCTACTACCTGCATTACGCTCATATCTGCGATTGCTTCTAAAATGTCGTCTTTAGCCAATGCCATGACTGAATCTCCTGAATTGAGTTTTTGTCTAAATAGTTATCTATACAACCCGGTTCCCCTAGGCTGCTTCCTTCTGGTCTTTAACTGCAGCCAGGGTACGAACCAGCTTGCCCGGTACTTCGTTGAGCGTACGCGCCAACTTGGTAACCGGTGCCAGCATCACACTCATCAACATGGCCAGCGCTTCATCCCTTGTGGGTAGCCTTGCCAGTTGATCAAGTTGATTTGCGTCCAGCATCTGCCCGCCAATCGCCAATGCCTTTACTTCGAGATTGTCAAAATCCCTGGCATAGTCTTTTAGCAGGCGCGCTGCCGCGCCTGGATCTTCCTGTGAGAATGCGACCAATGTCGGCCCTTTAAGCGCATCTGCAAGGCACTCATACTCAGTACCTTCAAACGCACGCTTGGCGAGCGAATTACGAATTACCCTGAGATAAACACCAGATGCACGCGCCTTGGCACGCATATCTGTCATTTCGCCCACAGTTAATCCTCTGTAGTCCGCCAGCACAGCCGACAGTGCACCTTCTGCAACTGCATTAACCTCGGAAACGATTTCCTGTTTCTGTTCGAGTTTAAGTGCCACTGTTTACTCCTGGATATCGCCGAACTTTCGGCATCCTTTCTCTCTAAAAGAGAGTTTAGGTAGGCAAGGCAACCGTGTGTACGATCACTTCACCTACAAACAAATCCACCTGCGTAGTGCCTCGTGGATCACCTCTTGCGGCGCTATCCAAATTTCAGGATTCACCGTCTGCGTGGGCCTCGCTTACGAAATTAAAACAACCCCAACACAGCAGTTGTAACCCACGGTCTTTGACAGACCGTACAGTGCACTTGTAATGCGCAGTACGGATCTCAAAGCCTTTTAAAACTTCAAGCGCTGATTCTCCTTTTGAATCAGCTGTTTCAAACTTACCGGTTAGCTAGGCAGGCCTTGCCTAGATTCCCAGTGATGTTTTATCAACCGAGAGTCCTGGCCCCATAGTTGATGAAATTATAATCTTCTTAAAATACACACCTTTTGCTGAAGCAGGTTTTGCCTTCAACAGATCAGCTACCAGGGCTTCAATATTTTCACGAATCTGGTCGGCTTCAAAACCTACGCGACCCACACTGCCGTGAACGATGCCTGCTTTGTCGGTGCGGTACTGCATCTGTCCCGCCTTGGCATTATTAATTGCTGTCACCACATCCGGAGTCACGGTTCCTGTTTTAGGATTGGGCATCAATCCACGCGGACCGAGCACCCGGCCAAGTTGGCCCACCAGGCGCATGGCGTCGGGCGTTGCGATTAACACGTCAAAATCCATTTCTCCGCCCTGAATGGCTTCACTCAGGTCTTCAAAACCTACCAGGTCCGCACCCGCCTCTTTGGCCTTGTCCGCATTTTCACCCTGCGTGATAACCGCAACGCGAATATCTTTTCCCACGCCATGCGGCAGGTTCGTAGCGCCTCGCACAACCTGGTCTGATTTTTTTGGGTCTACACCCAGATTAACGGACACATCTATGGACTCAGTAAACTTGGCTTTGGGCAAACTATTTATCAGCTCTACCGCCTCGTTGATGAGATAGGACTTATCCTTATCAAACTTTTCAGCAATTGCTCGCTGTCTTTTGGAATTACCAGCCATGACTATCCCTCCACCTCTATTCCAGCGCTGCGTGCACTGCCTGCTATGGTTCGCACTGCGGCATCCATATCAGCAGCAGTAATGTCGGGCTCTTTCATTTTGGCAATTTCTTCCAATTGAGCACGAGTTACCTTCGCTACCTTATCGGTATTGGGTGTTGAACTGCCCTTTTTGATTCCGGCAATCTTTCTTAACAAAACGGACGCAGGCGGCGTTTTGGTAATAAAGCTAAAACTGCGATCCGCATAGACCGTAATAACAACCGGAATAGGCATACCCTGTTCCATGGATTGTGTCTGGGCGTTAAACGCCTTGCAAAATTCCATGATGTTAACGCCATGTTGTCCCAGTGCCGGCCCAACAGGGGGGCTTGGGTTTGCCTGACCTGCAGGCACCTGTAACTTGATATAAGCCAGTACTTTTTTAGCCATATTTGCTCCTGTGGGTACAAACGTGCTCAATGCCCAAAGACGATTGAAACACTCCCCTGTAAATTAGTGCATTTGTTTAAGGCAATATGCCCTTAACAATTACATAAAAATAATTTGTGCTAGCCTTTCTCAACCTGGTCAAAAGCAAGATCTACCGGAGTAGATCTACCAAAAATGGTGACTGCGACCTGCAAACGATTTTTCTCGTAGTTAACCTCTTCAACAACTCCGTTAAAGTCATTAAAGGGCCCATCCACAACCCTGATGAGCTCACCCGGCTCAAACACAATTTTGGGTGTAACGCTCTCACCCCCTGCGGCAACTCGTTCGAGTATCGCGTCGGCTTCGGGCTGTGTTAGTGGCGCCGGTTGATCTGCCTTGCCACCGATAAACCCCATCACCCTGGGCGTTTCTTTAATCAAATGCCAGGTTTCGTCATTCAGTTCCATTTCAACCAGAACGTAACCCGGGAAAAACTTTCTCTCGCTGCGCCGCTTTTTGCCCGCACGCATTTCAACAATCTCTTCGGTTGGCACCAGCACATCACCAAAAAACTCTCCGAGCTTGGATAAACCAATACGCTCCTGTAACGCCCTGGAAACGATCTTCTCGTAACCCGAGTAAGCGTGCACTACATACCATTTTTTGGACATATCAACCCTAGCCAATCACTGATGACACGAAAAGACTCAGCATCGAATCCAGACCCCACAAAATCAGAGAAAATACCAACACCAGGGCCAACACAACAAATGTGGTCTGTGTGGTTTCCTGCCGGGTTGGCCAGATAACGCGCCTGATTTCTGTTCGAGCCTCTCGTATCAGCGCCCAGGTTTCACGCCCTCGTGCGGTTTGTGCAGCAATAAGCACCGCAATAGCAGCAATTACAACAATGGCGACCACACGATTGAGTAATGACTGGTCCTGGTAATACCAGTTGCCATAAATTCCACCGCCAACTATCAGTACCACTGCCAGCCATTTAAGCCAGTCAAGTACGGGTTGGGGTGTTTCCGTGTTAGTGCTGCTACTCACCGGTAATAAACCCTTTATTCTCTAGTTAACAAACCTGCTTTAAGATCTTCTGCTTCGGGTTGTCTATTTTCAGTGTTGAGCCAGTGGCAGGCCAGGAGGGAATCGAACCCCCAACCTACGGTTTTGGAGACCGTTGCTCTGCCAATTGAGCTACTGGCCTAACTTCCTGAAAACAACACCTAAAATGGAGGTACAAACTCAAGGACTTTTATTGACCCTGTTTCCAACCCCGTGCAAAGCTACTCGACTATCTTGGTTACCACACCAGCACCGACCGTACGACCGCCTTCACGTATCGCAAATCGCAAGCTCTCTTCCATTGCTACAGGACCTATCAAGGTAACCGTCATCTTTACGTTGTCTCCCGGCATAA
>JAJFJZ010000028.1 GCA_021773565.1 Gammaproteobacteria bacterium | reverse complement strand
GGTACCTTCAATTTTCTGGACACCGATATTTCAGAAACCCCTGGCCTAACCGGCAATGAAGGCTCACTGGCCGAATCCTTTGACGATATTTGTGTGATGAACCTGGCGGCTGATAATTTAACACCCGCAGAGCAGGAGCTGGTCGACGCCTGCCGCGACATCCGCAACGCGGGTAATACACCTGATCAGATTATGGATGCACTGGAAGCACTCGACACCGAAGAAGTGACTCAAACCGTAAATGCGGTCCTGCTGTTTACCGTTCCCCAACACGGTAATCTCTCGCAACGTGTTAACAGCCTTCGATCAGGCTCGGATCCCTTCAAGCTGGCCGGCGTGACGCTGCAATATAATGGCCAGGAATTTGCAACGGTAGACATTGAACATTTTTTCAAGACACTCATTGGCGGTGCGGCGGGGTCAGATGATGACTTCTCCAAGTGGACCGTTTTCGGCAATGCCAATTTCAATTTTGGCGATCAGAAGGCAACAGCGAACGGCAACGGTTTTGACTCAAAGACCATTACCGCACTGCTGGGCGTGGATTACCGGGTAAGGGACGATCTGGTGGTAGGTGGATCGGTTAGCTACAGCAACGTTAACGCAAACTTTAATGAAGGTGGCGGCATGGACCTGAAATCCTGGGCGGGTTCGGTATTTGCTTCCTTTTTCTCGGAGAAAAAATACTACATAGATGTGCTCGCCACTTACGGATTTAACAATCTTGAGATTAACCGCCATATCATCTACAACACGGTGATGGGGGGTACGAACCGTCGCGCGAAGTCTGATACCGATGGCCATCAAAGTTCTACCGCACTGGGTGTGGGTTATGACTTTAACCCGGGCGCCTGGATAATAGGACCCCACGGGGGTTTAAACTATACGGCGGTAGAAACCGATGGCTATACAGAAAAAGGCGCGGGCGGTCTTAACCTGAGTGTTAATAAACAACACGCAACCTCCTTTACCGCCAATCTGGGGATGCATGTCTCTTACACCTTCACACCGGCCTGGGGTGTGATTACCCCATATGTCAGAGCAGACTGGGTGCATGAATTCCAGGATGACTCGGAAACCATCAATGTACGATTTGAGGCTGACCGGTTTAACAACGACCCCTCCAATCCATCATTGCCGATCAGGGTGGAGACCGACGAGCGCGATTCTAATTATTACGTTTTTTCAGCGGGTGCATCGGTACAACTGGTACGGGGTGTCGCGGGATTTATCAACTACCGAACCACTCAACAGATTTCCAACTTCGATCTAACCGACTTGAGCTGGGGAATAAGGCTGGAGCGATCCTGGTAGCATGAAAAACAGACTTATCGGAGTTGTTGGCAATAGTTACTGAATGGAGCGGGGCACAAAGAAAAAGTCGCCAACTTCGTGACCCGCAGACTTGATTGCTTTGAACTCGGGTTGTTGCACAAAATTCAGTTCGGCAGCAGCAAGCCGCACCTTGTCCCTAATTTTCAGGAACAGCTGCGGTGCAGCCATGACACCGGTATTATTCTCCAGTTCATCCAGAAAGGCCCTGGCAAATACTGAATGGCCATCGCCCTTACCATCCAGCACCGGATTGTCGCCACCTGACGACAATAACAAACGCGCCCGCTTGGACGATTTAAAGCGCATAAACTCGGGGTTGGAATACTCGGGAATTTTGTCTCCAATAAGCAGGAAACTGGGTTCGCTGGATAACAGGCCGGCATAACATGAATCAGCAACAATCAGTACATGCTTGGCCTTTAGACGCGACAAATGTCCCGTTACAAATTCATTGGGTACCCAGTACGTATTACGTGGTGGAGCTTCAGCGTTAGCGGGCAACCAATAACCCATTTCCTGGTTCCCAACCTGCAGGCGGCTGCCGTGGCCGGCATAAAAAAGCAGCAGATTGTCATCCTCACCTAGCAGGTCGTTGATATCATTGATGGCCTGCATCACTTCAATATTATCGCCATCCTGTACCACAAACACTTTAAAGCCGTATTTCTTTTCCAGAATTTCTTTCGCCCTGGCAACATCGTTCACAGGTGTACGTAAATTTTCAAGGTCCTTGTATACAGCATTGCCAATCAGTAACGCGTAGTAACGGCCCAGCTTAACGTCTTTAAACCATTTTTCTGCACCCCCGGCACTAAAAGACTCTTGCGTAGCGGGAAGGGATGCAGGTTCTCTCGTCAATGGTTCTTCAGGTGCTGCTGGCAATGCTGTCAGCTCCACCTTCTGGGCATCGCGCTGTTGTTCCAGCTGCTGAACCAGAATACGCAGGGTGCTCACCTCTACCTGTGAATCTGCCTGTCCCGCCTGGCTGTCTGCCTTGTCCCGCTCCAGCTCTTCCAGTCTGCGGTTGAGGACGTCCATCTGCTGCTCTTTTTCGGTGAGCTGTTTTTGCAGGGTATTTCTCAGTTCTTCCTGTTCGCGCTGTACAGCTGAACTAAACATGACGCTGTCTTCGCTGATCCCCCATGCCAGGCGATACCAATTGAGCGCTTCAATCTGACTCTTGGGCACTCCGTGTCCCTGTTCATACATTGTGCCCAGGTTAAATTGCGCACGGGTGTTACCCTGTTTGGCCGCCTTTCGATACCAGATTAGCGCGGCGGGATAGTTGGGATCTCCACCCAGTCCTCGTTCAAAAATCTCTCCCACATTGGTTTGCGCGTCAGCCGAACCGCTCTCCGCTGACGGCATCCACACTTTTAGCGCAGATTTATAGTCCGCCCGGTCCCAGGCCACATATTCTCCGCCGCGCAAGCGGCAATCTGCAGAAGTAGTACGGGTCGGACGGCGGGCCGAGAGGAAAGTGCGCCTGCCCAACTGCCGTACCTGGCCGGGAAGCAGACAATCGACCACAGTTAAATCTGCAATCGCAACCTGTCCTTCGTAGGCTTTATCGTCGCTAATGGCGGCGAGCACCACCCCGGTTGCGAAAATAGCCAGCATGGCCAGCAGCCACGCGCTGGTATACAGAATGTTATGGCGTTGCAGCAATTGCATCTTTAACTTCCAGTAGTACAGGGTGTTTGGCAAGGAACCCATCCACCGCCATCAAGGCATCGATATTGGAATCCAGTGCAGCCAGTTCATCTGCGCGGCCACCACGGAGTGTTTCCGTAAAAAGTGATTGAATGAGTCGAACCATTCCATTAACAGCCATTTCGTTGCGCGGATGCATCTGATAGGCCTGCGTATATTTATCCAGTGCGGATGCCATATCACCCCACTGTTCAAGTTTTTCTGCATCTCCCATCAAAGCGTTGAAGGAAGCCTGCGTCTCTGCTGGCAAATTCTGAAATGCTATTTCCGGTTGGCGCTCGACAACTTTCTGATACTCCTGAAACCCCAAATAGCCGAGCGCCAGCACCAACGCCAGCGCTGTGGCACTGAGAAACATGCGCAGCTTTGGTGCACCTTCGACTTCCCGCAAAAACTCAGCGGCATGAGAAGTACGATTTTCACGCTCAAACGCAAGCCCATGTTGCAGCGCACGCCATTCTCGACGATTTAACTCCGCAATCGGCGCTGGTTTCATTCCGCGAGACTTTGCCTCGGGTGCGGATAATGAATCAAAGGGGTGGCGACCCGTCAACAATTCATATGTGACTAACGCAAGCGCGTACACATCATCACTGGGGTGCGGATCAGTGCCGGTCCACATTTCAAGCGCTGCATATGACGGAGTAAGCGCACCCAGTTCGCCTGCATCAAAGGTGGTTTCCGAAGAAGCACCCGTCTCGGCCATGGGTGCCGCTCTGGCGATACCAAAATCAAGAATTTTCACCCGGTTTTCAGACGTGCGAAATACATTTCCAGGTTTAAAATCAGAGTGAATAATATTTTTGTTATGCGCATAAGCCAGTCCAAGGCACAGGCCCCGAACCAGTAAAAAGACCTCTTTTTTGGGCAGGCCATTAGGGTGCGCGGCAATGAACTCATCGAGCGGCTGACCTTCCAGCATTTCCATGGTGATATACACCATTTCGCCTTCCCGGTCGAAATCGTATACGGTCGTTATTGCAGGGTGTGCAAGTGTCTGTGCCTTACGTGCTTCCCTTTGTAGCCCTATCACCATGGCGGGGTCCAGTCGATATTCATCGCTGAGCACTTTCAGTGCCACATAGGGCTCACGATCCCGTGTTTCCTCCTTTCTCAGATCCTTGGCACGGTATACAACGCCCATACCGCCTCTTCCGATAATTGATTCGATAATGAATCTATCCTTGATGATCTGGCCGGGGGAAAGTTCTGAGTCGGAGGACTGGGAAGGCACTTCACCGGCTGATTCCCGAGTTGGGTTGACAATGGTTGCATCATCATCCACGGCAGCGCGGGATGAATCGACGATGGTTGCATCCTCATCCACGGCAGTGCGGGACGAATCGACGATGGTTGCATCATCATCAACTTCGCTTACGGGCCGGGTCACGAGAGTTGCATCCGGGTCTGAAGGGTTTTTATTCTCGTTAGTCACGATTCCACTTAACCCGATAAACCAGAAGGGAGAATTTACCGGGTTTAGCCGTCCACATTACGAATTACCAGGTTGCGAATTTCAGACATGTCTTCAATGGCAAAACGGATGCCCTCACGGCCAATTCCGCTATCTTTAACACCACCATAAGGCATGTTATCAACCCTGAAGGAAGGCACATCCCCGATCACTACCCCGCCTACCTCCAGTTCATTCCAGGCCTTTTGCGCCTTGTATAAATCGCGGGTGAATATTCCGGCGTGAATACCAAACTTGCTCTTGTTAATATCCTTTAACACCTGATCGAAATCGCTGAAGGAACGAATCCCGGCGATGGGGCCAAAGGCCTCCTCGACCGTAACCTTACAGTCCTCTGGCGGGTTCTCCACCAGCGTTGCCTGCATCATTACGCCATCACGTTTTCCGCCACACAGCACTGTAGCGCCAGCGTCAGCGGCTTCCTGTACCCACGATTCCAGCCGTATGGCATCTTTCTCCGAAATGACCGGGCCGATAAAAGTGTTCTCATCCTTGGGATCGCCCATCGTCAGATTGCTGACCTTTTCAACCAGCTTGTCCCGAAACTCAGTATAAATTTTTTCGTGCACCATAATTCGCTGAACACTAATACAGCTTTGACCAGACTGATAAAAGGCACCAAATACCACACGCTGCACAGCATCATCAATGTCGGCGTCTTCATCCACAACGCAGGAAGCATTGCCACCCAGCTCCAGCACAACCGGTTTTTTACCGGCCCGCGCTTTCAGTGCCCAACCTACGTCCGGTGAACCGGTAAAACTCAGTAATTTAAGACGATCATCGGTGGTTAACAGGTCTGCTCCGGAACGCGATGCAGGTAATATCGAAAACGCACCTTCCGGAAGATCGGTCTCCGCCATTACTTCCCCGATCAACAACGCCCCAATGGGTGTCAGGCTTGCCGGCTTCATAACGAAGGGACAACCAATCGCCAGTGCGGGTGCTATTTTATGGGCAGCCAGATTCAGGGGAAAATTAAAGGGGGAAATAAAGGAACATGGCCCTATGGGCACACGCTTCCACATCGACGAATAACCTTTGGCCCGTGGTGATATCTCCAGGTTCATCACCTCGCCGTTGATACGTACCGATTCCTCTGCAGCAATCTTGAAGGTATCGATAAGCCGCTCCACCTCACCGCGTGCATCCGCTATAGGTTTTCCCGCCTCAACACACAGGGAATATGCGAATTCATCAAAGCGTTCCCTGAATCTTTGCACGCAGTGCTCAAGGATCGCCTGGCGATGGTAAGCCGGCATCTTGCGCATGGCCTCGAACGAGGCTTCTGCTGCGCCGATGGCAGCATCAATCGTCTGTTCATCTGCAAGCGCTACTACAGTGGCGATTTCACCACTGTATTTATCGACTACCTTGAGTTCCTGATTCGCATACACCGCCTTGTTGGCCAGATAGTAGGGGTAAGCTTTCTGTAGCATGCAAGTATCCTCAAATAGCCGCTGCACGTTTCTGAATCTCGTGATTCAGAATGCGATCGTTGTCGCTGTAATCAATGGGACAATCGATCAGATGTACGCCCGGGGTTGAATGACAATGTTCCAGCAATGGCACCAGGCCCTCGGCAGACTCCACCCGATGCCCGTTAGCACCATAGGCTTCCGCGTATTTGACGAAATCAGGGTTTCCGTAATCGAGCCCAAAATTCGGAAAACCATAATTGAGTTGTTTCCATTTGATCATACCGTAAGCATCATCGCGTAATATCAGGATAACCAGGTTCATCTTCATCCGTACCGCAGTTTCCATTTCCTGGGAATTCATCATAAACCCACCGTCACCACATATGGCCATCACCCGGCGCTCCGGATAAACAAATCGCGCTGCCATTGCCGAGGGCATACCGGCGCCCATGGTAGCCAATGCGTTATCCAGCAGTACGGTATTTGGCTCCTCGGCCATATAATTGCGTGCAAACCATATTTTATACACACCATTATCCAACGCGATGATTCCATCCCGGTGCATCACACTACGCACATCCTTAACCAGGCGCTGTGGATAAATCGGGAAGCGATCATCATCGGTACCTTCGGCTATCTGTGCCGTCAATTGATCGCGCACGTGGTGGAAAAAGCTAAAATCCCAGCTATCCTGCGGAGTGATCTTTTCGGTCATACGCCATATCGCATTGGCGATATCCCCAACAACTTCCATTTGGGGGAAATACACGGGGTCTACCTCAGCAGATTTAAATCCCATGTGAATCACTTCAACATCATGATCCGTCATGAAAAAAGGTGGTTTTTCAATCACATCATGACCAACGTTGATAATTACATCGGCATCATTAATAGCGCGGTGAACAAAATCGTTAGCCGAAAGCGCGGTATTACCAATAAATTCGGGTCGGCTTTCATCAACGACGCCTTTACCCATCTGCGTGGTGCAAAAGGGGATACCAAGTTTGTCGACCATCGCGGTTAACATTTTGCCAGTCATTTTACGGTTGGCACCCGCACCAATTAGTAACAATGGTTTTTTGGCAGATTCAATTTTATTTACCGCAGCATAAATACTTTTATCTTCCGCTATGGGCCGGCGTTGTTGACTGGCCTTGAATGGCTGCAGATCAACTTCTTCTTCACAAATATCTTCAGGAAGCTCAAGGTGAACTGCCCCGGGGCGTTCTTCCTGAGCCAGTCGGAAAGCTTCCCTGACCTTGTTAGGAATATTCCCACCACTTACCAGCTGATGTGTGAATTTGGTAATTGGCTTCATCATGCTGACAACATCCAGTATCTGGAAGGCGCCCTGCTTGCTGGTTTTTACCGGTTTTTGACCGGTAACCATTACCATGGGCATGGCACCTAGTTGCGCATAGGCCGCGGCAGTTACAAAATTGGTGGCACCTGGTCCAAGGGTTGCCATACACACACCGGGTTTACCGGTTAATCGACCATAGGTCGTCGCCATAAACCCCGCTGCCTGCTCATGGCGGGTCAAAACCAGCTTTATACTGGAAGTTCGCATCGACTCGAGCATGTCGAGGTTTTCTTCCCCCGGCACTCCATAGATAAATTCCACCCCTTCTTCTTCAAGGCATTTAACGAACAGGTCTGAGGCTTTCATAGTTGAATCCTTCTTCTTAGGTCAGGTTGTTGCGTGTTGACGAGCCTGTGCTTCGACAACTGCGGCAAAAATATCCTCGCTCTCTACCAGAACAATGATATCGCGAATTCCTTACTGTATGTTTCGATGTAAAAATACAAACTGGCCCGTTTCGTGACCAGCATTTTGAATCATGCCAAACTGCGGTGTCTGGTTTACCTGAATTCCAGCATGATTAAATTTTATCCGCTCAACCAGGTAACTGAGCATGGATTCTCCGGGTAAAACACCTTTATTTTCCTCAAGCAAACGTAACAGCTCTGCGGTAAATACGGAGTGATCTCCGCCCTCGCCATCTCCGTCCATTACTGGCGCTAATCCACCTGAGGTAAGCATGGTGCGCGACCTGCTAGCCATAAAAAACGGCAACTGTTTTTCAAGGTCGTTTACCTTAACCTTGAACCCTCCTGTAGGCTCAATTCCGCTACCCGAATAACACGAATCTGCAATAATCAGAACGTGGTTTGCAGGCATCACCTTGATCCACTTACTTACCGTTGAGCTGGACACACCCTGACTCTGGAAGGAGATTCTATCGTTACCGGTTTCCACTGGCAGCCAGAAACTCTCATTATCTCCCTCATAGCCATGGCCAGCGTAATAAAACAGCACCAGGTCTTCAGGTTGCAATTCTTTGCTTAACTCAATCGCAGCTTCATAAAGTTGCTTCTTGGTTACATCCAGCATCAGCGTGGATTTGAAGTTATAGTTATTTTGCAATAACTCATGTACTGAGCGCGCATCACTGTGCGCGTTTTGCAGATCATTGAGGTATTCGTAGTCGTTATTGCCAATCACCAGGGCATAATATTTACCGATTTTCAATTTGCGCGGCAAGCTGATTCTGGAGGTATCCGGCAAGCGATCCGGGGTATCTGGAGAGCGCATGGCAACGAGTGTCGTTTGATCACTTTTAATATCCAGCTGAAGTGCCTTGAGCGTTTCAAGCTGGGATTTAAGATCTTCTATGGTGCTTTCACGCGCCGCCAAAAGACTGTCTTTTTCATCGCCGCTTGCCGTCAGTCTGGCGCGATCAGCGGCATTGATTTTAGCCTGGGCGAGCTGTTGGCTAATCAGCATGCGCTCGTCCCGCAGAGACTGCACACTTATGTTAGCTGTTTCCAGCTCCCTGGACAGTGCCCCCATTAGCCCGAGATTTCTGTTAAGTTCCGCCTCTGTTTGCGCAAAACGCGCTTCCACTTCCTGTGTTTGATGTACCTGTTGATCAAGCTCCTTTCGCAACGCGTTTGATCGCGCCAGAGCCTGATTCATGTTTTGTTCCAAGGATGCAATTTGCTGTCGCTGCTGGTTAATTTCAGCCAGCTGCTGAGCCTGCTTGTCTTTCAGTTTCTGTAATGCGCGCGTCGCGTTTTTGTTTGATTCGGCATCGGCACTGGTTTTTTCCAGCTCGGCCATTAACCGGGTATATTGCTGACCCGATCCTTCAAGCGTTGCACGCGCCAGTGCAAGTTCATTTTTAATTCCGGCAATTTCCGAATCCCTGGATTCAAGTTCAGCCAGCGCTTTTTGCAGTTCCTGATCAGCTTTGCTTGAAACCGATGCAAGTTCTTCCTCCAGGCGTTTATTTTGTAGTTCAACCTGTCTAAGGTTTGCGCTGAGCTGGGCTTCCCGAACGCCCAGATCACCTTCCAGGGATTCCAGACTGTAGCGCTGGTCATCAATCTTGCGTTTTTGTATGCCTACCTGCGCTCGAAGATCCAGCAGCTCTTGCGAATCGACAGCATTCGCCGCCAATTGAGCGAGTTTTTGTTCGCCTTCCCTGACCTGTTTTTCAGCCGCCGCCAAAGCAAGCCTGCGTTGTTCCATCGCCGATCGATCAGCATCCAGTTGCCGGCGTATATTTGCAGTTTCCTCATTCTTATCTTTCAGGCGTTGGGTGAGTTGGGCAATTCTCTCATCCGCCTGTGTACGCGCGGATTCGAGTTCTGAAGCCAGAACCAGTTCTTCTCCTGCGCCCGTAGCCCTGCGCCACAGATTGGTTGCCAGCAGACCATCCTGCTCCACTCCATTACCCTTTTCATAGAGCAGCGCCAGGCGCATCAAACCGGAGTTGTTATTTTCATCGGCAGCACGCTGATACCAACGTGCGGCTTCAACATAGTTCGGCTCTGTAAATAAGTACTGGTACACGTCACCCAAACTCACCTGGGCATCTGCATCACCCTGCTCAGCAAGCGGCATAAAAAACGCCACCGCATTTTCAGGCGCCGCACGGTCATAGTAGGTGAACTCGCCGCCTTTCAGGCCACACTCCAATGCAGAGGTTTCTATTAACCGTCGCCGTTCCGGATACACCATATTACCCAGCTTACGGATGCGACTGGGTAACAGGCACGGCACAATTTCATACTGGCTGGTGTCTGTGACAATGGGATTTTCTGCTGCCAGGGCGGGATTGGTTGATGAAAGAGCGATCAACCCGAGAGTAGCAATCAGCGTTATCTGCAATTGTTGAATAATATTCATTGTCCGTCTCTCGTTTAACATCTCTAAATCTACTATGCGCCAGCCTGAGCGCCTGATGCAAGCTGCCTGTTGTTCAATTAACAAACAGGCACGCTAATACTGACATCCGGGTCACTTTACCCGGGCCTGCAAAGCAGTGAGCCTATAAAGTACGGTCCAGATAGCTCACAGGCTCCTGTCCCAGCGGATGATAGGCATGGCAGGCAATGCAATCCAGCGGCACAGTGTCTGCGAGGTTACGATCTGAATGACAGCTCAGGCAGTTATCCAGATCGGGAATCATAATCTCAGCACTTTCAACAGACTCAAGCGCCCGGTGACAGGTTAAACAGGCAGCATCCCCGTCAGCATCCTTTTGTGTGAAATGCGATCGATGATCAAAGCGGGCAGCGGGGATAAAGTCGTGGGAAAGGCGCACCGGATGAACCTGAAAACGCGTATATATGTCATCGCTCTGAAGATCTACCACTCGGTGACAGGTAATACAGCCCCGACGGCTAAACTGGTTTAAGGTCTCATCTCTGGTTCGTTGCATGGCACAGTCAAAAGCTGAACCTTTGCAGTCAAACTCTTCAGCACTTCTGCCAGGGAGCCGACGGCGCACTACATTGGTTTGCTTTTTCTTGGGGTCACTGTAAACACGCATAAAGTGACCTTCCATCGCAATAATTGCCTCGTTTGGTAGTCCATGCGGCAATTGTCGTGCAGGCGCTGATTTATCGAAGGTTAGTTCATGGCAATCCTGGCAGTGTTGCTCCATGGTAATGGGAACAAAATGTTCCCGATCAGAAGCCAGTGTGTGACAACTGCCACACCCAAGTGCCGAGCCATCATTGGTGTCCCGAACTTTTTCTACATCCAGATGCAAATCATGGGGGAACTTGAGATTGGAAGTTTCGACCGCCTGATCAAGTGCTTTTTCTACTGTGTTCCACTCAAACAGATTGCCACTGGAACGTTCAGTTTGGGACGGCACCAGTAAGGCAACCTCAAAAGCAGGATGTTCATCGGCTGAAAACCCGCTTACAGCTTGCATATGCGGATTTACACCGGTCAGCTCTTCGGGCTTGCTGTGGCAGTCTGTGCAGAGGGAATCCGAGTCCACCACCATATACGTCGGTTCATTGTGTTCCTTGTGACAGCTGGCACATCGCCCGACGCTTGCAACCGCACTGTTTTGTTCTGATACACCACCATGTGGAACCACGTGATCGCTTATGTTTGTGTGACAGGTCAGGCAGGCCTTGTCCTGTACCCGCTCAAAGGGCCTCACATGGCAGGCTGAGCAGTCATCACCCATTGCCACATTATGTGCCGGTAACAATGGACCGCTAGTCCAGAGCGCGTCCGTAGGCAGATAGGTGCTGACGGGCGCTGTCGAATCCTCGCCCATAAACAACATTGGAATGAGCAGGCCAGCCACCAAAACCAGCGTTATTAATATCCAGGAAGGCAGTCGTTTTGAAAGCCACGTATCTGTCAGGTTGGTGCGATACGCACGCTGGTAGGCACTGGCGTCAACATTCCTGTCGGGTTCAAGCTCCAGCGCAAGATCAAAGCCATGCGGGGCCTTAATAGTGCTTAGCGTATGCCCGCCCAGAGTTAGAATATCTCCTTCGTTGAGACTGCCACTGCTAACGGCATTCCCATTGATAGAAACCTTGTTTCCTCGTTGGCACTTCACGGTAATGTTACCGGCACTGCCTTGCAATACCGCATGCGCAGCTTCGATATCAACGCCGATAAGCTGTATTAACTGATCCTGGCCACTACCGATACTTATTTCATTGCCGGATAACTCGCTGTCCAGAAACTCCTGTCCCTGATCGGTGGCAATGTATAATTCTCTAAGTAGTAAGTCCATGCGCGCTACCAGTAAATAAACGTCGTAATGATGTGCACCGCCAATGCGAAGAAGAGTGCAATTGTTAGCGGAATATGGACGTAAAGCCACACCTGCACCCAACCCTGAAGCTGAATATCCTTACGCAACCTTCTGATTATGGTCTGGCGGCGACATAACACGGATAGCAGTTCCTCCAGAGCCACAGCTTCATCCGGCTTGTCTGCCTTTGGTACCCACTCAGCGACAATATCGATGGCAACCTTTTGATCGCGATTGGCAACAGGTTTTCCACCTGAATTATCAGAAAATGCCGTGCTTTCATTTCCAGTGAGCAATATCAGGGATTTATCTGAACCCAATAACTGCGCAAGCACACCACCGCCAATAGCGGTACGTTCAATGCCGCTTTCTATTGCACCTCGAATGACTGGTCCACATCGGCGACTTAACTGCATACCGCGCTTGTTCAGCTCGTATAATTCTGCAAATAGCGCATCACGGGATCCGCCCAGGCGATTATCCGATAAGCTGCGCGGGTAATTGATATAAACATGCAGCCCATAAAAGCCACTGAAAATCACCAGACACATTACAATGTATGCAAAGGTATGTACGTTCCATCCAAACTGCATCGCGCTGTGCAGGGAAGCAATCACCAGAGTTACAGTGCCCAGATAAACATGCGCCGAAGTCCAGCCTTGTACCGATCCAAAAGTTGATGAATAACGTCTTTTACGTATTCCCAACAGCGTGAGCCAGATTATTAGCACAGCACCAATGGTGCCAAGAACATAACCCTGCCACGTCCCACCATTTGCAGGCTCACCGCCACTATGGCTAACATAAAGTGCAACGCAGACAGCCAGTAATGCGAGCGACCACCAGAGATAGAGTCCATTTCGATAGCGTAGTATGTTGGTAAACAATTCCTTACCCCACCAGCCGAATAAAATTGTCAGGAGATAATCTCTGTGCTGCACCTGTAGGACAGGCCGCAACACAGGCGAATCCGCTCTTGCGGTCCATGCATGCGTCACATTTGGTTGCACGTTTACCAGATTGCTTGGCGGCGTCAGTTGGCTGGTATCCCGGTTCTTCTCCGGGGCCAGAACCGCGCCCGAACAACATCCAGCTGAACAGCCCCGGTTTTTCGGGTGCCGGATAGGCCATATGTATTACATCGTACGGGCAATTCGCTTCACAGTTTCCGCAGCCAATACACGCATCATCAATAAACACTTCTCCGTCCAGCCCGCGGTGAATGGCGTTGGGTGGACAGTCCTTCATGCAATGGGGATGCTCGCAATGGCGACAGGAAACCGGCAAATGAATATTTGCGAATGTGCTTCCAGCGCTTCTATCCAGTCTGGAGATACCATCATGTGTTTCTGCACAGGCTTTTTCACAGTTATCACAGCCAATACAAAGGTTTTCGTCGATTATCAGCGTGTTTGTTGCTTCGCCAAGACCTTCACCCATAAGAAATTGCATCGCGGCACCCGATTCGGGGCGCACTTCCATTTGAGCCACGTTCAACGCCTGATTGCTAACCCGCTGTTGAATATCTGCAATCTGCGTATCGTCTGAACCAATCAGGACCAGAAACTGGGGGCGTTCAATTTCAATAGTTTCGGTGGCCACCGAGGCAACTACGGTTTCCCTTCGAACGGGATCACCCATCAAAGCCATTTGCCCAACAAGTTGGCCAGAGCGCAATTCAGCCACAAGCAGAGGTACTTTTTTTCCTCGGGATTCAACAATACGGCTCAGTGACAACGAACCACTGCGCACCAGGTGCATGGACGCACCAGTATCACCTTCCGTATAAACAACATCCCCTGCCTTGTATTGACATAGTTTGGTGGCTTGCGCTATCTCACGCAGATCGTCAAAGTCTGCTTTTGGCGCAAAATTGCGTTGCAACTCGCGCGCGATAAATATCCAGTCGATACCCGCCCGAACTTCCTCGTTAGAGTTCATGAGCTTAACCATGGTACGTCTGGGTGTTTCAACCAAAATACAATTTGCACCTGCACGGGCACTTTCTATCCGGGGCTGGCCCGAGATTAAGCTTGATTCACCAAAAAATTGCCCGCGACTCAAATGCCTGTCCACAAATTCCGGATTGGGTGACTCCAGTGTGACCTCACCTTCTACAATGGTGAATAGCGAAGTAGCGTAGTCACCCACTTGAAAAAGATAGTCGCCTTCCTTAATCAGCCGCGCAGTACGCGGTGCCGGTTTTTTATCTGCCAGCTGAGCATGCAAATCCCGTAATTTTGCTTCAGCATCGCTCAACAAGGCGCCTTCAGGGTAGGACACCATGATATTACTTTCGAATATCAACTCACGAAATCCTAGTGAATTCAACTCCCTGAACATGGGGATACGTTGCTGGAACAAGGCCAACAGTTCGTCTGGTTCCCGTTCGAAAGGCATCACGTGAAATTGATATTCCAGCAGGGGATAATCTGCCGGTTTAATATTGTTACCGCGGATAAATTCGATGACATCGTAGCCCTGATTCATCGCTTGTTTGATCAGCGGAAACCCGGCTAAGGCGCCAATAATGTATACACCGGGAACATTGGTTTCATAAGTGGAAGAAAGCTCGGGAACCGCATCCGGCTTTGCATTGGGAAATTCGATACCAATATTTTCTACAAAAGGACGTGGAGGAATACCCCCCAAACGGGCGAGTACCCTGTGACAGGGAACAGGCATTTCGCCTTCGGGTGTCTGCAATACGATTTCGATAGGACATTCCGCATCGGGCGTTTCAACAACTTCTTTTATCGTGGTGCTGTAAAAGCAACTGAAATCCATGCCTGGATCATTAATAGCCGCAAGTACGGCATTCAGGTTGCCGTCTTTGGCCCTGCTAAATTCGTCACGCCGGTTAACAATATGCACACTATTTTGTTTAGCCAGACCCAGGGCATTTTCAATGGCTGCATCTCCTGCGCCAATCACCACAATGGTCTCACCTGTAAATTCACCCGGATCATCCAGCTGGTAAATTACCCGTTCCAGATTCTCACCGGGAGCACCCAACTTTCGTGGATTACCCGCAATGCCAATGGCCAATATCACTTTATCTGCAGTAATACTCTCGCCACTTACGACCGTGAGTGAAAACAGTGCATCCTTACGCTCTACCTTCAA
The DNA here is from genome assembly GCA_021773565.1 of Gammaproteobacteria bacterium. Lineage (GTDB taxonomy): Bacteria > Pseudomonadota > Gammaproteobacteria > Pseudomonadales > Azotimanducaceae > DC-out156. The sequence goes on along the minus strand of JAJFJZ010000028.1, from coordinate 75,398 downwards.
TACTTCGTTCTGGTAGCTTACATTTATTGACTGCGACTCAATTGAGCCCACCCACTCACCTAATATTGCTTCACGGGTGCCCGCTACAAAGCCTACATCGCTGCGCAGGTCCAGAAATCCTGGCTCTGCCATTACGTGCTTGCCTTTTTGATATTGCTGAATAGTTTTTGAAGGGTGGCCAAAACCCTCGAGCAGGATATAGCTGGGTTGGGAAACATTTTCCTGACTATCGTGAAACTGTGCTCTGGCTGCAGCACTTAAGCCGGCAGGACCCGATCCAATAATGGCTACTTTGTAGTGCTGACTCATTTGTCCCCTAACAATCCCACGATCGAAATCAAGGAATTGTCCCCATATAGTTGAGCTTCACGCCTGATAGAGTCTACCGTATGCTGAAAAAAGAACATAGCGGTACGCGTCTGCTTATTCATGAAATATTGAAGCTAGAAAACGGTGCACACCGCACCCGGATTCGCGTCTCCGCTCAACAGATATGTCTCCAGCGCACTTAGAAATTTTACCCAACGATGATTCCAGCAACAACTGTGGTCATAGCTTGGTACTTCACATATAGACTCCGCTGGCAGATGGTTCGCAAGCTTTCGGGTCAGGTAGGGTGGAATGGTTTTATCCCGGCCTGCAAGTACATGCAGCTGTGCGATGTGTCCTGCCAGTGGTAATTTATCTGCAGGACTCTCGGATTGATGCAAATTCGTGTAACCATGGAGTTGTGTCCAGCCGCTTACATCCAGGTTTCCTGACAGGGTTACCACTGCAGCTATTACCGGTTTGGCTGTTTTACCCATCCTGTCGGCCATAAGCATGGCTAAAGCGCCACCTCCGCTGTGCCCAATTAACACCATTGGCCGACCCCCTGCATAACGTTCTGCTACGGATTGGATACTCTCAACAATCTGCCCACTGTACCTGGCCGTTGTCCAAACCCGTGGATTGCACTCGGCAAGCCTCGCCAAACCCAAATAACAGGGTCGTCCAATATAAACTGCGTCTCCAGCATCCAGTTTCCACAAGGCCAACACGGGCGCATATAATGGTGTGGGATCGCGGGCTACGCTGGTTCGATTAATGAAGGGCCTGCCATCGCCCTCAATATAAATTCTTAAGGGCTGCAGCGCGTTTTTACCACTGGATTTGCTTAGTACGACGTGATGAAAAGCTGTACCCAATTCGATTACAGACCCGGCTATAAGTCGCGGCTCGAGGCCGGGCTTGTCAATGATCGGACTACAAGCTGAAACGACAAAAAAGGTAGTCAGAAGGAGAAAAACAGGAATACAGGTAAACACGCTGGTATATAGGCGAAGATGTGCCGTCATTCCAGGCTAATAACACCAGTGTTGATCAACAGGGTGCACGGTGAAATTCGCGCAATTCCACCGGAGATTTTTTCGTCCTGTGAGATTACAAAAGACATGAGGTCGGTATCATATCTATTCACTGAAAGCCCGTGGCAGGCCAGCATAATTTGCTCTTCTGCTGAATAAGCCGAATCCCCCAGGGCTGCATCCTTAAACACTTTGGAGATACCAAGATGTCCTCGTGCTGCCCGCTCTTTTACCTGGGTGCTGGCAGATCGGGTAAGCGCAAGCCAATAACTCTGGTATGCGGAGCTGGATCCGGTTCGCAGATGTGCTACCGCTCTGTCTATTGAATTATCCTCAAATGCTGATACACCCATTTCTACCGACATGTCCGCGTGTTGCATCCAGGAGGCCACCCGATCTGCATCGGGGGGAGAATCCGGAATCTGTGCGTAACGTTTGCGCATATCATCCAGAAACACTTCATCTGTTGAGGTTTGGTTGAACAGCATTACCAGCCCAACAACAACGACCATGACGGCGGTCATTAAGATCCAGGGTAAGGCAGACCCGCCTTTGGGGGCTTCCGGATTTAGCTCGGCAAGAAATTCTGCCGCGCTGGAAGGCCGATTGTCGCGGTCATGCGCCAAAGCCGCATTAAGCGCTCGCCACTGCCTGGTTTTTAATCCCTCAGGCCGCTCCGGTTCCAGTTTCTCTGACCGTGCCTGAATCGCGGTTTTGCGCGCAAAGGGATGTGTTCCGCTCAACAGCTCATACGTTACACAGCCCAGGGCGAACAAATCATCCTGTGCAATGGGCGTTAAGCCCGCAAACATTTCACAGCTTGCATATTGGGGCGTTAACGCTCCCAGAGTGTCGGGGTTAAAAGGCACCGTTCCGTCGCCGACCACTGTTTGTTCGGTGATGCGCGCGATGCCCAGATCAAGCACTTTGATATCACCAGAATCAGTAATGAATACATTGCCAGGCTTAAAATCGGCATGAATAACGTTTTTTTCATGTAAATAACCCAGACCGTCGCTGCAGGCTTTAACAATCTCCCAGACATCTGCCAAAGGCGCGCCGTCAGGATTACGTTGAATATATACATCCAGCGAATTACCCCGCATGTATTCCATAACCAAAAAGGCATGATCACCATCACGATCAAAGTCATACACACTTACGATATTGGGATGATTTAACTGTCTGGACTGTGTTGCTTCACGCCGCAGCGCCTTTAAGGCGTCGGGATGATCCTTAAAACTTTTGCCCAGAATTTTGATTGCAACATGGGGAACGGTGGCTTCAGCTTCCCGATCGAGCGCAAGAAATACTTGTCCCTGGCCCCCTTCCCCCAATAAACGCTCAATAACAAAGCGATCACGCAGTATATCTCCGGGTCGCAGCTCACCGTCGTCCGTCCTGTCAACAATGATGGTCGCATCGTTGTCTGTTGAATCTGTTGTCATGCGCCTTCTTATGTATGTGCGATATAAGGTTTTTTTATTGAATTCGCTTCCGTAGACCGCCAAATTTACCACTTTTTCCAGTTTTTATCCCCGTAAATTGACTGAAGCACCCTGTGGTCGGGATTACGGCGAATTCGCTATTTTGGCCCATCGTGCGGCATTGCTTGATAGCCTTACTAATGTCGGTTATTGTCCTCGCGGGTTATTCTATTTCGGGAAATGAACATGCATTACAATAAGACTATATTAGGCACTGCATTGCTCCTGCTAGCCGGTGCTAGCGCTATTCAGGCTGACGATACAGGTGATGCCATCAGTGCAGCTGGAGGGTCCACTTTTTCTATTCGGGCAGGAGATGCAATTCGTGTCACCTGTCGGGATCTGGGCGCCACCGGTACAGCCAGATCAGCGGGACAAGACGATTTGTTTGTCGCATGTGGCAATATGAGCAGAACAATTCTGTCAGTGGTCGGACAGGGTGATACCAGCGGAAGCAACGATCTGGGTCTGGTGAGCAATGAGGAAGTTTACGCAGCGCTCAGACAGTTTTCAGGTGAGGAAAGTTCTTCACAGGGCAGACATGCAACAGAAGGTACAAACAATCAGTTTTCCAACATTGGTTCACGGCTGAACGCCATTCGTAGTGGCGCAAGGGGAAATACCCTCGCCTTCAACCTTTACGGTACAGACCTGGTTGAGGCCGCCAGCAGTGACAAGGACACCAATCAGACACCGCTTTATGGTTTGGCTGGTGGAAGCGCAGGAAGTGCCGACAGTGATTCCGGTTTTGCCTGGTTTGGTACCTTTAACTATGGCTTTGGTGATCGTGATAGCACCGAAAACGAGGATGGTTATGACTCGGATTCCTATGGCCTGACCTTTGGTGTGGACTATGTATTTGATAGCGGCCTGGTGTTGGGTGGTGCTATTGGATACAACGATTATTCCGTCGATTTCGATACCAGCGCTTTAAGCGCAACGCTAAACAACGTGGACGGCGGTGGCATGGATTCGGATGGCTACACTTTTTCCGGCTTTTTTGATTACCGTTGGGATGCCCTGTATCTGAGTGGAATCGTGAGCTTTGGTAACATGGACTACGACATGGAACGTATTGTACTGGTCCCGGGGTTCAACCGGTCTATTACCGCCGATACAGACAGTGACCAGTTTTCTGGTCAGGTTCAAATTGGTTATAGCTTTGGTGAAAGTGCTACCACTTTTGATGTGTATGGCGGGCTCAATTTCACGAGTATTGAAATCGACGGCTTCACGGAAACAGACAACTCGGCACTGGGTAGCCTTGGCCTGACTTTCGAAGATCAGGATATCGATTCCACGCAAACCATACTGGGCGCAACAATAAGGCATGCGATTTCAACCAATAGCGGCGTTGTCGTGCCTTACGCCACACTCGAATGGCACCATGAATATGACAATGATGCGCGTAGTGTGGATGCAAGATACGCACTCGCCCCCGGGGACGTAAATGGCGACGGACAATCCAATAATTTTGCACTTCCAACGGATGATCCTGATAAAGATTACCTGGATCTTTCGCTAGGCCTTGCCGGGCAATTTGGTAACAATGTATCGGTATTTTTTCAGTACAGTGGAGTGCTTGGATTGAAAGATACTTCTGCCAATCAATTTACCCTTGGCCTTAGAGGGTACTTCTAGAGCCCTTACATGCAACTCTTGTGGCACCGTTACTCCAACGGTGTCACAAGGGGCGCACTGGAAACCGTAGTCGCGTCACGGCCCAGCACGCGAATCAGGAATAACTGGCCGTTCTCCCCTAACAATACCGTACAATTTGAGGGCAGAAATTCCCGGCTTATACGCTTACCATTCAGGTAGGTTCCGTTACGACTATCAAGATCACGTATCCACCACCGACTATCATCGTGGCCAATTTCTGCGTGCCTCCGGCTGGCTACGGGATCAGGTGTTGATACTTCACATCCCAGATCACGCCCAAGGCAAAACGCCTTGGTAAAAACCAGTTTTTCAGACTCCTTGCCAATCTGCCAGGTTATCTCCAGCCCGGAAGTGGCAATATCTGTACCGCGAACATTTTCCAGTATTTTTTGCGTGGCAGAAGGAACCCTATCGCGACTGCTATGTAGCCTGTCCAGATCTGTTGAATCTCTCACAAATCCTTCTGTGGACAGGTCAAAATACCAGGCAAGAACACTCACAACCGGTAATAGCACAATGAATGTTAAAACTATTCCACGCACCACCTCATCGCGTATACCAAAGGCCGGGAGTAATTCCGCCGCACCAAGGGAAATACCCCACGCAGTAACAATATATAGGCTGGTTGCCTGCAGTACCTTTCTGCGCTTAAGTTCCTGAACAAACCTGGCGAATGGAAGGCGCATAACAAAATTTCCGGTGGTTTACTCGAAAAGCATGTACAACACGACCAACAATCCCAGGCCCGCCGCCAGCGCAATAAGCCCTTTTACGAGCTTACCTCCACCGGCACTCTGTGTTCCTGGTGTGCTGTCAGAACTGCTGCGTGTTTTTTGTGAGTCGGGTAGAACCACAACACACTCTACGGTTCCAACACGAATATGATCTCCTGAATTCAGGAAGCTGGTTAACGCCTTTTTATCATTAACGAAGGTACCATTCGCGGACATCTGATCCACTACCTTCCAGCGTTTTCCATCAACGGTGATCTTTGCATGAAATGCCGACACACCGTCGTCCTTGAGAATGATATCTCTTGAGTCATCACTACCAATTGTCCACTCACCCGCCTCAGCACTGGTGGTCAAATGAATTTCGCTGCCTTCCGCGCCACCACTATTTATGCGCAGGCAAGGTACCGTGCTGCTAATCTCATTAGCATCTTCACCGCCGGCCAATTGGGCGGCCATTTCGGCAAGTTGTGCTCTGCTAAATAACTGGGTGCCCTCTCCAGATGCCTGATTAGCAACCCAGCTGCCGGCTGGTTTGGCCGTACCACCACCTGAGGATTTTTCGATTGGCGCACTGCGTGCCGGGGGTGCTTCCCTGGCCGCGGGTTCTTTGCTGGCCGCGGGCTCCTTACTAGCCGCGGGCTCCTTACTAGCCGCGGGCTCCTTACTAGCCGCGGGCTCCTTACTAGCCGCGGGCGCTTCTTTAGCTGCTGGCTCCTTACTAGCCGCAGGCGCTTCTTTCTCCGCAGGCGCTTCTTTCTCCGCGGGCGCTTCTTTAGCTGCTGGCTCCTTACTGGCCACGGGCGCCTTACTGGCCACGGGCTCCTTACTGGCCACAGGCTCCTTACTGGCCACAGGCGCCTTACTGGCCACGGGCGCTTGTTCTTCTGCAACTTCAGCCATCAGTTCCGCTACAGGACGAATGACAGTTTGTTGCAGATCCTCAACTGAACGAATTACAGTTTGGGCATCGTTATTTGAATTTGCGCCTTCGCCCACTACAGTAAATCGATACTCTTCTACATCAAACTTTAATTTATCTCCGTGTTTAAGCGCTCGCTTTGAACTCAGGCGCTCGCCATTCAAAAAGGAACCATTTGCAGATCCGAGATCTTCAATGCTTACTCCCTCGCTCGTTACGGTTATTTGCGCATGGCGCCTTGATGGGTGGCCCTGAGTTAACACCAGATCACTATCATCGCTGCGGCCCAACAGCATGTCGGATACCAACTCTATGCTGTCACCTGTATCAGACTCAATGTAATATTTATCGCCCGCAGTCATGCTTACAACCCTCCCTTTAAATACCAAAAAACAGCCATTGCCAATGCAATGCCCAATACCCCCCAGAATACCGGTTTTCGCAAAATATTTGCATGCTCCGTACTAGCCACCGTAGTTTCTGTATCCGGCGCAGGAATATCTACCAGGTCCCGACGATTGACTGTGAGTGAATCCTTTACCAGATTCTCTTCGCCGTCAATATGCACAACAATGGCACTTACGTTATCACGCCCCCCACTGGCACAGGCTGCATCTATCAGGCTTTTTACCGCAGATTCTGTATCTTTGCTCTCTCTGAGTACCGCAGCAATCTCATCATCCACCAGTTCGTCATTAAGACCGTCGCTACATAACAAAAGCCAGTCATGCGTTTGCAAGGGTAAGCTCAAATGATCCGGTTTCGGGTCACCAACCCCGAGAACCTGGGTAACAATATTCTTTTGTGGATGATTGTGCGCCTCTTCCGGCGTTAACTGATTATTGGCAAGCAATAATTGCATAAAGGAATGATCAGTAGTGACCGTTTCCAGTACGTCATCACGCCACAGATAAACCCGGCTGTCACCTACCCACACCAACTCTGCTACATTCCCGTCAACCCTGGCCGCCACAATTGTGGTGCCCATGCCGGCCTGCTCGGATTTTGCGCTTGCTGCTTCTAACACTGCCTTATGGGCATTGAGTACCGCATCACCTAATGTAGCTCCGGCAGAAACATCCTCCAGTATCTTGTCCCTGGCAATCAAACTTGCCACCTCGCCCGCGGCATGCCCTCCCATGCCATCTGCAACCAACCACAATGATTCTGCTTCACTCCAGCCTATGCTGTCTTCATTCAAATCATGTTTGCAACCCGGATGGCTGCTGGCAGAAAAAACTGTCATCTTCTAGAGAGCATTCAGCGCTTGCTGTGCCGCGGATCTAAATGCCTTTGGTGTGTACGCTTGATCCGACTCCACCAGCGCAAACAAACGATCCAGTGCAGCGCCTACCTCATCGGCATCACCCAGGTAAAGACTCAAACTTTCGATACCCATAAAGGCTTGCTCAGCGGATGCAAAATCGGAAATCGTCCCATTCGCACTAAGTGTGACAATCGCCTTTCGAATGGCCTTGATTTCTGCCTTGCTGGTCTGTCTGGAGCCCCATTCAGCCTGCCTGGCCCGCAGCCAGCCGCTTAATTCTGCTGAAGCTTTTTTAATTGCCTGATTGCTGGTTTGTCCCGCCTTAAGCAGTGCAGCACTCAAGCGACGAAACTCAGCGCTTCGTGGCGCATCCAGAACCTCTGTGATGGCGCGTAACATAAGAAAATGCTGATCCTGTAATCTCAGGGTACCGGGCTTAAGGCCCTGGTTCTTTTTGGCCATGGTCCAACGTTTATTGTCCATGGGATGATGACAACTGTGACAATCATAAAAAGAAAATTCGGGAAACATTCCAGGTGCTTCAAGCAAGTTGCTTTGTAACAATCCCAGATAAGTATCAGCAGCCTCTATTTGACCGGTCATCCATAAACCAAAACCAATGGTGGATCTTTTACGCTCTATATAATCTGCATCTACATCGTAGTGCGCAGGTTGTAAAGCGGTAAACGTTTCAAGCTCAAAGCGTAACCTTGGATGACCTGCACCCATAATTTCGTGGGTGGTAAACTTTGATTTTGTGCCCATATGGCAGCCGAGACATAAGGTGGCTCGTTGCGCCGGATCTTCCGTCGGGTACATGCCCAGTTTCAAATTTTCAGCATGCGTAGCACCGGGTTCAGTGTGGCTGTCTATCCATAATTTAGCGCCGCCATGACAAGCTTCGCAGCCTACCCCATCGGTCACCTGAAACTTTGTATCCCGCAGTTCCTGTGCCACGTTATCTGCGTGGCAATCCAGACACAGGTTTGCTGATTGAGCATTCTTTAAACCCAATTTGCGGGCAATTAATTTGGACTCATCACTAAGCAGTGTTTTATACGATCTTGAGTGGCGATCATTAACCGACGACCATTCCCCGTATTCGGTAAGCCAGACGTTTTCACTCGTTTGTTTGGATAACTTGCCATGACAAACATTGGATGCACAACTGGCAACCCCTAAATGCATGTTGTCTTCAAATGCATGGGATAGCGCGGGGATAAGCATGCCCAGGGTTATTCCCAACCAGGTCAGCAATCGTCTCATTAGTACACGTCTATAGGACATAGTGTTCACACCGTTCACTTCTCTCCAGCGCCTGCATTCGCACCCGTCTCCGAAGCATTTCCATTATTGTGTTCATCAGACACAACCCACGGCTGTCCTTTGCTATTTAGATACATACGCTGCATTTCTTCCAGATTAAAGGGTCTTGATCCCTTGCGACCAAAAACAGCTACCTGTCCGCCCGTTTCATCAACACCGCGATCCCGTTCAAGGCCGCGGGAGAGGCTTAATGAAGCTTTAGACGTTGCGTAAGAGGCTATTAGCAGCGGATTGGGCTCAGGGCTAAAACCATAAAACTTGGGTTGCAGGTCTGGCGAGGTTAGCTGAACAACCTTAAGACCACCAATACCATCTGCTATATAGGCAAACAGGGAAGCATTGGTAGTGGCTACAATTACGTCCGATGCATCCCTGATAGCACCATTGGCGCTGTAGGTTTGATAAGGCTTCAAATCGGTGGGTTGTTCGGCGTCAATAATAACCAGCCCCTGGGAACCGGCAGCTACATATGCATAGGTTCTGGAAACAAATACCCGGCGTGCATCGTCCAGAGCAATTGTATTGTCTGGCACCATGGCTGCCTGTTCCGGATTGGTAACATCAATAACCTTTAGACCATCTGCATCAGTGACAAACAGATATCGAAATTGCAGCGCACTGGAATGCCCATCATTTAGCGGCACTACATTCACAAGCTTCGGTGCGAGAGGATCATCAACGTTTACGATGACCAAACCCGCATCCGCTACAACATAGAGGTAATAACCCCCCATTGTTACATGGCGTGCTCCGCGCAAAATACCACCTTCATTCCAGGTTATTGCACGTTTCAGGAAATTGTTGCGCGGCAAACCGTCAGACAGGGTATTGACGTTTATTACTATCAATCCTTCCTCGGAATCTGTGACAAAGGCGTAGCTGTATATCGGATGGATAACCTGTTCCTGGTTATCCACGCGCATCATTTCTCCTTCATTGCGTGCAGGGTTAATGGGCTGATTAGTTGGCAATGCAATGCAGGTGGCATTCGGCGATTTCACTTGCGTATTGTGACCCAGGGGGCTAAAGGGTGCTGTTATCAGGCGCTGGGAAAACCCCTTGTTCGCGACACTTGAAGCATCGTAAGCCTGCATTCCTCCTTTGCCTTCGGCTACAAACAGGTACTCACCACGCAGCTGCAGGCAACCTACTGCGCCTGAGGTGTGGTTATATGCAGTCTGTAACTTTTGATTGTTATCCTGGTGTTTATTAAACCAGTCGGGATAAGCGTATTTGTGCAAATAACTGCCAATTACTGCCTGCGGTTCATCCCATTCGGTTACTTGCACGGCATTGATTTCTCCATCACCGCCGAGCCATGCGTTGTAGCCAACAAAGTTTATAAAATTGGTACCATACATTAGCGTTTGCGCCATTATGGCATTGTTGTCTGCATTTTCCGCCACGTGACAGTCGGAACAGGTTTTGGTTTCTGTCTTGCGCGCTGTATGTGGAAAATGCGGATTAAAGGCCTGTGAGCTAAATCCGCTCGCTGCAACGGGAGGTTGCTGAATATAGATTTTTTCCCGATTGGAGTTTGTAGATGACAGCACCAGAGCTGAAGTGGACCTTACCGGTGCAATCTTGCCTCCTTTTGCAGGCCCCCTGCGGCCAAGATGGAAAACCTGGTCACGCGCAACCTGTGGGTTGTAGGTTGCGAAATTTCTGCTCTCACCACCCTCATAATGGTGCCGCTCAGTTTTCCAGTTAGCCTCAATGGGTAAATGGCAGCCACCACAACTGGTTGTCCAGGATGTATGACAGGAATAACATTCCATCTCGTCATAGGAATGCGCCAGCTGTTCGGCAGGCACATCTTCGCCCCAGTTTTGCTTCTCTGTATCTTTACTCATGAGCTTGGCACGTGCTGCCTTCTCATTGTAATCGGCATGCGATTTTGTAACGCTGTCTTTTACCAGCGATAACTTCCATTCAAGCGCATCATCCAGCATGGATCGCTGATACAAACTACCCTCTATCCACTCAAAACGTCGTCGCCCATCTGGGGTGCGAAGCAATTCCAGGTCAAGTCCGCCGTCAAGCGCTGCTGGCCCGGAAGTGTATAAATTGGGATAGGCTTGTGATGTTCCGTGGCAGTCCTTGCAATCAACTTCTACCGCAAGCGCCACTTCACCATAAAGATGTCCGTTGCCATGATTGTCCTGGGAATAGTGGCAATCAACGCAGTGCATGCCTACATCCACATGGATGGATGACATATGCACTGCTTTGTCGAATTTTTTCGGATCATCGTCGCTAACCTTATTATTCTCGGCGTCCAGCAAATTACCTTTTCGATCTCGCTTGAAAATTGCCCGAAAATTCCAGCCATGCCCATGATAATCGGCAAACTGGGTATCCTTGTTCTTGTCATTGTTGTCCCATACGCCCTTCAGAAAATCTACGTCTGCCCACTTGCCGCGAGGCGAAGCACCTTCTGGATTTCGGTCCAGAACATGTCTGGTTTCCTCATCGCTCGGATATTGCTGTTCTTCAGGCCACATGTTGGGTGCATCAGACTCATAATCCCACATGGTGTAACCAAGATAGCTATTCATGAACATATTGGGTTGGTGCATATGACATATCATGCACTGGCTGGTCGGGATCGCGCGCGTGAAAACATGTTGTAGCGGGTGGCCAGACTCCCCTTTTGGTATCGTTGGGTCCACTGTGATGGATGTTCCATCATGGCCATACTGCGCATATTTCCCCGAATGGCGTGGATCACGATCATTAGAGTAGACCACATGACAGGATGCACATCCCGAATTGCGATAGTCACCCGGCTGATCGTTGGTACCCTGGAACCATGCCAACGGGTCATTAAGACGGGTTTTGGTAATATTTATGAGTGGTACAGATATACGCCCCCCGGTACCAGGCCCACGGTTGGATTGTTTCTGGTCCGGACGACCCGGTTCTTCAAGACGTTGTATCAAGCCAGCAGCATTTGGCAGGCCGGTTTCAGGGAACAGATTTGATATGTTTCGGCCACCACGTTCAAACACACGAAACACATCTCCCGGTTTGACTGTCTCCCACGCTGGAAGTGGATACAGTTGGGGTAGCACACCCTTGGCGCGTGCGGCAGCTGCCACAGTTTCTGGCAGTACGGGACCCTTTAATACAATCGCTTCCCCGTCCCTGTTGTAAGCCTCACCCAGTATGTAATTCTTGAACGGCAATATGCCATTGTTGTAAGAGGCTGCACCCCACAGCAACGCCCCTGTCGAGTGCATACTGCGAATGGCTTTTTGAATAGTCTCCATGTGGCAAGCACCACAGGCTTCCTCGACAATTCTGTAGTCGGAAGGGTTTACAAAGCGCACAAATTCAGGGGATTCCCTATTGAGCAAAGTGTATGTACGCTCAGGTGTAGCACTATGTGGATAGTGCCAGCTATCCGGATAATTAGGTAATACGTGCGCCTGTTCCCGGGCTGCATCAAAAGCGGCACTACCATGCCCTGCAGATACTGGTCCGGAATCCGGATTAAAAACATCTGCCCGGCCTCCATGACAGTCCGTGCAACCCAGGCGAATAGCCTGGCTCTGGTGCATGGTTTTGCTGTCAGACTCGGTATGACAGGAAACACAGCCAACGCTTTTTTCCTGCATCTGTTCAGCGCTCTGGCTCTTTGGTGCATGCGGGGCAATAACATGGTCCCGTTCAACATAGGTCTCGGCTTCTGATGCGTTCAGGGATGTGTTACATCCCAAAATCGCAGCAACAAACAATATAGCTCTGGTAAGTTCTTTCATTCCAGGTTGAATAGTTTTCATCTGCATCCCCCCTAAAATGTCAAAATCAGGTTTAGTAAAAAGTAGTCGCTGTCTTCATCCGGAAAAAGTGATTCGAAGCCACCCCCCGGAATCAATCGGGCATACGATGCCCGAACAACAATGTTTTGCGTCATGAATGGACGGTACGTCGCGGCAATTGATAAATCGTGGCCAATCTCCTTGCCAATGCTGGCCTGATTGCGCGCTACCTCCAGCACCTCGGTCTTATGAAAACGCAGGTAGTTGTAATTTAGCGATACCCTGAGCTCAGGAAGAATATCCATATCAACCCCTGCACCTAACAGGAATATGCCGGGATTAGTGAAATTTGACTGCCCCTGTTCCTTTGAGGACCGCAGACTATTCAATATGCCATTACGATTGGAGAGCGTTACCCGACCACCTCCAATGAGGGGCACTGGCTGACGTATCCAGTAGCTGGTGTCTGCTCCCGCAAATTGAGGATTTTCAAAAATTGCGTCAAACCCCTGGGATTTATTATCGTACGGATCGTCGTCGCCACTACCAAAAAGAAAAGACACCCTTGGGCGAATCCAGTCAAAATCCATGGATACTTCTGCAGCCATAAACAGCGCTTCTATATCAGACTTACGATCGGTAAATACGCTACTGTCTTCTTCGCCAAGCGCTGCATAAATCGATGTTGTCAGGTTCAATCGTCCGAAATGTCCGTCACCATTGTAGCCGATGTAGATCGCGTCATAGTTCCGTTCGCGCTCCCGGCCAATAGATGCCGGACGCGCTATAAAGCCATTTTTGTCAAAGAAAAATCCGTCTTCCCTGTTGCGGTTGTATATAACGGTAGCCTGGGAAACAAAACCCTTAACCGGCATATCCTGCCAGTATAAGTTAGCGATAAAAACATCGTCCTCTCGTATGGACTTGCCAAGATCGTTCAGGCCACTGTTGGTGTCTTTTTCCAGCCGGCGAAACCATGCCAGGTTGTATTGAAAAATATTGTTGTCCCGGTTTCCAAACAGGCGAATACCCAACTGGTTATCCTGAAATAGAAAACCTCTAAAATCTGACGAAAAAGGCTGGATACCAACACGAATACTATCGAAATCAAATCTGTCGGAAACATTGCGCAGGTGTTTATCTACGAACAGACCCTGGATGCCAACAAAATGATCCCTTCGCGTTGTGCCCCTTTCCGGCCTGACATTTATGCCCTGAACTTCGTCCAGTTGCACATAGTTGTAATTAATAACGGGCGTGAAACGAAATTCGTAATCGGGTGGCCTGAATACCGTATCACCCTTAAGGTAAGCAAATTCCAGAGCCAGATTCTGGTTAATCAGCCACTGATCGTCACTGCCAAACAGATCCAGCCCGCCCGGTCTATTGGTGCTGCTTGACCCGATCGGCGTGGGCACATCCCGTTTTTCGTAGACGGTGTCGGAAATTACACCAATATTAAAAAACCACTCCCCGTGTATCGGCTTATCAGCCTTAAGCACATTACGATTGTACGGGTCCCACAAATTTTGCGCATATCCCAGGGCATCCACAATGCGCCAGCGATCAGGAATTGGAACCGAGTCAACATAATCATCAATACTTGGCCTGGGGACTACCGAGACTGCATTGCGAGAGCGCTGAACTTCGCCTGCCGATACACGCTCGTCGGGTCTTCGACGCTGATACACCGGTTCGACTGAACTATCTGTACTGCTTTCGGATTCATCTTCGCTGTCAGCCACTTCATCACCAGGACAGGTAATTCGCTTATAACCAGGAAGGCGTCGTTTAACTATTCGTCCAGAGTCATCCTGGTAACAAACTTCTGCCGCCATAACACCTGAAGTGTATCCGCCCAGAGCGGCGACGAGCACAAAAACGGTAAAAGTTGAGAATCGCACCAATGAGTTACTGCCAACAGAAGTTTTCATACTCATTTCCCCTCGCAGACGTTGGTTTCATCGCTATCGATGAATGGTGCCTGAGGACATTGAATATAACGCAATCTCACATCATGGGGAGTCAGCTGGTCAGCGCGAATCCCGGGCGGTGCATTGTTTATTGCACCTCCGAGGGTCTCCCCTGCATTGTGCAATCCCAGAAACGCAATCATGTCATCCTGGTCCACTCCGTCACCTGAGACTCCTATGCCTCCGATCAATGATCCGCCCCTGTATATGGGAACACTGCCGGGGAAAATCTGTAGCCCATTGGCAACAGTCAGGTCAGTAACAGTGGCAGAAACCGAGCTTAAATCCGGTGCAAGAAACACCCCGGCACAGTTCTCACCTACATCCGGAAAAGGCAGTCCCAAAGCAAACAATATATGTTGCAATGCCGCGTTTAATGACAAATCAAGCTGCAAACCTGTTGAGAACACACTCCATTCTCCCTGCGGTTTGCTTAAGGGTCCGTTTATAGCACCGGATATACCGTCCGGATAAAATGGTCGCGACAAATTGCCACCGGCACGATCAGAAAAGGCCACCTCTCCGGTAACCAGTGCATTTGTGTTAGCCAAAAATGTTTGAACTGCAGTCGCGTAATCCCCAATACGGCTTACCCGACCTGCTCCCACATACACCGCGTCCGGCAAACTTTGCAGGAAAGCCGCAGCGTCGCGATTAGAGAAAAAAGTAGCTGTGCGGGCCTTTTGAAGACTGACATCCGCTCCAAATACAGGCGCATCTCGCGTGCGCACCATGCCTAGAATTTCACCAGTGGTATCCACTACAGATATGGTCACCCTTGCTGAGCTTCCCAGCGGACGGCGAATTTGTGCTCGAGCTCGATTCGCCACTGCAAGTGCCTGATCCATAAGTGTGCGAACCTCACTCTGGCTCAATTCAATACCACCAAGAATCGCGCCATCAGTAGCTGCGCGTGGCGGGTAACGCAAGGCATTGCTGCCATCTACAAAGACAAAAGCATCACGCCCCGGAAAATTTACATCAGCATCAGAACGTATGCCGGACGCGGGTTCACCAAAGGCCGTGCCGGCGCTTACCAGCGCTGCAGTATAGCCATTTACCGCTACCAGGCCGCCGTCTGTCAGTGAAGTAAAGCCCGGCGCCGAAGCAGGGTCGGATGCCAGATCGTCAAAATCAACATCACTAAAGCGAAAGGTCTTACCATCAATAGTAATAGCATCTGCGCGCCGCTCCAGAGGAGCTGAATAACCAAAACTGCCTGCAGTTGCTATCAGTTCGTCCACATTCTGATCAAAATCCGATATAACTTTATCCACGCCATAAGCGCCATCCGCGATTACCCCAATGCCACCAACGGCTGTGCCACCTTTATACAAAGGCAGGCCACCCGGATCAGCTGAAAGGCCCAGTGGCGAGCGCTGGGGCCCAGGCAGACCCTGACTCTGTGAAAAATCTGAACATGAAAACTGGCTAAATTGCACGCCAAACAGGGGGCCGGCGGGTTGATTTTGTTCTCCCGGATTAAAATTTTCCTGGACAATCTGGCTGGCCGTGCGAGTGGTGAAGGCATTACCTTCAGAGGACAGGAATGCACCGGTTACTGCCTTGGCAATCGCCACCAGAAGATCAAGTCCATCAAGACCCGCTCCCACGCCTTCCAGACCACCATCTATCACCGCAGCACCACTGGCATCAAGCTGTGTGGCTATTAGTATCTGCTGAGGTCCGGTACCGGTACGATACACCGCAAGTACATTGCCAACCCGGTCAACTACCGCAATGCTGGCAGCCACGCCCTGTGCATTCGCCTCTGCTACGGCCTGGGCTATCACGGTTTGCACATCGTCAACGGTCAGAAAGGTAGATGTGTCGGCACATCCCCCTGAGCATTCACCCGGAGAGGTGTCGGTTCCAACTGAACTACCACCACTTCCACCACCACAACCGGAGAATACAAGCAATACCGTGGATAGCAGAATTAACAATAATGGAGCTGTGCTTCTTAGTTTTTTGTTCTTTTTACCCGCCTTCCCGTATAAATCGACAAGTGCATGAGTCCTTATTTTGCGCACAATTCGCCCCCCATAGACATTGCACCAAGCCTAGAGTGTAACGCAAGGACTACAGGTAGCAAAGCGCATTACACAACAATTACTGGCGCACAGCCCAGCTTGGGAGTAGGCTCCGAAAACACTACATTTTTAACAATAACAAACCAGACTCCAGAAAATAGGGATGACACACATGACAAGTACTAATGATGAAGCACTAGAACACTTCATGCACGGATTGGCTCGACGTAACCCCAACGAAACAGAGTTTCACCAGGCAGTTCAGGAAGTTGCGATGGATATCATTCCATACATCGCCGACAAACCCAAATACCACGAAATGCAAATTCTTGAGCGTATGTCGGAGCCTGATCGAATAATTATTTTTCGCGTCTGCTGGCAGGACGATAAAGGAAACATAAGGGTGAATCGTGGCATGCGGGTGCAATGGAGTAACGCAATCGGTCCATATAAAGGGGGAATCAGATTTCACCCCTCAGTGAACCAGAGCATTCTCAAGTTTCTCGGATTTGAACAGACATTCAAGAACAGTCTTACCAGCCTGCCCATGGGTGGCGGTAAAGGCGGCTCCGACTTCAATCCCAAAGGAAAATCAGACGCTGAGGTTATGCGCTTTTGCCAGGCCTTCATGACAGAGCTTGGCAGGCACATCGGCCCCAATACCGATGTTCCCGCCGGTGATATAGGCGTTGGCGCCCGGGAAGTCGGGTACATGTTTGGTCAATACAAGCGCATGCACAATCGATTTGAAGGTGTGTTAACCGGCAAGGCACTGGAGTTTGGCGGAAGCCTGGTTCGACCGGAAGCTACCGGATATGGAACGGTATATATGGCAAACAACATGATGCAGCACTCCGGACAAAGTCTGGAAGGCAAAATCTGCGTCGTATCCGGCTCGGGTAATGTTGCAACATATTGCGTTGAGAAACTCAACGATTATGGCGCGAAAGTAGTAACGCTTTCGGACTCTGGCGGATTTATACACGACCCGGACGGAATTACCGCTGAAAAACTGGCCTGGGTCGGTGCATTGAAAAATGAACGACGCGGTCGCATTAGCGAATACGCCGATGAGTTTGGTTGCCAGTACTACGAAGGAAAACGACCCTGGTCGGTCAAGTGTGATCTGGCCTTTCCTTGTGCCACGCAAAATGAACTGGACGCAGACGACGCCAAAATGCTTGTGAAAAATGGCTGTATCGCTGTCGCCGAAGGGGCAAATATGCCAAGTGATCCACCAGCCATCACGGCACTCAAGGAAGGCAAAATATTACATGCACCTTCCAAAGCAGCCAATGCCGGTGGCGTAGCAGTCTCAGGCCTGGAAATGAGCCAGAACAGCCTGCGTATTTCCTGGTCCGCAGAAGAGGTGGATACTCGCCTGCAAAATATCATGCGCGAGATTCATGATCAGTGTGTCGAGTTTGGGGAAAACGCGGACGGCGTTGATTATTTCAAAGGTGCAAATATTGCAGGTTTTGTGAAGGTGGCAAATGCAATGTTAGCCTATGGCGTGCTCTAGGGGGTAATAACAGGGGCCAACAGCAAACACTGCTGTTGGCCTTCTTCCTGACGAAGTAAACCATTGGCAGAACCCAACAACCATTCATCATCACTGGCACAGCCATTCCCGGCACTTCATACCAATAGCTAGGTAAATCCTCTTAACTACAATTGTCTGGTACGATTGGTAGTATCGGAAATCTTAACACCGGAGGGATATTTGTTATGACCGATTCTACTCTTGGCAAAATACTTGAAAGCCTGAAAAAAGATCGTGACGAGCTAAAACTGCACATTCATCTGGCAGCTATGGAAACACAGGATGAATGGGACAAACTGGAAAAAAAGTGGCACTCCCTTGAACCAAAAATTTCGAACTTCGCTGAAGAGGCGAAATCGTCTGCGCAGGATGTGGGCAGTGCTACGGTCGAAGTGGCTAAAGAACTGGGCAAAGCCTACGATCGGCTTCGGAAAAGTCTCGATTAGGAAAGCAACAACTACAACTGTCTGTTGGGGAAACTTGTGGAAAATGAAAATCTGAAAGCAGACCTGGAGCGCGTACGAGCAGATATTCTGGAGCGCAAGGAACGAATAACCCGGGTTCGCACGGAACCTGTCCCCCAGGATTTTGAGGATCAGGCAACCGAAGTAGAAAACGACGAAACCAAGTTTGCGCTCAACCAGGAGCTAACCATTGAACTAAGGAACGTTGAGCGCGCCCTGCAAAGATTGGCGGAAGGCACCTACAACATTTGTGCATCCTGTGGTACAAAAATTAATCCGGAACGTTCCAGGGCAATACCTTCCACTACTTTGTGTATTGATTGCGCTACGTAACGCGGATTGTGAGCACGTCACAAGTAGCGCCATGCAATACCCCTGTAGCGGTGGAACCCAAAATAAAGCGTGCAACTCCTTTACGTGCGTGCGATCCGATAACTATAAGGTCTGCTCCACTTTCCTCCGCAAAAGAACGGATCACTGAGGATGGATTGCCATGCAGTATTTGCACGCGATCCTGCGATAATCCACAGTTGGCCGCACGCTCACGTACACTCTGTAAGGCCTGCTGTGTAATCTCCGCCTCGATCTCGGGAAGGGATGCGCTTGCAGCAAAAGCGCTGGGATCCATACCTGAAACAGGGGTGATCAAGGGTGCCACAACAGAAATAATGCTGTATTCACCGGGTTCCCGGTTTTTAAGATCAGGAACAGCTTCAAGCACCTGATTACCATTCTCCGAAAAATCAACTGCAACAACAATAGAACTGTATTTCGCGATCATTCTTCACTCCGGTTGGTAAAGTATTTCAGTTGTCGACATCATGAACACACAAAATATCGCCTTGTAGTAATGGAATCAGGGATTCAGAAGTATTTCCAAAAATTAATTTGCCTGTGCCGTGACGCGCTACGGTACCAACAATTGTAATAGTGGGTTCTACCTCTTCTGCAAGCCTGGCGATGACCTTTGCCGGTGGTCCGGCATGTACATGGATTACTACATCATCAATCTTTGCTAAATCCACTGCTTCTTTCAATAACTTCTCTCTTGTGCGCTTCATATCCTCTTTTATCGCTACATAATCTACCGCCACCTGGTAGTTGCTAACTTCCTGGCCCATATCCGGATAGACACTAACCAGGTGCACTTCTGCGTCAAGAATTGATGCGAAAGCCACTGCTGCTTCAAGTACCGCCTTGTTCAACGACGTGTGACGATCATCAGCAATATCCAGGGCCACCAGGAGCTTTTTATTATCTGTCCAGGATTGGTCTTTTGAGATCAAAACCGGACAATGAGAATAACGCATAATCTCCCAATCCAGCGGTGCATTTAAATAGTCCCTAATCCGATGGTGCGCAGAAACCGGCTTTATAATAAGGCCAATGTCTTTATCTTCTAAATAGGACAGAATTTCAGCGGTCGAGTTTTTGTTCCATTTTACAGAAGAGCTAACCTGCGCAACGCGCTTTTCGATGCGCCTGGCATAGGTATCCAGAATAGATTGCTCGGAGGAAATCAGCTGCTCCCTGATAGCCGTCATTTTTTCTTCAGATATCAGGCGCGAGGGCGTTTCCTGAATATAGTTATAGATTACTTCCAATACCTCAAGGTTTGCTCCTGTGAAGTGTTCAACGTACACCGCTTTTTCCAGCGCCCACTCCAGACCCTCCAGATTGTCACTGGCGATTAGTACTGTATTTATGTCCCGCATACGATTCTCCAGATCTTCACGACCTCAAAGGTATTGTGGCACTTTCAATAGTTGTGTCTTTAGGGGAATTCCGAAGCTTGTATACGCACCATCCAAACTGACAGTTCATAGGTACATCTCCTGATACAAATCGCCGCCCGGATGCGTAAGGGTAAAAGCAGATAGGAGGGTACCATGTTTAAATCGCTTATTAGTACGGCCTGCCTGATAGTCATTTCATTCCTGATTACCGGATGTGAAAGTGAAGGCAGGGGCTTTAGTCTACCAGCAGGCGATATTGAGAAGGGGCGCCTGGCATTCGAAAGCCTTGAGTGCACAAATTGTCACAGCTTTCGTGGTGCAGACGTGGCGGATCGAGCCAGGGACAAGCCCCTGCATGTAATTCTGGGTGGGGCTACCACCAGGATAAGGACCTATGGCGATCTGGTAACTTCTGTAATCAATCCCTCACACCGCATTGCCTATGCATCATTGGGAGACGCCAAAAATGCGGAAGGTTTATCAAATATGAAAAACTACAATGAAACAATGACGGTGCAGCAGTTGGTAGACATTGTGACCTATTTGCAGACTACCTATACCGTCATTGTGCCACAGACACATTACGCTATTTATCACTAATTAAAAAAGGGGTCAGGTTCAATTTCACCCTTTATTGTTAGCAACAAAAGACCGCAGTATAGTGAAAATGAACCTGACCCCTTTTTTAGTCGACTCAGCTCTCCACTTTGAGCTGCCGGTGCGCAACTACCAACGCCACGACGAAAATGATCTCAAACAGAAACGGCGGAAGGAGGCTTGCATCATATCCATCAACCACAAATCCGATTCCGCGGAACAGGCCGATCACTCCCATCAGCAGGGCTACCGCTAGAAACCAGAGCGTTTCTCCCCGCAAAAGACCTAATATCAACAACACCGCGCTGGTGACAAACATCCCACCGAAATCGCTGCGTAGCGTACTCAACCCGATAATTCCATTCGACGTTAATCCGAACTGGGACGCTGCACCTGCAGGATCTATCGCAGCATTTATCCCCAAAAAACCCAACATCAGGGCAATCACGCCCACCGCAATTTTTAAAGCAATATCCATAAACTTTCCCCGTATATTTTTCTCTTTGATCCAGGCTAACTATACGGGAAAAAGGGGTCAGGTTCATTTTCACTATACCGCGGCCTCTTTCCCAACAACGATTTAGGGTGAAAATGAACCTGACCCCTTTTTCTAAAAGCGTTATGCTTCATGAAATTTTATGGGATATGCAAACATGATGGGTTTTCTAAAATGGCTGGGAATTATTGTTGGTGTATTGGCCTTGAGTATTGCCATTTTTCTCTTTGGCATGCGCTTCCATGATGGCCCGCTTGAGATCATTACCGGTGGACCCTTCACGACGGGTGAATTATCCACCGCCCCAGACGACTGGAGCTATCTGACTGATCGTATGGAAATTGAGTTTCAAATCATGGAACCTGCATCATCACGAGTGGTCTGGGTAAATGTACTGGATAAACGTCTGTACATAATTAGCGGCTACATGAATACAGGTTACGGCAAGATATGGAAACGATGGCCACATCATCTTGTTAATGATGACCGGGTAATACTGAGAATCGACGGCAAGCTGTATGAACAACGTATGGTGAGAATGATGGAACATCCCAAACTTCTCGAGATCATGACGCTCAATAGTAAAAAATATTTTGGCGAGGCAAATCCCGCCTTTACAGCCGAACAAATCGCCGAAGCATTATTAGCAGGAGAATTCTGGCTATACGAAGTTGTCGATCGTTAAGAGCAGGGTTGCTGTCATCGAGCAATTTAAACAAAAGTAAAACAAGGAAAACTCCCATGGCACCAATGCCTCGAGGCGGAACAGTTGCTGTAACCGGCAGCGCGGGATTTATCGGTGGATGGGTTGTGCGGCAACTTTTGGATAAAGGTTATCGGGTGCGAGCTTGCGTTCGGGATGCGAACGACGAATCAAAGACAACCTTTCTAAAGGCTATGCCGGGTTATGCCTCCGGTCGCTTGACCCTTCATTCAGCAGACCTTGATGAGGCTGGTTGCTTTGACGAGATCTTCAAAGGCTGCCAGGGTGTTGCGCACCTGTCGCATGTCTCCACCTACGATGACCTGGACTATGTCAAAATGGTTTGTGATCACGTTATCAACAGCGTCAACTTGTCAGAAAGCGTAAATCGTGTGATCGTTACATCCAGTATTGCGGCTGTCATCTCCGAACAGGACATACAGGAGCTTGTGAGGCGGCCCGTCCTTTACGAAGACCGTTACCCCGATGAACTAAATCCCAAACGCTTGCCTGAACGTGGCCAGGGTTACTCCATGGGTAAAGTTCTGGCGGAACGCGCCTTCGCTGAAGCCGCCGAGGCAAGTGGTCGGTGGGACGCCATCACCTGTTGTCCAGGTGACAATGTCGGACCTATCCAGTCAACACACCAAAAAAACTTTGGTCCCTGGCAGCACAACATTGAGACCATGCTGCTCGGCAAATATACACAGAACGTGATCGGCGCCTATCGTCCGTGGTTCACGGTTGATGTGCGTGATGTGGCAGAAGCACACATTCGTATGCTTGAAAGTGTGAATGTTGAAAATGGCCAACGGTTTATTGCCTGGTCAACTGAAACCCGCAATGTAGAAGATATATGTGCCAGCATAGACCGCCTTCTTCCGGAGTTGGGGTTTGCGGGTGCGGAGCTCATTGACCCCTTCCCTGAAAAGGTACGGGCAAAGGAAGCCAAATTCAGAGCTATTTGGGGAGGCTGCGAGTTACGTAATGACCGCATCCGCGAAGCACTCGGCATGGAATTTCGCACGCTTGATGTTTCCATTCGCGACTGTGTGGAATCTCTTATAGCAGTGGCGAAAGTGGAGCCCGTGCGAAGACCGGGGTATTAGCCTTAAAGCTGGAAAAAGGGGTCAGGTTCATTTTCACCTTAAATTGTTTCTGAGAAAGAGGCCGCGGCAAAGTGAAAATGAACCTGACCCCTTTTTTCTAGTTCTTTCTTAATAGTTCCAGCTCAGTGAAATCTACGTCCAACAAATCCGGCTGATCAATACGCAGCTCTGTCACTTTGCCCTGTGCGTTGAGTACAAAGGACACAAAGCCATTCGGAATCATTGGATCGATCCAATCTATCTCGAAAGTGTCATAGTGCCAGTGCTTTAGCTCTCCCGTAAATGCAGGTGTGTGTGAGAACTGCATTTCCAACTGACTGTTGCGCAGTTTGATATACACCTCCCCGTACATATTATCAATATAGGTACCTGCGTAGTCATCCAGGTTTAGTGAGGGCGAAGTTTCCTGAATTTGGGAGCTGGCTTTCGCTAGCCTGTCTGACTTCATCAAGTCAAAATTACTCTGACGAACTTTACTCAGGCGTTCAAAGCGGCCACTGACTTTATCGCCAATAAGTTGCTCCAAAATGTCATTGCTGAGCACAAAAACACCCGATTCTTTATCTGCATTACTTAGTACGATCACGCCACTCTTAAGTTCAGCGACCAGTTTCAGATCGGCGATCATGCCATCCACACCACCACTATGTTCAATAATCGTGTGGCCAGCTCTCGGCGTTAGCCACCACCCGAAACCGTAGGAGGTGAACGCATTATGAGCGGGTGCCTGATACACCGGATAATGAACCTGTGGTTTGAGTATCTCTGCAATCACTTCATCACTCACCAGTCTTTTTCCATCCACCTCCCCTCGATTGAGTATAAGACGCATATACTGTGACATATCTTTTGCAGTGGAATATATGGAACCGGCAGGTCCAATGTTGTCATGGTTTCTGTGTGGAATTTGAATTTTGTTCCAGTCAGTGTCCCTGGTGTGCGGTTCAGCAAGATTGTTACTGCTGGTGATGTCAGCATACTTACTCACCGTTCTGTTCATACCAAGTGGATCGAAGATACGCTTTTTTAAGAATGTATCCCAACTCTGGCCTGCAACACTTTTGATAATCTCGCCTGCGACAATGAACATCACATTCTGGTAGGCAGACACTGTACGAAACTCGCTCACAGGTTTTAGGTGACGCAATCGATGAACTATCTCTTCCCGGCTGTAATCCGAACCATAATAGAAGGTGCCCCCACTTACTTGCTTCAAGCCACTTCGGTGAGTCAGTAAGTCGCGATTGGTGAAGTGTGCCGTTACGTACGGATCATAGAGACGAAAGGTTGGAAGGTGCTTAATTACGGCATCGTTCCAATCCAGTTTGCCTTCATCTACCAGCAGACCAAGTGCCAGTGCGGTAAATGATTTGGAGATAGAGCCGATTGCAAACAAGGTCTCCTCAGAGACCGACTCGGAATTGTCCAACGAGTTGAATCCGTATCCGCTACTGTAGTAAACGGCGTTGTCCTGAACAATAGACAGTGCTATGCCGGGAATTCCAAAAGCTTTTGCAACCCTGGCAACGTTTCGATCCAAATTCGCTTTGTCGATTGAAACCACATTCTCAGCTTGTGCGGGCATGAGAAAGCACAAACTTAGAACGACCAGGATACCTGCAAAAGTGCGCTTTGAGTCACTGTACATCTGTACGTGTTTCCATCGAGTCCAGAAGATCGAGTAGTTTCTGATATCGTACTTCGTTCCTGATTTCATTCCAGACGGGTGCAAGCCTTAAGCTATTGATCAGCCATTCATCGTGGTTGCGCAGCCCCTCTTCCATAGCTCTAAAAGTTGCTTCCAAATCACCTAGCGCCAGGTAGGCTTGTGCGACCTCAAAGTAATCGCCGAGAATATTACCAGACTCGTAGTCATTGATAATCTGTTCGGAAATATCTCGTTTACCGGATCTTACAAAATGTGGTACCCAATCCAGAGGGTTAGAAAGCTGGCCGGATTGCCAGAGACTATTTCTCAGCGCTGCAGGTTCATCTTCCTTGCCCAGTCCGCGCAATGCTACAGCCTGATTTCTCAACGCCCGGTTTTTTTGGCCTCCGACGGAAATGGCTGCACTTGATTTTGCTTCTTCCAGCGCTGCTTTAAAGTCCCCCAACACTAGTCGTGTGGCGCTTATGTGGTTCAAAAAGGTTGATTGTTCGTATCCGGCGTTTAATCTGGCACTTGTGTTGAGTAGCATAAGTGCGTCACGTGGCCCGTTTTCACGCAGCGCGATTACCGCAAGACGGTAGTGACACCAGGTTGATGTGAGATCCAGGCGCAAACAGGTTTCAAAGGCTTGCGTTGCATTTTTATAATCGCCATCAATCAGAAGATAAATCTGCCCGCGCTGCAGGTAGGAATCAGCAATCTGATCATTCAGACTAATTGCCTTGTCAATTGCTGCGTGTGCCTTTCTACCGGACTCCTTTACGCTAACATTACCGAATCTGTTCATATACGTATTAGCCAGACTTCGATAGGCGAGTTCGAATTTTGGGTCTGCGTCTATCGCCTGTTGCTGGAAACGTAGCACTTGATTCCAATCACCCCCTTCTCCAACCTGAGCCAGAAATCGCTCATGGTCTGCTGCTCGCAAAAGCTTGACAGCTTTTGGAGCGATGCCTTTATATGCACGAACCATATCGATGTTTTGATCTTCAATATCGAAAGCCATTTCATTAACAGCGAGTAGTGTGGCATTACGAGCGAGATCAGTTTGAAGCTCTCTGCTCGTATCACCACTCAGTTCATATTTCTTAAACCAGACTTGAAAACCGTCACTTGCACGAATGAGTTGAATGGTAATCACAATTTGCTCACCAATAGATCGCACTCCACCATCCAGCACATACAGCACGCCTAGTTGCCCGGCTTTCTCAATGAAAGTATCCGGGTTAGCCAGTTGAGCTGAAATTATGTCAGAAGCAACTTTTGGTAGACGATATTCTCCATCGACAATTGAGCCACTGGCGGGGAGTTTTTCCGCAATTTCTTCCGTGAGGTCATCCGCAAATTGTCTAATTGAGCTATCTGAATCAGAAGTTGAAAATGGCAGTACTGCAATAGACAACTTTGCTTCCCAATCAAACGGTGCTTCGATTTCTGTCAATGATTCTTCAGAAGAATCTACATAGCGCTGGTAACCTGGAATACCGAGAGCAAGAGCAGCAACAAACGCCAAGCCCAACCAGATTGACCGACTATTCTTCGATGACGCTGGAGTGACCGGCGTTTTTGCCACGCTGGACTTCCCAACATAAGCAGAAACACTATCCTGAATCTTGTCACGATATGCCTGGTCGGACATCTCATGCTTTAATATCGCCTGACGCGCTGACAAACTAAGAACTAGCCCTTCGGATAAATCAGTCTTCTTTAAGTGCACCGTCAGAGTCGGGATTTCTTTTCCGAGCGCGTAATTCACTTCGTTGCGACAGTTTTGAGACGCGGCAGATTCTGGTGTTACGAAATACAAGAATAGCTTTGCACCAGCAATACGGCTGGCTAAGTCTTCGCTCCATTCAGTTCCAGCCTCAATGCCTTCGTCGTACCAGACATTAAAGCCAGAATCTCTTAGCGCGGTTAGCTCAGGATAGACAACAGACGTGTCCCTGTGCGAATAACTCACAAAGACATATGGTTTAGAACCCTTGTAGGCAAGAAAGGGTCGATCCATGGTGTTTCTTTCTAGTTGATTACGCAAAGGCTGCATCTAATGGGTTGGGAAATCAAGCCGCTATCAGATGCTATGGGTTTGGATAGCCAAGTGCGAGAAGTGCCTAAGCAAACTTGTCGAATTTGCGAAACGCTCCTGGAAGTAGGATGCCGTATTTTGACGCTATAACGTTGTAGCGTTATAATGCTAAATTCCACGAAGGAGTTTTTATCATGAGCAACTTGTCCAAAAGGTCCACAATTTACTTCGACCCCGCTATCCATCAAGCATTGAGGATTAAAGCCGCCTCAACTCACCTTTCAGTTTCTGATCTCGTGAATGAGGCCGTACGAGTGCAAATGACCGAAGATCAGGAAGACCTGCAAGCTTTCTCCGAAAGAGTTAATGAGCCCGAAATTAGTTACGAAACCTTGCTCAATGATTTAAAGAAACATGGCAAAATATAAAATAACTTTCAAAAAGTCAGTTTCCAGAGACTTAAGGAATTTTCCAAAAAAAGATATTGAGCGAATTCTGGGTCAAATTGACCTTCTGGCAATCAACCCAAGGTCTGAGGGCTGCATTAAGCTTTCAGGCCAGGAACAATATAGAGTCAGAGTGGGACTCTATCGCATAATATACGAAATACAAGACAGCATGCTTATAGTTCAAGTTGTGAAAGTTGGGCATAGATCCAGTGTTTATAAAGGCAACTAACAGAGTGATTAAGTCAGTCACTATCCGATCCTGAACTAACATATATCCGATAAACCCCGATCGTCAGCAAAGGCACCACATAAACTGCCATAAATCCCCAGGCGAGCGTCCCGTAGCCATCGGCGATAAGCGCCACAATGCCAAGGTTCGACAAACCACCAGCCAGCATCACAGCAGCACCCGCCACAACCGCATGAACCGTATTGCTAAGACCCTGCTCGTGACTTTCACGCCACCAGCCGTCCAGTCGTTCGACAAAACCCTGGACATTCCCAGCACCGGTTTCGATAAACGTACCGAACAGAACCAGCAGGTACAAAAATTTCAGTACACCGATATCGAGAAGCGAAAAAATCCCGTAAACCGGTAAGGGCGCATCCAGGATTGCCGGAAATTGTGCTGCGAAACTCACGTGAAGCATCAAGGCCGGGACAATTGCAATCAGGGCACCACAAATGCCTGCGCCAATCGCTTCCGCGCGGGTCTCGATCTCTCTTGCGCAGTACAGGATAATCGGTATCGCGGTGACATTATAAAAAGTGTACTGCAAACCCCGGGGCATCCAGCCGGGTTTATTCTGTGGCGTTTCAAACGAGGTCGCAATGTCATCACCCAGCAATACAAACACGGCAACAAGGTATGAGATAAACACGACATAAAGGAACAGGCTCCAGTAAGCCAATACCTGTGTGACGAGTTCGCGTCCATAAAAAACCAGGAATACGACGGCAAAAAGCATGATCGCAATGCCCGCGGTTTCTGGCAGACCTAATTCGTCTTTAAGTATCTGCCCCGCAGCAGCACCAATAACGGCGATCACGAGCATAAAAAGCATCGCGCCAAGTATTTCGTAGAGAAACCAGGCGCGACCCAGCAATATCTTAAAAAAATTTCGGTAGTCATAGACGCCAAATTGCCGAGAAATCTCAAGTGACAATACGAATATTACTGCCACAGCAACGGCCGCCGTAATGATGCCCAGAACGCCACCCATCATGCCATAGCTGGTGAAATATTCGACCACTTCCCGGCCTGTGCCATAACCGCCGCCAATCATGACTGATTGAAGAATGGCGCCTGGCAGCAGGTAAACTTTTAAAATACGAATCATTCGGACTTCCGGTTTTTAGAGCTGAATTTGACAAGTTCTCTGAATGAAGCCTTGTGGTTGGTGACCACCACACTCTCAGTTTGTTGTATCAAATTACTAATTCCTCTTCATTGGGTAACTTATTTCTCCCCAACCAGTTTCGTAGAGTGTATCCCGCCAACCCATCTGACACTAACAGGACCTTTTTGCCAAGAGACACCTCTGCTAACTTATTGATTTTATAACTCAGGGCGGCGATATTGAACTAAGCTATACGCTGAAAGCGCCTTGCAGACCTTTAATAAATAGACTGTTGATAAATTTGGGTAAGCGCCATACATCAGTCGCGGGAACAAAATTGCGTGGCCGGGATGGGATAGGTATGTCTAAGGCAAACACAAGTCGACTAAATTGAGGTACATGACATGGAACTGCTGCGTTAGGTCACAATTTGCGGGCTCACTCCGGATTATTGTTAAAATTCTAAATCTGCATTCCTAATCAATTAGCTTTTAGAACTAACGCTTTTCGCGCGCGAAAAGAAATTCATAACCTGCTTAAGTGACCACCTGTAGGATCTGGCTAAATCGGAAGGAATCATGAATGCTGCTGGAACTACAACTAGAGTCAACAGTGTCGATGAGCTCAACCCCCCGATCAAAAGCACTCCAAGCGCATTCCTCCACTCTGCACCATCAGAGGTCGCAATTGCCACAGGAACCATACCAAAGATCGCAGATAAGGCGGTCATAAGTACGGGACGCAATCTTTCTGGACAAGCCTGGCAAATCGACTCCCGAACAGATAAGCCACTCTCCTGAAGCTGATTAGCCCTGTCCACCAGCAATATTCCGTTTTTCATAACAATGCCCATCATTCCTACCAGGCCAATCTGTGCAAACAGGGACATTTCAATCCCACTAAAATAGAGTGCGGCAAAAGCGCCAGAAAAGCTAAGGGGCGCGGTAAGCATAATAATCAGGGGTTGTGAAAAAGAATTGAACTGGCTTCCAAGCACCATATATAGTGTGATTATGGCCACAATGATCGCAAATATTATAGCGGTGGCAGAATCGGCCATACGTTTTGCATATCCCTCGAAGCTCGCAATAATACTTGCAGACGGAGGCGTTATTTCTAATTGATCACGTAAGTATTCTGCGCCCTCACCCAGCGCAACACCTGAGGCTGTATTCGCCAGAATTGAACTTTTGCGTGATCGGTCCACCCGATCTATTTGCGCAGCACCTGATGCAAACTGGATTTTTGCAACTGTTCCCAAATCCACACGTCTGCCATCAAGCCCTCTCATCTGAATCCTGCGCAAATTAGACAATGTTTGACGTTGATGTTCTTCAAGACGCACCCTCACGTCGTATCGCTTGCCGCCTTCCTCAAAAGTTGCTGCGTCAATACCACCCAATGCCATTCTCGCCGTTGTTGCAATGTTTCTTGCAGATATGCCTTGATCTCCGGCACGAAGCCTATCAATAAGAATCTGTGCTTCCGGTCTGCCACCTTCGTAAGTCGTTTGCACATCTGCAAACAGACCACTCTCAAGCATTTTCTCAACAAGAGAATCCGTATATGCAGTGATTTCTGCAAGATCAGAACCACGAAATGTTAAATCGATGTCAAAACTTGATGTGCCAGCTCCACTCACCCAAGGGACCTCTACTATGGATGATTTAGTCGCCTCCGGAAGGCTAAAGCTTATTGCTTCGCGAGCATCATCCATTATTGGAAATTGATTGTCGGTCCGCTCCTTTTTTGGAGTGAGCGTTACATATAAATCCAGACGATTAGATCGCCCTTGCGCACCCGCGCCTACCGTAAGAAATACATCTTTTATATGCTCCACCGAGGCCAGCGCAGCACTCAGTAGTGCGGCTTTTTCTGCGGAAGCAGCAACACCAGTACCCAGGGGAAGGTCAACACTGCCCATAAACTCACTTCGATCTGCTTTGGATGTAAATCCGGAAGGGACCTGGGATGCAAACCATGAACCTGCAAACACCGATCCGACTGCCATAAGTAAAACGAGATATCTGAACCGGATCGCCTGCACTACAACGGCCGAGTATTTTCGATCAACAGCATCCCAGAATCGATCGACGGGCCGTAGCCATCCGGGGATGTTATTGTGTTGAAAAATTTTGGAAGCCAGCATTGGTGCCAGAGTCAGAGCAACGAGTAAAGAAACCGAAACGGAAAATACAATGGCCAGACCATATTGAAAAAAGAATCGCCCTACTATGCCCTCCATAAATGCAATAGGCACAAACACTGCCAGGGTTGCCGCAGTTCCCGAGAGTACAGCCAGGCCAACCTTCCTTGTGCCCTCCCGAGCTGCTTCAAAAGCCGATACACCTTTTTCAAGCTCTCTGGCAATCGCTTCAACCACAACTATGGCATCATCTACCAGCAGGCCAATGGCCACCGTCAACGCGAGCAAGGTAAGTGTGTTTATTGTGAAATCAAACAGGTAGAAGGCGAAGAATGTTGCTATAAGAGAAGTGGGAATAGCCAGAGCTACAATGAACGTGGCCCGCAAATTGAGTAAGAATATATAGGTAACAAAAATTACCAGGACAATGGCAATCGACAAATCTACACTAACATCCTTTACGGAACTTTCAATAAAGCGGGAGATATCACGCGCTACGACAATGTTCATGCCCTCTGGTCGGCTGGCACCCAGACGCTCTACCTCCTCTTTAACCAACCTGGCAACTTCTACTGTATTGCGTCCGGACTGTTTACGTACTTCGAGTGATACACCTCGCTGCCCGTTTAAAAACGCTACGGAACGCTCGTCCTCCATGCCGTCCTCCACACGGGCAACATCTCCTACTCGAATAACTACACCCTTGTCCCGATAAGCCACCACAAGCAGCGCAAACTCTTCAGCACTCTTTGCTTCGGCGAGCGTACGCACACCAAATTCCTTATATGCTCCATCCACTTCTAACCTGCCACCTGGCAGCTCTGCGTGTTCACTTTGAATAGCCTGAACCACCTCATCGGCAGTAATATCAAAAGCACGTAATTTGTTTTCATCTAGCCATATTCTGATGGATCGCTCTCTACCTCCGACCATGGAGACGGAACCGACCCCCGGTAAGCGCTGAATCGACTCCTTTACCACATCGTCTGCATAGGATGTAAGGCTTCTTATGGGCAAATCACCAGCGATCATGATGGAAATAATCGGCGACGCATCTGGATCAACCTTTTGAACAACCGGAGGTTCAACATCAATTGGCAGGTCAGGAATGGCCAGCTGAACTTTATCTCGTACGTCCTGGGCTTTGATGTCGCCGTCTTCCGTTAATTCAAACTGAACGAAGACCTGACTTATACCCTCCGAGCTCACTGAACGCAGTTGCTCTATACCAGATATCGTATTAACGTTTTCTTCGATAATATCGGTAATTTCTGTCTCTACAGTTTCAGGAGACGCACCTTCCAGTTTCGTAGTAATAGTAACGTAAGGAAATTCGACGTCCGGAAAAAGATCAACGCCCAGGCGACCTATGGAAATCGTCCCCAGTCCCACAAGAGCGCCGATGATCATGACCGCAAATACCGGTCGTTTAATGGACAGATCTACCAACCACATCATGGCTGGATAATCTCTACTTTAGTTCCATCCCTCACACTACCTTGAGGACTAACGATAACGCTCTGTGATAGCTCAATGTTTGATAGTACTTCAACCCTGGTCGCATCGAGATCACGCACCTGGATAGAAAACTTTGAAGCAGTACTATCTTCAACGACATAAACGTAATACGCGCCTTCAACCCCTCTTAACGCAGATCGTGGCAAAACGATTACCTGACGCGGATCAACATTAACCTCTGCCCTGACAAATTGTCCTGCCTTCACCTGGCAGTCCGGATTCAGGAAGGCCATGCGAAAATCAACAGTTCTGGCAACTGGATCAACCAAATCATTCAGAATCAAAATTTTGGATTGAATCGGATCGGCATGGCCCAAGACGTAAAGCAGGCCTGACAGGCCAAGTCGTAATCGTGATAACTCGACTTCCGGAGCGACAAGTATTGCAGCAGCGATCTCACACTCCAGAACCTGTACCACGGCAGAGTTTCCCATGCCTGAGAAGCGGTTGCTCATATACACGCCCTCATCCACATACCTGGCTGATATAGCGCCATCAAAAGGAGACCGTACTGTAGTATCCTGCAAGGCCTGCTGTGCAGTAGCCAAAGAGGTTTTAGCCTGTTGAAGTCTGGCTTCTGCAACGTTGTATGCTGTTTCCGCATCCTCCTTTTGCGAAGTCGCCAGCAATCCGCGGTTAACAAGTTCAGTTGCTCGGCGAACATCCCGCTGTGCCTTAACCAGCTCTGCGTCACCTACTTTCAATCCAGCTTCAAGTTCTTTTACTTTACGAAGATAATCGGATTTTCTGGTTTGAAACAGCGGCTGTCCTTTCTTGACCCGATCTCCAACTCTAACGAATATCTGTTCAACCACACCTTCAGCAAGCGGCCCAATAGCACTGGTTTGTTTGGCGGCAATCGTTCCCGTTGCAATAAGCGGGTCAGCTATCATTATCTGTTCCGGATTTACAATTGAAACAAATACACTGGACGCAGGTTTTAATTCAGCGCTTACCTCACTTGAAGGGGGAGGTGCATCACATGCGGTGAGAACAAATAACAAAAACCCACTTAAAACAAAACAGCCGTGCGGCTGGATTAATTCTTTGCAGGTAACATAGTTCACTTTTTGGAACCCGGCGAAATTTGCAGGGAAGCCGTGGCCTGAGCAACCAATCTTTCCGGTACTTGTTCCGAAATCTGCCAGGCTCTAGCTGATACTGAAACGATTCGTTTCCCAAGTCGGTTTATGGTGCTGCTTGCATATAGATCACCAGCTATGTGCGCTGATCTTAAGTAACCAGTTGTCATGCTTACAAGCTGTGGAGGTTCAAGTAACTCAGCTATTTGCATCGCGTTCAAGCGCATCACGCAATTCAGAAATCCATTAATAATCCCGCCGTGGAAAGCCCGAATCATGGGATTTCCCATAAAACGCTCATCTGCGGGCAGACAAAATCGCAATTCCTCATTTACTACTTCAGCTCTTACTTTTAACGACATGGCATAGGGTATCTCTGCTATATCCACCACCGACTGACTCATTGATCACCTCGTTCATCCGGAAATTCCTGCGCTCTGGCCGTTTCCATAATCACCCGGGCAAGGTTTCCTTCACCTTGGGTTAACATGAAGCGACCTGTACCTCGGCAGAATGGCATGGCCTGATTCTGTTGCCAGGCTCTGGCATGCACAAAGACCAAACCTTCTGTATTACATTCGACTTGTGCGTTAACTAGAATTTCCTCGTTAACAACAGGATTCGTTATCCAGTCCGTACGCAGTTCAAGCGTGGCAATGGAAGAAAACTCTTCGAGGCTTAACATGACGCTAAGTCCCATAGCTGAGTCCATTAGAGTCGTAACGGGGCCAGGATCACAAAACCCTGTATGCTTGCTCGCAGCAATTGATATTGTGGGCATAAAACTCATTTGTACACCGGATGCATCAACCGAGTTAATCTTTACGTTAAGGTCAGCGTGAGCCCCAGGACGGCTCGCATATTGCTCCCTGAATTCCGGTCTGGATAGGTAGTCGCTAAACTTTTCCTGTAGCGAGTCTTGCAACGGCATACTTAACCCTGGGTAGAATAAAAGTTTCTTCATTCTATAGTAACTGAGATTATAATAACTATAGTTACAGTATCTATTTCTCAATGTATTATGCAAAATTGGTCACATTCAAGGTTAAGCGGAAACAAATTGCGTGCCTAAATCGAACAAAACCTCTGCAACGGATACACAGCTGGCTGTCATTATTCATGAACTAGGTCTTGCTTTTTCCCGGCTATTTAATCGCAATGTTAAACACCTTGGCCTGACTCGCGCGCAATGGCAGGTGCTTAGAGCACTCTATTCTGCAGAGGGACGAACCCAAACCGAATTGGCTGATGAACTCAGTATTGCCACTCCACCTATGGGGAAAATTCTGGACAAGCTGGAGGCAAGTGGATGGATTACTCGCAAGGCCGACCTGCGAGATCGAAGAGTTAACCGCATCTATTTGACCGACAAAGTTAACCCCCATATAGAGCCTTTGTCCAAACACGTTGAACAACTACGCAAAATTGCAACGCAGGGCCTCACTAAAACTGAGCAGAAGTTGCTTGTTTCGTTGCTCTTAAGGATGCAAAAAAACCTGGATGAAGAGTTGAAACGTTAGAATAGCCAGACGGAGAAACTGATGATATCGGGTGGAACTCAGAGGCGATTGAAGGTGTTCATGGGCCGATTCTATCCATCTTGGCCCTTTAACCTGGCAGTACCCTTCTCCAGAGAGGCGATAAGCTCACTACAGCTTTGCACATCGGCGTATTTGGCCTGAAGGTCAAACAGATTGGCCTTATGCGCCTCTTCGTTGCGATCGCCCACCGCATCCTTCACAACCACCACGGAATAGTCATACTGCAAGCCGTCGACCGCGGTCGCCCGGACACATCCACTGGTGGTCAAACCCGTAACAACAAGAGAATCAACATTGGCAGATCGCAATCGGGCATCCAGATCGGTTTTATGGAAAGCGCTTGCCCATTGCTTTTCAATCAATACTTCGTCGGCTCTGCGCGCCAAAGCGGGATCAATCTTTATCCACGCTGATTCCGGTGTGAGTACATTCAACGCTTTTACACGCTCGCGAAACACTCGCGCCTGATCGGGATAGTGATAGACAACCGTCGTAAAAAAAATCGGGAGTTTGCGTTCGCGAAAAACATCGAGTAGACGTCGATTGGCAGCGATGACATCCGGGCAATGGCTGCCAAGCGCACAGGCAGGATCAGTAAAACCCAGTATCATATCAACGACAACGAGCGCAGGGCGGCTGCCAATACCAATGTCAGTAGAATCCAGATCCATGCGTAAACTCAGTGTATACGAATCATGATGAGTCGCGCCTTAGGCGCGGGCCACCACAAATTCCGGTTGAACCGGTGCTGGCAAATGGGTTTCAGCCTCACAACGTGCACGGATATCTTCCAGCTCGCCCCCATGATTAAACATCGGAATATCCTCACGCTTCGATTTCAAGTCAGCTCTGAGTGCTGAGGTAGCATCAAGATCAACCGTGCCATTATCTGTTATCACCACGCCGTAGCGCAGTGCGCCCTGGGAGGTGACGAGTCTGCGATTGACGTCGTCCATCACTAACTGGGGGTCTCGATTATAGGGATCGCCCCAACCACCGCCACCCCAGGTGTTGAAGTACAGCAGATCCCCCTTCTTGACTTTAATGCCTTCAGCTTTGGCTGGTAGCCATTGCTCGGAGCCATCCGCTCGCACTATACGCTTGGTAGAACGCAAACCGGTATCTCCACCTAGAACACCCCAGGGATACGTCAACCATCGCTCATCGTGAATACCGATGTCGCCGTCACAAAGGAAGCGATAGGCAACGCTTAAACCATTGCCACCGCGATGCAAACCGGCACCTCCGGAATCGGGAATGGTTTCATAGCGTTCAATGCGCAGAGGAAAATACGACTCGATGAATTCGTTAGGCACATTGGTAAATCCCGGCCACAGTGAATGGCCATCGGGTCCGTCACCGACCGGCCGACCCGGCACACCGCCAAAGCCTATTTGAAATAGCTGGAACCACTCGCCATTGTCGTCATAGCCTGAGTAGAACAAGTGGGGAGAGTCGGAAAAACCTGCGGCATTTAACATATCTTCGGGGGCGCCCATTCCCAACAAGGCCCCGAGCACGTCGAAGATTCGGCCCAGGGCGTGGGTTCTACCGGACAGAGCTGCGGGAAAATTGGGTTTTAACAGGGTGCCCTGGGGAATGTTCACCTTCACAAGATCATAAAAGCCGTCGTTAAAAACAATCTGTGGATCAACCACATTGATGGTGAAAGAGCCGAAAAACATTTTAAACATATCTTCGTTCAGATAAAAGTTCACCGAACTTTGGGCCTGTGGGTCCGTTCCGTCAAAATCAAAATGTGCGATACTGCCCTCGCGCCACATCTTGCACTTGATCTTGTAGGGGCCCATGCCCATACCGTCGTCACAAATGTAATCAACAAATTCTCTGGGCTCCTCGGGAATGAACATCTGGATAATGTGCTTCATCGCATCAAAGTTACGCTGCAACATAATGTCCATGGTGGAATAGAGCACATCATCACCAAAACGATCGGCTAGCTCAACGCAGCGCTTGGCTGCGGTATTACACGCTGCTACAAGGGCATTGAGGTCGAAGCGATTCCACTGGGGGGTGCGAACATTGTGCAAAATAAGTTCGAGAAGGTCGGATTGCAGCACTCCCTTTTTATACAGCTTGGTCGGGGGAATTCGAATGCCTTCCTGATAGATGGTCGTGGCCTCTATGGGAATAGAGCCCGGAACCATACCACCGTTGTCTGACATATGACCAAACATCGCAGACCAGGCAATGTGGCGGCCATTTTTGAAAACCGGGACCAAAACCACCCAATCCGGCAAATGCGAAACTGCCGCATTGCACATGTAAGGATCGTTTGTGAGAATAACATCACCCTCTTCTATCTCAGCGTCATAGGCCTCCAGAAAAGGCCCGATAAAAGAACCGAACTGGCCCACCACCATCTTTCCCCTCTTATTGGCAATCATGGGGAAACAATCCCCCTGCTCGCGGATGCCAGGGGACATCGCCGTTCTAAACAATACCGCATCCATTTCCTCGCGTGCATTGCGGAGCGCGTTTTCGATAATATCAACCGTGACACCATCAACGTCTATTTTCTCAAGCGGTTTTGTATTCGTTTCAATAAGCCGTGCTGTCATGACCTGGTCCTTATCGAGCTGAGTTAATGAGTAGGTTGCCGACTTCATCTATTGTCGCTACAAAGCCTGGCAAAATGACTGTGGTGGAATCCATTTCTCCAACAATGGCCGGCCCAGGCACCACAAGTCCTGCATGAAGTTTACTGCGGTCATATATTGTTGCTTTGTGCCAGGAACCATCGTAGTAAAACTCAGTGTCTTGCACCACGCAGCCTTCCAGGCTCGCTGAAGCATCACCAACGGTCTGTTCAGCGGGGGCCTTTGCTGTGGCTCGAGCGACAGCTCTTATCATTAATATTTCGTGTCCGTCATCCAATTTGAATGTAAACAACTGTTCATGCTCTGCATCAAAAGTTTCTGTAAGCAAAGCCACACCCCTGGCTGCAAGCTCTTCCGGAGTAAAATCTACCGTGATTTGAAATGCTTGCCCGGCGTAGCGTAAATCCGCCTGGTAGCTAATACGCTGATCCGCCGTTTTAATCCCATCAGCCAGTAAGGAGTCCGCTGCTTTGCTGGCCAACTCCTCAAGATCTGCACTGAGGGTTTCGTCACTAAGACCCGCCGTCATTGTCAGATAGGTTCGCGCCGTTTCATCCTGTACCTGGGTCGTGGCATCGCCATAGGCACACAGTACTCCAGGCCCCGGCGGCACAATCACCGGCCAGGAATCACTGAGTATCGCCAGAGCGTTCGCGTGTAAAGGTCCAGCACCACCAAAGCCCACCAACGCAAAATCGCGAGGATCATAGCCCTGTTCAACTGACACCAGCCTGAGCGCACCAAACATGGATTCGTTGACGATTTTTATAATGCCCTCGGCGGCTTCCATAAGTTCGATTCCACAGGCATCGGCGATTTGCTGCACCGCCGCTACCGATGCCTCCCGATTAATCTCCATACTTCCACCAAGTTGAACATCAGAGGGTAAATAGCCGAGCACAACATTCGCATCGCAGACCGTCGGCAATTCACCCCCTTTCATATAGCACGCTGGGCCAGGTACCGCACCCGCCGATTCTGGCCCCACTCGCAGCGCTTTTGTGAGCTCCGGCACAAAGGCTATTGAGCCTCCGCCTGCGCCGACAGTTCGAACATCCACAGAGGGCGCGCGAACGCGCACATCTCCCACTATCGTTTCGCGTCGCACCCTGGCGATCGAATTTTGAATAAGTGCTACATCCGTTGAAGTACCGCCCATATCGAAGGTCAGAATATTCTGAAATCCAGCGCGCCCACAAAAGTAGGCGGCACCGGACACTCCACCAGCGGGCCCTGACATCAACAGGTTTACCGGGGATTCTCCAGCCGCGCGCGCCGAGGCAAGGCCGCCGTCTGAACGGAGAATGGACAACTGGGTTCCCTCGCCCATTTTGTCATCCAGCGCCGCTTGCATATTACTGACATATTTCGAAACCTGGGGCCGCACGTAGGAGTTCACGACAGTCGTCTCCGTGCGCTCATACTCTTGCATTTCCGGCACCACATCGCTGGAAATTGAGATGGGAATATCCGCAAAGATCTCCGCTGCGATTTCCTGCGCCCGCCTCTCGTGGGCATTGTTGATATACGCATTTATGAAACAAATCGTGAGGGCTTCGACCTCATCCTTGCTCTTTAGCGCAATAAGATCTTCACGGAACCGGGCCTCATCCAGTTCTCTCACCACTTCACCGTTGGCCCCCATTCGTTCGCTAGCACCAATAGTCAATTCCAATGAAGCCAGCAGCGGCTTTTTGACAAAGCTAACCCACCCTCCCAAGCCACCAGGACAAAAGGAGCGGGCGACCTGCAAGGTGCTCTCATAACCCGCGGTAGTTACAAGCCCTACTCTGGCGCCTTTGCCTGTAAGAACGGCATTGGTCGCAACAGTCGTTCCGTGCATGACACGATTAACATCCCGAGGGTTGACTCCGGATTCATCGCAAATTCTGGCAATACCATTCAGAACGCCAATAGAAGAGTCCTCCGGGGTAGAAAGCACCTTGGCTGTAAAAGTCGCACCCGACTCCTCGTTGATGAGCAAAAGGTCGGTAAAGGTTCCGCCAACGTCAACGCCTAATCGGTAAGCCATGTGTGTTCCTCGTTGATACATCCATTTCTATAGTGTCTATCAGGCCACTGCCCTCTTGAGCAGGTGTGGCTTTAACCAGGCCTTGGCGCGACTTCCCGGCGCCGCTCCGGTCAGGGTCTCCGCCAAATCTGACGCGACCATGAGTCGATGCAAATCAATCCCGGTCTCGAAACCCATAGCATGTAACATCATGACTGCATCCTCTGTTGCAATATTGCCGCTCGCCCCGGGCGCAAACGGGCAGCCGCCCAAGCCTGATATCGACGCATCAAAGCGGCGGATCCCAGCTTCTACTGCAGCGTAGACGTTGGCCATACCCAGTGCTCGCGTGTCGTGGAAGTGACAGGTCAATTTACCGGCACCATTGCGAGCAACGAGGCGATTCATCAGCGCGGCAACCTGCGCGGGATTTGCTGCACCTATGGTGTCGGCAATTACCAGATTATCCACGCCTAAATCCAGGAATTTATTGGCGGCTTCAAAAACAATCATAGGGTCGGTCGGTCCATCGAAAGGGCATTCAAATGCCACCGAAACCGTGGCAACAACGTTAATCCCATCTGCTTTTGCACATTGCAATATCGCCTCAGCGTCCTGTTCTGCCCGTAACTTTGTCATGCCAACATTTTTGACCGCCATGCCCTCACTGGCATACAACACCATAGCTACTGTTTTTGCACCGGCCTGCCTGGCAAGTTCATATCCACGCTGGTTCGGAATTAGCACAGAGAAATTTTCCGACTCACCGCGCAGGCTTTGCAAAACTTCATCGGTTCCCGCCATGGCCGGTACCGCTTTGGGGGAAACAAAAGCGCCCACTTCAATATGGTCAACGTTGGCTTCAACAAGTGCGCGAATCAATTGCAGGCGTTCGTCGATGCTCAGTAATTTGGATTGATTCTGCAAGCCATCTCGCGGGCCAACTTCATTGATGATAATTTTTTGAGTCACTAGCCAATCGCCCTCGCTAATTTCAGCTTTTCAAGCCGGGCATCGTCATAACCGAGCAGAGATTTAAAAACCTCATCGGTATGCTCGCCAAGCAAAGGAGCGGGACTAAAACTTTCATCACTGGTTCGCGACAGCTTTATGGGGTTTCCCGGACCTTTCGTAGTTTTACCCGAGGGATGCTTGAGTTCAACCACCATGTTTCGATGCAATACCTGCTCGTCTGATAACGCCTGACTAAAGCGATTAACAGGGGCGCAGGGAATTCGTTTGGCTTCCAACAAGTCAACCCAATGGGCAACTGACGCATTCTCAAGCACTCCATTGAGTTTTTGAGTGATCATATCCCGAGCCGCCCAACGACCTGGCTGGGTGTCGTAATCTGAATTATCGAATTCCGGAATGCTCACCACTTCTTTCAGGTTGGTCCAAAAATTATCAGTTATCACTGCAATCACAATAAAGCCGTCGGAGCACGTGAAGGTATCATAGGGTACGTGTACAAAGTGCGAGTTGCCAATGGGATAGGGGTCTTCACCGGAAAGAAAATGCATGGTTGCCATGTAATTCAACAACGATATCTGAGCATCCAGCATAGAGATATCCACATGCTGGCCACGGCCACTGTGTTCTCTTTCATATAGCGCCGCCAGAATACCCATCACACCAAACATACCACCGCCCAGATCACCGATGGGGATGCCTGCGCGCATCGGATGCGCGTGATCTGTTCCTGTAATTGACATTCCTCCCCCCGTTGCTTGCGCCACCTGATCAAAGGCCGGCCGCTTGTGGTTAGGGCCATCGGAGCCGAAACCAGACACAGTGCAGGTAATGATGCGCGGGTTATGCTTGATTAGTGTTGCATAGTCTATCTTCAAGCGTTCGGGCACTCCTGCACCAAAATTACTGATGACGATGTCTGCTTCTTTAACTAATTCATAGAACACCGCGAGACCGTCAGTGTGTTTTAGGTCTATCAACGTGCTTTTTTTATTTCTGTTGAGGGTAATGAAGTAAGCGCCCATCCCCTCCAGAGAATGCTTGGGATCACTCGCGAGAAGCTTGCGCGTACCCTCTCCCTTCAAAGGTTCTACTTTAATTGTTTCCGCTCCCAAATCTGCAAGTATCATTGCGCCATAGGGACCAGATAACATATGGGTCAAGTCCAGCACGCGAACTCCTTCCAGTGGTTTACTCATACTTGTGTTAGTTCCTGTACAGTTATCATGGGGCCTTCCAGAGTGAGCTTTCGATTAAAGAACACGTAGACACTTATAGACGTGCGAGCGCATCGATGACCAGGATTAAAGAAGACCGAGACAAACCTGTGGCTCTTCAAGCCTCGCTAAACAGTTCCAACAAGCTAGAAATTGAAAGTAAGTTCGACACCAGCTCTTCGACGGCTTCCGGGATGATCGAAGGTTCCGCCAAACTCCGGAGCGGGTATTACTTCTTCCAGGTACTTCTCATCAGTCAGATTTTGTACAAAGGCCGTTACAGC
Source organism: Gammaproteobacteria bacterium (assembly GCA_021773565.1). Taxonomy (GTDB): domain Bacteria; phylum Pseudomonadota; class Gammaproteobacteria; order Pseudomonadales; family Azotimanducaceae; genus DC-out156. Next base: position 33,363 of record JAJFJZ010000028.1, on the reverse strand, counting down.
CCAGGTTTCGCCTTCGAGACCCACTCGCAAATCAATCGTTGTGTATGCATCGCGTTGCGCATTGGAAAAATCCGCAATTCCAAGTGCGCCCGCACCGGTACCAAAACCGAGTTCAAAGAGTGGTTGGAAAATCGTAGGTCGCTGCCCTTCCTGAACTGTATGAAACCAGGTATCGCCAATAAACAGCGCATCAACACGGGCAACAATGTCCATATTTCCAGACAAGGGGAAGTTCATATCGAGCGCTAAGTTAAAAGTATAGTCCGGTGTATAAGGTGATTCATTGCCAACAGTATCCGGGCGAGAGCTATTTTTCTTGATCTCACTGTCAACGATGTTACCCCCGGCATAGAGTCTGAAGTTCTCATTGAAGTGGTAGGTGGCTCCCAGCTCGACGCCCAAAACCTCAACCTCGTCAAGATTGGATACGACACGCAGTAGCCCAAACGTACCGACGAAGAATTCGAAGAACTGCATATCGTCAACTTTTGTGTAATAGGCAGCGCCCTCCAACTGCAATCGTCCATCGAGCAATTCGGATTTGAATCCCGCCTCGAAAGCACTGGATGTTTCTTTATCATAATCATCCGTAATAACGGGGAGCGGTACACCTAGATTATCTGCAAAATTGATGCCTATGCCGCCGTTGATAAAACCGTTGTTGAAAATATTGACCGTCGCTGCGCTGCCAGAATTATTGAAGCCCCCGGCTTTAAAACCGACACCCCAGCTGGCAAATAAGCGAGTATCATCTGACAGTGCATAGCTCAAGGATACCTTCGGTTGTAATTCGCTGAAGGTTTTACTTTGGCCGGGAATAAAACCGTTGGGATTGACCAGAGAGCTTAAGCCCGGATTCAATGGGTCATTAAAAACCCCGTCGAAATTGAGATCAATCACCTGCTGGGTCACATCGTTGGGCACCAGGCTGGAAACCTTGCGTTTCTCATTGTCATAGCGCAAGGCCAGAGAGACCTCGGTTCTATCATTCAGGTCGTACTCAAGCTGGCCAAAAACGGAAAAAACCTCACTGTCAAAATCATCATAGACCAACGATGCCGTACTGTTGGGACCCCCGACTTGCAGCAAGCCCCTTCTGGGCGTACTACCACTGTCCCGGTTCAAGGATACACCGACCTGGCGGTTGATATCCAGATAGTACACGCCAGCCATCCAGCTCAGTGGCTCGTCGCCGGAGGACGCCAGGCGGAGTTCGAAACTCAAGTCTTCCTGGTCACGCTCCTGCTCTTGAATACCATCACAGGTGGTTGGCGTATACGCCCCAAGAAATGACCCGTTGGGGTCAAAAATGACTCCAACTGGTGACTGACCAATAAACTGAGGCGACGGTAACTGCACACCCGCTGCATTCAGGTCGGTGACAGATTGCTGACAGGCCGCGTCTCCATTAAAAAAACCGAAGGCCGCCGAAGTACCGTCAGAAATCAAATCGTTTTGGATATCGCTATATAAAACCCAACCCGTAAGTGTCATTTCCTCCATCTCGTACTCAAACTTCGTGGAGAACTCGAAGCTCTCCTGATCGTTGTCAGAAACTATGTTGGGGTTGAACTCGAAATCTACGTCGTTACTGTCCAGGTTAGCGGCGGGTGTATTGGTCCCGTCTGCGAACACAGGCAGGTGAAATATAGAATTAAATACGATAGAGGATGCATCAACTTCTCCATAGCGCAGCTTACTGTCTATGCGCAGGGATTCGCTCTGATCCCACACCAACCGTGCATTAATATTATAGCCCTCATAGGTATCTACGATAGACGAGTTATTCTGAAATTTGTTTTTATAAAACCCGTCCGTTTCACGCCAGTCAGCCGACACATTAAAATGCAGTTCATCTTCTATAATGGGACCGGAATAGGATAACTGGCCGGTATAGGTATCGTCTTCAGCAGCACTGAGTTTTCCACTGAATTCGCTCTCATAGCCTGGCGCCTTAGTGGTGACAATTATTGCTCCGGCTGCTGCACTGCGACCATAGATTGCGCCCTGGGGGCCTTTAAAAATTTCAATTTGCTGCAGGTTTGTATACTCCCTATTGAAAGCAGCCGGGTTGGTATAAAGAATCCCGTCTACCAAATAGGCGAAGCTACTCTCCGCATCACGCGTTCCATTGATGCCGCGAATATTGACCTGGGTATCACCCACTTCGGCGGCATTAACCATGCTCACTCCGGGTGTGAGCGCAATAAAGTCTTCTGCACGACTGACACCGGCGCTTTCAAGAATGCCGGAAGTTAAGGCGGTAACACTACCAGGCACATCTAACAGACTCTCTGATCTGCGCCGGGCCGTCACGATCACCTCTTCTACCACAAAATTATCATTGTCGACTGAGGATTCCTGCGCTGATAAAACACCCGGTGTGAGAACCGAGCTGGCAGCAATTGCGCAGACTGTTATGCCCAAGGGTCGCAGTATTGAAATTGTCATTGTTAATTCCCCGAAGTTTCAGTGTCTTCCAAGTTATTATTCAGGCCAGATCCCCGTTTCATCCATATCAAACAGAGGATGTGGACTCCATGATGCGGTCATTGTATACAATATAGATGTTCAAAGGCCACAGCCAGCATTAAATTACTACCAATTCAATGTATTGTATACAACAACATATTTGTGCAGGACAATTTCGTAGGTTCATTCACGCTGATGGTTGCTGGTGCTTCGCATTAAATGCGCGCCTGGCGGCCATTATATGTGCGCACATTACGGCAGCCGCCCAGTCGCCATCCCGGGATTCTATGGCTTCTACGAGTTCACGATGGTGGTGTGCGCTTCGGGTCAGGTCTTCATTGCTGTAGTCGCGAAATGTTTGAAGCACCAGTGGTACGCTCGACAGCGTCGTCAATGTGGCCTGTAGCCGAGCGCTCGCAGCAGTTAGCTGCAAGCGCTGATGAAATTGGCTGTTCAAGTCCGCTATGCGTTCCAGGTACCCTACCGAACGCTCCTCCGCCTCCAGACTTTGTTGCAAGGCAAGTCGACGCAGTTCGGCAATATCTTCATCGCTGGCGCGCGCCGAAGCAAGACGGGCCACATACCCCTCAAGCATCGCTCGCAGTTCAAAAATATCTGCGGCATCGCGAGGGCTCCAACTGGTGACCACCGCGCCCTGGTGCGGAACAAAACTGAGCAGGCCCTCTGCCTCAAGTCGTTGCAAAGCTTCGCGAACAGGAGTGCGGCTTACCCCAGCCGAGGCTGCCACCTCCTGTTCCGTTACACGAGTTCCAGGTGGGTAGCTGCCATCTATGATCGATGCGCGCAAGGTGTTATAGGCGTGTTGTGCCGCTTTCATAATTTTGACGTCGTGATTAGTTGGAAAGAACCGATTTTTGTAGAATTCCTCAAGCCAATTGTATACAAGTTCGCGATTGCAATGCTAGATACCGCCAGTTCCACACGATATCAACCCCAGTTGTATACTATACAACGGATGCAGCGCCAGATTAACAATCGTCGGGGCGTGCTGCCAAAATCAAACGGAGTGATCGCCTGAACATTCTCGGGACGACAAGATAGAACGGGCCAGAGGCCAGGCCTCGCAGATTTGCGACGACGACAACAGCTAAAGTATATGTCCTAGATTTGGTCGGGACGGCAAGATTTGAACTTGCGACCACCACACCCCCAGGGGATTGGGATTTCATATAAATACCAGTGTCTATGCAGCCTGTAGAGCAGGCAGACATTCCTCAAAAGCCTTAAATTCCTCACGAGCATGTACTGTATATTTCAGGGTGCGGTTGAACCTGTTGTTTTATGCCACCGCTTACACTGTCTTGCGCGGTAACCAGCTCAATTGCGCCCACAGCGGACAGTTCAGTGTACTATCTGACCAAAGAAATAACGCACGTAAAGACCCATGCTTCGATTGTGCTGGAAGGAAGCGATCGGATTCTACATTGAGCGTGGAGATGTCTATAACGTTGCTTTGAAGGAAAACATACTCATTGGGGTGTACTAGGCACCACATAGTATAAATGCAAGGTCATTTCTCAAATATAACGGCCCGGACCTCACAAATACGCATTCCATGCACCCATTTCACGAAATTCGCTTAATCCTTAATTTGTAGACGTACCAAATTGACCTACGTATAGTCTTGAAGGAGACCTTTTGGGATCAACCTTTATTAATAATGGTATCGAGCGGATGAAACAGCTTGCTGCAAGAGACCTCAACGCAGTGTTGACCGTAGGTCGCACAGCTTTGGAGTGCGACAATTTACAGGATCTGCAAAATCAAACTTTTCGGTTGATGGAAGATTGTGTAGGTGCCTCCAGCGGGGTGTATCTGGGTATATCCGGTACAGATCAGCAATGGAGCTTTGAAGGAGGCTCGGTATATGGCGTACCAAACAACGGCCCGGAAGTCTGGTGCACCGACTATCAAAACCAGGACCCATTTGTATCCCGATTTCTCCAGCACCAAACACCCGACGACCATGTAGTAATTTCGTCTGAGGTTATTTCACACAAACAATTTATCCGAACCAGGTTCTATCGCGAATTTCTCAGGCCTCAATCTGTATACCACATAATGATTTTGGGATTGGTTAAAGATGGGCAACCAATCGGCTTGTTTGGCCTTCATCGTGCAGCTGGAACACCAGCCTTTTCAGAAAGTGATGCAACCAAGGCCAATTTGCTTTCCCCATTCCTATCCGCTGCAGTACAAAAAATAGACGCCTCAAATAAAACCAATGAACGCGAGCATATAATCAGAGTTCTGGCAGCAGACAGGCATTACACCGGCGTAGTCATACTAGATTCCAGTTGCACCCCAATAAGTACTTTTGGAAATATCACCGGCATTCTACAAACCAGGGCCAACAATCTCACCTTGGCATTATCAATGGAGATTCCAAACGAAATATTAGGCCGCTGTGACAACCTTAAACGAATGCTTGGAAGCTCTTATCAAGATAAGTACTACGAGAACTTCAATGTGGAGCTGGCAAGCGGTCACACGATCACAGTTCACCTTCACCCCTATGATTGCGGAGCGAGCGGATTACGCTTTCTGATATTTTTTGGGGCCCGACAAAGCAACGGAATTTATCCGGAACTGCTTGTCCAGTTTAAACTTACACCCAGACAGGTCGACATCACCAATCTTGTAAGTCTCGGGTTGACCAACTTACAGATCGCGGACAACCTTTGTATAAGTGGCCGAACTGTACAGAACCATCTACGTTCTATCTATGCGAAAGTAAAAGTGCACAACCGCACCAGCCTGATTAGTAAAATGGTAGGGCAGCACTAAATTGGGTTATTCATGGGGGTAAATTACAAACTGAATCTTTCCCCTAAACCGGCCCAGCTTTGCAAAATCCGCCAAATTTAAGCCGTTATATTCCTCGAATATCCCACCCTGATATTTCTGCAAATCACCGGAAGCAAACTGCACGCTTTGTTTACCCACCGTTGACAAAAACATTTGCCATTCGTCAGGCCAGACTTTATCCTGGTTTTCTTGCGCCTTTTCCACAAGGGAGAATATCGGTGAAGCATCTTCCTTTTGAAGCACTGACATAAACCCTGTAATGCCCGGAGCATTCAAGCGAATTAGCCACATCGATTCGGCCATTGGTTTCTGCGTGATCGCATCTACATAGATAATTTCCTGCTCTGTAACTATGCCAATAACTTCATTGTCAATTCTAACCAGACCTGTCGCTACCAGATGATGACCAAGCGCTGGAAAGGACATATCGTTAATATTCACATCTGAGTCACCAGAATAGTTACGCGTGGGTTCGAACAGAAAATTTGGAACGCTATGAGACATTGAAAGAACGTCATTTTCCAGATCAAATTCGAGCACAAGTTTTTCATCTGCCAGCAGGCATACGCTAAAAAAAACCACACAAAAGAAAACCATCACTTTCGATATAGACATATCACCAACCCTCCAGGTTATTTATTCTCGCACGGCTATAAAAGCGGCAATAAGCCCATTCACTGTTGCAGCCGCTTCCATATGAACCATGTGTCCTGCATTTTCAATTATATGAACATCAAGGCGTCCAACAAGTTTATCCGTCTGCGATACATCTGCAATTTTATCCTCTCTACCCCAAATGATTTGTATTGGTGTGTTAACACTGCCCAACGATTCATATGTGGGTATTGATACAGGACCTAAAAGAGACGCCTCGGCTATACTCCGCAGGCAGTTTTCGGCCCCTTCAATTCGCTTTGCCCGCAATACCCCCTCAACCATATCTCGATTAACCAGTTCTGGAGTGGAAAACAACTGTTGCAACAATGGTTTTATTTCTTTGCGTCGCTTTGCACTTACAAAGCCCTCAATATAGGCTCGATTAACCAAGGTTCCCTCTCCGGCACTCCCCAGTAAGGTTAAAGAGGCAACCTGTCCGGGTGTTAACTTACAAAGTTCCAGTGAAATGGCGGCACCAAGTGAGTGCCCAACCAGATGCATTTTAGGTACACCAATAGCAATTATAAACGCACTAACAATGCCTGCCAGTTCTTTCAATGTACCATCATCAATCGTTTTTGCGGAGCTTCCATGGCCAGGCAGATCAAGTGCATACACAGCGCGATTACTGCTCAGTTCTACTGTGTTAAATAGCCAACTATTCTGGTCACCACCAAAACCGTGAACAAAAAGTATCGGCAAAAAATTATTGTTATCAGGTGCCGGGCTATGCTGGTACGCTATTCGCGTACCGCCCACAAAGACCTCCAGCGCTGCGACATCGTCACTCGCTCCGGGTGCTTCCGGGGTAAAGTTCTTATGAAAGTGATCTACGAAAGCGTCCACAAGATCAGGGTTGACATCACCCTTGGCAATCACTCCAAGCAGGGCACCAACCGGTAATTCATCTCCGGGAGCAGCTACAACCAGAACCAGAAAACCAGCATTGTTCGACTCGACAACTCCGGCAATTTTGTCTGACTCTACCTCAAGAACTTCATCACCCTTTTCAATTTTATCTCCTTCTACGACCAGCCAATCCAGCACGGTACCTGTGGTCATAGCCATGCCCCACTTGGGAATAGTTAGTGCAAAGAGATCTCCGTTACTCACTGACCGAACTTCCGTAATTCAATCCCCATCATTAGGCTCTATACAGATAATGGCCTGCATACCACCTTCTACTACAGCTACAGCAGGCACCGGGCTACTGGCACCGCAAACCCGGTCGTCTGGTAGAAAAATTATATCGCGCATATATGTTCCACGCGTAGGTAGTGGATAGCTTACAAAGCGCTCTTCTTTAGGAAAAAACCGAAATACCCGGTCAGACATATTCGCGGTTACCCATACCTCCTGAGTCTCAGGATGAACAGCAACGGCGTAGGGTGCTTCGATTTCATTATCCGCAAGAGTAGGCAAAGCATAGGTCGTGTATTCCATGGTGGTGGGGTTAAGCCTGACAATCGAACCGTCACCAAATGCAGGAATCCAGAGTATCCCTGCTGCATCGAACCTTAATCTACGCGGACCGATTAGGGGCGGTTCAAATTCCTGAATCTTAAGCGTTTTCGCGTCAACACGACCAATTTTATTGGCATGCAAGCGGCTGTACCAAATACTGCCATCTACGGGACTTACATCAATTCCGTAGGGAGTAAACACCGGAACTTCGGGTCGAAGCGAGGTTGCCGGTAAATCCAGCAGTGTCATCTCACCACTATTCGGGTTAAAACGGCCCAACTGATTGGACATAGTAATGGTAAACCAGATCTGCCCCTGATCATCGAAGCGCAATGTATGAGGATACATCGCCTTTCCACCCACCTCAAATGTCGCGTAAGTTCTCTTGGCCGGGTCAAATTCTCCGATCTGGCCACCTATAGCATTGGTTGTGTAAAAGTGACCATTTGGACCCTCCTGAAGACTATGCGGCCCATGCCTGATACTTAAACCCATGGGGTTGGAGTCTCCAAAAACGGTGAAAAATTTACCACCCTGTGGTAAGCCCATCTCCGGCAGGTTAAACGTTTCAGTTGTGTTCAAAATCGGGTCGGTTATATAGATGCGATCGGCATTCTGATCAACCGTGTAAAACTTTCCATCCGCTTCATGGAATTCCACATCGTGCGAAATCAACCCGTCTGGTAGCTTCCACTCTTGTACGCGGGCATTCTGAGCCAGTGGATCTACATTATGCTGCTGCCTGGAAACTACGGAATTGCCATCAAACCCGGCTTTCAGCACAGAGGTATACTGCTTTATCCATTTCTCATCTGTTACACCCCAGAAACCAAGCATTCGGCGCACAACGGATTGCCAATATTCTGTGCTACGCGGTCTGCGGGTAAAGCTGTTGCCAAGCTGGTGACAGCTTACACAATCAACCTGGAAGAACTTACGTGCCTGAGGATCATCAAAATGGATATTGGTGAAATGTGCACTGGCACTCAACTGATCTGATATTTCAGATTCAGATGAAAGTTTCTGTAGAGTAATAGTCAGTTGCCTATCACTCTCCACCGACATTGAACTGTCTGCAAAATATGCCTTGCGCGCTCTGAGTGTCAACACTCCCTGCTGAGCGCTTACCATTTTAAAGCGGCCATGCCTATCGCTATAAGCTGTTTCAGAGTACAGACCATCGCGAGCAATCAGAGTCAACAAGGCACCACTAATTACCGACCCTTCTGAAGATTTAACCACTCCACTAATAGTGGATGAAAACACAAGCGTAGGTATCAACAATGCTACCACGCACAAAATTCTGAAAGAAAAATTGACCATTGATAATTCCTTAAGTCGAACGAATAGAATCCTTTCCATCCCAGTCAACACTTGCTTCCTGCAAGCCTGCAAACAACTCTTTAACACTTGGTGTAAAATCAATAAGTTCCACCATGCCGCCTAGTGCTTCAAAACTGTTCATATAAGCAAAACGTCCACCAACTGAAACACTCCCACTAAACGCCAGCGAATAATCCATCTTTATATAGCGCTCTACTTCTTCATCAAAATTTTCTGTCATCACACCCCAATGGTGAAAACCCGAACCTCTAGACTGCATTACATCCCTATAGACAGATGGAGAATCGTTTTTTTGTTCAATCAGTTCAATACACATAGAGCCGTTGTAAGCCAGCGCAGCAGTGATATCCAGGTCACTGGGCTTTCCATAATATTCAGGATTCTCAATAGTGCTGGAGTCGATCAAAAAAAATGGCCCTATCCCCATCGCTTCTATCCAGTGATTCAACGCTGCGTCCAGATCATTCACGATATATGCAATCTGACCGATTGCGCCAGGGGGCTGTATCATCTTTTTCTCCTGATTTTTAGATAGTGCATTAACTTAGATATTGCATTCCGCCATCCACAACCAACTGTTGTCCGGTGACGTGGCTGGACTCATCAGAGGCAAGGAACAGAGCCATATTGGCAATATCTTTTGGTAAGCCAAACTCACCCTGTGGAACTTTTTTTAAAAATTCATCACGCATAGTTTCTGCACTCAATCCTGCCAGTTTACCCACATCCTCAAAAAGACCTTCAAGCATGGGGGTCACAATTTGTCCTGGATGAATCGTATTGCAGCGAACCCCATTGGCTTGTTCAGCACAATGGATAGCTACAGATTTTGAAAACTGGCAAACAGCCGCTTTACTGGCACCATATGCAGAAAGAAAGGGGGTCGCAACCAATGCGGCAATAGACGACATATTTATAATGGAGCCACCTCCGCTTTGCGCAATTTGTGGTACGCCGTACTTACACCCGAGAAAGACGCTACCGGCATTAACAGCCATTACAGCATTCCAGCCGTCCAGGGTTGTTAATTCAGGGTTAGTTTCATTTCGATTCCCGGTTATCCCCGCATTGTTTACCAGAATATGCAAACCATTGGAGCGCGCACTAACGGCTTTAATTAGTGCCTTCCAGCCGGCTTCCTGTGTCACATCCTGCTCAAAGAATGCTGCTCCAATTTGTCTGGCAGTTTCACGGCCAGCCACGGCATTGATATCGGTAATTGTTACATCAGCACCCTCTTCTACAAACAAACTGGCAATGGCTCTTCCTATTCCAGAAGCACCCCCGGTGATGATGGCTGATTTGTTTGCTAATCTCAGCATATTTGCTCGCTCAGTCCGCGGAATGTTTGCTGGTAACCCCGGCGGTTGTACCACCATCCACCATAACGGTGGAGCCTGTCATCATGGCAGATTCATCCGAGGCCAGAAAAAGAATAGGGTTGGCAATATCCTGAGGTGTTGCCATACGCCCAAGAGGGATGTTTTCACTCATGGCCGATCGCATTGCATCCCGATTCGGGTAAAGTTCGGCAATGGGATCCAGCATCTCTGAGTCAACATAGGTAGGGTGAATAGAGTTACAACGAATATTCGAGCCACGCTCTGCACAACTCAAGGCAACTGATTTACTTAACAAAGTAACACCGCCTTTGGTCGCACTGTATGCAGCAATATCTCCTCCACCAACAACCCCTGCAATGACGGCACTGGCCTTCATCCCGATAACGCCATGCTTGCACCCCAAAAACAGGCCAGTCATATTAACCGCAACAATCTTGTTCCAGTCTTCAAGAAGAGTTTCTTCAAATATACCGCTAAATCCAATACCTGCACAGTTAACCAGAACATTCAACTTACCGAGCCGCTCCATCGTTTTGGCAACGACACGTTGCCACTGACTCTCGCTGGTTACATCAAGACGCATAAAAACCGCACTACTACCAATAGAATTTACAGTTTGCTCGCCACCGGCCTCATCTATGTCAGCAACAACCACTGTGGCACCTTCCCTGGCAAGCGTTTGACAAACTGCCCGACCAATACCGGAAGCACCTCCACTAACCAAAGAGACTTTTCCATCAACTCTCGACATAAGTTCCTCTCAGGGTTTCCACGCCATCAAATCAGTTATGACGGATTCAATTGTTTTAGCGCTGGGTATATATGCATCTTCAAGCTCGGGTGCAAATGGAACCGGCGTATGTGGTGCAGTAATTTGTTTGATTGGGGCCTTCAAAAATGCAAAAGCGTGCTCGGCAATCTGAGCCGCAATATCCGCAGCCATGCCACAGCGCGGGTTCGCTTCATCAACCACCACCAGGCGCCCGGTAGATTCCACGCTTTCAATTATCGTATCCAGATCTAAAGGCGAGATCGTTCGCGGGTCAATCACCTCGCAACTAATACCCTGGGCAGCCAGGTTCTCGGCTGCCTGTTGTGCAAAAATAACCATGCGACTAATCGCTACGATGGTTACATCGCTGCCTTCCCTTACAATATTTGCCTCTCCAAAAGGGATACAGTAACTTTCCTGCGGTACCTCATCCGTCTCGTCGTAAAGCACTTTATGCTCACAGAAAATAACCGGATCATCATCCCGGATGGCCTGGATAAGTAAGCCTTTTGCATCATAGGCATTGGACGGAACAACAACTTTCAATCCGGGAACATGGGCAAATAGTGCATACAAACACTGTGAGTGTTGCGCGGCCGTGCGAAAACCGGCTCCAATTGTAGTGCGCACTACCAGGGGCGTGCGTGCTTTACCACCAAACATGTACCGAAATTTAGCCGCCTGATTTAGCAGTTGATCGAAACACACACCAACAAAATCAATAAACATCAACTCAGCAATTGGACGTAAGCCTGTCAGCGCAGCTCCCGCCGCCATGCCCATTATCGCGGATTCAGTGATGGGAGTATCAATGACCCTGTCTTTACCAAACTGACCATACAATCCCTTAGTGACCCCAAACACTCCGCCAACTGCATCTTCCTCTCCGGGACAACCTTCACCACCCGCAACATCTTCACCAATTATTACCACGCTTGGGTCACGCTGCATTTCCTGCGCGATGGCACTATTGATCGCTTCTCTAATACTGAGTACAGCCATAAATTATCTTCGCCCTAATAACTCACGTAAACATCTGAAAGTAGAGAATCTATATTCGGCGCCTCACCATTCTTGGCTGCCAGTACTGCATCTTTAACCTGCGCTATTACCGAAGTATCTATTTCATCCAGCTCTTCATCGGCGAGCAACTCCGATTGAATTACCCGAGCCCGGAATATCTGTAGACAGTCATGCTTCTCCTGCAGCGACTGTCGTTCATTCGCAGCTCTATATAACTCCGGGTCTCCCACAAAATGCCCATAAAACCGCATACATTTAGTTTCTATAACACTTGGCCCACCACCACTGCGAGCTCGCGTTAGCGAAACTTGCATAGCATCCTGTACCGCGAAAAAATCGTAGCCATCTACCGTGCTTACCGGCAAGCCAAACCCCTGGGCACGCCTGGAGATGTCTTTTGAGCCCACAGCAAAATCGTGGCCTGTACCTTCTCCATAACCATTATTTTCAAACACAAAAATCACCGGCAGTTGAAGTACAACGGCCATGTTCATGGCTTCAAATGTCGTACCCTGACTACTTCCACCATCACCGGTAAAGGCAACAGCAACACCACCCGTCTTATTCAATTTTGCCGAGAGGCCAGCACCAATTGTTAATGGTGGCGCACCGCCAACAATGGCGTTGGCACCTAACATTCCCTTGTCGATATCGGCAATGTGCATGGATCCTCCCTTACCGGAACACAGCCCTTCACTCTTGCCAAAAATCTCTGCCATCATCTGCGTAACATCACACCCTTTAGCAATACAATGTCCATGTCCCCTGTGTGTACTACAGATTTTGTCTCCATCACTCAAGGTGAGGCAAATTCCAACGGCTGATGCTTCCTGGCCAGCATACAGATGCACAAAACCGGGAACATTGCCCTCCAAAAATTCGGTATTAACAATTTCTTCAAACTCACGAATAGTACGCATGAGGCGATAGGCGGTTTTTAAATCATCATTGTTTAGCGACATAATTGGGTCTTCTTGTTAGAGCAACTTCACTGATTTTCTTTCAGGTACTGGCACACGAGTGACAAACCTTCTTTTCCAACATCAAGAAGGCCTGCAAATGACATGAAGCCATGAATAGTGCTTTCAAAACAACGGTACTCGACCTGCACACCGGCACTTTCAAGCCGATCTGCATAATGCTTACCCTCATCCCTAAGTGGGTCATGCCCTGCAGTGATTATTAGCGCAGGTGGTAAGTCACTTAAGTCTTTCGCTAGAATTGGTGAGGCACAAATATCCTTTGACTGCAGCTCCTGATTATCAAAGTACATTCCACTCATCCAGCTCATGTCTTCCAGTCCCAGAAAATAGCCACTTTCAAACTGCCGCCTGGATGCGTAATCAGCATCTAATGCCATAGTTACCGAGGGGTATATCAAAACCTGGCTCGCTATCTCCGGACCACTACGAACACGCGCCAACTGGCACATTACAGCACTAAGGTTCCCCCCAGCACTGTCACCGGTAACCGATATGCGCCTGGGGTCACCCTTTAACGATTGCGCACTCTCCGCAACCCAGCAAAGTACTGCATAACAATCTTCAACCCCTTTGGGAAACTGATGCTCGGGAGATAGCCGATAGCCAACATTTACCACTATCACATTCGCATGCTCACAAAAATAACGTGCCATGTTTTCGTGTGTGTCCATATCACCCAGAGCAAAACCACCACCGTGATACAGAATCAAAAGCGGTAAGGCTTTTTCATCCGACCGGATGAGCGGCCAATAGATGCGAACGGGAATCTCGCCATTCGGACCGACAACCAGCCGCTCTTCACACTTGGAAATAGTGCTCTCTGGCGCATCCATTGCCAGCGTCATTTCTTTTAGCCCCGCCCTCGCATCGGCAACCGACAACTCAAAGAGTTTTGGATTGCCCTCGCCGTTAACCTGATCCAGTAACGACCGGGTTTGCTCATCCAGACTCAAAACGACTTCCGAATAGACACACCCCATTCACGCGGTCTGTTAAAGTGCCCTTCAGCAGTACCAAAACTGTTTAAGGCCTGTAGACCACTTACCAATATCCTTTTATCGGTAAGGTTGGTACCAAAAACAGCTGCTTCCCAGCCACCGCCCATCATGTCGGGCGACATTTCCCAGGTTAGTCTTGCATTGATCAGGCTATGAGAGTCCCGTGCAATGGATTCCGTATTTTGAATGTCTGAGAAACTCTTACTTTCGTAGGTCCAGTCACCACGAATACGGAATTCTCCCAGTTCCTGAGCAGGTAAAGTGTATTCAACGCTAAAGTTGGTAGACCACTTAGGAGTGCGAATCGCCTTGGTGTCAGTAGTAATGTCTACAACAGTTGCATCAACCTTTGAAATATCGAAGTCGGTGTAACCTATAGAAGCGCTAACACTCAAACCTTCACCCGCCACAAATTGCACCTCCAATTCCGCTCCAGTAACATCCGCAGACGCTACATTATCGATCACCAGCAGTAGAGAACCCGACACCGGGTCGGCGGTAACTGCGCCAAATTGAAGATCTTCATAGTCATAATAGAACGCAGCGGCATTCACTCTAACGCGACGGTCAAAAAATTCTGACTTAATGCCAACCTCATAGGAATTTACAAACTCAGGATCAAAGGACGAAACTTCTCCAGAGACAATAGGTCGGCCATTAAACCCCCCGCTCTTAAAACCTCGGGAAATGCTTGCGTACCCCATGAGGTCATCAGTCCATTGGTATTGCAGCCCTGCTGTATAGGTTGGTTCGGACCAGTCTTCGTCAATTGTTGTCAAAGGCACAATAAACGTATTACTGGCAATTCGCCGGTGCTCCAACAGATATTCTTTCTCCTCGTAAGAAAATCGCGCCCCCAGGGTTACAGAAAGTTTGTCTGAAATGTCCATGGTGGCTTGCCCAAATATTGCGAAACTGGTGATGTCTATTTCGTTAAAAATATTAAAGTCGAGATCCAGCAGAGGATTAATCGGGTTACCAGGGCAACCAGGTGCTGCGAAAGGTGGAGCACAGGGCGCGCCACTTAACTGCACCGGCAAACCTTCAAGCGCGCCAAACAGACCAGAAGTTAAAACTACATCATTTTCATCCCTGCCAAATTCATCAAAGTAGAAAGCGCCCACAACCCATTTCATTTTGTCGTCGAAGCTGCTTCCAAACAGTTGTATTTCCTGTGAAAACTGATCCTGATCCTGACGTTGGTTGGTATGTACAATGGGCAGAGGAGAACCGTCACCATCACGACCAAAAACAGCCTCCATTTCTCGATAAGCGGTTATAGATTTTAATGTGCCCCAGCCCAGATCCCATTCGACGGTTGCATTCATGCCCCAAGCATCCAACTCATTACCATTCGGTCCTGTTCCGTAAGAAGTATCAGGGTCTCCAGTAATAAATGCTGAACTCATGGGGGTTCCACTCGGCCCCCCAATCAAGGCGTTCCAAAGAATGGTGGGCACTCCACCAAATGCACCGGTATCGTCAAAATCAATCAAGGTTGTGGGCACAGATCCCTGATCCCAGTGGCTATAGTCAACGCTGAAATCAACGGAAACGTCACTTGATGCAATCCACTGAAAAGCCAGGCGACCCCCAACCTGGTCTATATCACCGGTTCTATCAATTGTCTCGCCAGTATCAAAATCCAGGCGTTTTCCCCAACCATCACGATTTTTATATGCCATTGAGGCCTTGGCAAACAAGGTATCGGACAGCGCAAAATCGACTCCACCGCGAAAATCAGTACGATCAAAACTACCAAATGTAGCCTCAGCATAACCACCAGGCTCCCCCGTGGGCTTTGCAGACACTACGTTAATTGCTCCACCAATCGTATTTTTACCAAACAGAGTCCCCTGTGGACCACGAAGTATTTCTATCCGCTCAAGGTCAAGGAGATCCATGGAGGAGCCCAATGTACGGGGATGAAACACGCCGTCTATGTAGATCGCGACACCAGGATCGGTTGTAAACAGGAAATCTGATTGACCTACGCCGCGAATATAAATCTGACCATTGTTCGAACCACCGCTACCACCCTGGGCATTAGCCATGGTTACGTTTGGCACAAAAGCACCTACATCCATCAGATTATCCAGGCTGCGAGCTTCCAGATCGGCAGCTGAAAATGCGGACACCGCAATTGGCGTTTCCTGTAACGACTCCTCCCGCTTTCGAGCGGTAACTACAATTTCCTCAAGCGCCCGTAGCCCGGAACTCTCTGCAAGCACCTGTAGAGACATTGAACTTAAACAAAAAACAATGGCAACAAAGCACGCGTTTGTTACGCCCGTTGATTCACCACCAATAAACAGTTTCTTTAGATACGCCAATTGCTTAGACATTTTCGATCCCCCAGCCAATGCTGTATTTCTATCCCGATTAACGATTCTCACTATTACCAGACAAACTGGACATTCGAGTTCGCACGGTAAGTTATAGCAATTGCGAGTTCAAAATAGCATAGCGTAAATGGCTCATATTCGAGGCATTATGTGCCTCGCAAAGAATTCGATCGAATTCCACATAAGTGCTTTAATATGAACCGCTTAGGTAACAACCTTGGTAGCTTCTCAATAACCCGTGGCAAGCGCAGCCCTTTCAGTGATGATATCGGGTAATGGGGCTATGGTCTTTTCACCAATACCCAAACGATTCGTTAAATAATACCAGAATGAGATATCCAGTTTAGTGCATATTCTGGTGATCGTGAACGGCGATTCCCTCCCGTGGCAGCCTGGGCAGTCGCATGATGATGAACAATCTGCGCAAAGAAGGAATTGAGATCGGCCGGGATCGAACCCGCCGGCTCATGAAAACACTGGCTTTGCAGGTAAAGCAGAAACGAAAGTACAAGGTGACTACGGACAGCAAACATGATTATCCGGTGGCTGCTAATGTGTTGAACCGAAACTTCTCACCCCAGGCTCCCAATCAAGCATGGGGGGTTGATATCACGTATCGTGCGCCCAGCCTCGGGAGGCGTCTGGAAGACGCTGCCTGAGCCTGAGCATGTTTGGAATGTGTATGGACAAACTAAGGAGGATGAAGTTCTAACACCTGTCTTGTGCTGCAACAAGACAAGAGCCGAAGCGGAGGTGACCCATCGCACATTGATGGGGTGACGTAGCCCGTGGGAAACGAGGCGTGAGGCGAAGTTGTTAAGCCAAGATGCGTCTCTAGGCTGAGTATTGGAAGGTTGAGGAACACGAACCGCTTAAACCGTGTCTGAGGGCTGAAATGTCGCCACGTCCTACACAGCTTAATAGGGCGTATACGGAATGGGGTGAACTACATATATGGGTTTATCTCTGGACAATTTGTCGAATACGTAGGTCGACAGATTTGAGTGACGGAAAGTGTGCAGCTAAACCGTCATGTCCGTATCGACTTGCAGAACGCAAGGGTAAAGATTGCGAGCGGCAACCTAACCAATACGTTTGAGTCCAGCATGTGAACTGGGGAAGGCTCATTGTGAATGCCAAGGGAATGTGGCCCCGATGTCCAATGAGTTGGCGGAGCTTTCGTAGTAGTCCGAGGTCGGGAAATCCGACTACATGGCGAAGGAGAGCAGTTTAAGAGACTTGTGCGGCAGATTATCTGACCGTAGAGAGGTGAAGACCTTTGATAATCAGTGAAATGCAACACAAGTTAGCAACCTGGTCCTCGGCAGATAGCGAACGCAAGTTCGATCGTTTGTTGAGAATCATGGCGGATCGGTCGTGGCTTGAAGAGGCCGCCCGGATAACTCTAGCCTCGCAAGGCGCTAGAACGCCGGGCATCGACGGTATAGACAAACGAGCGTTCGAAGCGAACCTGCCCGAGCAACTGGCGCGTTTACGCGCCGAATTACTCGATGGCAATTATCAGCCTCAACCTGCTCGCAGAGTCTACATCCCGAAGGCCAATGGCAAGCAACGACCGCTTGGGATACCAACGTTACGTGACCGCATCGTACAGCGCGCCATGCTGATGGTTATGGAGCCGATCTGGGAGAGCGATTTTCATCGCTTGTCCTATGGCTTCCGGCCCCAGCGCAGCGTGCATCATGCGATCCGAACCGTGAAGTTCCAACTTCAAGACGGCAATCACACGGTTGGACGCTGGATCATCGAAGGTGACTTAGCATCCTACTTCGACACGGTACATCACCGTAAGTTGATGAAGTGTGTGCGCAAACGGATCTGTGATAGTCGGTTCCTGGATCTGCTCTGGCGGATCATAAAGGCTGGACACGTTGATCGGAACTTGTTCCGTTCAGCCAGTAAGGGTGTGCCGCAAGGCGGAGTCATCTCCCCGCTACTTTCCAATATCATGCTCAACGAGTTTGATCAGTATTTGGAGGCGAAATACCTAAACAAGAAAGCCCGTAAAGATCGCTGGGCGTGGAACTTCGGCATAAGGAACCAACGGCCTATTGCCATTCGAGAGAATCGGCAATGGAAACCGGCCGTTGCTTACTGTCGATATGCCGACGACTTTGTTGTCATTGTCAAAGGCACCAGGGTACAGGCCGACGCCATTCGCGAAGAGTGCCGTGCATTCTTGGAAGGTGAACTCCAGTTGACCATGAACATGGAGAAAACCCATGTTACCCACGTCAACGACGGTTTTGTCTTTCTGGGGCACCGCATTATCCGAAAGCGAGGGCCTAAAGGTACGATGCGCCCGGTAACGACAATTCCTCATGAAAAGTCCCGTGCCTTTGTTGCAAAACTGATCCAACAGTTATCCAGCAATTATGGCGCGAACAAGATTGACCTGATAGAGCAGCTCAACCGCCAACTGGCGGGCTGGGCGAACTTTTACTGCTACACCGATTACACTGCAACCACCTACAACAAGATTGACAGTATCGTATTCTGGAAACTTGCTCACTGGTTGGCGCGCAAATATCGGACTTCGATCAAATCATTGGCGCGCCAGTGGTTCCGCTACCCGCCTCAGGGCAGTGCGAAAACCTGGGTGTTATATGGTCGAAGTGGCAAGGGCAATCTGTGTGGTGCGAGTCTGCGGCGACTTGTAACGAGTCGTAAAAGGAGGTTTCTGTGGCGAAAGCCAGGAATCAATCCTTATCTCATCGACGATGGGCGCATCACACTGACTTCACGATACCGCGATGTTGCAATGGCTGTAAGCCACTCTTAGATGGAGAGCCGTATGCGCTGAGAGGCGCACGTACGGTTCGGAGAGGAGAAGCAGGGAAATAGTTCGACTACGTCCTGCTTCTTACTCTACTGTGGACTCAATAGGGTTGGGTTTATCTGGCTGTGTTGATTGACCTGTATTCAAGATGAGCGGTGGGCTGGTCAATGGACAAGCGCATGCACAAGTCGCTGGTCATTCGGGCCCTGGTCATGGCGATCAGCCTGAGGAAACCACCACCGGGTCTGATCCACCATTCAGACAGAGACAGTCAGTATTGTTCACAATCCTATCAGGCATTGCTGAAGCAACACGACATAATTTGCAGTATGAGCCGCAAGGGCAATTGCTGAGAGGGCCTGCCCCACGAAGTGCTTTGGGCATAACGCGCCTGTGGAAAGATTCTTTGGCAGCCTGAAACGCGAGTGGACAGGTGATCAGTTATACCCAACTCGTCAGGCTGCAATTGCTGATGTGAGAGAATATGTGGCGGTGTATTACAACGCGGTACGCCTGCACTCTACGCTGGGTAATAATACGCCGATGGAATATGAAAATCCTCTTAACAAACTGTCTACCAAAGTCGAGCTTTTCATATTCAACAAAGAGGAGAAAGCAATCTTACTAATGAGGTATATTCGCCGACACATAAAAAACGTGGGTGATGCAAAGGATGAGCAAGACGGACGAGGTGTCTAAAATGCCGTTGGGCAGGATGTACGGGCGTTGTGCGTCATGAAGGCAGCCCAGGTAATCGCTTGCTTCGTGATCTATTCAAACAACGAGAATGCCTACCAAGGTACTTTTCAAGTGGCAGAATCAACAAATTTTTACTCGTGCCATTCGTCTGATGGGGGTGAGTTTGAATTTACTCATTCCTATAAAGGTACACAATGTGACATCGAACTTTGTAGAAATCTGCGATCTATTGATTAACAGTCAATTGGAAAGTCGGGATCGGTTTTGCAACTTATCAGGACTTAATATGGACTTAAATCGTGTGCTCGTGAAACAGACTAACAGGCTAATAATTATAACCGGTTGATTTTAAATGTTAATTTGGTCGGGACGGCAAGATTTGAACTTGCGACCACCACACCCCCAGTGTGTTGTGGTTTTTCAGTGATTCCAGTGTTTACGCGGACTGTAGGCGAATTAGGTGACTCGCAAATGCAGCAAAAACCGCATACGCGGCACACTGTATATTTCTTAAAATTCGCCGGATATTGATGGATAACATTCTGCGTAAGTATTGCTGTTTGAATTAAAGTGCAGTTTTGCTTGGTGCGCGTTGCTCCAGAAAAGTATCGGTTACACTTCCCGCACTCGGCCGCTGGCATTCTAAAGCTAATATCACATTATACTTAGAAACTGAATCTGCATTTCCGCGTTGAAGCAAGTGTTCTGCAAGGTTTAAATGTAATGTACGGCTTACACTGCAAAAGAAGCCTGAAATAGCCTTGGACCTTTTTTATCGACAACACTAATATACTTCTGTTGTTGTAACTCAACAACTAAATAAGAAACGGACTATCAGTTAACATATTGATTATATTGATTATATTTTTTGATAAATTCGAGAACTACATCGCTTGCAGTTAGTCTAAGATTAGCGTAATTTGCCTTTCAACAACCATTTGAGGTGTGCATGTGTACACGTACAAGACATTTCGTGGTCGACAGATTGATCTCGGTGAGCTCACTCCGCTCCAGCTTCGACTCTTTCTTCACTGTATCAAACAGGCGGGCGGCTGGCCGATTTTGGGGGAAATCGCCGAAGCCGACGTCGAGTCAGCGATAGCGGGTTTCGGAAAATTTGCGGGGTCAGTAAACAACCTTCTCGACCCGTCGGCATTCAGAAAAGACTGGGTTGATCTTTTCCAGCACACTTTGTCCGAAGAAGATCGGAGGGGGGCAAAAGCAAGTCCCCTTATTCATATCCTTGAGGACATGGAGTTTCGATTAGGCGCTCTCCGTCTATCATGGTACGCCCCACACGTTCGTACAGATCCGCGTTCGTTTCTACGTGACGAGTACGAAGCAACAGGCACTCTGGGAAAATTCTGCGAGAGAACCAAGCTTGAAAAGGGGCAAAGCTCCCGATTACTGAAAGGCATACTTAATGATGCTAAGGCACCGGGAGTTTCCAAAGTCCAACCTGATCATGTCTCGGTCTCAGGATTACGTAAGGCCCTGCAAGCTACACACCGCGCCATCGAATTTGTGGATTTGAAAGCCACACATCCCAAACAGAAACTCAGCTGTCGGGATCACCGTATGTTGGCCATCGGACAGCGCTTTTTAGCTCTCTACACTGGGCTGTGTGGAAGTGGGATTGAACAGGATGTGGTCCACCAACTATTACAGCCGGAATTTGCAGCGAGAGCAGCTGGGATTAGTAACTCACTGAGTGCGACTCTCGGTGCTGCCAAACAACAAAGTCTGCTCATGGGACTTCCACGCACCGAACCGCCGCTCCTGTTAGTAATTAGTTCCGATGCTCAAACAGCTGATGTTGATTGGATATTCATTGCGATTGAGCTCCGTCTATTTGACGATGTCGGTGGGTTGGTAAGTGTGGTGAAGGACGGAGATGTGTCTAGAAGTTTATGGGCAGCTGGAGAAGAATTACCCGAGCATGTGCGCGAGCGAAACCCAGAAAGCAAAGCAAGAGCTGAACAAGAAGAGGCCATTCGTGATGTTTTCGACAGACTTTACGAGCCCGCTCGTGGCGAGGCTGCGAAATACCTAACAATGAGACTAAACTCTGACAAAGAAGACGAACGAGAGTATCTTCTAGCCAAAGTGCGTAGAAGAGCGGATAGGGTTCTATCAACTGACTACCTCCGACCCTGGATTCTACCGATATTGGGAAGATGGCATGCAAGTTTCTCGCTATCTGGTACACGCGCGAATGATCAAAACAATCCTTCCATTAGATTGTGGAGGTCGACCACGAGCGCGATTCAAGAACTCGACGCTATCACAGTCAGTTGTGCTCAACTGGCTCGTCATGGATCATTGACCCTGACAAAGCAGACCTTTGAGACTTCTTGGGACGCGCTGCATCGTCTCCTTTGTGAAAAGGACCCGATAGAATTAGCCCGCTACCACAAGGATGGGCTGGTCTCGGCCATAAGTACAGCAAATGATCGCGAACTAATCGGCGAAGGTAGGTTGGAATTTTGGAAATCTCTCGCAACAAGAAACAAAGCTGATGTGATTGGCGATTCCGACAAATATGCTTTATCGAAGCCTCTCTACCGAATTATTGCCCGCGGTGTGGCTTCTTCCACAAACCAGGATGGTAGACGCGGCGAGGTAGCGCATAAAATAGATGAATGTTACTGGGCATTGCCCTCTGAGCAAATTATCGAGAAAAAAGTCGCCAATTACATCCGTGGAAAATTTTTAGTAGGGCCTGAATTTCAAAATTTGCCTTTCCGTTTGACCAAGAAACCCAAAATTAATTTCAGCCCATACGCTGAATCTGCATATCTCACAATGTTGAAACTTCTTTACGATGAACTACCGTCTACACGTAATTCTTCCGGTAGGGATTTAATTCTTGAGGACCTGAGTTGGGAGTCAGTCTGGGCGAATCTCACTCACGATAAGCTTGATGTCGCGTTTTTCAACGACAGTATGTTCCAGTCTGGCGAGCCAACTGAAGATAAGGAATTTTTTAGGTTTGGTCCTGTCTTGACCTACAAAGGGTATGAACTGGTGTTCAGAAAAGATTGGTTGATTAAACCAGAATTTTATGGCGACAAAGTGGTCGGACGACTCCTTCAGGGGGAAACAATTGGTAGAGAATGGGTTGATTCCAACCAAGCTACTTTGCTCCCTCTATTCCGTAACGCCCGGATCGCTGTACCGGAGTCAGATATTAAGATGGACTTGGGTCCGCTCCTCGACGATGTAGAAATCGACCTTTCATCCGGCGATATTGCCTTGCAGAAATTTCTTCAGGGTGAGGTAGATATTATGGCTGGTGGGAACAACGAGGTGGCTTATCTACAGACCTTTCCCGAAATATGTACGGGATCCATTCGGTATGGTTCGATCGTGGATGTTTTCCTGTGGACACGGAAAGGGACAGAGGAATTCCGCGAAGGTATAATACAGTCGTGGCAAAGCATGACCAAATTGTGGCAATGGGCAATCACCGAAGAATCTCCTGGAATACAGGACCGAAAAATGAAGGAGCAATTTCGAAAATGGCTTATCTCACGCATCAACCATAAATGGGCCGGGAATAAATATGCCGGGGGGTTTCTTGAGTCTTTCGATCAGCTGAGCAAGGTTTTGTCTCTGCATAACGAGCTAAAAGACACTACTAACCAGAGCTGGGCTGAATATCCTGACCGAATGAAGCACTCCAAAAAAATCGTGGATGGCTCGATTCTAAAAGGAGTAAAGTAAAATGAACTCAATCACAGTTGGGAAAACCACTGAGGGCGAAGATTATCTCTCGGAACCAGTACCGCAATCGGATCGCAAACCCGGCATCAGCGTATTGATTGTGTTTGTGGGTTTCATTGTAGTTGCTGGCCAGATGGTAGTCGGTGGTGGGTTGGCTGCCCAGCTCAGTGGTGAAGAGCTGGTCATTGCGGTTTTAGTCGGAAATGGAATTGCCGGTATATTCGCAGCAGTGGCCGGTTATACCGGCGCGCATAGCGGTCAGAGTTTTAATCAGCTCTTAGCGGACGCTTTCCCAGACTGGTCGCATCGGGCTGCAAGTCTTTATGTCCCGGTAGTATTAATGGGCTGGTACGCCATTGAGGCCTCAATATTCGGTAGCCTCGTGGCCTCTGTCCTGGAAGTCGGGGATCTCGCTAGCCGTTTCATCATCTTCTTTTGTGGATTAGGATTTGCCACCACAGCATATTTTGGTTTTCGTAGTTTGAGAATAGTCAGTACTGTAGCAGTTCCCCTGTTGCTGGTAATTGGTATCTATGCAATGTACCTTGCCACCACGACCGGTGACGCGCGGTATGGATTCGGCGATACACACATTGATATGCCAAGTGCAATCGCAATAGTAGTGGGGAGTTGGATAATGGGCGCGCTCACATGTGTACCCGATATAACACGCTTCAGCCGAACGCTGATCGGTGGAGCAGCAGTCGGATTCGTCGGCATATTCGTGGGCAATAGTTTCAATCATTTTGTAGGTGGTGCTGGTGCTGCTTTAGCGCAACAAGCAGATCCTGCTTTGATATTGATCGGTCTTGGACTGGTTGCTCCAGCACTATTGTTTGCCATCGCAAATATCTGGACAACAAATGACAGTAACATGTATTCTGCATCGCTAAATTTAGCCCCTGTACTAAACATTAACCGGCGCACCGCGGTTCTAATCTGCACACTATTCGGTGCGGCTATCGCGATTGTTAAACCACATGAAGTTGGCAAGTTGTTTACGTTTCTTGGTTTTCTTGGCGCTACGGCTCCAGCTCTTGGCGCGGTGGTTTTGGCACGCTATTGGTGGCCAAAATGGGGCTTCACAAGCCCATCAACAACAAGCTTACCTGCATGGTTGGGTTGGCTCGGAGGTACCACATTGGCCTTTATATTACCCTCCGAATGGGCATACCTAGTCGGATTCGGAAGTGCAATGGTTATTTATTATTGCGGATTGTTGGCATTCGGCGAAAACGGAATTTCACGACACCCCGGCTAAACTAAACCGACATACTAAGTCGGCAGTAGCCCACTTTGAGACTGTACCAATACACGATTTTCTCACCTTAAGGAGGTGACCATCAATGAATACTCCATTAAAAAATTCCAGCAGGACTGTAAAACGGCCATTGCGAAATGCCGATGCGATTCAAGGGACAACGACTACAATCAATCCGATTCCAGCGGCAGCGCGATGCTTGAAGCCTCGAGTGGCTCTTGAACAATGCGTAGTCGCAGGACAAGCAAAAAGCAACTATTTCTTTGTCTGATAGTTTTCTAGCCTCGCCAATATCGGGTGGCTCAAGCGGCCACCCTTATTTTTTTCTTGCTCCCGGTATCGGGCTCGGCCTCCTCTCTGATTCAGGCCTAGAACTAGTCAGCGTTTTCGATAATCTAGCGGAAATTCAAAAAATTGCAGTGCTTTTGAGTCAGGTATCCAGCGGCATATCGCCCGATCCGAACCACCCCTTACACAAGACACTAACTGCTGTACATAGTCGATGGCTGGAATTGGGAGGAAAAGTTATTTCTTCGACCCCGGGTAGCAGGCAATTTAATGCGACCATGCCTACTATCAGTTTTATTGGTATGCATCGAATGCCTCTCGGCTTTGAACCTGTCGATTCGGAAATACTCTTAAATACAGCTCTAGATTCGTTAAGGGACCGAGGGTATGAACTCAAACTACGAACGCCGTCAGAACAGACGTCACTTCTACCAGGTAGCGACGTCATACCCGTACATGAGATTTGTACGCAATCTTCTCCCAATGGCGTAATTGCAGAGGGGAAGGGACTCACCCAGAGTAGAAGTCGAGCGTCCGCTATCGGTGAAGCCGTTGAAAGGGTTGTAGGTGACTATCCTTTTGATACCAGCAAGATACTGACTGCTTCGCAATCAGAACTTGGACCTGACGCTGTAGACGTTGCGAGTCTCGGATTAGGTCCTAGAGATATGCTGAATAACGAACTTTGCTCTGACTGGATTCAGGCTTACTACATAGATGGACAACCCATCTTGATTCCCGCGGAATTGGTATATACCTCTTACGTATCTCGTACAGGTGTAGTTGCTATAGCGCATCGAAATACGACTGGCCTAGCTGCCGGTTCCACAATGGGCCAAGCTTTTCTAAACGGTCTGCTGGAAGCAATCGAGCGAGACGCGTACTGGATCGTTATGCGTTGCCGCTTGAACTGTCCAGATATCGATATTGATGATGTCCAGGGTCTTGGTCCGGAGGTTGTCGCACTTATTGAGCGGTACCGATCTGCAGGCTTTCGCCTACATCTCAAAAATATTTCGTTGGATTGGCCTGTGCAGGTCGTTCACGCTCTTCTTGAAGACCGACATGGCCGTGTACCCGCATTTGCACATGGAACCGGTGCTGCATTAGATATGCGGACAGCACTGGCTAGAGCTGTGTGTGAAGTAGGTCAGGTACACTCCGATCTCAGAAAAGTTGTAGCACACGATATCGCAAATTACTTGCTTCCGGAGGAACGACCAAGATCTCCTTCCTTATCCTGGGCGGACCCCTTGTGGCGTCCCCACATCGCACACTTGATGAAGAATGAAACGCAGGGCGCCGATTTCCACACCTCCTTCGAAAGTACGCTTGAGTGTGTCGCGGGAACAGATTTCTTACTGCATGAAAGAGTAACCACTCTGCTGGGTGACCTTACAGCCCTGGGTTACAAGGTGATATGGTGCCCACTCGACCAAATCGGAGGCATTCAAGTCGTCAGAGTGATTGTTCTAGGTGCCACACACCCTGATCCCCGCCTTGAAAGAATCTCGGCCCGACTGCTGCGTTACAGCGAAGGAAATTCGGGCTTGTTTGGAGACCCAATCTTGACATAGGGTGTATACCAACTCCGAAGGATATATGACATTGGCACAAGAGAGTAATGCGCTTGCGAAGATTACCACGGTGGAGTTGTTAATGTGCTTCGGCGTGCAGCTTAGTCAATCTCCGAACGGCGCAAACCACAGAGACGAAAATAGCGCATTCCAAGCGTATGGCAACTTCAGTGAATTGATTGGAGGCGTGCAAAAGAAACACGGCGCGGACGCACTAGCAAGTACGCCTGAAGGTGAATTGTACAGAATTGCCGGTGGTCTTGACATTAACTCAGGACATTTGTCTTCATGGGCAAAGGAGGCAACCCACAGAGCTGTTCGGAATTCCCCCATAGCAGCTAATTTTCACGCCGCCCTTAGGGAAATCTCGACTATGAGCGACCACGAAGAAGTGGACGGCTGGGTGCCATCATCCATGTATTTCAATGCGACCCCTACCGCCCTTGTTAGCTTCGAAAGAGTTGCCGGATTCGTTCAGGCATTGTCAACGGCACTAGAGAAACACGAGATCAATTTCGATCAGATATCGTTTCGACATACCTACTGCTCAATCGGATGGTGGCAAGCGTCGGGCGAATTGAAGGATGGATACGCTTGGGACCCTCACATTGTGTTACGCATAGAAGCTGGACCCGAAAAATTCCTCCCCGAGAGTTTAGTCGCGTGGTTATTTGTGGCTAGTTCAGCATGGTTATGCCAGGATGCAATCGTTATTCGAGCCAGATATGCGCATGAGTCAGGGTGTTTGTGTTGGGCTATTGATGACGAGTTAGAAGCCTACGATAAAACCCGAGAGCATGTTCGTGCAGTACACCCTGAGGACCAATTCTCGGCGCACCACTGGCGTACGCATCCTGTAAATATCAATCCCGACGTGGCATTAAAAATACCACCAGATACTTTCCCCGATCATCGTATTACTTGTCGAGCTAATCTTGCCAATTCGCGATCAAGACTAAAGGGACTCATGGAAAACTATTGGAAACTTTGTTTAGCACAAGGTGGTGTAACAATAGAGCTAGAAGTTAACGATAACCATATTATTCTATCATTCAGTTGTTGGCCGAATTGTGAATGGTCACTTCTCGAAAACGGCCTCATCAATGTGCTTGCTGCGGAGGCTCACGAAAACATTCGAGCCGCCGAATACCAGGACAGAAATTTTTTCGTGCCTATGCTGGTACAGGTAAAAGAAGACAAGTTGGATGGCGAGGGCGTAAGAATTTCCCCTACTGATACCCGTACAATTCGATGTCTGGTGACTGCAGTTAACAACAGACCTCTTACACCCGATGAAACTGAAACTCCCGGATGCCATTGTGGCGCCTGTCTCACTATGCCAGTGGCCGCCCCTGGATGTACGCCGTTTAATCCACCGGTAATCGTCACCGCGGTCACTGAAGAACCAGAAGAGTCCCACTTCGTTCACATTGAGCCCAACTGTGGATGCGCAAAAAAAGGGGGTCCATTGTGTTACCCATACTACTTACCAACAGCGCCCGTCATATTGCGCTCAAAAGATGATGCCATCATTGAGCCTTCCCAGCAAAAAGTAACGGAGTGGACCAAACGATGGTGGCTTCAGTAGTAATCTTTGTCCACCGTCGTCGGTGCAAAAGTTCAATCGACACAAGGCCTGAACACCCGGAGTTAGGGTTAAATATTGATTAGACTACCTGTCCCGACTACCACATTGGACAAAAGTTTACACTTGGTGATGCTCCCGTAAGTCACTCTCAAAGTTCATACCCCTGGCAGATCCCCATGCCGTTAGTGAAAATGCCAAAACAGAATTTGTTCTAGCTCTAAACCGTTCCTAGGCGAATTGGACCAATTTTGTGAATTATGCTGACGTTCATAGAAATAGGTTGTTGTTAAACAACGAAAATATAATAAAAAACTCAACTGTGTATATATAACATATATCTCTTATATATAGACGGCTAAACCGTCTATCTTCAAATAGGGGGGGTTGTGTTCAGACAATTTACGTTATAGGATACCCTTAGATTGTGGTTCATAACTACCACAATCAAATCAACCACCTATCGGAGACAACAAATGATTACAACACCCAGACGGATTACTAACCCAATTTCAAATCACGTAACGAGGCCTAAAACTATGAACATATTCAAACTCACCCTGGTATTCACGACAGCCGTTCTCCTGGCAGCACCATCTCAAGCAGACCCAACCGACCTGGCAGGTGTTCTCGCAAAGGGAAGTGCTGACTTGGTTTATTCCTTCAATGGGAATTCAGAATCTGTGAAAATCAAAAACTCCTCCTTCTCTGCTGATGCCCAGCTAAACAACCTGCTGATAAACGAAAAAGGCGACGCCAAAATTGGAGTCATCATTGGAGGCAAAACAGTCGATGTGAATGGAGTTTCCGCTACCGCAAAAGTTCGAGCAAATAACGTTCGCGTGGGCGAGAAAGCGAAGCTCAAGGCGGGCGTCGTCATTGGCAGCGAATAATTACCTTAATGGCCAGGGACGGCCTTCTCTACACGGAGTAGTTGAAAATGACAAAAAAAATGAGAGCGCTGCTAATAATTTGTTCTCTATGTAGTGGCACAGTCGAAGCCCAGCCAGCGCCCAGCGAGAAATACATAGAAAAAATGAGCAAACGTCCGCAGCCCCAATCGCGCCAATATCTGTATCAAGAAATCCGAAATGAAGTAATCACCAATTGTGACCCCAGGCTGAGCATGGAAGCGAACAGCAGCAGATCAAGCAGCGCTACTGTAAAGATGAGAAATGTTGAAATCGCGGAAAGCACCGATGCCAATATTGGAATTGTGGTACGACCCGGAGCGAGAAGGAAAGCAGGTTACCGACATTCAGCTGTTATCAAACTGAGAAATGTGAGGATCGAAAAATGCAAATAGTATTAACGCCGTACAAACAAATTATGACTTTGTTGCTATTCAATATAAGCGTGGGTTGCGCGAACCTGGATCAAAAGATATCGGACAGTGATACTGAATTACCCCCTCCTGCTTATGGAGAATTTTTACCTCCCGATTTTGAGAGACGCCTTACAAAGCTAAAGGAACTTGCAAAATTTTATGGTCATAGACCAAAACTAACCGTATATATTGATCCTTCAAACGCTATGAGCAATATGACAAACAACTGTAGTCTGCAGTTGGGACTCCAGCAAACATTTTACTCTGCCATATCTCTATTTGGTGACACCCTCACCAATAGCGCACATTTGCAGAAAGCTGATGTCGTCATCCAGGGCGTAATTGACCAGTGCGATGAACGAGTGTCGCAGCAGGACTCAACATCAGGCGTAGATTTCGCGATCAAACACAATCAAGAGTGGCTGGACATTTTTGCTGCCAAAAATAGAAACAGTTATAAAAGTAATCTCGGCGTCACAATCAATGCCATGAAGAATCCCTCCCTTGAGTTTATATCCCAGATCTCGACAGCTGTACAGGCAGAGATAATTATGCAACAGGCATCGGGTAATTATGGTGTTGTTCTTTCAGGTATCGGGTTTGATCATCAAGCCAATTTCCAAAGACAAAATGGACTACAATCGTCGGTCAAACTATTGATCTATTTTGCAACCGCTGAAGCATTGAGCAAGCTTTTAGAAGTCCCATACTGGCTTATTTTTTCTGAACTACGACCAAATTCAATAATTCAGACAAGGCTTGCTCAGGAATTTCATTGTGAGCTCGCAAAGGAGGAGCGTGATGGACTTCAAAAGGCGCTCCAAAAGCTAACGAATTCTACTGAATCCTATCTAACAATCATTGGGGCTGAGGATTACGCAGCCAAATGTCCGACCAAAAAGCCCGAGACACAGGCTTCAGTACCCGCGGTTACGCCAAAAGTAGTCAAAAAACCTCAAAGAACTCGGGATGCGAACCCAGCCCCCATAGCCGAAAATCACCAGCAAGAACAAACCAAAGAAAGGAAAGGTGCAATCTATGGAGGCCGCTCAGGCAGGTATGTGAATGCTGTATTCCAAAATTGGAACGAGCTGATAAAGGATAAGCCCATTCCCAAACAAGGCCCATCAACCCTGGAGGTATTTGGCCATGAATGATAATAACATGTTTTCAGAACTTACCCGTCTTAACTTAATCAATATCTCTACCAATCTTCCACCGGATATTAAAAAATCGCTGGCCACTCGAGCTACCAATGATTTCTATTCCGGCATCGACAAAGGTCAAGAAATTCGCAATTCCAGTGAAGGATCATGGCGCCAGCAAAACAAAGAAAACTACACAAACACCAGAACACTCCTCGACAGAGCGCAGGCCGCTTACGGTGAGCAAAAGGCGGAGTATAAACGAATAAGATTTGAGCCAATTTCTAACAAGGGCGATACGCTATTGAGTCAGCGATTCGAATTAATCAAGATAATACTCTTTTTAACTATCGCAATTTTTGCTGAATTCGTTACCAGCCTGCAGATCTCCGAAGTCGTAATGCTGTCAAATCCGGCTATGGCGCACTGGCTCGCCATAGCCATATCGCTCATTAACTTTTTCGGTGCCTTCTTTATCGAAGATCGTTACAACGCCAAAAGGCACTCGATAGAAAAGCAGTCTTTCAGAAATCGGCTGAGCGGAGTGGGTTTTCTCGGTCTATTTGTCTGGCTTGGAATCTTTGGTCTATCAAATCAGGATTTGATCTACGATATCGGACAGCCATCGCAAGACCTCATGACTGCCTATGAATTCAACAGCTCCAACGTACAGCCAACCGCTAGTGAACCATATCATTTCATGGGGAACCAAGAGAGTTCTACGTTCTCCATTGACAACACCCTCGGTATTTTTGCCTGGATGACACAGATAGTGATCACTCAGACGGGGTTAGCGCTCGCGCTAATTCTGCTATTTACATTGCTGCGAAACAGGGCCTCGGAAGATGCAAAGCTTCAACGGGAGTCATTAGCCAGCAGACGCCTCGACGCCAAAAAGAAAATGCAGGTACTTGCGCAATTTTGTGACCAGGTGGAAGAACTGCTTAAGAAACTTGACCGCGCATCGAAGGAATATGCAGACAAAGCTCTGAGCTTTTATCTTCGTGTCCAACAAAATTTTAACTAAAAAGGAGATAAGCATGTTGAGACTAATATTTACATACATCACCGTCCTAATGTCCACACTATCAGGGGCTGCCTATGCATGTACAAAGCTCACGGACTATATTGTTGCGCCTGCAATGATCACGACGTCGGCCGAACAAGCGAACATGACTTTCAACCTAATATTGCGCTCGATAGAGACTCTCGGCCCAGGGTCTGTTGTACACCTCACGGATGGGCAAAACGGTAGAACGTTGATGCGACTCGACCTGGGTAGCTCTTTTTCAAAAAGCGACACGCCGAAGATAAAGAGGCTAAAGATGCGGCGACTGCGCGTTCGAGACCAGATTGCAGCTGGATTAAAGAAGCTTGCTTTTACAGATGAATATCTGGAAATACCGCGCATCACACAGCACATGATTGACGCCATTGATGAAGCCAATTGCACATCAGCCAATTTCGTCTTGATAGGTAACCCACTTCACCAAAACTCTATAGACGATCTGGACATGAGAAATGGCCACTTAAGTGATGGACATATCGTAGCCGAAAATAGCCCATTTTATTCAAATTCTGAGCAGCATCACGAAAGATTGAAAATGGCTTCGTTGCATATGTTCTATCCGAGCGGCATATTCATCACAGAACAACATCGACGCAGTGTGCGGAGGTTCTACAATCTATATTTCAATCACAACTTAAAAGCCGGATTGAAAACTTTCACCGACGATTTTGGTGCATGGACGCGCATTGAAAACACATCGTTACTATCATTCACTCACACACTAAACGAAGCGGATCTAGAGCCGAAAAAGTACCTGGATTATCCCGATACGGACAATGTCTTAGGTAGGATTGTGGAGGCCACACCTTTACCCATAACAGCAGCGATGGGCTATCCAACATCAATCATTGTGACCTTACCCGTGAATTACGATCAATGTAAGAACTGTGACATAGACTTAATGGTGTTGCCAGATGGAGCAACCCACGCAATTTCGCAATACAACATGCACACAACCAAGGGTATATTCCACATTGAGCATCTAAATAATCAATATCACAGCGAGCGTGTTGATTTATATGGCGTCAGCAATATCCGTAACGTTAGAGTCGCCGTGAATTTTGCTAGTGGTGATCGTGTTGGGAAAAGTGCTAACTTTTCCGTATTCACACAACTCGGTGGAAAGGTCTATCGAACAGAATTCCCGATCAAGGCGAGAAAAGGTACTAAAGATCCAAAGCAAAAAGATAACTGGACCATATTTAATTTGGTAGACGCGGTCACAAAAGTTCAGTAAAACGGGAGATAAAACTTGCAAAAGGCACGCACCCACATTCAAGCCGAGAACAAATGTACCGGCAGCTACTTCCAAGCGGTACTGGCAAATTTACTATATAATCGCGACAATCCCCTGGTGAATAGACCAATGATATCAAACGATCTCGGTTTTCACCGGGAATAGTAGTCATGCGAGAATCAGTTCGACTGTGGTTAACAAATTCGGATCAGAATATGCAGCTATATAGCGAAAATTCAAATCGGTGAAACAGACACAGCATTTTCTCGATGTATATGGAGACTGTAACAAAAACTGTGTAACTGCCTATCATTGAACCCGATATCGGGTAAGGATAGGTAATTATGAACAAGAAAGACCTGCAAGCTATCGCTCAGGCGGCAGCAAAGAACATTAAGACTGAAGACGATCTCAACCAG
>JAJFJZ010000027.1 GCA_021773565.1 Gammaproteobacteria bacterium | reverse complement strand
GCCCTCCTGGGCAACCTTGCCCAATGGTCCGAAATCTGCGGCGAGATCAATGATGTAGGTCACCAGCGCTGCGTCACCTATGATAGACACTGCATCATCTCGTGTCGTAACGGTGCCGGATTTTCCGGCCATCACGCCCGCTAACATCTTCCACAATTCCACAATGTGATCAACACCGTGGTAGTTGCTTTGGTTCAGGTTGTACCAGAGGAGAGTCGTTCCCGGAGCCATGTGTTCTTCCAGGAAAGGATGGTAGGCGGTTTTATTGGCCTCGATAAACTCGTGGTGAAGGGCCAGGACCTTCGACTCGTCCGGGGTGGGAGATTTCTTGGGGTTTTGCATGGCGATTAATCCTCTTCGTTCATTTATGGTGTGCAGCCGAGAGCTGTTTAATAATTTCTGGTTGCTCGTCGGGGGAGCTAATCAGCATCAGTGCCAACTCATCGATGCCGGTATCTGCGTATTCAGCTAAACGGTCGGCAAGCATTGCAGGTGTCGCAACAAACGCGATCTGGTCAACTTTGTCAGGGGTCCAGATCTTCATCACGCCGAGAGGCCCTTCTTCCTTTTGAACACGTATGAGCTCCTCCGCATCAACTACGTCGCGAGCGAGGAAGGCCGCAGTTTCCTGTGGAAAAGTTGACATCATTGGGCCGATGGGTGCGCGTGCCATGTCGATGTCCTCACCTACTACAGCCATGGCCAGCGCGGTGATGCGAAAGCTACTACGGTCTCGCCCGCCCGCGGTTAACTCGCGCTCCACATCCTTGACCACATCCCGAATATAGGTAGCCGACGCCCCGATGCTGATCGACAAACCATCACCAACCTGCGCTGATAGCCGCACCATTCCGGGCCGAATGGCCATCACGTCGATTTGTGGCACCGGGCCGAGTGGTGACAGGCGGAAACCGTCAAATGTAAACTCGGGATAAGATACTTTCATATCTCTGCCCTGCATCGTTTCACGCAGGCTGTTAACAAACGCTGTCGTGGATAACACCGGCTTTGAAATCTTGCGTCCGAGTTTTGCAACGAGACTGGAATCCCCCAGGCCCACCTGGCAGCGAATGCGCCCCGGAGCCAACTCGGATAATGACATCAACTCCATCCCCATCAGGCCTGGATGACGGCCGGCCGAGCTCAAACCAACCAAACCGATCTCGATTCGCTCAGTACTACCCAGGTAGACGGCGCTTGGAACTACAGCATCATGAAAGCCGAGGTGTTCGGCCGTCCAAATCCCATCGAGGCCATGTTGTTCGGCCGCCTGGACAACCGGAATTGTCTCGGCGAGTCCGCCGAATCCACTAAACGCTATACTCAATCGCATCTGAAACCCTCCTCAATTTAATTCATATTACCAAGTGCATTATCGGCAGGCAGTACACCCGCGGCGGTGATACTTTGCACAAACAGAATCCAGCGCTGATTGGTTTCTGCGGCAAAGGCTAATCGGGCAATCGCTTCGTCGGTTCTGCCCGCTTTAGCCAGCAACACTGCTGACCAAAAGCTGGGCTCGCGGTTTGCGCCCAGCCCGCCCTGGGCAGCATCGAGGTCAGCCAATGCGGCAATGAGTTCTGGACCATCCGCTTCAACTGAAGGGGCAAACAGGATGCCGCTGTCGTACACCCTGGTCAATCGTTCAACTGCCCGGTTAACGCCAAGCAAACGGCGCATTTCGTGCAGAGGGACTTCCGAATCATCCACCCGAAGGTCTATTATCCGCTGATCCCATGGCGTATCACTGCGTTCACCTGACACCACCAGCATTGCCGCGGACTGCTTACCACGGGCATCTCCGCCCTCGGTTTCGGCTGCTTCAAGTGCGATAAGCAGTCGCTCGGCGAGGTCCTCGCCGGCCGCTCCTGTATAGGCTTCGATCATTGCATTCCACACGGTGTTGCGCTCCATCATGTTGGCCTGCGCAGTCACCTGATGCCCCAGGCAATGGCCAGCCTGGCCAACACAGCCTGCACCAGTATGGGTGCCGATCACGCCCTTAGCATCCACCATTGCCACCTGACGTAGTGCTGACATCTCATCAGAGACTATCAAGCGCTCAAGTGCGCGATCGGCGGCCTCTCCACCCCGCATCAGGTCAAGACCATGAGGCCCATATGAGACTTCGATAACAGACTGGGTAGCTACCGCACCAACACCGGCTTCAGCCCAGGTTACCACGCGACCAGTGCCAAAATAGTGAGACTGGACGGCAACCCCCAGGTCACCCGTTGCAGGATCCCGCGCAACAATTGAATAGGTCAAGATCGTACACCGGACGGTTGAAGTGTTCGCAGAAAAGCACCCAGCATATCTGCTGACTGATCAGCGAAATTTTCCTCGTCCTTCATGATCGCTTCGGCAAATCCCGGCACTGTGAGGTGTGGAAGATCGCCGACCTGGGCAAGACCACACTGCAGCACGCCGTCGAAGGATGAGGGTTGGGCACCCGCCAATGCCGTAGCCTGTGCCGATGCGGCCCGGTCAGAATGAACCTGTTGGTAGCCCATGGCGGCTTTTTGTTTGTCGTCAAGCATCGACAGGGCAAGCTTTGCATGCACGTCCAGCCAATAGCTGTGGAATGCTGCCCGATCTATCGAAGGCAGTCGATTGGCGGCGAGCGTGACCAAAACAGCATCTGATGGGAAAGGTAAAACTTCACGCACCACACCAATTGTCAGCGCAGATTTTGGCCAGTCCACGATAGCATCAAGCAGCCGCGCCAATGTAGAAACTATCGGCAGCAATTTGTTAGGCGCATCACCCGGTATTGCCACCTCAACAAGACCGTGCAGTGGCTTGATTGAGCGCGTATCACCTGGTGCTGGCGCGGCAAAGGGATCGTTTTCAACCGGCACTGCCAGGCGTAATGTGCCACCAATCGAACTGGCGACCTCCCTGAGCTGTCGCTCCTGGTCGCGAAGCGCAATTTCAAGGTAATTGGGCTGATCAGATGCAAGCAGCAAAAGCAATCGTTGCATAATCCACTTCCTCATTAAGTAAACGACAGCACATATCTGATAAATTAATAGACAGAGTGGCTATTAGTATTTATCAATAAGAATACACACTTGATCTATTTTTTAACAGTAATACTACTACCGTCTACTGTTTTTGCGCATCACCAAATGCTAGACTCGCTGCGGTCAGACTGATCCATGTCAAATCCTCAGGAGAATCAGGGAGTGCTGCAATGACTCACTCAGTAGTAGTAGACGAACTCGCCGCAACAGCCGATGAAGTCTGGAAGTTTTTTGGTTGGCGTATTGATAAAAAGCGTCTTAAACAGATGCACGAAGCTGGCGCCCTGCCGGGACCCGTTCACTGGTCCGGAGACCATCCAGGTGCCACCCGAACCATATCAATGGCCGACGACAATCAGGTGATAGAGCGACTTGAGGCGATGGAAGAAAAGGACTTTCGCTACAGCTATCGAATTATCGACGCTGGACCCCTGCCGGTAACAGGATATCTGGGACAGGTTGAAATCACGACATCTGCACCGGGTACATGCAAGATTGTATTTAGCGCGGAGTTTAACGAAGCGGCTTACGAAGCCATGCATCAGGACTTTTGCCACGCAGCAATTAACGCAGTAAGCGCAATTATCAGCGGGGATTAACGACCGCAATGCTTCAGGAACGTAAGGGCTGCTGGCACCTCCAGTTATCGAACAGCATCCGCACCTGACGGTTAGTCAACTCGGCCATTTGCTCCACTGTTTTGAGTTCACCCCGGGAAAAACGAATATAATTGTAGTCAATCAGCGCAAAAATAATACCGGCAGCTTCTGCGGGATTGGCGCTTTTCTCGAACTCTCCACGACCTTGAAAATGTACCAGCAGGGCTTTGATTCTCAATTTCATTTCGGCCATGGCCCAACGCGCAATATCACCATGTTTGTCCGACTCTTCAACCCAGGCCGCATTCAGGATATATCGCACCAGATTCGATCCTCCCCTGGCCAATGGCATGTCAAGTGCCGGGGCAAGCAACGCAACCATGGCGTCGGGCAAATTGGCAGGCGGATCGGCAACAACGCGGTCAATGTTTTCCAGCACATCGGCGAGGTCTCCGTTCGCAAGCTCCATCACCAGGCCATCCTTGGTACCAAAATACTTGTATACCGTCGCCACCCCAACTTCAGCACGCTGGGCGATGGCTTCCATGGTCATCTTTTCATAACCGTTGTTCAGTAGCAGTTCCCGCGTAGCTTTAATCACCGCAACACGTTTCTTCAGCTTATTGCGTTCACGTAACGAGGTAGTCAAGTCCTGGGCCGCGGTGCTCATGGTCGCTTCAACGGACATCATGCGCCGTCGCAAAACTTTCTATCAGTTCGGCCACTTCATCGGGGGCTTCCATCGTCACAACATGCCCTCGATTGGCCAGAACAACCAGTTCGGTGCCCAGCGCTGCTGCAACTGCCTGGCCGGAGGAAACCGGGCACGTCATATCCAGTTCTCCGGTAGCCACTAGAGCCGGTACAGCGACCGCTTTTGCCACTTCAGTTGTGTCAGCTGAGACCGCCGATATGATCACGTCTATGACAGTCTCCACGTCACGCCCGGCGCTAGCCGCATTAAGGGCACGGTCAATGAGTGCCTGGTCTACCCCCGGGGCAAAGCTGCCCTGGGGTAGGAATGCAGCAAAAAACTCGCGCACACCAACGGTGCGGAGAAATTCGATCGCGCTGTCGATCTCGAGCCGTTCGATGGTAAGTGCCCCACCAAAGGAGGCAACGGTGGCAACCCGTTGCGGTGCCATCACCGCTAGCATGCTTGCAGCGCTACCGCCAAAGGAGGTTCCGACCACGTGGGCTTTGCTGATGTGAAGTGCGTCCAGCACAGCCAGCGCATCATCAGCATAACCCTCTACCGTGAAGGGGCCGGCTTTGCCCGACTGTCCATGCCCACGCAGATCAAAGCTAACCACTCGACGAAGGGGAGAAAGCAAGCGCACCACATCGGACCAAACGTCCCTTGACATGTTAATGCCATGGACCAGTAACACAGGCGCTCCAGTACCGCCATCAACCGGGGCAGTGTCAAGACCGGCAATGACCCCAACCGGGCCCTCTATCTGAAAAGGGTCTTCCCTGATCATTTGCCGCCCATCACACCTGGGACATAGTTTGAGCAATGGAAATGGATCATCTTCCAGTCACCGTCCATCCGTTGCCACACTTCCGTGCAACGCGCTTCCTGTACAAACTTTCCAAGCGCTCCGAAGTCAGCTGCGAAATCGAGAAGGTAGGTCACCAAAGCCACGTCACCAACAAGAGTGATGATATCGTCGCGACTCTCGCACTTGGCTTCGCGCCCCTGGGACATCACGGCCAACATCTTCCACAGCTCCACAATGTGGTCGACACCATGGTAGTTGCTCTGGTTCAGGTTATACCAAACCAGAGTCATGCCTGGTGCCATGTGTGATTCGAGAAAGGGGTGGTGTCCCGTCTTGTTAGCCTCAACGAAACCCTCATGCAACTCCTGGATTCTGGCCTCGTCAGCGTGCGTTGATTGTTCAGTCATTGGTTATCTCCATTCGATCGGACTTGTGCGGACGGGTGTTAGCGCCCGGTTCTTCAAGGGCGTCCGCGACCACTTGAATTTTGATAAGTATATATCTCGTATCTATCAAAAGAAAGTGATAGCCAACATCTCTATTGTTTTATACCCGGACACCTGGGGTTCGGATGTCAATGGCAGCGCTTTTGCCAAAGGAAGAGCTTTTGCTATGGGAGAGCTTTTGCCAAAGGCAGAGCATAGGCAATAATCCTTCCCCCTGTTTCCGCCGTCCCTTTGCCGTCGAAGGAAACAGTGACGTCGTCAATCTCACCTTCGGGGACTGCCGTACCCGGCACCGTAACCAGTACGTACTGACGGCCGGTTTTAGGACTCACATAACTCATCGGGGTGGCATCTGAGCCACTGCGCAGCGCATCTTTCCAGACTACTTCACCAGTATTCGAATCTATGGCGCGCAATTGCCCATCGAGAACGCCCCCGTTGAAGATCAGGCCACCTGCAGTAATGATCGAGCCCGCTGAAGCAGGGAAACCCATCTCAAACAGACCCATGCCTCTTCGCCAGACTATCTGCTGTGTGGAAAGATCTACCATGGCAATTTCTCCGTAGGGTGGCTTGAGACAGGGCAAACCTATAGGTGAGGAAAACACGTTTACCCGGGCTGCAAAGGGTGTGCCACGTTGTTGGCCTCCAATGCCATAACCGGGTGGAAAAATACCCTCTTCAGTAGTAGGTAAATCCTCCTCCCGCGGTATCATGTGAATGGTGAAGGGCAAATGCATATTGTTTATAACCATTAACTGGCGCTCTTCATCCACCGCCACACTGCCCCAGTTCATCCCACCAGCCGGTCCGGGATAAAGCAGGGTTCCCTGCACAGAAGGCGGGGTCATGGGACCTTCATAGCGCAGCCCAAGAAAAGTCTTACGACAGGCTATCTGATCAAATGGCGTAATACCAAACAGATCCTGCTCACGAATTCGTGGATGGGCAAAGGATGGCATTCCGGTCGAGAACGGTTGTGTGGCACTGGAGCGTTCTCCCGGCAGGTCCGTTTGTGGTACCTTCCGTTCGGTGACCTCGGTTAATAGCTCTCCGGTCTCTCGATCAAGCACAAATAGCTCACCCCGCTTTGTAGGTACGATTACCGCTTTGCGTTTCTCACCTTTCAGGTTCAAGTCGACCAGTGTGGGTTGCGATGGAACATCGTAATCCCAGATATCATGGTGGGTGGTTTGAAAGTGCCAACGTGCCAGTCCCGTTTTAGCGTCGATGGCAACGATAGAGCTGGAAAATTTGTCCATGACCTCTGAACGATGACCGCCAAAATAATCGGGAGTGGCGTTACCGGTGGGCACATAAACGAGACCCAACTCGTCATCTGCTGATGTAAGGCTCCAGACATTGGGTGTTCCGCGCGTATAAAAACCGCCGTCTGGAGGAAGCTCAGGCTGACCCTCACGCCCGATATCCCAGGCCCACATCAACTCACCCGTAATCGCATCATAACCACGCACAACTCCGGAAGGCTCCCCGGTTTGCTGATTGTCTGCAACCCAACCCCCAACTACCAGAGCCCCACTTGCGATAGTCGGTGGAGAGGTAACGAAATAATAAAGCGGGTCTACCTTCCCCATACCGGCTAGTAGAGAAATTTCTCCGGTATTGCCAAACTCCTTGCAAGGCTCCCCCGTGGTTTTGTCCACAGCGATTAAACGCGCATCTGTTGTGGCAGTGTAAATGCGTGCTGCACATAACTCGCCATCAGTTCGCCCCGGAATTTTGTAGTGGGTCACACCGCGACAGTTGCCAAGAATGCCGTAGGGCAGGACGCCATTTTCGGGATCAAATCGCCAGCGCTCAGCACCTGTATCTGCATCCAGCGCAATCATCACATTCTGTGAAGTGCACAAGTACAAAGCATCTTCTATCTGGATGGGAGTAGCACTAAACCGCCCTACTCTGCTGGTATCTGCCTGCCAGACCTGTTCCAGTTGACCCACGTTTTCCAGATTGATCTGTTCATGGGGCACAAAACGAGTGCCTGCATGGTCTGCGCCATAGGCGTCCCAATCCGAAGAGTTCCTGGTCGCTTCACTGCTGGTATCCGCAATAGGTAACACCGTTTGGTCAATCAGATTGATCGTCATCGCAGTGAGAAGGACCACTGTCGCCATCGCACAAATCTGTACTATACGCATGCTGAAGAGACTGGGCGCAGCATTGTTGCTATCGCTGCCTTCGCTAATATCGCTACTATCGCTACTATCGCTACTATCACGCCACAACTGGCGCCTTATACCC
Organism: Gammaproteobacteria bacterium; assembly: GCA_021773565.1. GTDB lineage: Bacteria > Pseudomonadota > Gammaproteobacteria > Pseudomonadales > Azotimanducaceae > DC-out156. The sequence continues at coordinate 3,685 of JAJFJZ010000027.1, read as the reverse complement.
GGAGTGCACAACCACAGCGAGATTAGGCCAATCAACCAAATTCGAGACCCGACCAACCAGAAATCTGTGCCGGTTTCAAACACCGCCCAGGCAAGGGTTAATAGCAGCAAGGCTGCATACAGGTAAAACCCGCGGCGCTGTGCCCGCCACAGGTCGATAGCACTCAGCGACATCAGGATGCCTGCCAGCAGGTAGTAGGGTGTGCCGCCCACAAATACCAGTTCAGTACCCATCCAGATCATCGGCAGCCCGAGGCAACCCATCAACGCTGCGGTAATTTTTATCCCCATGTACTCTCTCCCGGCATACTTCCTTCCAACTATGCTGAAATCAATCACATATACTAACAGTTGCACTCCTGTCGTTGGCAAGCACAATGTATTTTCAAGAAACGTAATGCCTTGTCCTCTGTAACATCCGCCATTTTCTGCATCGAACTCTTTTAGTCGGCTTCGAATGCAAGCAATACATTTCCTGCTTTTTGTCCAAACATGCCATAGCCGGAGTTCACGTAAACGCGGCCATTGGCAATAGTTGGGCCCGGTCCGTCGATGGAGCCACCGAAGCCTTTAACCCCATTTACCGGTGTAAACGTCTGCGCAGTGTCGTACTGCCAGATCACTTCTCCGGTATTGCTGTCAAAAGCATGCAGTACGCCGTCCAGGGTGCCTGAGAATACAACACCTGTGATGGCGGAGGGTGCGGCTGAGTTGGAACTCAGGCAGCGCTGATCCGGAATGGTATTCTTGCACGGATATCCAGGAGACTTGTGCTGCCACAGAATCTTGCCGTTATTCAGGTCGAGGGCAAAGGTACCGGGATTCGGCTCAGTGTCTTTATACACCTCTTTGATCTGAGCACCATCGGGATCTGCGTTGGTCACGAAGGCAAACTTGTGGTCGGTTGCCATTCCCCAGTGAATGCCCCCCAGTGCAGACCCCTTTCCCACTTTCGTCGTCCAGAGCAGCTTACCGCCATTGTCGGGATCGAGCCCGTACACGTGAGCAGATTTCTGCCCGGCCAGTAAAATCTGTTTGCCATCTGGCAGAGTAGCAAGTATCGGGGACATGCCAAAATCGAAATCCGGGCCGGTGTCATCACAGGGGTTCTCAACACTGGATCGACCACAGCCAAAGTGCCAGGCGTCGTTTTCGGTATTCTGGAAAGACCAGATGAGTTCTCCGGTTTTCATATCCAGCGCAAGAATTGCATCACTCGTGTGGGTGGCAGGTCGCGAGTAATTCTCACCTGTACCAACGTACACAAGCCCCCGTTTAGCATCAATCGTAGGGCTGGACCAAACGGGCGCACCTGAAGGCGCAAACTGACGTTTGCCAGATTTACCCTTGCCCACCAGTTTGGCTGGAACAAGTGTGGAAAGTGTTTCCCACAGTCGCTCACCTGTCGTTGCATTTAGAGCGACAACCGCGCCGGAAGACACACAACATTCATGTGCCGGGTTGGCTGCAACGCCCACTTCTGAAGAGGATACGGGAACAAATACCCGACCATTGTGATAAGTCGCAGTGCCCGTAATGCCGGACAGCGCATGTACGGCCGCACTGGTTTTCCAGAGTAACTCTCCGGTAGCGGCGTTTGTGGCGTACACATTGGCGGCCGCATCCGCAAAGTAAATGACTGGTTTGTCGTCAATCGGATCACCCACAGTAACGGCGCCGCGGACCATAGAATCGGTTTCCATCATCCAGTGAATGCAGCCAGACTCTGCTGAGAGTGCGTAGAAGCGACTGTCCTGTCCACCGATATACAAGGTGTTATCGAGCACGGCTGGTTGGGAGCGGGAATTACTGGCGCCGGGGAAGGCAAAGGCCCATTTTAGTTTCAGCTTTGGGACATCGCTTTTTTTAACACCCGAGGTCGCGGATGATTTAAATCCGCTGCTGCCAAGGCTACCACCCCAACCGGACCAGTGTACGATGCTACTGCCGTTCACCGGGGCCGTGGAAGCTTTACAGTACGCTGACTTGGGGAACTCAACTTTAGTCACCTTCTGCCGGGTGATGCCCTCTACGATGGCAAGTCGTTGGGCATGCGTTAAGTGTTGCGCCTGTGGCCGCATTTTTCCTTTCTCCAGCACGGCAAGCATGGCGTTCGGATTCATGCGTGACAGTTGTACAACACTTGGCCCACTGCGCACTGGCTGATCCATTTTATGGCAGCTTGCGCAGTTATTTTCGAAGAGTTGCTGGGAATTCGATTCGGCTGCACTCTCGGCGGCACTCTCGGCGGCATAGCTTGGTTGCAGGTGTAAGACGAGTGCGATAACAAAGAAGAATTTCAGATACATAGTTGGTCTCAGGGTTCAGAAGTGGGTAATGCCTTGGTCGCTAGTGCAATGTGTGCTTTATATGATATCGATTGCCATCGAATTCTCTGAAACAGTCTCCCAAATTCGGGTGCTCAATCTGGTCTGTGTTCAGACTCACCGTGAGATGTCGCTGGGCAACATAGGTTGTGTGTTGAGCACCATCTACCATTACGTGGTACCAGGGCTTATTCCGGGGTGGTCGGCTAAGTGCCACTTTTTCATACCATTCTTCCGAGAGGCAGAATTCAGGGTCTACAGAAAATATCACCCCCCGATAACCGGCCTTCAAATGCTCTACAATCTGACCGATATAGAATTTAGAGTGGGTCATTGGGATTGTTCTTCTTCAAGCCTGTCGTAGTGTGCTTTTATTTCGCCCACCCTCAGGCAGGCTTTCCGCCTCAATCAAGCGCTCTTGCCGATTCTTCTCTTCTTCAATGGCTGATTCTATTTCCTGCATCACACCGTCTACATCAGCGTCCTGGGTATTCTCAGCAAATAGGCCACTTAGCTCAGTATCTGCTTGTAAATCGCCTTCCTCAAACAGCTTCCAGATTTCACTAGCGTATCTGGTCCGCAACAACTCAGGAGCATATTGGCCGTAGTAACTGCTTATCTTGTTCACATCACGTTTCAGCATGGCCTCAGCATTATTATTTGCTGCCGCATCCACCGCCTGCGGCAGGTCGATAATCACTGGACCGTGCTCATCCACCAGTATATTAAATTCGGACAGGTCGCCGTGTACCAGGCCAGCACAGAGCATTTGAACAACAAAACGCATCACAGTTGAATGGCCTTGCCGGGCCTGTTTGGCTGACATAGTCACTTCGCTAAGACGCGGTGCCGCTGCACCGTCACCGTCGGTAACCAGCTCCATTAACAAAACGCCGTCAATACAGGCATACGGATAAGGAACTCGCACGCCAACATCGGCAAGTTTGCGTAGCGCATTTACTTCAGCATTGTGCCAGATTTGCTCCTGCTGTTCCCGGCCGTACCTGGAACCATTGTCCATCGCACGATTTCGGCGGCTATTTCGCGACTTTCGACCTTCCCGATAGCGCACTGCCTGCTTGAAGCCGCGATTGATTGCCTCTTTGTAAACCTTCGCGCAGCGGATTTCGGAATTGCAGCGTACTACAAAGACATCGGCCTCTTTACCGCTCATCAACCTACTGATCACCTCATCAACTAGACCTTCATCTATAAGCGGCTGGATTCTTTTCGGGATTTTCATGGCGCCTTTTTACAGCACTTGGATGAGGGAAGCCAGTAATCAAGGAACTCAGACACCTTTGATTAGCTTTGCGAATAATGGGGTCAGAGTAAAGTGCCAGGGTAAAATTTGATATG
>JAJFJZ010000026.1 GCA_021773565.1 Gammaproteobacteria bacterium | reverse complement strand
CAGATTGTCCAAAGAGATGGATAAGGAAATTGGCGGGTGCGATTTGTGGTGGGTGTACAGCGATATTGGTGGAATTTCAGACGACAAACTGTTCAACAGCATAGAACTGTTTGCTAACGAAGTCATTCCTCAATGGTGATTAACCGAAATAATATGTTTCCTGCCGGGAGAAAATTGTGAACATACAAAGCAAGATGGTTCGAGTTGAAGTTAATGCTGAGAGTGGAATGCGCGCTTACATGGCGCGCCCTGAGCAGGACGAAAACTACCCCCATGTGATTTTGTTGATGGAGGCTTTCGGCTTGGTAAACCATATCAGGAATGTTGTGGACAAATTAGCGATGGAGGGCTTTGTTGTAATATCACCCGATCTCTATTACCGGCTAGGACCTGATTCCGTCGCCAGCTACGATGACGTGGAAAAAGCCATAGCCTTTATGGATACCCTTGATGACGCAGAGTTTATTGAGGACATAAAAAGCGTTATCAGTTTTATCAAAAGTTCCGGTGCAGCATCGGGTGCGGGTTCAACGATTGGTGTAATGGGTTTTTGCATGGGTGGGCGGCTAAGTTTTCTATCGGCGGCAGAATTACCGGTAGATATCTCTGCGTGTGCCGTTTTCTACGGAGGAGGTATTGGTTCACTGCTCCCCAAAGCACGCTCTGTGAATTGTCCGCTTGCATTATTTTTTGGAGAGAAGGATGAATACATACCAGCTGAAGAAGTAGCGGCTGTTAAACAGGAACTAACCAATAACAACAAAAACTTTTCAATTGACACTTACAAAAACGCGCAACATGGATTTTGTTGCGATGAGAGACCTTCCTTCGATAAAGATGCTGCAGAAGATTCCTTTGAAAAGCTCCTTGACTTCTTGCATAGGAACCTCGTTGCGCAATGAATCGCAAACCGGTAACGTTGGATCACGTCAACGAAATATTCGAGTTACGAGGCTTCAATAAGATCGCGCTTGTTTGTGGAAGTATCAAAAAAAGCGTTGATTTCTACACCAACCTGCTGGGGATGAAACTCATTCATCAAACCCAGGAGGATGACGGCAGCAAACGTTGTCTGATCGATTTTGGAAACGGAGTAGATCGTCTCGAACTAATCTGGTTTCCCGATGGAGAAGTGGCACCTGGCATCGCTACTTCCAACTACCTGGACGAAGAACTTGCTAACCTGTTAATCCAGCCCACAGCAGCATTGATACATATCTGCTATGACCTGCCGCTTATTGAGTTGGAAAACTATCGGAAGAAGCTGAAAAACCTGGACATAGACGTAACACTTATGCGCAATGACATGACCTTTCACTCTTCCTTCTACTTCAAAGACCCGGACGGTATCAACATCGAGTTTGGAGCTAATACCAGAGCCTATATGGACGGGGATCTTGAATACCAGCCAAAAGCCGATGTCGAAACATACGACACGCTGGCGCGTGACTAGGAAAGAATATCAATGGCTATGACATGTATGGAAAACAATTGTTTCGAATTCAGGGGCGTCAACCATTTTGCCATCATGGCCAGAGACATGAATGATACAGTGAAGTTTTACTCTGAAATATTGGGTATGAAGCTTGTGTGCGATGTCAGAGGTGGAAACAGCCATCATTTCTTCTTGGAAGTGGGAAATGGAATAGATGTGTTGGCCTGGTTGTCCTTTGATACCGTAACTGACTCGAATGGCCTATTCAATGCGCAGCTTCCTGAAGACCAGCCGGGTATCGCTCGATCAGACCTGTTTGATGGTGGATCAGGCCGGAGTGCTGTCGGTTCTCTGAACCATATTTGTTTTGATGTCCCCGCTGAAAAACTCTCGGAATATCGTGCTTTGCTTGTTTCCAAAAACGTAGAGTGCACCGGTATACAAGACGAGGGCGAATGTAGGAAAATTTTCTATTTCCAGGACCCTAACAATCTGGTTCTGGCGATGGGTTCCTATTACAACGATTTCTAAAAGGGACGAAAGCCTTAACACTTAAGCCATGGCTAAATGTTTTGGCTATAACGTTTCCGGAAGTACGTACTTACTAAAGCCGCTAGGAGAATGCGACAATGAATATTAAAAAATTACTTCTTACCACGCTGTTATGTTTAACAGGTGCCCCGTACATTTCCGCTGCAGGTGCGGCAAAAGACTTGGTGCTGGAGGAAGTTGTTGTAACTGCTCGTAAACTTGAAGAAAATATTCAGTCTGTACCCATACCGATAACGGCTCACTCCGGCACGCAGTTAATAAGCCGAGGAGTGACCAACATGTCGGACCTGACACGTATTACGCCAAATTTGCTTGTGGATACAAGCGGGATTTCCAAGAATAACGCAACTATATTCTTAAGGGGTGTGGGTCAAGCTAATTTTGGCGCCACTCAGGACCCTAAAGTAGGTGTTTACGTCGATGAATTTTACCTTGGCCGGCCCTCGGGTTCAATTTTTGACTTTTTTGATGTTGAAAGGGTGGAGGTACTGCGAGGTCCTCAGGGAACACTTTTTGGAAGAAATACAACGGCTGGATTGGTTCATGTGGTTAACCAAAAACCTCAATCAGACTTTGAAGCTTCTTTAAAGGGTGGTTTAGGTAACGACGGGCAGCGGTCATTTAGCGGTATGGTAAATCTACCTGTACATCAAGATCTTGCAGTTCGCTTGAGTATGCAATCGTCCAGTGCAAATGGTTACGTGAACAATACCGCAACCAGTAAGCGCTGGAATGACAAAGATCTGACTAGCATAAGGGCTTCATTGCTGTGGACGCCAACCGAAACTTTTGATGCCTTATTGTCGTACGAATTTCAGGATGGAAAAACCCGTCCTTCTCTGGGGCAATGTGAGTGGACCGGACCTGATAACGGCGCAGAAACAGCGTCGGTTGGCGGCCTTCCATACTCCGCTTACATATTTGGGGTTTATGACGAGATTAGAGACACCTGTAACGCTACAGACAAATTTGAATCCAGCGATAATGATCCCGACAGAACCAAAATCAGTGTTGATGGGGTGTACCTTACCTGGAACTGGCAAACGGATTCGGTGCAGTTGACCTCAGTAACAGGATGGCGGCAATCCAGACTGGCGAATACTTCCTGGGGGATAGGGTCGGATAGCATTGGTACACCTTCGTATCTTGAATCAATACAAACGGTGCCGTCTGATTATGAGCAGTGGTCGCAGGAGTTCAGACTAAGTGGCGTGAGTTTCAATGATAAGCTGGAATGGGTGTTTGGGGTGTACTTTTTTGAGGAAGACTCAAACGAGAAAAGTAACCTCTATTTCTTCAGGGACGTGACCGCTCCATCTCCAGAGGACTGGCCTTTTTTCTCGGTTCCTTTTCCTTTTAGTCCCAGGTTCGACACATTTGGGGACATTGCATTGTTTACCCAGGGCTTAAGTAGCAGTCGTGAAGTCATAGTTAACAACAGGTCTAGTGCTGTGTTTTTTGAAGGTAACTATGCGCTTACTGACAAATTCACTGTTACGATGGGTATGCGCTACACGGAAGATGATCGAGAGTTTATCCGGGGCCAGACCAGACCGGATGGTGGACTACAAACTCCTGCCTGTCCGGACGGTACTCCGGCGCGCTCTGGAATCTACTGCGAGGTGTCTGAAAAGTTCAGCAAAACAACCCCGCGAATCATACTCAGCTATCACGCCCGGGACAACGTAATGCTGTATGGGAGTCTCAGTAAGGGCTACTCAAGCGGCGGGTTCAATAACAATGTAAGAATGAAGGCCTATGCACCTGAAACATCGGATAATGTAGAGATAGGTTTAAAATCAAGCTGGTTGGGCGGTAGGGTGATTTCCAATTTCAGCAGCTATTATAATGCCTACAAAAACCAGCAACTAACAGTAACCAGAATTGTTAATGGTCGCCCGGCGGGAGAAATACTCAATGCGCAGAATGTCAAACTCTATGGCATTGAAGGAGAACTGCAGGCTTTGCTGGGGAATGGCTGGGAGCTTAGCGCTTCATTTGGTTGGGTGGACGGTGAATATGACAAATTCATTGTAGAAGATGTATTGGTAGGTCCTGCACCTGATTTCAATCCTATAATTGAAGAAAGAGACCTCTCCGATACGGAAGCGCTTATGAACTCTCCTTACAACTACAGTGTGAGTCTCAATTATGAAACCGCTACCCGACAAGGTGGCAAAGTGGAAGGCCATGTGGGATGGTCCTTCCGGGGTCGTCAGTACAATACGCTTGAAAACCTTACGGTGTCTAAGCAGTCAGGCTTTGGGCTGTTGGATGCCCGCCTGGTCTGGTCGTTGCCAAACAACAGGACTACGTTTGCCATCTGGGGCAAAAACCTTATGGACAAAAAATACTTTCTGGATGCTCTGGATCTCTCTGGAGGAGCTCAGCCCTTATTCACCGTCACCAAATATTGGGGTGAACCACAACGCTTTGGGTTGGAAATTGAGCACCGGTTTGGTGGATAGCAACTATTGCTGCTGGTATAGAAGTAAGCAGATTGCATGCTTATCATGGACAGCTTTACCCGTAGAAAATGGAATGGCGTGTGATTACTGATGCCCCATTTTTACGGGGAAGCTTTACGGTTGGTGTCCAGACGGCTGACCTTAATGTTTCCAGAAAACTCAGGCTGGAACTCTGGTATCCGGCCACTGAAAAATACCGTAACCAGGATATGGAAGGCAACTTACAGGACCGATATTTTATAGTTAGAGGAGAGCACAGTTCTAAGAGTTCCCAAAGCGCGGTACGAAACGTAACACCGATAGATAAAAAGTTTCCAATGATAATCTATTCCCATGGCGGCTACAGCCATCGACGCAGCGCCAGTTACCTGTGCACGCACCTTGCGAGCCATGGGTATGTTGTAGTCGGTGTTGATCATTCCGGTAATACTATTCACGATCAGTTCGATGTAAGTTCCGATGCTGGTAACGTGGAATCCGATGCCGAGCAATCGATGGAGGATCGGCCGAACGATATTTCATCGATCATAGATGCCGTGGTGGAGGGGCAGCACACCATTTTTTCTATGGTAAATACCCATGAGATAGGTTTAGCGGGCATTAGTTTTGGTGGCTGGACTGCCCTGGCTGCGCTCAATGCTGATTCACGCGTGACCACTGCGATGGCTATTAATCCTGCGTGGGGAGAATGTAATCCGTATCTTGAGAATATCTTCAGTTTTCGCAGATTGAGTGAACTACTCCCCATTATGAGACCGGCACCGGTTTTGGTGCTATCAGGTAGAGCTGACGCGCTTGCCCGAATAGCAGATGTTAAACGGCTTTATGAACGTCTGTTGTTGCCAAAAATGTTGGTAATTGTTGAAAACGCAGGACATGTGCATTTTGGAGATGCTGTAGAAGAAAATCATGTTCGACTTGCCAGTATGTTCTCGCAACCTGGGCAGAAATCTCTGGAGCAAGACCGACTTGATTTGTTGAACGATATGCAGCAGATTTCCGTTCTTGCTGACCCGAAACATACGCAATTGTGCGCTATGGCCACCGCCGTTTTTCATTTTGACCGATATCTGAAGAGAAAAACCGTTTTTCATCCAATGGATGTTGACTGTCTGCGGGCGGGTTTTGAAAGTAAAAACCTTCATTTAGAAATTATTTCTGATTAAAAAAGGGTGTGTAAATACATGCAACTGTTAATGCTGATTTGGAAAAATCACACAGCTCTGAGGTTAGTGTGAAGTTCTGTACTGAGTGCGGCAACAGGGTGAGTCTGACAGTTCCATTCGGTGATACTAGAAAGCGACATGTTTGTAGTGTTTGTGGTGAGGTACATTATGTTAATCCGAAAATGGTGGCGGGTTGTTTGGTTAGTCAGGACAATAAAGTTCTTTTGTGCAGAAGGTCCATTAGTCCACGAAGAAATCTTTGGACACTTCCAGGGGGGTTTGTTGAAGTAAACGAAACTCTTGTCGAGGGGGCAAAAAGAGAATGTCTAGAAGAAGCTTGCGCAGTAGTAAATGTATTGGGTCTTTACACCATTTATGACGTTCCGGATATCGCGCAAGTGTACTTTTATTATCGGGCGGAATTTGCACGGACTGGCTATTCTCCAGGAATGGAATGCAGTGATGTCCGACTGTTCAGCGAACACGAATTACCTTGGAAAAGTCTTGCGTTTGTTGTTGTAAAAGACACGTTGATAAATTTTTTTCGTGATAACTGTCACCATAATTATCCGGTCAGAGATAAAAAATGTGACTCGGCTTCGGGTCGGATATGGTGTGCCACATCATGACACTCAATGTGAGTATGGTCGGATGTTCGAGCGATGTTATCAGGCATGAAGTAACGAGCAGATGGACTATGGCGTTTGCAGCTTCCATCGAGGATTTTTCCAGTGATTACATGGATAGCGGAGAGCGAGCCCTGGTAGTTGCTCATCCTGTATTTCCGGTCTGTGTCGAGTGGCCCGCGCTTAAAGACTGCGGGAAACACAGACTGTTAGACAAACAAGAGATGGCACGAGGGGTCCACTCCAGACACTTCATCAGAATATTCAGGCCTATTGAATCCGGTGAAACTCTATTTACCACTGCAACAGTTGTTAGCATTTCTAAGGTCCGATCCGGTGCAAGTGAAGTAATTAGGTTTACGACAATCGACCAAAATAACAACAAGCTATGTGAGTCCTATATGGAGATAATTTATCTCGGTGTGGAGCTGGAGGGTGAGGGTACTACCTCATCGTCGGTTCCTTTTCTGCAGGGAAAAATTGATACATCCGTAGTTGAAGCGACTTTTTGCATTCCGGTTCGGGAGGGGCTGGGCAATATCTATTCGGAATGTGCTCGAATCTGGAATCCGATACATTGTGACCACACAGCTGCGAGAAGCGTTGGTATTGGGCACCCTATATTGCATGGAACGGCAGTACTTGCGAAAGCCGTTTCTCGGTTGATTAGTGAGTACCAGGATGGTGACTCGTCTGGTGTGTGTCTGATTGGAGTAAATTTCGTGGGCATGGTGTACATGCCCTCCAAGCTTAATGTAGTAGTGCATTTAAGTAACAACATCGGTGTTCACTTTTCAATTTTTACGGAAGAATCCAAACAGGTTGTCAAAAATGGTTACCTGGGTTGGAATTCTGACGGAATCTGCGAAAACCCCGATGCATGGAGTCTTGCATGAAGTTGTTTCGACACGGCGAGAAAGGCAAAGAGAAGCCGGGTATTTTGGATTCACACGGTCGCAAACGAGACCTCTCGGTCGTATTACCAGACCTTAGTGCGGATTATCTCGGTGACGCTGAGCTCAATGCTTTGCGTTTGTGTAACCCAGGTGAACTACCCATTGTTTCGGATGGCGTACGTATGGGTGCTTGTGTGAGTGAGGTTAATCGATTCTTTTGTATAGGGCTAAACTATATTGATCATGCCGAGGAGACCGGGTTACCTATACCTGACAAGCCGGTATTGTTTATGAAAGCCTGTTCAGTAAGTGGGCCTGATGATCCAATCATAATTCCCAGAAATTCGTATAAGACAGATTGGGAGGTAGAGTTAGGTGTTGTGATTGGAAAGGTGGCAGCGCATGTAAGCACTACTGAAGCCTTATCGCATGTTGCGGGGTATTGCGTGGTAAATGATGTGTCCGAGCGTTCGTTTCAGATGGATGAGGGCGGACAATGGGTTAAAGGGAAATCCTGTGACAGTTTTGGACCCATCGGTCCTTATCTGGTAACAAGAGATGAGGTGGTGGATCCTCAAAAACTCTCGCTGTATCTGAATATCAACGGGCACCGCCGCCAAACAGGCGATACTGGCAAGATGATATTTTCGGTCGCTGAAATAATATCCAACCTTAGTCAGTTTATAACACTTAAACCTGGTGATCTCATTGCAACGGGTACTCCGCCTGGAGTGGGTATGGGAATGACGCCCCCGATGTATTTAAGTCCCGGTGATAACTTAAATCTGGGCATATCAGGCTTGGGTGAACAAATGAACAAAGTCGTTAGCTATGAAGAATCATCAAAAACAAACACTCCCGGAGAGTTGTACGCCCGGACGGTATATGATGGCAGGTGACTTACCCCGAGTATTTGGAATGGACGGTAAGGTGGCGATTGTCACCGGAGGAGCGAGTGGAATTGGTCTATCTGTCGCTTTTGTACTGGGGCGTGCCGGAGCTTCCATTTGTATAGTGGATCATGATGCGAAGGGTGCTGAGACGGCGAGGCAGATGCTCGTGGAAGAAGGTATAACAGCGATTTCTACGCCAGCTGATGTTTCCCGGGAAGATCAGGTTGTCGATGCGTTGTCTGCTACTATTGCCCGATTCGGAAAGATTGATAGCCTGGTTACCAGTGCTGGCATTGCGATTCGCGAAGATTCTGTGAAATTGCCCTTGGCGGCTTGGGAGAAAGTTATTGCAGTTAATATGACGGGTACCTTTTTGTGTGCACGACATGGGGCAAGATATATGATGGAATCGGGAGGTGGTTCTATTGTTCTTATTGCTTCCATCATGGGTTTGTCAGGAGGGGGTATCTATCCGAATGTTTCGTATCAGGCTACAAAAGGAGCGGTTGTAAATATGGCACGTGCTTTTGCCGTAGAGTGGGCCCCAAATAATATTCGAGTAAATGCTGTGGCGCCGACCTGGGTGAATACGCCTTTAACTGCCGGTTTGTTTGCATCTGAGGAAATTACCCAGAAAATATGCGATCTGACTCCTTTACGGCGTCTGGCGGAATCAGAGGATGTGGCGCACGCAGTACTCTATCTCTCAAGCGAGGCGGCTTCAATGGTTACGGGTCATATACTGGCTGTTGATGGGGGTTTTCTTGCACAGTAAGAAACTGTAACAAAAACTATGTAACTGCTTATCATTAGTCCCGATAACGGGTAGGGATAGGCAACTATGAATAAGAAAGACTTGTAGGCCATCGCTCAGGCGGTGGCTAAAAACATCAAAACGGAAGACGATCTCAAGAGATACAAATTTGTGTATACGGATGATGTTCTGCAGACGCGTCACAGGCAATTAGGTGAGCAATATCCACGCTATGGTAATCTGATTTTACATGCAATGCATAAAGCAGAGGGGCCTGTGCCAATTTTACTTTCTGAATTTAAACGATGCCTGGTTGATCATCAATTGATGGCGAAAACACCGTAATGTGGTGGAATCACACAGTCCGCTTGGTTATTTGCCACCGGCCGAATTTTAAGAGCAGGTGGCATAATATGTTGAAATAGCCTCATTCAAGGTGGACAAGCTACAGGAGAAAGATCATCGGCGCCGCCAAGATTCTCTGCGTTGCGTCAAAAGAGGCCACTGTCTATCTACAGTTTCGCTGAGGGAGACATAGTCTTTGGACGGAAGGAAGCCATATTGATGTGGTATTTAACAGGAGATTGAATGATGAGTATTTCAAACAGCGAACTACGCATTGCGACGGGACTTTTCCCTACTGGAGTTGCGATTGTCACAGCAGTTGCTGGGGGATTACTGCCCTTTGGAATGACGGTGAATTCGTTTACCTCACTTTCGCTTGACCCTCCTTTGGTTCTGTGGAACTTGCAAAGAAGTTCAGACACCGTACGAGCCTGGCAAGAAGCTGATACATTTGCCGTAAACATTCTAGCTCTTGAACAGGAAAATCTATCAAATCGTCACGCGACGAAGGGCAAGCATGAGCTCCATGTAGGTGATTACAAGGTAGGAATGATTGGATGTCCTGTCTTAACGGAGTCGCTGACCTCTATGGAATGCAAGGTTTATGCGCGCTATGAGGGGGGAGATCACGTCATAATGATTGGGGAAGTGGTCAACATCGAATCCAATCCAGATGCAGAGCCCTTAGTTTTCCACAGGGGTAAATACAAGCAAGTCGCGTGAAGAAGTGCATGTGTAGTGGCACAGTTTATTTGGCCGCTTAGCTAGAGGCGTTATTGTACACCTCAGAGAAGAAGGTGACCTAATGACAGCAAGAAGCAGACCGACGTTTACACCGCAATGTCGATTGGAAGCGGCTCAACTGATGGTTGACCAGGGGTACAGCGTTCGAGAAGCGGCACGAGCGATGAACAGGTGGTCTCCTCTCTACTAAAGAAAGAACGTGCTGGCGTGGTTGGTAAAGCTACGCCGCTGACACCCCATCAGCGCAATATCCGAGAGCTGGAGAATCGGATCAAACGCATTGCGGTGGCCCGCATTGTTGTCAAACGGGAACTCTCAAAATAGGTAACTTAGATAATCCCCCGCAACTAACGCGATTATCTTGAAATACCGTTAAAGAGAGAATACCATTCCATGAAAACACGGCTCTAAGCCTTTGAATGTAAAATAAATATTTGGGACTTTAACTGACAGCTTCGCAAAGCTGCAGACTAATTGGCGGAGCGGGCGGGACTGGAACCCTTGATCAGTACTTCCAACGTACCCTCATAGTCCACTTAAATATTTGCTCCTAAAGGATATTCACGGACTACATAAGGACTGCAAAAACACTGGGTTGTGTATATTTTGTATATATCTGCAGAAACCAAAAGCGAGATCGACTCTGCAACGGTTCATCCAGATCGCGATAGCTTTCGGTTCGTTATGAGAATGACATGAACGAAACCCTAACAATACATAACACAAATCGTGTAGTGAGCCAACGCGTATAGAAAATGGGCGTCTTTTTTCTTAGATGTTGGGTTGTCTAAAAGGACAGCTCAACCGAGCCGTCTTTTTGACACACGTCGCAAAACAGATATTGTGCGACGTTCTACTAAGCTCCCCTTTTGATGGTGAGGAGAGGACGGTAACAAGGTAGTTACCGTCAAATGTATTTTTCAGAGCACTCTCGTGCGCCTGATTAGTCTCGTAAGGTAGTGACACCGCCTTTCCCTGTAATCCAAGGAGCAGAGAGAATGTCCTCGCCGGACAAAATTTTTTTTCCACGAAAACATCCACTGATTCCAACCCTCTGGGTGAATTGGCTCAACTGCGTTTATGGATTTTAGCGACCACTCCTCAAGAATGCTTCAAATTGGCACTGGTCTTCAACTAGCTGCCGTACTGGCGCTGCGTGGTTTGCTCGCGCGTTAGCGCGGCTCAACAAAAGTCAGAGAGGTGCATGGGACCGTCCTGGTCTCCGCGATCATCCCCACTCGTTCCATGCCTTGATCGCCGAATTGAGAAACGCGTCACCGTTAGCAATAGGCCAGCAGTTGTGAACGCCGTCCCTCAACAGATAGTGCTGCTCGTTCGCGCACACGAGCTGCGTCTTGTCCGCTTCCTTTTGAATCCATGTCATTGCGTTCACAAAGCTGTCGCTATAAGTCCTTGCAAACTTGTCAATTGGCACGTTGTAGAGAAGCCCCTCTAAGTAATATGACGGTGCAACTCCAGCCTTCAACTTCCCGTCGGTGACCAACCTAGTTCGCAAGTTCTTGAGAATTCGAACCATAGGCTTCAGCTGCAAGCCAGACGCCTGATGCTTGGCGGTCATGTTCTCAGAGTGCTGCTTTGGATAGTTAGCGATCCGTTCGCCAGATTCATTGAAGAAGCAAATGCCTTCGTCATACTTCTGATCATAGGTGGACTTGAACTTCCAATAGCGTCGAAACTGCATTGCAGTAATAACGTCTGCCTTTCGCCTGTTCCCGCTTTGCTTGATTGCGATTGCCTTGTCACCTGCCTTTACGTCGATTCCGAATTTGTCAGTCAGTGCCTTTAGCACGTCCTTCTTGTAGTCAGCGTATGAGTACATTGCCGCGACGCGTGCTGCATCGTATGCTGCTTTGTCTTCTGATGCCAAGTTAGAGAGATCGCTGAAATATACGTCGTCTAGCCTGATCACAACATCCACGTCGCTCTCAGCATAGATGTTAGTGTTGTTCCCGTAAGAGCCTTGCAAAAAAACCTTGTAGTTTTTTGCGGCGTAACCAGTCCCGGTCGATTCGAGTGCACTCTTGATCGTTTTGTAGGTGCTAGCAGATAGAGTGATAGAACCCTGATGAGACCATGTGTCGAGCTGAGATTCTGGAATTGACAATGGTACCTCCCATATTTACATCAGAAATTCTCTGAGCTTTTCTTCCCGCGAAGCGAACGACTCACTTCCTCGTTGTCGCAACAAGTTCAGCTTATCAAGGTTGTGTTCCATGAGGTCGGTCGCCATTTCTGGGCGCTCAAAAGTGTCGTTGATACGAACGGTCGCGATGTCCTTGAACAGAATTTCGCGAAGCTGATCCATGGATTGCGTGTTGATCTCCAGAGTCTTCTGCAAAAGCTGAACGCTGACCACGTACTTTTTAGCCAGCCTCATCTTAAATCCACGTGGCGGTTCTGGATACACGCCGACTCCAACATTAACAACGCGGATGTCTTTGCGCTCTCTCTTTTGGGCGGCGACAGCGTCAGCTATCGCGTAGAGAGTCGGGTTGTTTGCACAGTACCCTCCGTCGATCAATTCAACTTTGTCGCCAGCCACTGTCGTGACCACCGTTCTATGAAAAAATGGGAATGCCGAACACGACGCTTGCACAGCGTCGGCCATGCTCACTCCAAAACCTGCCTTGAAAGTCCCCGTGCGGCCGTGTGCCTGTTTGACGCTCCCCTTGAATATCATCGGCCGCTCAGTTATCCATCTCGTAGCGACGATACCTATGCCAGTCTTGACGTCCTCAAAGGTTAGCGACCCGAAGATATCCTTTGTGAGCTTTGACAACGCCGCTGTCTTTCTGCCCGCTGTCCTTGCCGCCATGACACTTGGCACGTGTTTTTTGTACAGGTCGTGGATCTGATCGACCTCGTACCCAAGCGCGATGAGAGACGCGATGATCGCCCCCGTGCTGGTGCCGAAGATTAAGTCGAATCTTGTGTACAGCGGACACTTCAGCATTCCCTCGATCTCTTTGAGAACACCTAGTGTGTAGAAGCCTTTGGCGCCACCTCCATCAAGAGCCAAAATGCGGTACAGGCCGTCACTTTGGTACTCGGTCGATAGTGTCGAATTGATCGTTAGTCCTGTCATACATTCCCATGTTTCCTTCGAGTCAGGACAAAGCGCGAGCTTCGCCGCCGACTCTTCTCAGAAAGGCACTCACCGACAAAGCATATCTTGAGCCATCCCATTGCGATAGGAAGAATAAGCCCATTGTCGGCGGAAGCCAAACTATGAGCAGCAACCCGCGGCACTAGCTATTCACCCATTCAACGCATGGCAGTTGTCCGATTGACCGCTATCGGGATAAGTGAACCTGATACTCGAGAATATCTCTTATGGGCCGATGCCCCCAGATAGTAACTCAACGGCTGCTTTCGGAGGAAGAGCGGACGCTCATATTGATAATCTGGTGTAGAGCTAGTTTCGGCTTTCTGCCAACATCGGATGGATATTTTTATACCCTCTTCTGAAAACAGATATTGTGCGATACAAGGTTAAATTTTACATATGAGCATTGCTTTGTATTGCACTAGATCTAATCCTTGATTATCCGGAGGTGATAATAGAGTTAATACCTAAAGAGGCAGTCTATATTATTGGACTGTGGTTACGTAAATCCTGCCCTTATCCCGGGATATGAAAAACCCCGCATAGAGCGGGGTTTGTAGTGGATCAAAGCAAACCACGTTCAGTCATCGAGACCGTGGTACCTCGGGTGACCACAATGTGGTCGAGCACTCGCACATCGATTAAGCCCATCGCCTCTTTCACTCGTTGAGTGATCACTAAGTCAGTCTGCGAGGGCTCTGCTACGCCAGAGGGATGGTTGTGTGCCAGAATGATTGCAGCGGCATTTTTCGCAAGTGCTGCTTTCACTATCTCTCGCGGGTATACATTTGCTCGATCAATTGTGCCATAGAATATTTCCTCGTAATGAAGCACTCGGTGTTTTGTATCCAATAGAAGAACGGCAAACACCTCCCTTTCCAGGTGACCCAATTTCAAACGTAGATACGTTTTGGCATCATTATTATTACTGATGATCTCAGTATTTCGAATGCGCGCCTCGAGAAGTGCTACAGCTCGAGCAATTATTTCGTCATCATTCATGTCCCCTCCTATGCCATGACACGTCGATCGGTGCGCGCTTGATCTGCGTACTCCGACAACGTTTTTGTGGGTTCAAAGTACAGATCACGCTCGATTGGTGGAAACCCGCGATAGGCTTCCAGTTCGTCGAGCGCAACAGATCCAAGTTCTGGAAACCCATGTCCTAAATCAAACAGCCTAAAACAAATGTTGTCTTCGTCCATCTCGGTAAGGAGCAAAGTGGCGCTGCCTCCAAATATTTTCACGACGGGTTCGAAATCAACGCCCCTTTCTGGGTGCGTGCATTGCTGTGCATGATTGGCGCGTAGACGCGCATCCTGCGGAATTGTCAGAAGCTTCTTTGCGGCATTCCTGGTTAGTTGTGGAAAAGAACAGAACTGCTCCCCTACCACATACAGTACCTGTCACGAGGAGATCGTCAATTGACACTGTTGGGGATACCTGGCGTGGTTATTTTTGCGCCGTTGCTGTTTGCGGCCTCTTTGGTTCTTACACGATGGCATCAAAGGCAGACAGTCTTGGATACTCAGGAAACGGAGCGACTACATTCTCCCACCCCCAACTCTGTATACTTCTCCGTCGTTTCAATTATAGATTCGGATGAACGATGCCCGTATCGACTCTTATTCTTCTAAAGCCTTACCGTTTTCTTGGGGATAAGAATCCTTGGATTTCTGAGAATGCGTGGTAAGTTAAAGTTATGTCGGATGAAAACAAACAGCAATTCGCTCAAAACTCTTCGGCTAGCGGCGGTCTCCGCCGGACAGAGCCGGATCTCGCCGGTCTGCACCGGTCACGTCCGGTAATGACCGTTGATCCAGATGATGACGACTACGTCTTTACTGCGCAGGCAGCGTGTGTTTTCGCAGCAAACAGAGGTATTAAAATCCGTGATCGGCGTTACAGACGCGTTTGTGATCGCAATGATTCGAACGTGCTGAAATGTATATGGAAGAGAGTGGGTAACATACACAAGCCTCAATGGTACATCGGCGCTAACTCACTCGACGAGTTCGTTACCAATGAAATGCAGAATCGAGCAATGGCAGCTCAAGAGTCACAACACGGGAAAGAGCCGGTCAGCGCCGGTCAACCTCGGCCACCATCGATGAGCACTAATTTTCCTGAATCAGAATTAGCTACCGCTGAAAGAACAGAAGATATGCGTCCAACAAAAGAAGAGATCGAGCGATTGCAAGACGCTCTCGATCTGAAAGAGGTTGATATTCGTGTTAAGGATGAACTTCTGAAACAGGAGCGAGCGCTTCGCAGAGAAGATATGCGTCATGTTGCGGAGATGGGGGAACAAATTGGTTCGCTTAAGCAGCAGAACAAGCAGCTGCAACTCAAAGCTCCAGATGAACACCCCTCTCGTAGTGCGATTGACGCTGAGTTTTCTAGTGGGGAACTTTCGAATTCGAATCAGCCAAGGAACGTGACCATTCTGGAAACATAGATAACGCGTTTCAGTCAAGTTCAGAAAAGAATCCGGACAACCCATTATCCTATCCGGTGGATAACTAACATAAAGATTTTCTTACAATGCAGTACAATTATGACAACAGAGCTATGGTGTTCTGTGCTGATCCATGAGTGAAACAAAAAGAGACTTCAAAGGCGTTTGGATACCGCGGGAGATATGGCTCGCGCCTGACTTAACGTCACAACAAAAAATGATGTGGGCAGAGATCAATTCCCTGGATAATGACTTCGGATGCGTTGTATCTAATGAACACTTTCGTAACACGTTCCAATTCAGTGAACGACAAGTTCAACGGGTCATTAAAGATCTCAAAGAGAAGGGAATGATTGAGGTCGAGATCAATAAAGCGAAAGACACGCGTGTCATACATGTTGCCGGTAAGTTCAGGCGTATGTCTGAAGAACAATTGCGGGACATCGAATTATGGAGGTTAGCGTTAGTTGAGAAATATCATGCTGGCAGAAGCTAGCGACATAAATGTCGTGACCTGACGACAAAATTGTCGCCTCCTGACGACAGATCTGTCGTGACTCTATTAGTGAACATATTAGTATACAAGTTAGTAACCAGGGCCCCTAAATAGAAAAAATGTGGATAACACGTTTTTGTTTAGAAGTCGCGAGTAAAGAGGAATGCAATTATCGCTAACGCGGTTCCTTATGGGCAATTAACATACTCCTCAGGATCAATATAAGAGACCGGAGAAAGCTACGTCAGATAGTTTTTAAAAGTGAAATATCGATGATTGATGTGTTTTCCTAGGATGTAGAGACGCTGTAGTAATTCAGAATTACTGGGTATCTTGGATGATTTTTGTGCCTATCTAGAGCCTAAGCTCTAGCGAATAGAGCTTGAAGCCTTGATTTAATTGGTGCGCCCGGAGGAATTCGAATCCCCGACCCCCTGGTTCGTAGCCAGGTGCTCTATCCAACTGAGCCACGGGCGCTTTGAGCGTTTTACCTACCCCCGCTATGAGGGCGCGGTATTATCTTGAAGGCTTGTATGACAGTCAAGTACGTTAAAGTATTCGGCCTTCGAGAGGACCAATTACGATCCAGTCTATTGCGGCACTCGCGATTGCAAGAAAGGCTACTACAAGCATAATGCCTGCCAGTAATCGCCACCCGTGAAATTGCGGTGCGGGAACTTTTTTTCGTCTGTTATTGTTCTGGCTTAAAGTGTCTGAAGATTCAATAGTCATTGCGGGCAATGTGATTGAGTGAGCAACCGACATTCTGGTAGCGATGCTTGCAGATAGCAAGCCTGCAAAATAGATTATTTAGATTATACTGTCAGGACAATGATAATCGGGCCAAGCCGTAACCTTGGTCCGTAGTTTGGGATAAACAGATGGGTCCAGAATTGCTCTCTCAAGGGCTTCTTTCACAAGGAATGCAACTCATGTTAATTGGCATGGGGACCGTTTTTAGTTTTCTCGTATTTCTGGTGTTTATCACACAGCTTATGACCAGACTCATACAAAGTATTGAGCCGGTGCAAGGGTCGTATGCACAGATGGCGGACCAATTTGGAGTCAATGAATCCCACGTTGAAGCCATGGTTTTGGCGCTTGATCAACACCGAACATACAAGGGAGGTGGCAATGAGTGAATCGCAAAAATTGGGAATCACAGAGCTGGTCCTGCGTGACGCCCATCAAAGCCTGTTCGCAACGCGAATGCGTATTGATGATATGTTACCCATTGCTAAAGAGCTGGATGAAGTCGGGTATTGGTCTATAGAGTCCTGGGGCGGGGCCACCTTTGATGCTTGTATTCGTTATCTCGGTGAGGACCCGTGGGAACGCCTGCGGGCGCTGAAGGCGGCAATGCCTAAAACGCCACAACAAATGTTGTTTCGTGGGCAAAATATTCTGGGCTACCGACATTATGCTGATGATGTTGTCACCCGCTTTGTCGAGCGTGCAGCCGTTAATGGCGTTGATGTGTTTCGCGTGTTTGACGCCATGAATGATGTCAGAAATCTAAAGGCAGCTATTATTGCGGTTCTGCAAAATGACAAGCATGCGCAAGGTACAATCTCATATACCGTTAGTCCGGTACACACCCAACAGATGTGGATTGACATGGCCCTTGAGATTGAGGATCTGGGAGCGCATTCAATATGTATCAAGGATATGGCGGGTTTACTGAAACCCTATGTTGCCTATGATTTGATCGCCGAACTTAAACAGCGCATTAGCATTCCGGTGCATTTGCACTGCCACGCTACAACAGGAATGTCTACTACCACACTTATAAAGGCCGTTGAGGCAGGCGTGGATGTGGTGGATACCTCAATTTCATCCATGAGCATGACCTATGGCCATTCTGCGACTGAATCCGTTGTAGCTATTCTGGAGGGGACGGAGCGGGACAGCGAACTGGATATCCACAGGCTTGAAGAAATTGCTGCCTATTTTCGTGAAGTACGAAAGAAGTATGCGGACAGTGAAGGATCTTTAAGGGGCGTGGACTCTCGCATACTCGTGGCTCAAGTACCCGGTGGCATGCTCACCAATCTTGAAGGGCAGCTAAAGGAACAAAACGCCCTGGACAAGCTGGATTCTGTGCTCGAAGAGATTCCGCGTGTACGTGAAGACCTGGGTTATATTCCTCTGGTTACTCCCACTTCCCAAATAGTTGGCAGCCAGGCAGTTTTGAACGTACTTACCGGAGCGCGCTATTCCAACATCACGAAAGAAACCGCAGGCGTGCTGAAGGGTGAGTATGGAGCAACGCCCGGTGTCCTGAATGTTGAGCTTCAAACTCGTGTTCTGGAAGGAGATGAGGCGATTACTTGTCGTCCCGCAGATTTATTAGAACCCGAAATTGAAGCATTAAGTGATGAACTTGAAAAGCTTGGCAACAAACATTCCCTGGTTTTTGCCGCGGACTTTATTGATGACGTACTCACTTATGCTTTGTTCCCGCAGGTAGGTTTGAAATTTCTCCAGAACCGTGGTGATGCCAGCGCTTTTGAGCCGGTGCCAGTAGCGGGAAGTATTCCAGCGATTCCCCCGCAACCTGCCTCAGACTCTGTTTCTATTGCGCAGGTTTATGACATCAAGGTAAACAGCAAACTTTATAGAGTTGAAGTTTCTTCCACCGGTTCTATTAGCAATATTAGTCCTGTCGCAGTTGCAGCTAATGGAGATTCTTCTTCAGTACCGCTCGCTATTGAGGGCAGTGCTGTAAGTGCGGCCCTGTCCGGTAATATTGTCAAATTGATCTGCCAGCCTGGCACGCAGGTGGCCAAGGGAGATGTCGTGCTGGTGCTTGAGGCAATGAAAATGGAAACTGAAGTAAGTGCACCTGCTGCTGGCACTATAGACAGCATTCTGGTGTCCCCTGGAGATGCGGTATCCGTTGGCGATGTGCTGTTTAGCATTAGATAAGCCGTATTAGCGCATGGATTCCTTCAATACTCTTGTGTACCAAAGCGGCATTTACCAGATGTCGTTGGGGCAAGCGCTGATGATTGGCATTGGCCTGCTATTGTTATACTTGGCCATTGTCAAAAAATTTGAACCGCTATTGCTCCTCCCCATCGGATTCGGAGGGATATTGAGCAATATTCCCGGTGTGGAAATATCCACCGGTATGGGCATATTGCACCTGTTCTATGAGGTAGGAATCGAAACCGGCGTATTCCCGCTGATTATTTTTATGGGTGTAGGTGCCTTAACGGATTTTGGTGCGCTTTTGGCGAACCCGAAAACAATGTTGTTGGGTGCCGCTGCGCAGTTTGGCATTTTCGCAACACTTATTGGCGCGCTCGCACTTACGCATTTCGGTATTTTGGACTTCAGCCTGCGTGAGGCTGCGGCGATAGGGATCATCGGGGGTGCTGATGGGCCCACCGCAATTTATGTTGCAGGTAAACTAGCACCGAATTTGCTAGGTGCAATTGCTGTTGCCGCGTACTCCTACATGGCGATGGTGCCTATTATCCAGCCACCAATTATGCGTTTGTTAACAAGCCGGGAAGATCGCGAAATAGAGATGGTGCAACTGCGTACCGTCTCGCAAAAAGAACGCATAATTTTCCCATTGGTATTGTTGTTATCAGTTGCCCTGTTTATTCCAGCGGCTGCTCCGCTTCTTGGTATGTTCTGCCTGGGAAACCTTATGCGCGAAAGCGGGGTAGTGGATCGATTAAGCGATACAACCCAGAATGCACTCATCAACATGGTGACGATATTTTTGGGATTGGCAGTGGGATCAAAATTAAGTGCCGATCAGTTTCTGGTTGCCAGTACCCTGGGAATATTGTTACTCGGCATGGTGGCGTTTGCAATTGGTACCGCCAGTGGAATTTTGATGGCCAAGGCAATGAATCTGTTTCTTAAACAAAAAATAAACCCACTGATTGGAGCGGCAGGCGTCTCTGCTGTACCTATGGCGGCTCGGGTTGCAAACAAGGTTGGGCTGGAGGCCAATCCAAATAATTATCTCCTCATGCACGCAATGGGACCAAATGTAGCCGGGGTAATTGGCTCAGCTATAGCCGCGGGCATCATGATATTGTTTACGGGATAATTAATCAGCGGATTCTGGATTCAGAGTGGCTAAGCGGTGTACACTTTACAACCCGATAGGTCCGGCAATCCGGATTTAAAATTGCGAATTTTTCGGCCACCCAAAGCCACAGTTATTTAGACGAGACCTAGTGAAAAACCCCAGCAGTTACATGAACCGGATTGCTCAACGCGAAATCCTGGCCGCTTGGAGCGCCAGGCGTAAGCCGGCAATGCTCAGCAACGCAACCTACACAGATTTCTTCTTTGATGAGATTCAACCCAACCCCAAGTATCACCATTACAATGTGTATGAGGTGCTCGACCTGCTGGTAAACGCCGGGGAACTCGAATCACAGGAGCCAGACGCGCATATCCGTGAAGCTTGAGGGGTAGCGTCGACTTTTTAGTGCTGGTTGGCTTGCAGAAAATTGGAGTGGTTACCTTAGACGATGTGAAAATACGGGCGCGTCTCAAGGGCAGAACCGTTATCAAAATCTGACTAAGGCAACCACTAAAAGCGAATATAACAGACCTCTCAGTGTTTATAATGGAGTCTAGTGGAGTTTTGATGGAGTGGCGTAGTTAAACTCGAAACAGGAACCTTTGCGTGATCGATTCAACAACAAACTGGCTCAGGCGTACAAAAATTGTATGTACCCTGGGGCCTGGAAGCGATAGCCCTGAATGCATCAAGGCGATGATCAATGCGGGTATGAATGTAGCTCGCATCAACTTCTCCCATGGTCTGGCTGAAGACCACATTGCGCTGGCCCGGCTGGTAAGAGAGATTGCGAGCGGGCAACACCGTGTGGTGGGAATTCTGGGAGATTTGCAGGGTCCGAAAATACGCATTGGAAAATTTGCTTCGGGTAAAGTGCAGCTAAGGCAGGGCCAGGAATTCAGACTGGACGTAAACTTGCCTACTGGCACCGGTAACCAGAACGTGGTGGGTATAGATTATTCAGAGTTGGCCCATGACTGTGTCGAAGGCGACTGTCTGTTGTTGGATGATGGGCGCATCGTACTTGATGTGGTCTCGGTAGATGGCCAGGTTATCAGCTGTACGGTGCGTATTGGTGGCCCATTGTCGGATAACAAGGGCATTAATAAATTGGGTGGAGGACTCTCTGCACCCGCGTTGACCGAGAAAGATTATCGTGACATAAAACTGGCGGCGGAAATGGAAGTAGATTTTCTGGCCGTTTCTTTCCCGCGCTCAGCTGAAGATATTGTTAAGGCCCGAAAGCTGTTGGAAGCTACAGGTTCCGATGCGGGTATTGTTGCCAAAATAGAGCGGGCAGAAGCAGTAGAAAACGAGGAGACTCTTGACGCAATAATTAGTGCAAGCGACGCGGTGATGGTTGCACGAGGCGATTTGGGCGTCGAAATTGGTGATGCCGCACTTGCAGGTGTGCAAAAAAGAATTATAAAACGCGCGCGGCAATTAAACAGGGTCGTGATCACCGCTACACAAATGATGGAGTCCATGATTTCCAATCCGATGCCCACCAGGGCGGAAGTATTTGACGTGGCCAATGCAGTTCTGGACGGCACGGATGCTGTGATGCTCTCAGGCGAAACAGCAGTAGGCTTGTTTCCTGTGGAAACCGTTGCCTCCGTTGCCCGTGTGATTGAGGGTGCCGAAAAGATTCCCTTGCATAATCGCTCGGAACATCGTTTGCACCAAAAATTTACTCTGGTGGATGAAACGATCGCCCTGGCTGCAATGTATGCCGCAAATCATCTTGAAGGACTGCGCGTAATTGTATCCATGACAGAAACCGGTAGCACACCCATTCAAATGTCACGTATCTCTTCGCGTTTACCCATTTTTGCGTTTGCCAATTCCAGCAAGGTGCATCAAAAGCTTGCCCTGGTACGAGGGGTGCACTCGGTATTATCAGAGGTAAGCAAAGCACCTCCCGAATCTGCCAATCAAATGGTAATCGACAGGTTGTTGGAACTGGAAGAAGTTTGTGAAGGCGACCTGGTAATTATCTCAAAGGGAAACTATCTGGATGTTCATGGTGGAACAAATACCTTAAAAATTGTGCGCGTTGGGGATGTAATTAAATAGGTTGCAGCGAGGGCTAGTATTCAGCCTTGGGGTCAAACGCATCCTGCAGGCCGTCGCCAAGAAAATTAAAGCAGATGACGGTTACAAAAATCAGTAAACCGGGAAACACTGCCAGTAAGGGTGCCTGCCAGATTAATTCCTGTGCGTTCGTCAACATGTTGCCCCAACTGGGCATAGGGGGTTGTATCCCCAGCCCCAGAAAGCTGAGTACCGATTCCAGCAATATCACGTTACCCACTGACAAGGTTACGGCAACGATTATCGGGGAGAGAAGGTTTGGCAAAATGTGACGAAACATAATGTGTATGCTACCGGCTCCAACACCAACGGCGGCCATCACAAACTCTCGTTCCTTAAAGCTCAGGGTTGCCCCTCTTACCAGGCGGGCGACCGTTGTCCAGCCTACCAGTGCAACAATCAGGATAATGCGATAGAAACTGATATCTTCAGATTCGGCAATACTTTCAGGAACACCAATTTTGTTCAGGTCAAGAGCCGCCAGCACAATTAAAAGCGGCAGAAGTGGCAGTGCAATAACGCCGTCTGTAAAGCGCATAAGAAAGGCATCGAGCTTGCCTCCAAAGTAACCGGCGAATAATCCAATAACAGTCCCGATAGTTGCAGCGATGCAGGCCGCTATCAGGCCGGTTGCCAATGATATACGACCTCCGTATAACAATCGTGCCAGAACATCGCGGCCTAATTCATCAGTTCCCAGCAAATGGTCTGCAGAACCTGGGCCCATACGGTTAAACAGGTCCACTTCATTGGCGTCGACACCTAAAAGTGATTCCAGAAATGGTGCGCCAGCCACGAGAAGAATCATGACCAGAAGCAAGACCAGGCTGGCGATGGCGAGCTTATGGCGTCGAAACCGGCGAAGTGCAAGAAAAAACGGGGAGTTATTTTTCATTGTTTATTCTCCCCAACCACAATTCGAGGATCCAGCCAGGCATAACAAATATCAGCAAGTAAATTACCCGTGAGCGTAAGTGCTGTAGCAAACAAGAGCGCTATCAATGCCAGATTAAAATCATTGCCCATTATCGAGTCAAAAATGAGTTTGCCCATACCCGGCCACGAAAATATGGTTTCGGTGATCAATGCACCAGAAAAAAGGTAACCAAAATCCAGGGCAAGAATAGTCACGACAGGAATCATTGCATTGCGCAGTGCATGCTTCCACACTACTTGTAGTTTATGAGCGCCTTTGGCCTTGGCAGTACGAATATAGTCTTGTCTTAGTACTTCTAACATGGAGGACCGTACATAACGTACATGGCTGCCAATACTTGTAATACTTAAGGTGGCTGCCGGTAAAATCATGTATTTGAGGTTCTCTAATACACCGGAACCTGCCGGTGCTATTCCACCGGCCGGAAGCCATCCAAGAAATACTGCAAAAATGATAATCAGCATAAGCGCAAGCCAGAACGAAGGGATACTGATGCCCGCAAAGGCCGCCAGGTTAACGCCGTAGTCCAGAGCCGAGCGTGGTCGGGATGCGGCTAATGTTCCCACGGGGATGGCAATGCAAACCGAGATGGTAAAGGCTAGTCCTAACAACATTACCGAGTTTTTAAGGGCGGGGAATAAGGCTTGTAGCACCGGTTGCCCAAACAAACGTGAATATCCCAGATCTCCGCCAAGTGCGGACGTAAGCCAGTTCAGGTAGCGCTCATAAACCGGCAAATCCAGCCCATATAGAGCACGCAATTGTGCCGCATCTGCAGCCGTCATGTTTGGATCTGAACTGATCATCAAATCGATAGGATCCCCGGGCATTAGCCCGATCAGCGAATAGATCACAAAGGACATGATGAACAACACGAGCAGACCCTGAGCGAAACGTATGGATATAAACCGACGCATTAAAATTTACCGATGTTGTGGCAGGCAATCTGATGTTGGGGGTCACTGCCATGCGCTTTAATCAAGGGTGTTTCGGTTCGACATTGTTCTGTGGCGTACTCACAGCGTGGATTAAATGGGCATCCGTCCGGTGGGTCTATGGGGCTGGGAGGATCCCCCTGCAATACTTTGCCGAATCTGCCCTTACCGGCCTTTAATTTTGGAACTGATCTGAGCAGTGCCTGCGTGTAGGGATGTCCAGGGTTTGCAAAAAGTGCTGCGCGGCTGGAAATTTCCATAATTCGACCCAGGTACATAACCGCAATTCGGTCAGCCAAATGATGTACCACTGCCAGATCATGGCTGATGAACAGGTAGGTGAGATTAAACTCGGCTTTGAGGTCTTTCATCAAATTAAGTATCTGGCTTTGCACACTTACATCCAGTGCCGATACTGGTTCGTCGGCAATAATAAAATCCGGTTGCAGGGCCAGTGCTCGGGCAATAGTTATACGTTGTCTCTGACCACCACTAAATTCATGGGGGTATCTGCCTAAATCGCTTGCTGCTAAACCAACAGCGTCCAGTAAATCCAGAGCACGTTGCTTTCGTTCCGCGGGTTTACCGACAGCGTAGATATTCAAGGGTTCAGTCAGAATAGTTTCGATAGTATGGCGGGGATTTAGTGCAGCAATTGGATCCTGAAAGATCATCTGCACGTTTTTTCGCACAGGTTTCAACTGGCGACGAGAATAACTGCTGGTGTCTTGTCCACTAATGCTCAGGCTTCCACTACTTGGAGTATAGAATAGTCCCATAAGCCTTCCCAGCGTGGTTTTTCCGCAACCACTTTCCCCCACCAGGGCGAGCGTTTCTCCAGCGTAGATATCAAGTGTCACGTCCGTTACTGCTCTGACGTTTTTATTACGAATGCCGTCTTTCGTTGCAACCCTTGTCTGAAATACTTTGCTAAGCGCCTGTGTAGATATTATGGTTTTACTCACGCCGATTTTGCCTGCACTGCATGGCATGCCGCCATGTGTTGTTCAGGACCAGATGTGGCTATCAGCCTGTTTGGCGGACGCTGACTTTCACAACGCTCAAGCGCTTTAGCACAACGCGCTCTGAACGAACACCCTTCGTCCCGCTCATCCGGCGCAGGAACGCGTCCAGGAATAGCTGGTAAGCGCGCAAGCAATGTATCCAGACGTGGTGTAGTGTCTAACAGAGCCTGTGTGTAGGGATGTGAGGCCGATTCAAGCACACCTTCAGATGCACTCTGCTCAATAATACGGCCAGCATACATTACGGATATCTGGTCAGCCATGCGCGAAACAACCGCGAGATCGTGACTAATGAACATTATGGCCGTTCCAAAGTTTTCTTGCAGCGCATGCATAAGATCCAGAATTTGAGCCTGGATAGTTACATCCAGTGCGGTTGTAGGTTCGTCTGCAATTAGTAGTTCGGGTTCACAAGCAAGTGCCATGGCAATCATTACACGCTGGCGCATGCCACCCGAAAGCTGGTGTGGATAACTCCTGGCCCGGGATTCAGGATCTGGAATACCAACTTTGTCCAGGAGCTCTATGGTTTGGGTATGTGCCTTTTCAGGAGATAATGCACGATGCAAAATGAGGCTTTCGGCTACCTGGGCACCAATGGTAAACACGGGGTTGAGTGCGCTCATCGGTTCCTGAAAAATCATCGAAATACGATTGCCACGAATGGATTGCATGGCCTTGTCGTCCATTGTCGTCAGTTCAGTACCCAATAGCTGGATGGAGCCGGAGAGAATCTTTCCAAAGGGTGGTAACAGATTCAATATGGAGAAAGCCGTAATTGATTTACCACACCCGCTTTCACCAACCAGGGCAAGCGTTTGCCCTCGATGTATATCGAAGGAAATTTCTTCTACAACTTTTATCAGACCGTCATCGGTATCAAAACCTATGCTTAAATCTTTAACGGACAGCAGCGGAGTGTCTGTCTTGCTCATTCCTCACGTGTCCAGTCTTCAATGCGCAGGGTAGTGGCATCCAGATGCCCGGTTGGGCGTAACCCTTTTAGCCATTTGGGTAATATAAAAGGATTGGATCTCCAGTACAGTGGCATTACTGCTATTTCTTCTGTGTATATTTGTTGTATGCGCTCCCACATTGGGGCACGTTTTGCAGCATCAAGTTCCTGTTCAATATCTTCTATAAGTTTGTCCATTTCCGGAATATTGATGCCCGAGTAATTCTGGCCTGCAAAATTGTTGCTACTGGTGGGAATTTCCGAAGAATGTAGTGTTGTGCGTGGTACGAGATTTGGTGCGCTGCTCCATGCATACATCGCCAGCGCACTAAATTCCCTCTGGCGGGTTGTTTGTCCAAAAAATACTCTCGCGGCCTCATTTTTTATTCGCAGGTCGATGCCGATTTGCTTGAGCTGGTTTTGCAATACTTGTTCAACCAATTCCCGGGTTTTATCGCCAGCAGTAGTCATTATTTCGAGACGCAGCGGCGCATTGTCCGCATTCACTCGTATACCATCCTTGAACCGGCTCCATCCGGCTTCGTTAAGCAACCTGGCTGCTACTTCAGGATCGTGGCTATAGTGTGTGATGTTTTCGGCAGCATTCGTTCCAAGGGGGCTGACCGAGGAGTGGGCAACAGGTTGCATCCCTGAAAACAGCTGGTCGCTGATTACCTGGCGATCTATTGCATACATGATTGCCTGGCGTACCCGTATGTCCGCAAGGATAGGGTTATCCAGGTTTAGATCAATGTGCTCATACATAAGGCCTGGTTTAAAAATGACGTTATATTTTTCGCCATGGCGCTTTTGAAATGACAAGGCCTGATCAAGTGTGAGGCCAAGTTCACCTGCTATCATGTCGATAGTACCGGATAGTATATTGGCTTCCATTGCTGCGGTATTTTGAATGGAACGTAACTCAATTTCGTCAAAGTATGGACGTTTGCCATACCAGTGCGGATTGCGCACCAGGCGCAGAAATGATCCCTGAGCCATTTCGGAAATTATATACGGCCCAAACCACAGTCCGGGATTTATGGCATCGGAGTTATAAGTTGTGCGGTGTCTATACTCATAAGGATCTTCGTCAAAAATAGCCTCTTCAAGATGTCGTGGAAGCGGGTATAACAATCTCACCTGGTTGTAGTTAAAGACCACTTTATTCAGGTGTAGCACGAAGGTGTGCTCGTCCACTACTTCAAATGCGTAAGTGCGGCGATAAAACTCGATGCCATTCGCTCCGGTTTTGGTATTGCGCCCTACGCGCCAGGCAAAATGTAAATCGCTGGCGGTTAAAGGTGTGCCATCTCCCCAGGTCGCATTTTCGGGCAGTGTGAAGGTTACGGCCATGCCGTCTTCACCGTCTGGAGTTTTCTCAAGCACTGCAAGCCCATTTTCGATTGTCGGCAGCGTAACGCACAGATTACAGACGAGATTCCAGTCTGCATCGAAGGAAGTGATAGAACGATTGAGCATACCCAGTGCGTAATATTTTGCGACCATATTCTCGATGGTCGGATGCAGGGTGGCAGGATACTGGGACATCCCTATTCGCAGCACACGTTTCCCGGAGTCCATTGAAGAGTCTGTGGTAGCGCCACCCTCGTCTGTTTGGGAGCCTGGTCCGGATTCTGGTGGAACGGCTTCTGAGCAGGCGCTAAGGAGTAGTAAAGTATTACATAAAACGAATATATACTTCATATATTTCATATAGTTACTCATTATTGTTAGATTATTTATAGCCTTAGGCAGCGGTCCATTTTGCTGTGTTAATTCTAACAGGAAGTAGCGTAGGGAAAGAAACTAAATTGACACAGCCCGATGGTAGTTTTCCCATCGCCGTGCCGTTAAGGTAGGCGAGTGACCAGAGTTAGCGTAATCATCCCCAATCTAAACGACACGAAGTATCTGGAACAGCTTGTGTCCCAACTGAATGATTTTCGGCCCCGTCAAGGATGGGAAGTTATAGTAGTGGATGGCGGTAGCTCAAATTTTCCAGGAACTATTGAGGATAAAGTGGATCAACTACTGGTGTCTGATCCAGGGCGCGCAACACAGCTAAATGCTGGTATAGCCTGTAGTAAAGGGCATCTGATTTGGCTATTGCATGCAGACAGCGGAATAAATGTGAACGTATGTCGTGCTATGGACGCACTGAGTCGGGATTTGAACATGGAGCAAGAGTCCCGGTGGGGGCGTTTTAACGTGGTGTTTTCATCGACAGGTAAACGTTATTCCATGCTCGCCTTTTTTATGAATCGCAGGTCGTGTATTACCGGTATTTGTACAGGCGATCAGGGGGTGTTTGTACACAGAGCCCTTTTGGACAAAATTGGTGGTGTACCGGAACAAAAACTGATGGAAGATATAGAACTGTCACGCCGCCTAAAAATCTTTAGTCGACCACAATGTCGTCGGGAGTATGTGCACACGTCGGCACGCAGGTGGCAAAAATCCGGCTTTCTTCGAACCATTACGTTGATGTGGGCAATGCGTGCAGCCTATTATTTTGGAGTAAGCCCAAACAAATTGTCCACTATCTATTACAGGTCACCGACTTGAGCACTAACAAGACATGTGTAACAACACTTTTTGCCCGCGCATCCAAACCCGGACACGTAAAAAAACGCCTGGCGGTAGATGTCGGTGATTACCCGGCACTGGAGATACACCGATTTCTGGTTTCGAAAACCCTGAGCGCACTTGAAAGCCTAAGCCCGGAAGACTTGCAAATATGGGTGGATGACATCTGCGATATTAGTGAAAATGACCCGCTTTACCCGCTGCGGTCTCGCCTGATCGCCCAACAAGGAAACTCCCTGGGCCAACGTATGGCAAATGCAGTTGAATACAATATAAAAGCGGGTAGGGCATCCATTGTGATCGGAAGCGATTGTCCCTTAATGAGCGCCAGTTACATTCAATGCGCTATATCCATGCTGCAATCCGATAATGACCTGGTAATTGGCCCCGCTGCTGACGGGGGTTATGTATTGATCGGAATGACGCGTTTTCACAAGACCCTGTTTCAAAATATAACCTGGGGTACGGCCACCGTGCTGGAGCAAACCCTGACCGCTGCGCGCAAACTTGGCTTGAATGTGAATCTGCTGGACGTATTGTGGGATGTGGACAGGGTCGAGGATCTGGTACCACTTACGGACTTGTATTTGCCTGGATATCCGGCGGCATTAAAAAATTTGGGTCAGGTCAGGGTCCGGGCGATTGTGTAACAAGGCAGTGCTCATACCATATCCTGAATGCGTTTAACCATAGCCTGCAAACCATTACCACGTTGCATACTAAGGTGGCTTGCAAGGTCCATTTTTGAAAAATAATCATGCATGCTGAAGCTCAATATCTCTTCGCGAGTTTTGTAATTTAATGCACTGAGAACGATGCATATTAAGCCACGCACGATGATGGCGTCACTTTCGAGGCCAAACTGGTATTGTCCGGAGGAAAGTCTGCTTACAATCCAGACCTGACTTTGGCAACCTGCAACCTTGTTGTTCTTGGACTGGTATCTTGCTGGCATCTCGGGTAATTCCTTACCCAGATCGATAATGAATCGATAACGTGCCTCCCAGTCGTCCAGAAAATCAAAATTTTCGAGAATATCTGAACTGGTTATGCGTGCGCCAAACGGAATTTTGTCCAGATAACTGTCCAGCGTAGAAACCTCTGGCACGGTATTAGAACATGCCCAATTCCAATTGGGCCTCCTCGCTCATCATATCCCGTTGCCAGGGTGGATCAAACACCAGATCAACCTCAACCCTTGAAACGTTCGGGATGCTTTGCAATCTTATTTTAATATCGTCAATCAGCACAGGTCCCATTCCACAGCCCGGAGCGGTTAGCGTCATAATTACTTTGACGGTGCTTCCCGGGTCGGTCTCAGGTTCAACATGCACCTCATATATCAGGCCAAGGTCGACAATATTAACCGGTATCTCGGGATCATAAATAGTTCGCAGGGTGTTCCATATATCTTCTTTATTAGCCGGACCAGGGTTTCTCTCCGGGTAATCTATAACCAGCGGCTCGTAGCCTATTGCGGCAGCATCAAGACCATCAATCCGTACCATGTTGCCTTGAAATACTACAGTGTAACTACCACCTAGCGATTGTGTTAGGGTTACAAAACTGTTGGCCGGTATTGTAGTCGGCGTTCCCACAGGAACCAATCTGCCGGGGCAGTCCTGCGTTGTGATGACAATTTTCTGTTCCATATCGCCGTTCTGCTCAGGTACTGGTAGAGACTGAGTCCTTGAGAGAGAAACTTTCCCCACATCCGCACTCCGCATCTGCGTTCGGATTAGTATATTTTATGGCGGCGTTAAGCCCCTCTGTAACATAGTCAATCTGAGTACCCTTGAGCATCGCAAAGCGAATTTTGGGAACGTGAATAATCAGGTTTTTAGCCAGCGGAAATTCAATATCATCGGCTTCCAGTTGGTTTACAAACTCGAGATTGTATTTGTACCCGGAGCAGCCGCTATTCGTTAGATCCAGCCGGAGAAGTGCTTGAGGGTTATTTCGCTGTTGAGATACCAGATGGGCAATTGCTGCATCAGTGGCTGATATATGTGTTTCAGCAGAAGCTTTCATTGAAAACGGATCGTAAGTTTCAACTGTCATGGTGATCTCCCGCATCAGCCGGAATTGAATGTATGTTATGCAAAACTACGCACCTTCTGAGTTGCTTCGATCAGGTTTTCAATTTCTGCCCGGGAATTGTACAGGGCCATCGAAGCACGCACCGTGCCGGGTAGCCCAAGTTTATGCATGAGTGGCTGCGCGCAGTGGTGGCCCGTGCGTACAGCAATTCCCTGCTGGTCAAGCAGCGTTCCAATATCTTGCGGGTGCAGGCCATCCATTACAAAGGAAACAATGGAAGTCTTGTTTTCAACATCACCTATAACGTGAACGCCTTCTATCTGCTTTAGACCCGAAGTACATAATTTGAGCAGCTGCTGTTCGTGATCTGCAATAGCAGAGCGATCATGCTGCTGGAGAAAATCGATAGCTGCAGAGATACCAATAGCACCACCAATGTTTGGCGTGCCTGCTTCAAATTTGTAAGGCAGAATATTATAGGATGATTTTTCGATACTTACGGATTCAATCATTTCACCGCCACCCTGCCAGGGTGGCATGTTTTCCAGTAGTGCCGACTTTGCATAAAGTACACCAATCCCTGTAGGTGCGTACATCTTGTGGCCTGAAAATGCGTAAAAGTCACAATCCAGAGCCTGTACGTCCACCGCTTGATGCGCCACTGCCTGAGCTCCATCCAGCAAGACCACTGCTCCCGTCCTGTGGGCGGCTGCTATAACTTCCTCAACAGGATTTATAATGCCGGTCGCATTGGAAATATGCACAAGTGCTACCAGCTTTGTCCGTTTACCAAGTTTCCTGTAAAAGTCATCCATATCCAGTGAAGCATTTTTATGGACTTTCACTGCTTTGATAATTGCACCGGTGCGCTGTGCTATGAGCTGCCATGGAACGATATTGGAATGATGTTCCATGTGAGTTATCAATATTTCATCACCTGCTTTAAGGTGAGAGCCCGCATAACTGTTTGCAACCAGGTTGATGGCTTCAGTGGTTCCACGTGTCCATATAATTTCGCTGGAAGACCCGGCATTTATGAAACCGGCAACCGCGTTACGTGCGTTTTCGAATCTATTTGTAGCGTCTTCACTTAATGCATGCGCCGCACGATGAACGTTGGCATTGTGCGCATTATAATAATCACGAACGGCATCCAGAACCTGGACCGGTTTCTGCGTGGTTGCCGCGCTATCAAGGTATATCTGGTCTGAATCGCGTATCAGGGGGAAATGTTTCCGCAGCTTCATGCAATGTTCTACTGCTCCCATGAGATAAACGCCTCCATGAACAGGCGCTCCAGATAATCCTTGAATTCAGCGTCAATTAGACAGCTTCGAATAAAACCCTGGGCGATCATGAATCTTGCGGTTTCAGAATCGATTCCTCTGGAACGCAGATAAAAAATTTCTTCCTCACTAATTTGACCCACCGTAGCACCATGTGCACATTTTACCTGGTCTGCATAAATCTCTAATTCAGGTTTGGTATTAATGCGCGCAGTATTGTCCAGTAGCAGGTTCTTGTTTGATAGGCTTGCATCTGTTTGTTGGGCATGGGGGTGTATGTGAATACGGCCATTAATGGATATACGGGCTCTTGAAGTAGCTATGCCACGAATTATCTGTTGCGAAACGGTTCTCTTACCCAGGTGTTCCATATTTACCAGGGTCTCACTGGTTTGTGAGTTGTCGGCATACAATGCTGCATTCAGGTCTACTTTGCTGTCATCGCCAACCAGTTTGAAGTTAATGTCGTGGCGTCTGTTAGTGGCTCCCAGTGTGTACAGGTTTAGATTGTAGTAAGCACTTGCACCTAAATGCGCGGAAGTAAGTGCATAATCTGATGCCGTGGATGCTGGTTGTATGCGGGAGTGTTGCAAGTTTGCACCGGGCGCAAGTGAGCTCTCAACCAAATGGCTCAGGCCACTTCCTGTAACTTCATCTATTGGTAGCTGTTCCAGCAATGTCAGGCTGCTACCGGCTTCCAGTACTACTAACAAACGCTGGTACCCGGAACTGTCCAGCTGCATGTTTAGCAGTGGTGCAACCGTCACGCCCTTTCCAACGTGGATCAGTACACCATCATTCAGCATGCTCGTATTGAGATCACCCATGGAATAACGGTTCTGTGCTGAAAGGTTTTTGAGGTTGCTGTTAAAATGCTGCTCAAGAATACCGCGCGAACTAGAATCGCGGTCGATATCCGAAAACCGCTCCACCGTAAGACCATCCGGTAATGCTCCACACACGGAGTCGCCTGACAGCTGGCCCTGCATATCGATATTCAGGGCGTCCTCACAGCGCCAATGCTTGCCCCTGGAATTTGTGGGCATATTTTCGCTGAAAAGATATTGCTCCGGAGCAGAGTACTTCCAGTATTCGTGGTTTTTTGCCGGTAGCCCAACCGCATGCAGGCGCGAGCGACTCTCGGAACGGATGGAGTCCATCCACGGCAAACGCGAACTCAATTCCTGATACTGAGCTTCGCACTGCTTTATAAACTGGTATCTGTCCAACATATCAGGCAGCAGTATCCGTTAACCAGGCATATCCCTTGGCCTCGAGTTCCGTGGCAAGGTTGTGATCACCTGATCGGACAATCTTCCCATCCGCTAATACGTGCACAAAGTCTGGCTGAATATGGTTCAGTAATCGTTGGTAGTGGGTAATCAACAGAACTGCATTATCCGAATTTTTATATGAGTTGATGCCTTCCGAGACCGTTTTCAGCGCATCAATATCCAGGCCTGAATCGGTTTCATCAAGTATGGCCAGGCGAGGTTGCAACATGAGCAGCTGCAAAATTTCATTGCGCTTTTTTTCACCCCCCGAGAAGCCTTCATTTACTCCGCGCTTTAAAAAACCCTGATCCAAATCCACCAGAGCGGAGAGCTGCCTGGCGCGTTTGATAAAGTCCATGCTGGATTCCGGTTCCAGTGCCCGGTGTTTGTATATGCTGTCACTCGCTGCTTTCAAAAATTCCATATTACTTACACCGGGAATTTCTACAGGATACTGAAACGCCAGGAAAATACCCATTCGGGCGCGCTGTTCCGGGCTGAGTTCGTCGATTGCTGCGCCATCAAATGAAATGCTTCCCTTGATTATTGTGTAGCCTGGTTTTCCTGCCAATACATTGGACAGAGTTGACTTGCCTGAACCATTTGGGCCCATTATCGCATGCACCTCTCCGGCACTAATGGTCAAATCCAGTCCCTTGAGAATTATTTTCCCCGCAACCTCTACATGCAGGTTTTCAACTTTTAACATAGATACAATTTCCATAAGTGGATAATAGCCGGGTGCTTTAACCCACCGCACCTTCCAGACTAACTTCGAGCAGCTTGCCTGCTTCAACAGCAAACTCCATGGGTAGTTCCCGAAATACCTCTTTACAAAAACCGTTAACGATCATGCTAATGGCTTTGTCTGCATCAATGCCTCGCTGCTGGCATAAAAACAACTGCTCTTCATTTACCGTCGAAGTAGTAGCCTCGTGTTCGATAACTGCATCCGATCGGCCACTTTCGATATACGGAAAGGTATGTGCCCCACAGGTATCTCCGATAAGCAGGGAGTCACATTGCGTGTAGTTTCTTGAATTTGCTGCCGCCGGTGAAACGCGTACCAGACCGCGATAGGTATTCTGGCTTTTACCTGCACAAATACCCTTGGAAACAATGGTACTGCGGGTATTCTTGCCAAGATGGATCATTTTTGTTCCGGTGTCTGCCTGCTGGTGGTTATGTGTTAATGCAACCGAATAAAATTCACCAATACTGTTATCCCCGCGTAATACAACGCTTGGATACTTCCAGGTAATCGCAGACCCGGTCTCAACCTGAGTCCAGGAAATTTTGGATCGATCTCCAATACAGGCCCCGCGCTTTGTGACAAAGTTGTATATGCCTCCCTTGCCATCCTTGTCTCCCGGGTACCAGTTTTGAACCGTTGAGTATTTTATGTCCGCATCATCCAGTGCAATAAGTTCGACAACCGCGGCATGCAATTGATTTTCATCTCGCATGGGCGCAGTGCATCCTTCCAGATAGCTTACTTTTGCTGATTCTTCAGCGATGATAAGGGTGCGTTCAAATTGTCCGGTATTGAGTTCGTTTATTCGAAAATAAGTGCTTAGCTCCATTGGGCAGGTAACACCTTTGGGAATAAACACAAAAGAGCCATCACTAAATACGGCCGCATTTAAACTTGCGTAAAAATTGTCTCGATAGGAAACGACCGTTCCCAGATATTTTTTTACCAGGTCCGGATGCTCTGTAACTGCTTCAGAAAAAGAGCAAAAAATCACGCCAGCTTCCCTTAATTTTTTCTTGAAGGTAGTGGCAATTGATACGCTATCGAAAACCACATCGACGGCAACGCCTGCCAGTGCCGCGTGTTCGTGCAGGGGAATACCGAGTTTTTCGTAGGTTTTAAGCAGCTCAGGGTCAACTTCATCAAGCGATGCCGGTCGGTCTGCCTGGCTCTTCGGCGCTGAAAAGTAGGAAATTGAATCAAAGTCTATCGAACCGAAATTCATGTGCCCCCAATCTGGCGGAGTCAGGGTACACCAGTGCTTGTAAGCCTTTAATCGCCAATCCAGCAACCATTCCGGCTCCTTTTTACGTGCAGAAATTGCTCTTACCACAGTTTCGTTCAAGCCTGGCGGCATTGTGTCAGACTCTATATCTGTCACAAAGCCCGCACTGTACGTGCGTTCAATGAGCTTGTTTATTTCTGAATTACTCATGCACAGTCCACTAATAGAAATTGCCGGGCTCAGGGTGCCGGGTATTATCCTGAATCCCTTGTATAATACCATACTAAATTAGTCGGGTATTCTTTTCCCGTTGTCGTGAATCTGTGCTTAAGTCGTTTGAACGAGCCGGGCGTAGAGGCTATTATGCGCGGCTTGTTTTCCTTAAGTGTTATCTGCTATGCCCAGACTGGAACGTCTACCTGAAGATCATATCTATCAAGCCTATGGCATTTATATGCTTGAATCGAAACACCGATTGATTCGAAATCTAAAGAAGCTGTATTCGCCCTCGGTGCATGGCCATAAGACCTGGCGATCCAGTTTTGTACTGATGGACTATTTAAAGGAATATCCCATCAAAAAGCGCAGTCGTGTGATGGAAATTGGCTGTGGTTGGGGACCGGCTGCGGTTTTCTGCGCCAAGACATTCAAAGCAGACGTAACCGGCGTGGATATCGATAAGGATGTGTTTCCTTTTTTGGATGTATTTGCTGAACTCAATGAGGTGAAGGTTAAAAACAAGGTTAGCCGTTTTGAAAATCTGAGTGCCAAGCGCCTGGGCAAGGAAGACGTGATTATCGGCGCCGACATCTGCTTCTGGGACAGTATGGTTAAACCACTGTACAAATTGATAGGGCGCGCACTGGAAGGTGGCACCACCAGGATTATTATCGCTGACCCGGGACGTCCAACTTTTTATGAGCTGGCTGATATGTGCTCAAAAAAATATCGAACACGATTTTACGAGTGGTATAGCATTGAACCCAGTCGCTCTACCGGCGAAATTTTGGAAATACGGCCACTAAAAATTAAGTAGTACGTGTCAGGTTTCATCGCGAATAAACGAATTTAGCTGGTTCGACAAACCTGTGCAGGCAGCCGATTGAACTCTTGCTATGATAGGAATAGGCACCACCACACCGGTCACAAAACTTGTACCATTGGCATCTGAACTGATATTTCCGGCCGAAGTACCGGTTTGTACGTCCCAGATGGATGCTTCGTAAGTCGCGTCATTCTCCCAGGTTAAAAATCCAAAGCACCCGGCTGCTCCGATGGTCGCAACGCAGGACATTGCACCAGCCTGATCTACGCGGTCGGTAGACCCCTGAATCCAGACTATGTAGTGCACTCCTATTTCACGTAATCGCGCAGCTATCAAGGGCTCGGTTAGCATTTTGGGTAACTCTGCGCTGTCCAGAGGTGCAGTCCGTGGTTCAAACCAGGGGAACAATGCGTCCGTGAATTCTTTCTGCGGAACTACCCCATAGCCAGTACTACTGCGGGACAGCTTATTGTTTACACACGCGACAAAGGCTTCTTCCGTTTCGCTGACACTGGAGCGGTTTTTTCTTCCCATTACAACGACGGATTCACCTAAAGAAATACCGGTACTGGCCTGGCGTACCTGTTCTACATTAGTTGAAACACAAGCAACCAGCGTCAGCAGGTAGAGAGGTAAGGCGATTATCCTAAAATACATACTAGCTCTCCTCCAATTGCGTGATCCAGTTTCGAATTTCTGCCTCACGTCCAAATCTCAATGCAAAAAATGCCGCAGCGTCTCTTAACGCAATTCTGGTGGCCTCCTGCACAGCTGGCTCCCGGGTTCTTTGCAAAAAACTGTAATTATCCGTGTTGGCCTTTCCGTAGGCGGTGAGAGGCCATTGCGCGATAATTTCTCCCGAGGGCTTGTAGAGGCTAATTTCGTACTTGATCCATACTTCATAAAAAGGCGTGCGGGTCTGGGCAGGAATAGAAAATTGAAAATCGATTACTTCGGGCACCAGGATGGCATCGAGGGGAATGGTAATTGAAGCAAATTTATCGGGCCCGGGAACCTGCGTTGTGTCGACAAACATTCCGGATAGTATTTGATCAAACATGGAATGTTGCGCAGATCCGACGGCGATACTCCAGCTACCATTCGCCTCAACTTCTTCGTCATGGGTAAAATTAAGCAACTTGTCGCTGAAATGAACGCCAATGTGTGCCGGAATAGGCACTATAAGGGGGCTGGGAAAGATTTTATCTACCTGTACAGAGGTTGAACTACAGGCTGTAACAATTATTGTCCAACAAACCAACAAGCAATATTTTTGCGCAGGTAGCCTACCGTGTCTAATAGCTTCGCCGAATGCACTGATAAATAATCTTACTATCATGCCCTGTACACCTCCCGGGTATTCCTACATTACTGTAATTGTGCTAACCCTACAAAGGTCCCGTTGTTTCTATAGGTAAGTTCCCGCATCAGAGCAGCAAATCGATACAGGGATGCCTGTTGCCCACCACCCACACCATAGAGTCCTGGAAAGCCAATCGCGTGAATCCTCACCAACCTGTCGCCCTTTTCTGTTATTCGGTTAATCCTGTCAATGGTATCGGTGACGTCTTCTATTGAACGGCCGGAAAAATCATCTCCAAATACATAGACACTAATTCGCTTGTCTGGTGCATAAAATGTTCTTACTGCACGCTCTATTCCTTCAACAGGGCTGGAATTAGAGAATGGGGCCCAGGTGCGCAATCGTTCTACAATGGCCCGCCGCCTTGCCGGTGAATCTGGTATCCACCGACCCTGAAAACGGGTGAACATATAATCACCCATATCGTTCATTATCTGGATGCCTTTCACTTGCGGGTAAATATTTAGCGTTTCATTAACCTTGGTAATGACCTGACTCCATGAAAGCTGTTGCATGCTACCAGAGGTATCAATAACAAAAATTATATACTCACTGTCCACTGTGATTCCGCCGATAGTGTTGTCCCTGCGTTGAAAATTTTGACCTAACAATCGTTCCATCTCTTCTGTCAGAGATTGTTTTGCCGAGGCAAGATCGCTGGATTCGTTGAGTGACTGGTCGGCCTGTTCGGTTGAAGCGTCAAATTCGCCCTGTATTTTTGTCAATTCCTCTTCCAGTTTTGCAAGTTTCTCCAGTTCCAGTTTCAATTCAGCTTCCTGATCCAGTAACTCTCGCCGCAGCACTTTTGTCTGGCCAACAATGTCAAACAGAGCGTTTTTTCTCTGTTCAACTATACCAGCAAGTTTTTGTGCGGATTGTTCCAATACCACCGGTTCAACTGTTTTGGTAATCATAAGCAACAGGATTACTGCGCCAAAACCACAACTGATTACATCCAGAAAGGAAAGTCCAAACTCCGCGATGTCGCGTCTAATACGCATTTGTTACGGCCAATCGCTGGATGGAGAAAGAAAAGCGCCACCGGTTGTAACTGCAAGCCCCCAAAAAGAAGCGGCAGCCATTGGGTCGCCCTCCATAGGGAACATAATTACATTCATGGGCACCTTGGGCGGAAGACTGCGAAGTGCATCATTAAACAGACGCATTCTGTTTCGTCCTGTAATAGTCCCCTTTCTCGGGGCTTTTGCTCCGAGCGTAGGCAGACCGTCTACCAGCAAAAAAATACTGTCTGGTAATGGAGACAGATTGGAAATGTAAGTAAATAATGCTTCCAGATTGGTACCGTTTTCCGGAATGGATGTCGCCAGGTTATCAAGTGCCTCTGACAGACTGTTTTTGTTGGCGACTTCTTGCCAGCCTTCAACGGTATTCAAGGTGTGCACTTCTGTGTCAAAGCTTACGAATTGAAATTCACTGTCCAGTGGCATTTGTGCTGAAAGCCAATTCGCTGTGGATATGGCGCGTTGCCACTTAGGTGCTGCCAGTCGCTTTTCTGTGGACATATTGCGTCTGCGCAGTATGTTCACCAGTGTTTCGTCAAGCATGCTCGCAGACTTATCGACTGCTATGAGAATTCGTTTTCCACCCACCTTAAGCCCGGTGAGATACTGGCGGTCTCCGGCCCCTGCAAAAGTTCTTGCCTTGTTTCCTTCACCTTCCTTCACTGCAGCCTGAAGGCGTTTTACCTCTTCTTCACGGGATTTAACGTCTGCCTTGAGCGCATTGAGGCTTTCGATCTCTGCTATGGATGCGAGCTCTATTTCATCAAGTTCCCGTTTTTGTCGGTCTTTGGTTTCATTAAGTGACACGCGTTTTTGGTTTGAGCGGTCAATATCCCGGGCATTTTCGTCGATCGCGTCCTGAATGCTAACGAGGTCTTTCTTTCCTACCAGTACTTCATAGTCCAGTTTTCGAATTTCAGAAAGAATATCCTGATTGACCCGTTCATATTCTACTTCGGTGGCGTGATTTATAAGCAAGTAAACGAGCACCACTGCACCAAATCCACAAGACATAACATCGAGAAAGGACAGTGAAAAAACACTTATGCGTTTACGTGCCATCCTCTACTCGTATAAATTCAAGTTGGTCCTGGCCCATTGTCAATTTGTCACCCGCTAATATTTCCTGTTCCGGACCGGGGGTAGCACCGTTTAAAAGCCACTTTGAACCCGGCGGTGTAGCTATCTTCAAGCCCCTGGACGCAGTGGTTAACAGAACGGGGTATTCCTCGGAGCCACCGGGTAATTTTGTCGCAGGTTCTTTAAACGCATCCCGAATCAAGCCATGCTGAGTGTCTGGCCTGAGTCTCAAAGCCAGGCCCTGATAAACTATGTGCGTTGGACAGTGCCCTGCACTGGGCGCTTTTTCCTGGCCAAACTGCTGAGAAGAGCTGGAAATCTGAAATGCGGTTATAAACTGGACTTCGCCTGTATCGCGTACTATGTGTTGAATCTGGTTGGACACCACTTCATAAACACTTGTGGTTTCCATACCGGATACAGAGTGGCCAGCATTAGTCAATGCTTCCTTGAAACCTGGCAGGAGATTACTGCTCTCGGTCAGC
Organism: Gammaproteobacteria bacterium; assembly: GCA_021773565.1. GTDB lineage: Bacteria > Pseudomonadota > Gammaproteobacteria > Pseudomonadales > Azotimanducaceae > DC-out156. Next base: position 179,224 of record JAJFJZ010000026.1, on the reverse strand, counting down.
CAAATGTTTTGGGCGGTGGGTAATTTTTGCAAAACCAAATCGTAACGTTGGCTGGCTTTCTCAATAAGAACACTCTCACTGATTTCGATGCTGCGGGTAATGGTTTGGTAGTTAACTTCAATATTTAGGGTATGCGGACGATTGGGATGTTGCAGCCATTGGTAAAGCTGGTCAAATACCTGCTGTTCGGTATCAGCAATACGCAGTGGGTCGAAGCGGGCATCACTTATAAAACGGTCTGCAATTATTGCTAACCAGGCGTCCATTAACGGGAGTAAGCCCATTTCAGTTATTTCGCTGCACTGTGATTTTTTGACAGATTGCTGCGCATTGTTTTCAGATACGTCAATCCCAGCTATTGTGAGACTCTGTAAACCGGTATCCAAAACCAGATTTCGAAGATAAACACTTTGTCTGCTTAGCAATGCGACACTGATGTCAACAAGCCCACTGACCTTTGTGTTGCATTCCTGGCAAACACCAAGCAATAAACTGAGTTGTTCGTTGGAGGTATTACTTCGAACGGCAATTACCAGCTCATCATTATCACCCATGTCCGCTCGTTGAATGAGCTCGCGCAGCTGCTGGTAGAGTAGATCTGCGTGGTTGTTCGTTCGTGGCCCCGTGAAGCCGAGAGGGTCCAGATTCATCCTGTGCCAATACATGTAGTTCACATGCCTTGGGTTTTGTTTGATCTGTTTGAGTGCCACCTCGCCAAAATCGTTACCATTCTGGCCGATTATTGCAATACCGGGTTCTTCGGCGAGCACTTTACTATCAGCATATATGCATAGTTTTATGTCATTAGCATTGAGAACAAAAAGTGTCATCGTAAACTACCGCACCTGCATGTGATTTATAAGTCTCTGGTCACAATAGACCTGAGTTTCCAGCACCAGGCGTTCCTGGATTAATTGCAATTGATGGACCAAAAACATAATGATGATGCTAATGACCAAAGCCACCAGGGTTGAGTTGAAAGCAACGCCGAGACTTTCTGTGACACCGGCTATGTCTCCCTGTACCGCTTTGTACGCTTGTCCTAATGCATCTCCTATACCGCGCACAGTGCCTATAAACCCAATCGATGGAATTGCCCAGGCAATATAACGCACCATGGACAGCTCGCTGTCCAGTCGGTCTGTTTCAGTGTCACAGATACTTTTTACAGAATCAGAAACATTCTGGATATTTTTAGTAGAGGCGAAGCGTTGTAGTGCAATTGTTAGGGCCCTGGGTAACAGGTAACTATGGGATTCTTCCGGTAGTGCTTGTATAGGCCGAATATATTCACGGGTATCTTCCGGAAGTACGCTTAATCCGTGGCTTACCTTAACAAGATCTTTTTGCAGAAGTGCGCGTTCTCGCAGGGCGCCACGAGCTTTAAAGCCCATAATAGCCATAGCCCAGAACATAAGGATAAAACAGGATTCCTGTTCGTAATCCCTAACGATGACGTAGATAGAACGATCCTGTACAAAGACTTCACCCCTTGCTGACTTTTCTGCCTGGGCTGTGAGAATGGCATCGGCGTTTGGTCGAATGACTGTGACATAAACAAGATGCACAAAAACCACTGCGACCAATAGGGCTATGGTTTGATAAATGATCTCAAATGGAATGGTGCGTTTCATGTTCGTTGCTTATCCCGATTGTGCTACTTATATTTACTAAATATCTACTGGAAAGGCTATTACGATGTCTTCGGAAATGTCCTCAGTCGGACGAAAAATCGTCGTCTGTTCAGTACCATCCGGGTTTTGTTCTTCCTCAGGAGGGACAGTACTATCTGCTGGTTTGTTACCACTGGGAACGTTTTGAGCAGTATTTTCAGCCGACTGATCATTGGTGTATTCCGGAACGGATTCGTTGTCTGGCTGTGCGGCATTCTCAGCAAGCGCACTTGAAGTAAGTAAAAGCAACACCAACGCATAGCTGTGCGTCCCTTTTCTAAAAAAGGGACGAAGAGGCGTGAGTACAGGCAATAGATAATTCTTCATAAACTCGATTTACTCCGCGAAACGCGCCACTCGAAATCCGAGGTCCTGGCGACCATCTATTCCATAGTCTCTGAACGATAAGCGCAAGTCTGTGACAGTACCGTGCATCCAGCTGGAACCTCGAATCACATGATATTCTCCGGATACCGGCCCCAGGGGGTCAGTGACGCTGCCGCTCTTCGGAATTTCATAGAAATCGTTTATCCACTCCGACACATTACCGGAAAGATCGTACAATTTTCTCTGGTCTGGTGGAAAGGTTGCTACGGGGGCTGAAACGATATGATTGTCGTTGTAGCCAAAAATTACCCGACCTACCAGATGGGCTGCACTTCGGTCTGCATAATTTCCATGTCTATCCGGCGGAACGATGGATTGGCCCCATGCAAAGCGATCAGACCTGGTAGAACCGGAAGAATTTCCGGTGCGCGCCAGCCAGGCCCATTCGGCTTCTGTTGGCAGCCGGTAACCGGTGGAGCGTGGATTACTGCCTGTTATAGCGCCAAATTCAGACTGGTAATATGGATCCAGCCCCTCCTGTTTGCTTAACCAGTTACAATACAGGGCAGCTTCCTGCCAGCTCATTTTTACAGCTGGCTGGTCAGCCTTGTCCAGCTCCTGTTCTTCATACTGTCCGGATGAATGGCCTCGTGCAAATGATCGAAACTCAGCATTAGTAACTTCTTTGGTGCCGACGTAGAACATGCGGGTGAGCGTTACATCACGCAATACTTCATTTGATCTTCGTCCAGGCTCACGGCGCGAGGCACCCATTTGAACGCGGTTCGGGGAGAATAGTAATAACTGATATCCCCCGGGAGTGGTGATTGAAGGCTTAAGTCTCGCCAGACGTGCAGCCTCCAGGGTAAGTAGTCTAACTTTTACTTCCTGTGTAAATCCCGGAGTGGGAGTAATGCTGGTTTTATATCCTGCAAAACCGGGTTTGCTTAGTTCAATATTGTGGGAGAGTGCGCTTAAACGAATTCGGGTATTTGCAGGGTTCTGAACTTTGCCATCTATTTTCAGTACAGCATCCGAAGGAATCACGCTAATAAGAAGTTCGCCCGAGAGGGGTTTGAGCTGCAAATCCAAATTGCGCTCATGCCCGGACTTAACCGAGAGTTTGCTACTTAGGTGTTCAAAGCCAGGTTTAAACAGATCCAGGTTATGTGTTTGTTCGGGTTTAATTGCGAGCTCCAGCGGTGTATCCCCAACGTAATTCCCGTTGAGGGTGATGCTCGCACCGGAAGGCTTGCTTGTCAGGTTCACAAGTCCATCGGCTTTCTCCAGAATGACCTGCGGATATGTTTGTGGCTGAAGTGCGCTTATTGAAATATCACCGGTCCAGGATTTGTATCCAGGTAGCTTTATCTTTATTTCATGCTCACCAGCGAGAACTTCTATTACCGAAGGAGTGTTTTTTCTTTCTACACCATCAACACTGACAATTGCCCCGGAAGGTATACTGGAAAAGGCCACATCAGCCCAGTTGGGTACCAATTCCAGGGTAACTGTCTGGCTTTGATCCATCCCTGTAATATCAACGCTCTGTACCAGAGTTTGATAACGCGGATTGCTTGCCAATAAATGATGTGTGCCAGCTGGAATTTTTATGGTCTCCAATGGAGTTGTACCAATTTCGGTGTCATCTATCTTTAGAGTCACATCTTCGGGGATGGTTTCAAAACTAATCAGTCCGGGCAGCTTTTTGAGTACAAATTGGAATTCCTGGTTGGTTTCGGAACCAACAGTAAAAGGTGCGTGCAAAGGAAAATAGCCCTCGTGCCTGGCTTCCAATTCATAGTTTCCAGAGCGCAATAAATTAATTCCACCCAATTCCAGAGAAAACCCACCCTGAATCTCTACTGAGGCAGTAGCGGGATTGAGTACCACGGCTACAGATTTGGCGGTAAATAAAAACCAGAGAAACCAGACAGTCGACATAAGCGCTATCAGAAGAATAATGCGACCGGGTCCAGGTTTGTACCATGGACGTTCCCCCTCCTGCTGTTGGGAAGGAGAAAATGGGCTGGGAGTAATTACGGAATCAGACATCGGCTATATTGATTCCTCACACTGCACGGCGATGCTACCCATGCCTCTGGCGATTTCGACTTCTTTTCGTAAATCCCGACATCCGGGGCGGCTCCCTGTGAAAATGTACGAGCCAGGCCTTAATTCCAGGGTTTTGGTTTTAAACACTCCTATTGAACCACGACGAACAATACCCACCTCTGTAAGGTTGTCAGAGGTAATTTGAATAACTACCGGCACAGCAGCGTTTTCCAGAATCGCCTTGGTTTTTTCCAGTTGGGCGAGCAGACGAGGGCCCTGATGTTCGAGCGCGAGCGCATCATTGAAAACAGCCAGGGCACTTTCGTATACAGGGTCGGAGGAGAGTTTGCCTGGATTGGCAATTATTTGCTGCAAGACCTTGTCTATGCGGGCACGTTTTTTTGCGAGAACTATACCATCCCTGGCAAACTGCAGGTTGGCATCCAGTTTAAGCGCAGCGGTATAAGTGTCGGGCAAAAGAGACCATTGTTCTGCCAGGATTTGTGACTCCGCCTGATTTTTTATACCGGCTATTGCGCGCAGAAGTCTTGCTCTCTCAAGCTGTCGCAAGCCGTCACTTATTGAAGCATGATCCGGTTTTATACGGGCAGCCTGATTGAATGAATTTTCTGCTTTTTGGTACTTTTGTGCATTTAGTGCTGCGTAGGCCTCGGACAGGTATTTTCGAAAATTCCGTTCCTGAATACGTTGCTCCAGATCCTCAAGGCTGGCATCAATACCCGGCATTTGCGGATCGATAGTTTGTGCTCGCTTGTAGGCTAAACGTGCCTGATCATATTGCTGTTTTAGAACCAGCCTGCCTGCCTCTTTAATAAGACTGAGTACTTCTGGCAGTGCACTGGCTCGCGCCATACCGTCAATGACATCCGGATTTTCAGGGTGAATGACAGCCGCTTCCAGAAAAGCCTGATAAGCAAGTTGATGGTCCAGTTTATCGAGCGCACTGATTGCATTTTTCATCGCATTGGAAAAGAGCAGCTCACCTGACGCCACTAAAGCCCTTAATGCGGTACTGCCTTCGGTGTACTTGAGCATGGAATCCCCATACTTAGCCTCAAGAAAAAGTACATCTCCCTCATTGGCAATCGCGATGATGCTGGAATAATCTTCAGCAGCCCACTGTTTAACCTGCATGGCATCTTCCAGCAGTATTTGCAATTGCACGAACTCGGCCAAAGTTGATTCGGCATTTTTTCTGGCGCGTGCTGCATCGAGTAGTTCGAAAGGGGCGGGTGTCTCACCCGAATTTCCAGCTTCGGCTGATTTTGTTTGTTGGTTTCCGGAACCTGCAATTTCACCTGTGGACTCGGAAGCTGTGCTTGTGTTCACAGGTGTACCTATATTGTTGGGCAGGAAGACAAAAACCCATACTCCCGCAAGAATTACCAATGCTCCGATTGCAAGATAGAAGAGATTTGTTCTTTCCCCCGAAAAGAAAGGCTCCGGGCGAGAATCATCGTTACCGCCGAGATTCAGGGCGGCAGGCTGAATGGTCACAAACTGGTCTGTATCTCTGCTGTCTTTTGACATGAATCAGGATTCGTCTTCAGTTACCAGATCAGTTTCAGCAAGTGTGTCCGGTGGAACAGGGAGTCCCATTTCTTCGAGGTAAAGTGTTCGCAGAATTCTCCGGAATTCTTCATACTGTTTATCGACAGTTCCGGTAAGTCGTATTGTCTGGTTTTCCAGTTCTATCGTATGCGGTACCATTTCTGATTCTGCGGACGCGCCAAGTTCCTGTAGTATATCCGAATGAATTTTTGCTGAGGCTCGCTTATTCAGTGCACTTTTAAGCAATGTTGCACCTGCGATTATTCCCACCGCTCCGCTTACCTGTTGGGCGTAGTTTTTCCCCTGCGTTTGACCATATATACCGCCAATAATACCAACGGTACCCATAATAGCCCTCGTTTTGGCTTGCTGGTTTAGTTGCCGAATTGCTATGGCTTCTTCATAGGTAGCTTCTCGCCAGTCCATATAGGGGCTATACATGGCCCTTTGAAATTCTGAAAAATATTCATCAAGCGTATCGATAAAAAGATACTCACGTTCCCGGACTTTGCGAATTCTCACTAGCATGGGATCGTCTTCAGCGGGTAAACGCTGAATTATGTACTCGCCATCTGACGTCTGATCTACATAATTTGCAAAGGCATCGTTGGAAAACTCTCTGGCAAATTTCATTTCCGCAGTGGTATGAATGCGTTTAATCCCGGCCTGATCCAGGGATTTATAGTAGGCCCACATATCGTCTGCGATATTTTTATATATGGTGTGAAATGGATCTATATCGCTGGGCACTGAATCGCTGAAAGCATATTTGCTGGCCAACACCAGATACTCTTTTTCGAACCACAGGTTACCCGTTGCATCAATAACCGTCGCCCGGAGATTGAGCCGCTCTCCATCCGAGTGCAAAATAGCAGCTGACATAACAACATCCACTGCATGACTTGTGCGTGGCAACACACGCACAGCACCCCAGTTTCCAGTGCTCTGGAGCATATTTTTTTGCATATACGCCATGTAACTGGCCTCAGCCTGGCGAATATCTGCATTAATATTTAGTTCAACGCGCTCGTCAAAATCTTCTGGTACATTAGGGTCCCAGACTGCGACGCCCACATCCAGCAGAAGGTTTTCGGGAATTACTGTATTCGCCTGTTCGGGTGGTGTCATATCCACCGTTCTCACCGTATGCGTTGTGCATCCTGACAGAATAATAAAAATTCCTGAAAGCAGCACGCATGATGAACGAAATATCTTTTTCGACGACTGTTTTAGCAGCAATTTGGAAGTTAAAGGCACTGGTCTATAGCCCGTTTTTATATCGTCGATATTCATTCCAGAGTTTTTCACGTAATTCCGGATCTGGTTCACTCATAGCTGCTTCACGGAGTTGCCGTGCGAGTATGTCATCGTCTCTTGCGTCCGGCAGGTCTTTTGGCAGTTCACCTACGGGAATGTTTGCAACGCCGGTATTTTGTGTAGCTGTGCCTGAACGGGGAGGCAGGGGAATGTTCCCACCAGGCGACTGGCCTTCATCACCTGATTCGCTACCCTCGTTTGCACCGGGTATTTCGGGTAAGGGTTCCTCAGCTTCGCGATCCCGGGCATCTGCGTTTTCGTTTGCGCGGGCCAGAATCAATTCGCGCTCTTCCAGTATGGTGCCATCGAAATCTTCAAATGCACCGTTAAGCTCTCCGTCCTGGCCCGAGCTCCCCTGGGCTTCACCGTCGCCATTCCCACTCGCAGTTTGATCGCTGTCCTCTTCTCCTTCCCCGGGTGGCTGATTGCTGGTATCCCAACCATCGTTGCCTGGATCTCCTCCGTCTTCTGCACCGTTCTGGCTTTGATCGCTGTCTCCCTGTTCTCCTTGTTCTCCTTGTTCTCCCTGTTCGGTACCCGCAGTTTGTTCACCTGAAGTATCACCGGGCATGCCGGGCGATCCGGCTGGGGGACTGGATTGGCCCGTCTGGCCGGGTGATCCCGGGGGGGGTGAAGATGGAGAGGAAGGACTACCCGAGGGCGCACCTGGCATAGATGGTGGTGCGCTGGACGGAATAGGTGAAGAGGAGGGCACTGAAGGTACGGAAGGGGGCGGTTGTGATTGTTGGGGCGAACTACAGGCCGCAATGCCCAGAATAACGAGCAAAAAAAGTACGCCGGGAAATTTTGTCATTGCACACCCCACCCACACAAGTAATACCCTATTGGCTCCAGTCTATCCTATCCTATTGGAACACAGACCGCAGTGGGAGTTCGCTCTGGAAACAGGAATTTGTGCATAATTTCCGATTTCGGGGCCTGTAGTCACATGCTTTGTTTTAATTACCAAAAATCAACTAGTTAGGGCTCGCTTCAGGGTCGGGATCAAGCCCTGCAGTGGAGATCGGTTCTATCGCGGCTGCTTCCCGTGGTTCTGGAGAATAATAGGTAAACTCATGCTTCAGCAGTCGACCATCCGTTCGTACAGGTATGCCGTCCTCAAATTTGGGTCGGAATCTGGCCATCTTGAGTGCTCGTCTCACCTTAATATCCATAAGGCCAGGTGGATCTGAGTGCAGACTCTCCACCTCGCGTGTATGACCTTTTATGCCGATGGCATAAGCCAGCTCAACACTTCCGGTTCTGGCGTGTTGTTTGGTTGCACCTTCCGGGGGTTTTGGGTCCAGCGGCAGAGGCATATAGAGTTGTACAGGTTCAGAAAACAGCTCCTGGTACATACCCGCGTTCTCCTCCGGTGCTTCGTTAATAAGGTCGATTGCGTGAAGGTAGAGAATCCCGGCACGCCTGGGCTTGTCAAACAACAGGTTCCAGTCTGCCAGATCCACAACTGCTCTTGCGGTATCTCCGGAATCAAATTCACCACTCTCTTTCATGATGCGGATTATTTGTTGCAGGGCCTTCTCTCCGTCGGAATACCGATGCACTTGTGGTTGATCCTGAAAAGCCAGGGGTGTTGTATGTCCCGTGGTGGAAATTCTGAATGTCCCTTTTGCCTGGGAGCGATGGTAAGGGGGAAACCGTTCGAGCTTGTAGGAATCCGCAAGGCCAGAGTAGACTCTGAGAAGACGAGGGTCCAACTCACCGGAGTCCTCAATGATCAACATTCTGGCATGCTCATAAAGACCGCGTGCGGAATAAATATTGTTGGTTTTTTTATACCAGTCTGCCAGATGATACAGACCCGGCAAAAGTTCTATGTTTAGCGGACCAAGACTTCTGCGCAGTATTTCATAAGCATATTCCTGCTTTTGGTTAGCCTTTACAATGTTTCCGATAGCAACGAGGGCGTTGGCTTCTTTGTACACCGCCGGAACCTGGTCAATTGAGTGTAAGCCCTGGTTCACGCGTTGAATATGCAGGGCGCGCCCGTACATCTCAAGCGCACCAATTACATCTTCCTGCATTTCAAGGGCAGTTCCCAGCATCAACAAGGGGTTGGCAAGGCTTACAGAATATCGTGAGTCTTCGTCCTCTATCTGTTTTATGTAGGCCCTCATATTATTTTCGACATCAGAAAACTCCCGGCTTTCCAACTGTCTTTTGGCTTCCAGCAGAATAAAGTCATGCTTGCTTGCATAACCGGGTGGAATACTGGAATCGGTGCTCATGGATTCTGCTTCGGCAGCATGAACCAGGGTGTTACTATGGAAGTACGGCTGGACGAACAGGAGTAGGGCCCATAAGCTAACCACTGAGCGATAGTTTGGTGTGGAAATGGGCAGACCGTCGATAGGCATAGATAGCTTAGACTACGTGGATTGATTTGGGTTCACCAGTGTGAGTTTTAGCTGCAACTCGCGTCAAGTCAAGTCTGAACTGACAGGACGGTAGGAAACAAGATATGGCAGGAGGGTCTGAAATAAGGGAAGAACGGTCGCTGGATGCAAGTGGCTTAATATGCCCTGAACCGCTAATGCTGGTGCGCGCAGAATTGAGAAAAATGTCTCCAGGGGATTTACTGCAAATTACCGCTACTGATCCCTCCACCAGTCGGGATCTGAACAATTTCTGCAGGTTTATGGGTCACACTCTGGAGTCGGAGCGCTGCGAGAAAGAGACCTGGAACTTCGTATTACGCAAAGGATGAATTCAGATCAAATAGCAGAGTTGTTCAATTCAGTATTTGCAGGCAAATACAATACTGTGTTGTGTGGTGGTGCCACCGAGCCCCTGTATCTACCCGGAAGTGAAGAGACGGGTATTCCTTCTCGACTTTGCTTTAGCCATGACTACCCCAGAAGTGCGCTGCATGAAATTTCGCATTGGTGCATTGCGGGCGCAAAGCGCAGGAAACTGCCAGATTTTGGATATGTGTATGTACCTCCTCCCAGAGCAACGGCAGAGCAAAAACGCTTTTTTGAACTGGAACTCAAAGCACAAACCCTGGAGTACATATTCTGCGAAGCTGTCGATATTAGATTTTCTCCCAGCGCAGATAATTTAATGGTAACTATGGAAACGTTAACCCGGTTTATGCAAAGCATTATAGAGCTGTCGGTAAAATGGAAGTGCAAGGGCCTTGCGGGAGACGCAGGATTGTTCCTGCAAGCGTTGCATGCTTTTCCATTACTCAGCACAGCACGATATGGATGAGGTAGAAGTAGTTGTCATCGGGGCCGGGGTAATTGGGCTTGCTGTGGCGAGAGCCTATGCCGCAAAGGGGTGTGAGGTTCTTCTCGTGGAACGTCATGGCAGAATTGGTTCCGAGATTAGCAGCAGGAATTCTGAAGTAATTCACTCGGGCATCTACTACCCGCAGAACAGTTTAAAAGCCCGGATGTGTGTTCAGGGTAAGGCATTACTTTACGAATATTGTGCGCACTATTCCATTCCCCATAAAAGATGCGGCAAGATTATATTGGCGACACAAAAAGACCAGCTTTCAACCCTGCGTTCGTACCAGCATAAAGCAAAAGAAAATGGCGCGGGGCTGTTGCGCTGGATGGATGCGAGTGAAATTTCTGAACGGGAGCCGCAAGTATTCGGGCTGGCCGCTGTGTTCTCCGAATCAACCGGAATAATCGATACGCACGCGTATATGATGAGTTTGTTGGGGGACATTGAGGCCAACAGGGGAGACCTGGCACTTAACACTTGTGTAAGCCATTGGCGCAAGATCGATGGTGGCTTTGAGGTGGATTGCGAAGGGTTTCGCCTGAAATCCAGATTATTGATAAACGCAGCCGGGCTTAATGCGCCAAATATAGCCAACATAAATCGGCATATTGGCAAACTGGAATGCCATTATGCAAAGGGCCATTATTACTCACTTACAGGTAAGTCCCCATTTAGCGCCCTGGTATATCCGGTTGCAGAATCTGGAGGCCTTGGTGTGCACGTTACCCTTGATATGGCAGGACAGGTACGATTTGGTCCAGATGTATGTTGGGTTGAGTCAGAAGATTACCGCTTTGACGAAGTAAACAGGGAAGCATTTATTCAGGCAATCCGGGCCTACTATCCGTCTCTGGACGTACGACGCCTACAACCAGACTATACGGGTATCAGGCCAAAACTTGCCCCGCAGGGTATAGAAACTGATTTTCTGATAGAGGGCGAGAGTCAACACGGAACACCAGGGCTGGTAAATCTTGCCGGAATAGAATCTCCTGGCCTCACCTCTTCTCTGGCGATAGCGCAACATGTAGTAGACATGTGTGGATAAAAGCATGCCTAAAGAGGCTGATAATATCGCCAAAAGAATGAATTTTCGGATTGGCTTGATAATTAATCCTCTAGCCGGGATTGGTGGTCCACTGGCACATCATGGTAGTGATCATTTACTAGCCCCGGGTGCCCCCAATGATCTTTCGATCAAGCGCATTGCTGTATTTTTGGAAGCTCTAAAAGATCATCTGGCCCAAATTGAGTTTTATTGTTGGGGTGGCGATATGGGGGAGTCAGTGCTGGAGAACTTTTTGTCCGTCTCCGGTTGCGAAAACCTGGCCTACTCGGTTGTTGGTACCAGCCAAAATCCAACCAATGCCTCTGACACACTAAAGGCCTGCAAAAAGCTGGTTGGGCAAAAGGTTGATTTGTTGGTTTTTGCCGGTGGAGATGGTACCGCGAGGGATATCGTGGATTGCGATATAGGCAATCAGGCGGTGCTGGGTTTGCCAACAGGTGTGAAAATGCAATCTGGCGTTTTTGCCCTTAATCCTGTTGCGGCTGCCGCAATTGTTATCGAATTGTTAAAGGGCGCACTGGTTGCGGCCAGAGATCGTGAAGTGCGCGACATTGATGAACTTCTGCTCAGTAAGGGTACCCTTAACAGTCGGTATTATGGGGAGTTACGAGTCCCGGAATTTGATGCCTTCCTGCAGCACACGAAATCGGGTGGCAGGGAAGTTGAAGGGCTGGCTGTGCAGGAAATAGTGGCATACCTTGCGGATTTTGTTCGGGAATGTCCGGGTATCTATTTACTTGGGGCCGGAAGTACCTTGTTTGAGTTAAAGCAAATACTCGGAATAGATGCATCATTGTTAGGGGTGGATGTGGTAGAAATTCTGCCGAATATTGCCAATGACGCGGGCATCGTTTTATTGGCAAAGAATGCAGATACAAAGATGCTGGAAAAAATTGTCCGGGACGAGGGTAGCAGGGTGGTAAGGTGCCTGTTAAGTTTTGCGCGTAATCAGGGCTTTTTGTTTGGACGGGGTAATCAACAATTCAGTGAATTTGTTGTTGCAGCACTTTCCAGTGATAACCTGAAGATAGTTTCTACCCGGAGCAAATTGTTGAGTCTTTCGGGTCGGCCACTAATTGTCGATACCGGCAACCCCGATCTAGATGCCTCTTTATGTGGCATGCTTCCCATTATAACCGGATATGAAGATCAGGTGTTTTATCGGGTTAGCCAGACATACTAGGCTAGTGGTGATTTTTACAAACCCCAAGAGATTCGCAGCATGAAAAACCTGGATACGGTTTTGAACACCTGTTCTGAAAATTTTAACTTACTGGATGATAAGCTTCATTGTACCCGACTGTTTCATGGTCGCGGGCACGCATATCCCGGATTGGAGTATTTAACAATTGATTGGTACCCCCCATACATTATTGTTGGGGTTTTTGGTACGCATGCGTCAAAAGGCTGGTTGCAGGATCTGGCGGGGCAATTGGAACGGCTTATCCCCGAGATGCAGGCGTTGACAGTCCAGTACCGGGGAGGAAGAAAAACCGCCTGCGTAGACCTGTTGGGATGTGTGCCGGATGAGCACATAATCCGGGAAGCTGGGCTTTCCTTTGTAATACATCCCAAACTTAACCAGAATATCGGCTTCTTTCTGGATATGGCACCGGCACGAAAATGGATAAAAGAAAACTCCATGGCCTGTAGTGTGCTCAATCTTTTTGCGTTTACCTGCTCATTCTCGGTTTTTGCACATGCCGGTGGTGCCAGCAATATTGTCAATAACGATATGAGTAAAACTATGCTGGAGTGTGGGCGCGGCAATCACCTGATCAATAATCAGGAACTGGAACGCGTTAAATTTATTCCACATAATCTGTTTAAGTCCTGGGGAAGAGTTCGGCAGTTTGGACCTTATGATCTGATTATAATTGACCCGCCAACCAATCAGCGCGGGAGTTTTGTTGCAGAAAAAGACTACGGTGCGGTGCTAAAAAGAATTCCACAGATAGCCAAGCCGGGCGCAAAAATAATGGCTTGCCTGAACTCTCCATTTCTACCCAGGAGGTTTTTGCAGGATCAAATAACGCGTCGAGCCCCGCAATGTCAATTTTTGGAAAGTATTCCAGCAGCCAGAAGCTTTCGTGAGCAATTCCCAGATCAGGGTCTAAAAATAAGTGTGTTCAGATATAGACCATAGCATGCATAATTTCCGCCATGACATTTCGTAAGCGGATTGAGGATCCTTCCTTGAGCGCTCTCCTCAGTCGATTTATATTTCGTGACATCTCTGTTTGTACGGACAAAGAGACGTCCCGTTTTTCAGCGTGTTTGTCCTGGAATTCTGCCGGACCAGTTGGTGTGGAAAGCAGGTTAAAACAGGGCGCACTCAGTACTGCCTGATCGACTGCCTCCTGCTGGATACTGTCCTCGAAGCGCAAATAATTTTCATCCGCCAACCACAAAAGTGTACTAAAACAGGACATGTGTCTATCAGAGTGCACGCCATACTCGTCCGGCTTATCCTCTCCGGAAATGTCACTAACGTATAAGATCAATGGCCGTGGGAAAGATCGATAAAGCGCATCCAGGATTTTGGCTGTATCCTTGTAAAAATCATCAACATTAAGATCGCTCATTGGCGGTATGTATCCAAAAAGCGGGAAATGCGGAAAATTGCATCGCCTAGTTCCTCCTCATGCGGCAGAAAAACGATTCGAAAATGATCGGGATCGGGCCAGTTAAAAGCAGAACCCTGCACCAGTAGCAAATGTTCCTGTTTGAGCAAATCCAGAACGAATTTCTCATCATCCTGGATATTGAACTTCCTATTATCCAGTTTTGGAAATAAATAGAGCGCGCCCTCAGGTTTTACACAGCTCACTCCTTCAATTTGGGTCAGCAATGCATGGGCTGTTTCCCGTTGTTGATACAATCGGCCACCAGGCTGAGTGAGCGCGTTAATACTTTGATGACCTCCCAGGGCCGTCTGAACTGCATGTTGAGTGGGAACGTTTGAACACAGCCGCATGGATGCCAGAATATCCAGACCTTCAATGTAATCCCTGGCACTTGCACGCGCACCGCTTACAATCATCCATCCTGTTCTAAAACCCGCTACCCGATAAGCTTTCGACAGGCCATTGAAGGTGAGCGTTAGTAGATCCGGTGCCAGAGAAGCCGTTGGGATATGTTGGGCATCGTCGTACAAGATTTTGTCGTAGATTTCATCTGAAAACAGTATCAGTTTGTGCTGTCGTGCAAATTCGACTAGTTGTTCCAGCATTTCTCGCGAATATACCGCCCCCGTCGGGTTGTTTGGGTTAATGATAACCAGAGCTCTGGTGCGTGAACTTACTTTTTTCTCAAGGTCAGCCAGATCCGGGAACCAGTCCTGTGACTCATCACAACGATAGTGCACTGCATTTCCGCGACACAGATTTGTTGCGCCCGTCCACAGTGGAAAATCGGGTGCGGGTATCAAAATCTCATCACCTGTGTTTAAAAGCCCCTGTAAGGCCATCACTATAAGTTCGCTCGCACCATTACCAATATAGATGTCGTCCACATCGACCTGATCAATGCCAATTTGTTGGCAATATTGCATAACGGCTTTGCGTGCGGAATATAGGCCTTTGGAGTCACAATATCCCTGGGCGCTGGGCAAATTGTGTATCACATCTCGCAGGATTTCGTCTGGTGCTTCAAACCCGAATGGTGCTGGATTGCCAATATTGAGCTTCAGTATCCGGTTTCCATCTTCCTCAAGTCTGTGCGCTTCCGCGAGCACTGGCCCTCGAATATCATAAAAAACGTTTGATAGGGCATCTGCCTTGTTTATCTTCGGCACCTCTGAAGAATGCGGATCACGCACGGCTCTCAAAGGGGGCTTAACTTTCTCGATGGAGTCATCTGGCTCTTGCATTTAACTGCTCTCAAAATAAAACTGAAGCGGGTGTAAGTACTGCGACAATAGTAGCAGGAGCGCAGAAAATGAGTAAGGAATTAGCGTCCAGCCTGGCAGAAGCAAAATAATGTGAGAGAGAATACGGTCGGTAGAAAACTCTAGAATCCTGCTGCCTGGCCCTCCTTGCGGGGGTCGGAAGCTGCACAGTAGGTATCTCCGAGATTGAAGATAATTTGTGCTCCACCGAACAGGGACGGTTCGTCTACTATTGTAACTCGGTGTCCCCTGCCAGCCAGTTCATTTGCAAGCCCTGTATCAATACCCGCTTCCAGTATCAAAGAGTAATCTGTATCCAGGTACCAGCGAGGAGCGTCGATTGCAGCCTGCGGATTTTGTTCAAAATCAAAAATACGTGACACCATTTGCAGGTGACCCTGATGTTGCATATGTCCACCCATCACGCCAAAACTCATTCTCCCTTTTCCATTTTCGCTAACAAATCCGGGAATAATTGTATGGAAAGGGCGCTTATTACCTCCGACAACGTTGGGGTGTCCTGGAATGACTGAAAACCCTCGACCTCTATTTTGTAGGCTGATGCCTGTTTCAGGTATAACAATGCCTGAGCCAAAACCCTGATAGTTGGATTGGATAAACGATACCATCATGCCATCGGCGTCCGCTGTAGTGAGATACACGGTATCCGCACTGCCGGGGAGGAGTGCCGGAGGTGTAGCCAGGGCCTTATGGCCGATTTTTGCAGCAGCTCTTTTGATTACTTCCCTTCCGAGCAATTCTTCGGGGTCAACCCGCATTGCATCCGGGTCCGCAAAGTGGTCAAAGGCTGCTCGAATAGCAATTTTCATGCACTCAACCTGTAAGTGAATGGTTTCAGCGCAGTCTGGCCCCTTTAATTCGAAGTGCGCCAATAGAGCCAATCCAATCTGTGCAGCCAGCCCCTGGCCGTTTGGCGGTATTTCCAACAATTGGATATCTCCGTAAGTCTGGGACACAGGCAAAGTCCAGAGCGGAATGTGTTGATCCAGGTCTTCAGCAGTCAGCCAGCCCCCCGTACTTTTCGCGTGGCGTACTATTTTATCTGCCAGCTCACCCCGATAAAAACTTTCGCCGTTCGAGTCAGCGATTTGTTCCAGGGTAGCAACCATCTCCGTGCGTACGAATATTTCACCCGCTAAAGGGGCGTGACCGGCGGGACAAAAATGTGATAAAAAGTCCGGAAACTGCACAAATCTTTCCGGGCAAGACTGCCAACTGCTCGCGGTTATCGGTCCGACCGGAAAACCGTTTTTTGCATATCCAATCGCGCTATCAAAGAGCTTTCGGAAAGGCAGTTTTCCAAATCTTTGTGACAGCGCGACCCAGGTACTTACTGCACCAGGCGTGGTGACCACATCCCAGCCCAGCTCAGGCATTTCCTGCAGATGTGCATATTGATCGAAATTCCACGCCGCCGGGGATTTACCCGAACCATTCAAGCCCCAGGCCTTCTGGCCATCCCAGACTATGGCAAAGGCATCGCTACCCAGGCCGTTGTTGTTAGGCTCTACGACAGTAAGTGTTATCGCTGTGGCAATTGCAGCATCTACAGCATTGCCACCGGATTGCAGTATTTTTATACCAGCCTGGACGGCCAGTGGTTGTGAGCTTGCAACTATATTGGATGCAACTATAGGCGAGCGACGTGAGGCGTAGGGTAAACGCCAGTTTATCCTGCTCAGACTACCGCCGTTTGATGTCGAAGGTGGTTTTCCAGATGTCGCAGACAATGGATCGTGTTAGCAGCACCTTTTTTGCGATAGCCTATGCTGAAATCGATGTCGTAGTAATGCTTGTCATCAACAGCAGAGATACTGCGAACGGTGCCTTGCAATTCCTCAACTCTCATATCGTGCACTTCGAGGTCGAGAATCAGTTTCTCACCCACAAACAGCTTTGCAGAAGTTTCTATCTGTATACCCTTGATTGAAAACTGCAAGCATTCGGCGGAGATCGCTCCGCGAAACAGGCCGACCAGTCCCGGTCGATGAATATCCACATTTAAGTCGCCGCTGCAGCAAACATTAAACTGACCAGTGTTTGCCATACGATTTATTGTTATCCATGAAATTTTGCTGAATGTAGTACGCAATGGACTTTGGTGCAACCTCCATTATGTAACTCACTGTTTCAGATTGTTTCATGCCTGCTCCCAAAAACCGTCGCACCAGCTTGCTTCAATGGACCAATCCTAATAGCTTAAGCGGATATCGAATCGGGGAATTAGGGGATACCAGATGCACCCAGGTGTAATTGCTGCGGCAGAACCAGAAAAAACGGCATACATTATGGCCGAAAGTGGCCGAAAGATTAGCTATAAAACGCTCAATGATGCCTCTAATCGGGGGGCTCGGCTCTTCAGGCATTTGGGCCTTAAGCCAGGGGACCATATTGCAATTTTGTTGGAAAACCACGAAAAGTTTTTCCAGATTTGTTGGGCAGCACAGCGTGCAGGCTTGTATTACACCGCCATCAGTTGGCGACTACAGTCTGGTGAGGTCGAATATATCGTTAATAATTGCAAGGCAAGTGTGTTTATCACTTCGGCAGAACGCAGGGACGTGGTCGAGCCCTTGCTGGATAAAATGCCAGACGTTAAGGCGCGTTATGTCCTTGATGGTGAGATAGAAGGTTTCTCGGATTGGGATGCAGCAATTGGACGAATGCCGAATGAGAGCATAGCGGATGAGATTGAAGGAAGCTCAATGCTATATTCTTCCGGTACAACTGGCTACCCAAAAGGTGTGAAGAAGCCACTTGGATTCATCCCTTTTGGGCAGGAGCAGGCGCCCAACCTCATGGAGATTCTCTATGGGGCAAATACGGATTCCATCTATCTTTCTCCAGCGCCATTGTATCACGCTGCCCCCCTGGCGTTTACGATGGGTTGTCTGCGGCACGGTACCTGTGTAGTTGTTATGGAACACTTTGACGCCGAACTGGCGCTTAAATATATCGATCAGTACAAAATCACCCACAGTCAATGGGTGCCGACTATGTTCGTTCGTATGCTTAAATTGCCAGAGAGCGTGCGTTCCAGTTACGACGTTTCCAGTCTTAAGTGTGCTATTCATGCCGCAGCGCCTTGTCCTGTTCCGGTAAAAGAACAAATGATTGCCTGGTGGGGCAAGATTGTATTTGAGTATTACGCTGGCACTGAAGGGAATGGCTTTGTGCAGTGTAACTCGGAAGAATGGTTGGCCCACAAGGGGACAGTGGGCAAAGCATTGACCTGTGAAATTTATATTTGTGATGAGCAGGGTCAGGTATTGCCTGTTGGTGAATCAGGCACTATATATCTGGCCGGTGGCGGGGATTTTGAGTACCACGGCGACGAGAAGAAAACCGCGGACTCAAGACATTCAGAAGGTTGGACTACCTTGGGAGATCTGGGTTACCTCGATGAAGAGGGATATCTTTATTTAACCGACCGCAAGCATTTTATGATTATCTCAGGTGGCGTGAATATCTATCCACAGGAAGCAGAAAATGCTTTGGTAACACACCCGGATATTGTTGATGTGGCTGTATTTGGCGTTCCCAATCCTGATTTTGGTGAAGAAGTGAAGGCGGTTGTTCAACCTGTTGACATGTCTCAGGCTGGTCCCGAGCTGGAACTGAAATTGATGGCATACTGCAGAGACCAGTTATCTGCCATAAAATGTCCTCGATCCATTGACTTCATTGCGGAAATACCCAGGCATCCAACGGGAAAATTATACAAGCGTCTGCTTAAGGATAAGTACTGGGCAGATTATGAAAAGGAACAATCAGGCGCTCGCAGCTAGCGCGCGTTGAGCAGGTTAGCCGGAGAGTATTGATCGGTTAATGGTTCAGTGTTCGTATCCCAGTCAGGCCGGGAATTGAGTCGCTTGGGGTAACGGTGTATTGGAATATCATATGGCTTCAACCGTGCTTTAAGCGCTTTTGCAGTTTCCTGCATTTCTTGTAATGAAGGTAAATTCTGCATACTTGCAATTATTATACGGTTCGAGCTGGTATTCGATTTCAAGTTAAACATATTTCTAAAAACAGCAGCATAAGTAGCTGATTCGTAATGATATAACCTGCTTATAGAAAACGTATTCGCAACCAGAACTCCATTATCGGATAACAGCTTTTTGCACTCTTCCAGATATTCACGGGTTAACAAATGTTCTGGAATATAGTCACCGTTGTACGCATCAAGCATTATCAGGTCATATTTCAGTTTCTTCAGTGCCGCGCGTTTACCAAATACGCGCGCATCCTGAACCTCCACTACAACGCTTTTCGATTTTCGAAATCGAAAAAAATCTTCTGCAACCTTCACTACAGCTGCATCAATTTCCACTGCGGTAATTTCGCTCTCTGGCAGCAATTGGCTGAGCGCCATTGGTAATGTGCCGCCACCTAATCCTATTATCAAAATACGTTTCGGTGTGGAATTTAGTAACAGGCTCGCCATCATCATTTTGGTATAACTAAACACCATCTGTTTAGGGTAGTTCAGATTAATGCAGGACTGACTCCGTTGGTCACGCTTCACCGAAAATTGCAGGCAGCGACGTGAATATTCTTCGGTAACCAGAATGTTTCGATAAAGAGAACGCTCGGAGTGAACAACTTTTGGTGCACCGACCAGGGAAAAAACAGGGCTTATGCACAACAGGAACAGGATTATTCCTGACGCCGAAGCAGTATGTTTCACTCTTCACCCCAGTGTAATGTTGCTGCGAGTGCAGCACAGACAAGTAGTATGCCGGTGAGTCCAGTCAGGATGAAGTCAATGTCAAACCACAGCACAAGGTAAAACGAAGTTAGCAAGGTACCAATTGCACTTCCAAGCGTGGATATAAAGTAGAGATATCCTGCAATGCTGCCAGACTTACTAACATCTGTTACAAGTAAGCTGACAGAATAGGGCGATATCATTCCCAGTACGATGGTAGGTGGCAGAAACATTAATAGAGCGGCCGTCAGGGATCCGTACCGGGGATCTTCTATTCGCTCAAAAACGAAGCGCATAAGTTCTTCCCCGTAGTGAACAAGTGGGTAAAGAAGCACACCTGCAACAAAAAAAAGGGTAGCAAATCGCCGGATAGAAGGTTTATACAAGGAGAGTCTTCCACCGATTAGATATCCGGCTGAGAGCGACAGCATGAATACGGTAATTATGCTGCCCCATACGTACACGCTGCTACCAAAGTAGGGCGAGAGGATTCTGCCACCCAGTAATTCAATGGACATGATGACAAAACCACCCGTAAAAGCGAGTGTGCAAATTGTAAGTTGGCGCATGCCTTGTGGATCGATCCGAAATTTGGGCAGACCAGACTAACAGCTTGAAAAAGGAAATAAAGCGCTACTACACCAATTGGTCACTCTATCACGCTGATCCCAGTGACTGGCTTATGTGTACCGGGGATCGGGTACCGAACGCAGAACCACGGTAGCTCCTATCGTTAGAAAAGCAGCGGAAGCCCAGAACACCATTTCATATCCGTAAAGCGTTGCAAGTAAGCCTCCTAGCAAGGGCCCCAATGCCCCGGCAAACTCCGAACAGCTGTTTGCAAGGCCAATACGCATTGGCAGATCGTTGCGATGCCCAAATTCCAGTGTCAGGTTTTGGGACGCATTCATGAATCCCTGTGCAGCCGCTCCAATTGCCGCAAAAACAAGGATGGTAAGCAGCATACCGCTTCCCAGCAATAACATGAGGGTCGCCGCAATCCACAGGATTATCGAGATTAGAAAGGTGAACCTGAACCCGCGCCGATCCGCAATGAACCCCCAGGCCAGATTCGAGATAGTGGCACTGATGGTAAACGTGATAGTAAGTACAGCGAGTGTCTGTCCAGACAGGTGCAGGGTCGTGCCCACGTACAGGATGTAAAAAGGCATAGCCATTCGGCCCATCGTTGTAACTGAACGCGCTAAAAAGTAGCGGGTGAACGCCGGGTCCCCCTTCATCAGCGCCGGTAACTGGGAGAGTCTTGTGAACAATGGCATCCGATTTGGGGTGTTTGGAGGCTCTGGCTCTCGTACAAATATCAGCATTGCAAGCCCGATACTGGTAAGAATAAAGGCCAGTCCGAATAACAGGGAGTATCCGGTATTATCCGGGTTGTCTCCAATGAGGTAAAACCCGCCAACTCCGGCAACCACTGCGGAGGTCAAACCGGCCAGAAAGTTTCGATACCCTGTTAGCCGACCGCGTTTGTTAACGGGTATCACTTTTGACATGAGTACATTGAAAATAACACCCTGCATGCCCGAGAACATTCCCATAAACAGGATGAATATCTGAATGACAACTAAGGCTGCCGGAGGTGGCAATAACCAACCTGCGAGTGCTATGAACAATACGCACAGACGCATGCCACTTCCGATAAGAAAACCTGGAGGCAATACCCGGGTACGATGTTCAATTATGTGAGCACCGATGAGCGGGGTGAGGCAACTTCCCAGGGATTGCAAGGCCAGTGTTAAGCCAACTGCGAAATCTGAACCGCCCGATAAAAGCAGTATATAGGCGGGTAGAAAGGTCGGGGCATTGATCAGCTTAAACCCGGTTTGTCCTAACAAACCATGTGCCAGATGAGATGAAAAATTGCGCGGAAGATTACGTGCTATCTGTTGTTGGTATTCGAGTTCGGATTGAGTCTTGGGCGGTATTTGCACGAAACTATGATAACCCGGGAAGTGTGCGGGAGTGACCTGCAAGGGCAGGTTTGTCTACATATTTGCCATAATTGTCGCTATATAAGCCTCTAAATAACATTAATAAAATAATATATCCTATTGATATATTTAAATATATTATAAAACTATATTGTTGGCATGAATACTGATGGAGTAAAGTTGAGAAGGATCGATCAAGAGGAAACCATGAGGGATGCAATGGATCAGTACCCCGGCCAGTTCGAACATTCACCGGATTTGTTATTCGTAGCGATTTCAAAGGAAGAAATCTTGCACGCAATGTCAAAACAGGGTGATGAAGAAGCGCTAAACGATGTATGTTTTTCTGTTGCAGTTGTAGCTGACGCGATAGATTCAGCAATGGAACTCGCTCGCACCTGAACCGCTCATATGCTTATCTAGAGGTGGTCAGTGTGATTGTAACGTGCCAAATAAGGCACTGGTCCCAGCACCAGATCGGTAACGCTACAGTTTTCTACGAGATAGTCCGACCATAGGGTGGGCCTGCTATCTACCAATTCCGCCATTGCAATTGCCAGCGCGGCGCCGTGGCTTACTATTATTACGTTTTCGTCTTCGGCATGTCGTGTATGGATCTGTTGCAGAACCGGCACGATTCGCCTGGCAACACTTATCAGTGACTCACCGTCCTCCGGAGCGTATTCAGGGTTGCTTTTCAGCCTGGTGTAAAATCTGTGTTCAGTATCCAGCGCTGCATAGGGCGTGCCCTCCAGTATACCGAGAGAATATTCTCTTAAATCGTGTTCGATGAACACCGGCAGTCGTAGCTTCCTGGCAATTGACTCCGCAGTTTTTAGGCAGCGCTGAAGCGGGCTTGCGTAAATAGCAGTCGGTTTATCATCACGCGCTGCAAGGTACTTTGCGACCCGCTTAGCCTGACTTTTGCCGGTTTTATTCAAGGGGCTGTCAGTTGAACCATGCCAACAACCGTCCACGTTGGCCTGTATCTGTCCGTGTCTTACCAGGGTGAGTTGTTTTGCCAATCGAGTAATGCTTGTTTGTGAGGGTGGATATATTATACGCGGATTACGTGGCCGTCCCAACTTTGCCACGGTTTCTTGGTGTAATACTACCGGATGTAGCAGGAAGAGGGTTACGCATGTTGCGGAAAATTGTTTGTGTGATACTGCTGGCACAGGCTGGCTGCAGCGATTCACTGGCACAATGGTCAAAATTTAGTGGCTCCACCATGGGCACGGTTTACCATATTACCGCCGAATGTCCCTCGGGAAAGTTGCAACAGGCTGATATAGCGCGCGAGCTTGACTGGGTTAACAATGTTATGTCCACGTATATTCATGACTCGACCCTTTCGCGTTTTAACCGGAGTGGTATTGGCAGCTGGATGACGGTGGAAGCTGAGCTTCTTCAAGTTATTGAGGTAGCCCTGGAACTGAGCCAGAGCTCGGGAGGCGCGTATGACATTACTGTGGGCCCGCTGGTAAATCTTTGGGGATTTGGTGCACAATCCAACGGGGCTGGTAATCCACCGTCAAAACGACAAATATCCCAGGCAATGGAAAGCGTTGGATATACCTCCATAAAAACCAGACTGCAGCCACCGGAACTGCTCAAACAAATTAACCTGTATCTTGATTTGTCTTCAATAGCCAAGGGTTATGGCGTAGATCGCGTGGCCGAACTACTTTCCCGGTATCAGTGCGAAAATTATCTGGTAGACATTGGTGGAGAAGTGCGTACGCGAGGGTTCAGCCCAAAAACCCGTTCCTGGCGTATTGGTATTGAGGTACCCGAGGCTGAAAGTTTTGGCGCCATAAATCGCATAATTGAACTTCCAGATGTCGCTGTCGCCACGTCCGGGGACTATAGAAACTTTCTGGAATGGGATGGTACCAGCTACTCTCACATAATCGATCCGCGCACCGGTTACCCTGTAACGCATAATCTTGCTTCAGTTACCGTGTTACATCCCTCTGCAATGAAAGCGGATGCGTTAGCCACTTTACTGACCGTACTGGGTCCGGATGAAGGATGGCAATACGCACAAAAGTATAAGCTTGCAGTGCTCTTTGTATGGCGTACCAACTCCGGATTTGAACAACGCCACACACAATCATTTGCGCCTTATCTGGTGGATTGAGTTTCCCTATGAACTTATCTGCCCTTATAATTACGGTAACTCTGAGGAAACACCAACTCTAATGACAACCGTAGTACTAGCATTCGCTGGCATGTTAATTGTGGTAACACTTATGGCGGTCGGTGTCCTCTTTGGGCGTAAACCGATTGCAGGCAGTTGTGGTGGAATTGCACAATTGGGTTTGAGTGGAGAATGCCAGATTTGTGGCAGAAAACCGGAAGAATGCCCCAACGACCTCAACCAGCATCAACCCTCTCAAACTGATATTGACAGACTTACCTATAGCGCTGAACATAAGGCGCTCGATTCAGACAAAGCCAAGGCTTCAGATTAATACGCTGGCACTAAGCGTAGGTTTAAAATACGCGTTTTCAGGTCGCAGCTTCATATCTTTTATCAGTTTGCTGGCAATAGGTGGTTTGGTACTGAGTGTTGCCGTTTTGGTGTTGGTCCTGTCCGTTATCAACGGTTTTGAACGCGAGCTAAAAACCCGAATTCTAGGTGTATTACCACATGTCACGCTGCATGCGCGCAAAGCAGTGGATAACGGTTTCAGTATTAGCAGCATGCCAGCTACCACGGTCACGCACACTGATTTCTCGTTTGAGAATGCGTTAATAGAAGGTGCTTCCGTGTATGTTCAGGGGGCAGCATTACTTGCATCTGAATCCAGAAAGTCCGGGGGTATGTTAACCGGAATTGATCCACAGAGCTTTCCGAATGTCTCCGAGTTAGCAAAGTATATGGTAGAAGGGTCTTTGTCAGATTTGAAAGCGGGCCAATTTGGCATTGTTGTTGGATCTCAAACTGCGGAGAAACTGAACCTGAAAGTAGGCAGCAGCGTCAGTATCATTTTACCCGAAGCAACAGTTACTCCTGTGGGTTTGTATCCAAGGCAAAAACGATTCACAGTGGTGGGTGTGTTTGAGACTCATTCTCAGCTGGACTCTCGCGGCGTGTATGTCCATGTGGCAGATGCTTCCAGACTTTTCCGTCTGGGTACCCAGGTGCATGGAGTGTATCTGAAACTTACGGATGTATTTGCTGCTTCAGCAGTTTCCAGTGCGATTCTCACACAATTGGATTCCAGACAGTTTTATGTAAGTACCTGGATGCGATCCTATGGGAATCTGTATCATGCAATTAAAATTCAGAAAACAACCATGTTTGTTTTGTTATCGTTTCTGGTAACTGTTGCCGCATTTAATCTCGTCTCCACTCTGGTCATGGTAGTTAACGAGCGTCGTGCAGATGTAGCGGTGTTCAGGACACTGGGTGGCAATACCCGCATGATAATTTCTACTTTTGTAGTTCTGGGATCGGTTATCGGTGCGATTGGAGTTGTGCTTGGAATCGCCGTCGGCAGTTTGTTGAGTTGGATATTGCAGGACGGATATATGTGGTTGGAGGCTGTCTATCAGCTCAACCTGTTAAACCAGTACTTCGTTACCTACCTCCCAGTGGAACTTAGAGTAGAAGATTTGCTAACGATCATGACCGTCTCTCTTGTGTTGTGTATGTTGAGCACCCTGTATCCCGCCTGGCGAGCTTCCAGATTGCAACCCGGAGATATACTCAGTCATGAGTGAAACACCTGTCTATGTATTGGAATGCCGTGATCTAAGCAAGAGCTATCGACAGGGCCCACAACGGTTACTGGTTCTGGATAACGTTAATTTGCAGCTTAGGCAAGCCGAGCATTTAGCTATCGTTGGGCGTTCCGGATCTGGAAAGAGCACCTTACTTCACTTGCTGGGAGGACTGACCGATTCTGATCAGGGGACGGTATTGGTGAATGGAATAAACCTTACTGCAGCAAGCGCTTCGGAGCGGGCGAAAATTCGTAACCAGAAAATCGGCTTCGTTTATCAGTTTCACCACTTACTACCGGAATTTAGCGCTCTGGAAAATGTTGCTATGCCGCTGTTGTTGGGAAATATGGAACGAAGATTTGCGTATAATCGTGCAGAAAAAATGCTCGAGTCAGTCGGTTTGTTAAGTCGTGCCAGTCATCGGCAGGCAGAACTTAGCGGTGGGGAGCGTCAACGCGTCGCGATTGCACGCGCATTGGTTACCCGGCCGGCCCTCGTACTTGCTGATGAACCAACTGGTAATCTTGATAGTGAGAGCGCCGAACAGGTCTTTCAATTAATGAGGGCGTTGAGCCAGCAACACAGAACCGCTTTCATTGTGGTCACGCATGATGAGTCCATGGCAAATACGATGCATCGTAGTTTACGGCTTGTTGATGGAAAGTTTTCGGACCAGAGTTCATAGCAATGACAGCAACAGTTCAGGATTCAGGATTAGTTGTTCACTCCAACGCACTTTGGATGAGTTTGCGGTATTTGCGGCTAAATAGTTTGCAGTATGGTTCCTTTATTTCCTGGGTCTCCATTGTTGGATTAGGACTAGGTGTAGCGGTGCTAATTGTTGTTCTGAGCGTGATGAATGGATTCGACGAGGAACTATCCAAACGAATTTTGGGTTCGGTTCCGCATGTGGTGCTGGTGCCGAAAGATGCTGCTGCCCGGTCTGGTTGGGATAGTACCATTGATTCCCTCGAACAACTTCCCGGTGTCCATTCAGCTTTTCGTTTTTTTCAGGCTGATGGAATGGTATCGCGTAATGGAGGAGTGAACCCTGTCGTAATCCATGGCGTTCCGACAGACCAGGAAATTCCCCTAATAACTTCCAATATGTTGCGGGGTAGCCTGTCAAAAAATCCATATAGCCTGATTATGGGGGCTCCCCTGGCCGCCTATCTGGGCTTGCAGTTGGGCGATTCGATCGCATTGGTTTTGACAGCGCCTACACACTATGGGGTACGACCCGAAATAAGGCGATTTGGCTTAACCGGATTGTTTGAGATTGGCGCGGAGCTGGACTATTCAATGGTAATGATTAATTTTCAGGATGTTGAGGGCAGCAATCTGGAGGAGACAGGAGAGTCAGGTATCCGCCTTGTTCTGGATGATCCAAACGCGCTGGAGGAGATAAGAAACGGGATAACAGTGCCTGGGGATTGGAAAATTCGGGATTGGTCGGATGAATACGGCGAATTATTTAACGCCGTCCATCTTGAAAAGAGAATGATGTTCCTATTGTTGTTTTTGATTGTTACGGTCGCGATTTTCAATATTGTTGCAAGCCAGACTATGGTGGTAAACGAAAAAAGGGCTGACATTGCAATTTTGCGAACAATGGGTGCCAGTTCAGGGTACATACTGAGGGTGTTTTTGTTGCAGGGCATCGTCATATCGATAATCGGAATTGTTTTTGGGCTTTTACTTGGTGTAGGACTGGCTCTTAACATTTCTGACATAGTTGAATTTTTTGAAAAACTGGCTGGAATCAGGATGCTCGAGGGAACCTATTTCGAAACCCTGCCATCTCGCCTTGAAACTGCAGACCTGTTCACCATTACGGCAATTGCCTTTTTTCTCTGTGTCGTTTCTGCGATTGGACCAGCACGACGTGCAGCACAACTTAACCCCGTAGAATCGCTGGGTTAATTTTACCGTTCCTACAGCTTGCGCCGTATTTTACGTGATCTCCACCGGCGAATTACGTGGAATCGCCAGAAAACCCTTGAAATAACCGATGCAGATAGACCAGCCACCCAACCACAAGTGACAGAACCCAATAGCAGTGGGCGCCATATATGGCCAACCTGCATCGCCAACCAGTCAACATTCAGCTCGATATGCTGAATGCTGGGTTCAGTATCCAGTAGCCATGCACCAAGTTGGTAAGCGAAATAAAAAAGCGGGCCAATCGTTAGTGGGTTACTAATCCAAACGAGGGTAATGGAGAGCGGCAAGTTGCATCGGCTGGCAATTGCCAACAAAGCTGCTGGTACCATTTGAAAGGGAATGGGTAAAAATGCACAGAACAGTCCTATGAAACACGCACCTGAGACTGATCTCTTGTGCAGGTGCCAAATTCCAGGATCTTGCAGGAGATTACCTAATGGACGTAATACCGGATGCTCACGCAGGTTGCTGGGGTTTGGCAGATAGCGCTGGATAAATCTACGTGGCATAACTTATCTGCTTTATCCTGGCCCTTATCGCTGTGTTGTTAGGGGGTTTATGCATGGTGATTTGAGTAGTGGTCTATGCCTTCAGCACTTATCGGGTTTTGTGTAGGAGTTGTCAGTGTAGCTTGGTTACCGCTTTCTTTGAAGTTATTGAGCATCGCAGCTTTATCGCTCGGTTTTATATGTTTCGTGCCAATTGCGTTCAAAGATCGTTGCAATTTTACGTTTCTGCTGTGCGGAGTGTCGCTTGGCATGCTGTACGCATGTGGCGTTGGCAATTACAATCTTCAACACCGATTGAAGGATTGTGGAACCGGTGCGTTGATCACCGCTTTCGTCCGGATATCGGGTTCTCCTATCGTCCAGGGAGATCGCCAAAGCTTTGATGCTGTTGTTATATCCGCAATACAACCAGGTTCCGTAAAGCCGCTATTATTGGATAAAGAAATCAAGGGTAAGACTGGCTGCGATTCAGTTCTGCATTTGCGCAAGTTGAGATTAAGCTGGTATCAAGGGCCGCAACTGCATGACCAACAATATTGGCACGTTGAAATTAAGCTCAAGGCACCCAGAGGGTTTCAAAATGCCGGCGGTTTTGATTATGAAGCCTGGATGTTTTATTCCCGGTTCGATGCTTCTGGAATTGTAAAGTCCGGCACTCCGCATCTAAACGGGTCGGAGCCTTTTCGATCAGCCAGTCCAGACCTTGCAGTTTTGGCAAGGCAGTTTTTTCTACAGCGTGACCTGGCGCAAAAAGGTGTAATGCTGGCACTTGTTACAGGAGACAACAAGGCGATAAAGCCATCGCTCTGGGGTATTCTGCGGGCCAGTGGCACAATTCATCTCATTGTTATTTCCGGATTACACGTCGGCCTGATTGCAGCCCTGGGCTTCTTTGTGGGCCAGGGATTTGTACGATTATTTCCACCGCTGATGATACGAATGCGGGCCAGACTTCCTGGTGTTTTGGGCGGATTAGTCTGCAGTTATCTATATTGTGGTCTTTCCGGGTGGAATTTACCCGCCCAACGGGCCTTTACGACCTTAATCATTATTGCCTTTTTTTACTTTCTAAATCGTCGTCTTCACAGTGGAAACTGTTTACTGGTTGTAGTGGCCTTGTTGTTGTTCATTGACCCTCTCTCGCCACTGTCCAGCGGCTTCTGGTTATCATTCGGGGCTGTCGCGGTGCTACTTTATTATTTCGTGCCGCGTTCTGCGTTTGACGGAGGAGCTGTTAAAGGGGATATTCCGTTAAATCGCAAGTTTTTGATTTTAGCCAGCGTAAGAAAAGTCGCGCTTGGACTTGTGCGCATGCAGTGGGTTCTTTTTGTGGGAATGATTCCGCTGATGGGGATATGGCTTGGTCATACCAGCCTGGTTGCCCCGATTGGGAATATGTTGGCGGTACCTGTTATTTCCTGGCTGGTGGTTCCCTCATCGATGACAAGCTTTCTTTTGTCCCGGGTTTGCGAATCATTCGCATACCAGCTGCAAACATTCACCAGTAATGTTCTGGAGCATCTTTTTGCAATTCTGGACGCATTGAACCAGTTAGCAGAAGGGATCAATCTTGGGTATTCGCAGGCGGGCGCGATGCATTCTACGAGTGTCTTTGCATGGGTTCTCACAGCATTTTCTGCCACGCTATTAATCTCTCCCCTAAACTTGAAAACCAGGTTGCTGGTAGCCAGCGGATTGCTCATTCCTTTTGTGGGTAATGTTTCCAAACCTGAAGAAGGCGAGTTTCGACTGACCGTTCTTGATGTAGGGCAGGGTAGTGCCTATATCGTTGAAACTTCGGAGCATCGACTTTTATACGACACCGCCGCCTTAACCAGAACTGGATTTAACCTGGGTGACGTTGTGGTGATTCCGAATTTATTACGATCTGATATTAACAATCTGGATGTTGTCGTGTTAAGTCATGCAGACATGGATCATGTGGGCGGATACGATGCCATCTCCCAAAAATTTGATATTGGTATTACCTATCATGGAAGCCCTATGACAGGTATTGAGGGCGAAAGATGTATGGCCGGACAATTTTGGGAATGGAATGGGGTAAGATTCGAGTTTGTACATCCATCGTCAATAAGAGAGTTATCGCGAAATGATCAATCCTGTGTGTTACTGGTCAGTAATTTTAAACACAGCATCCTGTTAACCGGCGATATATCCAAAAAAATTGAGCTGCAAATTCGACAACAGTTGCATCCCCTGAGCGTTCTGGTTGTAGCGCATCATGGAAGTCGTACGTCCTCGTCCCAGGAATTCATCAGGCGAGTGCAACCTGCAATTTCTATTATTAGCGCGGGATATGCTAACCAGTTCAGACACCCGCATGAAGATGTCCTGGCTCGATTGAATAGGTATTCGCAGTTGGTACTGGTAACCGGGGATGTTGGTACAGTTACCTGGGCGTCACAATATCCCGATGAAGTCGTCTCTGCCCGTTCTCTTCCCGCTCCGTATTGGCGAGCAAAGGAACTTTCCAGGGATTAGCGCGTCATGCGTAAACATCGAAGCTGTTAATCTACGAGAGGGCCCTGGGTCTCGTTTTCAAGCAATTTTATTGTCTTAAGCGCATAACTTCTTAGTAAGGGATGAGAAAATGTGAGTTCATTTACTGCCCGTTCGTGCCCAATCCACTTTGATGCGCTATATTGGCCCTTCGGCAAAAGCGTCACCCCTGCATCGGATGCGCTGAATCTGTGAAATACTGTAAATATTGCTGCCTCTTTCGCGGGTATATCCGGGTAAGCATCAATTCCCATAAGCTCAGTATGTATTAGCCCACCGAGCCCCAGGGTTTTTTTCAGAGTGTGCTTTAGAGACTTTTCCCATTCCTGACCTACCTTCATGTATTCACCTGGCAAGAGCCACTTTCCAGTTTGTTGCACGAGTAATATCTGTTTCTTGGGGTTAACGATTATCGCGTTTTGAAAAACCTGAAAATAGTCTTCTCCTATGATCAAGGTGTTACGGGCTCTGTTTACGGTTTCCCACAAATGCCGGCTGGTGTTGCTGGAAAATTCTAGTCCCAGGCCATTGGAAGAACAGTGGCGAACTATCATCTTGATTGAGGGCGTGGGAGGCGATTCTACCAACGGTAAACTGAGCACTGTGACGTTTACATAAGAGCCAACTGTAGTCGTTGGCTCGTCAAGATCGACGAACATGCCAGCTTCAGAAATGTTGGTAGCAATAGTTCTGATAACCCCCAGGGAAGCGTGTTGAATTTCAACCTGAAATGGGAGCTCTATTCTTGGATGTTTGCGTTTATCAGAGGCCATTCTGGAACCGCTCTAGTTGTATGGTGTTTGATTTGTCTTCGCAAAATGAAGACAAAAGTCTTGAAATATCAAAAAGTGGACGCATTTATGAAGCCGAAGGATAGCAAACTGGAAATGGTTGCAAATTATCAAGGAAACTGGACATGAATACCAATAAATTTACTTCAAGGCTGCAACAGGCATTTGTTGATGCGCAGTCCTTGGCTCTGGGTCGGGACAATACCTATCTCGAACCTGCGCATTTGTTAGTAGCCTTGATGAGTCAACCTGAGTCGAATTTGCGGTCGCTCATAACGACAGTTGGAGGTGATGAGGCCAGAGTGCGTTCGGCGCTGGCGGAGGCTTTGGAATCATTACCAAAAGTGGCAAAACCCAGTGGTGAAATTTCCATCTCCCCCGAACTGGCACGTCTGGTTAACCTGGCAGACAGACAGGCCCAGAAACTGGGAGATGATTTTATTTCCAGCGAGCTTGTAATGTTGGCTGCGTGTGATAATCAACTCTCGATAGGCAAAGTTCTAACCTCGGCAGGCATAGAATACAGTGCATTGGAAAAGGCGATAATTGTTATGAGAAGCGGAGAAAATATGAACGATGCCAACGGCGAAGATAACCGCGAGGCACTTAATAAATTTACCATTGATCTGAGTGAGCGAGCAGAATCAGGAAAACTCGACCCGGTAATTGGAAGGGACGATGAAATTCGCAGAACAATACAAATATTACAACGCAGAACCAAAAATAACCCGGTGCTAATCGGGGAACCCGGTGTTGGAAAGACAGCGATTATGGAAGGTCTGGCGCAAAGAATTCTTAATGGTGAAGTTCCCGAAGGCTTGAAAACCAAACGCGTTCTATCTCTGGATATGGGCGCCCTGATTGCAGGTGCAAAATTTCGCGGTGAGTTTGAGGAACGCCTTAAAGCAGTACTAAGCGAGATATCGAAACAGGAAGGAAACATAATTCTTTTTATCGATGAATTACATACGATGGTTGGTGCCGGAAAAGGTGAAGGAGCAATGGATGCTGGTAATATGCTGAAACCAGCGTTAGCTAGAGGCGAACTACATTGTGTTGGCGCAACAACGCTGGATGAATACCGCTTGTATATTGAAAAAGATGCAGCCCTGGAGCGTCGTTTTCAAAAGATTCAGGTGGATGAACCCAGTGTAGAAGATACAGTAGCCATTCTTCGCGGTTTAAAAGAGCGATACGAGTTACATCACTCTGTAGACATAAGCGACCCCGCACTCGTTGCTGCTGCGCGCCTGTCTCATCGGTATATATCAGATCGCCAGCTTCCGGACAAAGCTATAGATTTAATAGATGAAGCGGCAAGCCGTATTCGAATGGAAATGGATTCCAAGCCGGAAGAGATGGATAAGCTGGAACGAAGGCTAATTCAACTAAAAATTGAAGCGCAGGCAGTGAAGAAGGAAACCGACGAGGCTTCAGTTAAACGCTATGAGGATCTAAACAATAGCATTGAGACAATGGAGCAAGAATTTTCCAGACTCAACACAATTTTGCAGGCAGAAAAAGAACAGATTAAGGGAGAACAGAGGGTGAAGGAAGATCTGGAGTCTGCGCGACTGGAATTTGAAAGCGTTCGCAGACAAGGGGATCTGAACAGGATGTCTGAGCTCCAGTATGGAACGATTCCGGAACTGGAGCGAAAGTTAAAAAGCCAGGGCCCGAGCACGCATGTAATGCAGTTGTTAAGAAATAGCGTCACGGAGGATGAAGTAGCTGAAGTGGTTGCAAAATGGACGGGAATTCCTGTTTCAAAGCTAATGGAAGGGGAGCGAGAAAAACTACTGGATCTCGAAGTATTACTAGGCAAGCGTGTAGTAGGGCAGGATGATGCAATTGGAGTTGTGTCCGATGCAGTACGACGAGCGCAATCGGGTTTATCAAACCCAACCCGGCCTAACGGTTCATTTATGTTTCTCGGACCCACCGGCGTGGGAAAAACAGAACTATGCAAAGCGCTGGCGCTTACCTTGTTTGATAGTGAAGACGCCATGATTCGCATCGATATGTCCGAGTTTATGGAAAAACATTCGGTTGCCAGGCTTATTGGGGCTCCTCCAGGATACGTCGGATATGAACAGGGTGGATATCTAACAGAAGCAGTGCGTCGCAAACCGTATTGCTTGATTTTGCTGGATGAAATTGAAAAGGCGCATGCGGATGTTTTTAATATTCTCTTGCAGGTACTTGACGATGGAAGAATGACTGATGGCCACGGACGCACTGTAGATTTTAGTAATGTTGTCATAGTTATGACGTCCAACCTGGGTTCAGACCTGATTCAGGCGCTTACAGAACAGGGACAGGGAGATAAAATCAAGCCAGCAGTTTTAGAAGTAGTTGCACAAAACTTTCGTCCGGAGTTTGTAAACAGGATAGACGAATTGGTGGTATTTAAGCCGCTGGCAAAAGAAGACATGCTGGCCATTGCGGAACTTAATATCGAATCTCTCAGACAGCGCCTTATAGAACAATCGCTGGATATTGAGTTTACCTCGCTTGCGATGAACCAGCTTGTTGATCTGGGGTATGACCCGGTGTATGGAGCTCGCCCGCTGCAGAGGGTAATACAGCGCTATATTGAAAGTCCCCTGGCTAAAAAATTACTTGCGGGCGATTACCTTGCTGGACAGAAAATTCAGGTTGGTTTGGAAGAAGGGCAGTTTAGCTTTACGTGAGTAATATTACCGCTGGTATTGTATATATATACAGTAGTATACTGCAGCATATGAAAGACAGTGGTTAATCTGATGACAAGTGTTGTGGAATTTGAACTCCGCACAGATAGCGGATATAGCGGATATAGCGGATATAAAGATGGCAAAAGCGATCAGCCAACTGGTGCCAGAGGAATATCCACCTCGGGCATCGGTGAGTTACAGGAGTCACTGCCACTGTTTGCGGAGAACGTCTTTTCAGATTGCATGGCCCAGATAAGCAGAAAACCTGGGCTTGAAAGTCCTGGACCGGATAATAGGGGGCGAAAGCTCCAAAATAGATCTCAAACACGTGGTAGACAGGATCATTTGGCCTGTGCAAAACGTTTGTCCAGAGCGATGCGACAGATACCCACTAACTCAAAACAGCATATTCAGGCAGGTCGGCTCGTTTGTCGCCATCTGGTTGCCATGTTGCACGATTCACCATCCCATAACATGCGCATATCCGATAAAATTCCCCAATAGGCAGTAAATATGCTGATTTTCTCTATAAATCGTAATGTGAACCTATCCACAGATGCGGGGACAGTTGCAAGGTAATATTCCCTAACGTGATGTCTTTTTCTGAGTTAAGATGTCGAATCAAGAATTAGTGTGTGCTAAGGATGGCCATGATCACAAAGTGTCTTTTTCCTGTTGCGGGTTACGGAACCCGATTTTTACCAGCTACAAAGGCAATGCCCAAGGAAATGCTGCCTATTGTCGATAAACCGTTGGTTCAGTATGGCGTCGAGGAATCAGTAGAAGCGGGTCTTACTGAAATAGGTTTTGTAACCGGTCGTGGAAAACGGGCTATAGAAGATCACTTCGACACCAATTATGAACTCGAGCACCAGATTCAGGGCAGCGGCAAGGAAATTTTGCTGGATGGAATCAGAGAACTGATTAACAAAAGCACCTTCTCATATACCCGCCAAACAGCTATGAATGGTCTGGGACACGCAATTCTTACTGGGAAGTCCATAATCGGCGATAACGCTTTTGGTGTTGTACTAGCTGATGACCTCTGTTTTGGTGAAGGTTCAGGCGTGTTGGCACAAATGGTTAAACTTTACCGCCAATTTCGCTGTAGCATCGTTGCCATCGAGGAAATCCCGTCAAGTGATACCCACAAATATGGAGTAATTGCAGGAGAATCTATGGGTGATGGCCTGTATCACATTACCGATATGGTTGAAAAACCTACCCCGGAGGAAGCCCCAAGCAACCTCGCCATAATTGGTCGTTATATATTAACCCCCGATATTTTTGAGATTCTGGAAAATACCAAACCCGGTAAGGGCGGAGAGGTACAAATTACCGATGCGCTAAAGATTCAGGCTAAAAATAGCAGGGTTTTGGCCTATAAGTTTAAAGGCCGTCGCTTTGACTGCGGTTCTATATCGGGATTTGTGGCTGCCACAAACTATTGTTACCAAAAATTCTTTGCTGAAGAAAGCTCGGACAAAGTGGTACCGCTTACCAAGTCGTTCAAGTAAAAAGTATTCTATTCACCAAAAGCAGCATCCCTTGTGCACCTGATTTACAGCGTTTGTAAATCAGCAATCACACGGTTTTTATCGTCCCCGATTCATCTATAATGCAAAACATGCTGCACTCAGCGGTTGGATTAAAAAGGGTGGAGGGATAGACCTTGTTAGAAATCGTACAATCGGGCGGCTGGCTAATGGTGCCCATTATCATGTGTTCAGCGATCGCCGCTGCGATAAGCGTCGAAAGATTCTGGACGCTCCAACAATCTCGTGTAGCTCCAAAAAATCTCCTTGCTCAGGTTTGGAGTATGCTCAAGAAAAAAGAAATTGACCCTCAGAAAATCCGCCAATTGCGCCAGGAGAGTGCGCTTGGGCAAATATTTGCCGCCGGTATTACCAATTCGCGCCGGGGTCGGGAAATAATGAAAGAATCCATGGAAGAGGCAGCCAGCCAGGTAATGCATGAGCTGGAACGCTACCTCACGCCTTTACAATCAATCGCTTCCATTGCTCCCTTGTTGGGATTGCTTGGAACTGTCGTTGGAATGATAAAAGTCTTTGCGTTGATGGTGCAAAACCCGGGAAATGCAAATGTACTGGCTGGTGGCATATCTCAGGCACTTATTACCACAGCCGCAGGATTAAGTATTGCAATTCCTGCTTTATTCCTGGTTGGCTATTTTCAACGAAGAGTTGACGAATTGGTTGTAACCATGGAACAGGAAGCCATTAAGCTGGTTGATATTATGCATGGCGATAGAGATGCAGATAAGCATTCATGAAATTTCGCCGTAGATCCCGCAATAAAGTGACCGTTGAACTAACGCCCCTGATAGATGTTGTTTTTTTGCTGCTGATATTCTTTATGGTGTCAACTACTTTCATTCGAGAAACCGAATTGAAAATAGATTTGCCGGAAGCTACGGGTGATATTCAGGAAGTTGACAACGATATTGTTGAAATAACAATTAGTGCATCCGGCGAATATGCGGTGAATAACCGCTTGTTGATTAACAGCAGTTTAAAAACCTTGATGGCTGCAATGAAGGAAGTTTCAGAAGGTGACACTGAACGTAGATTAATCATCACTGCAGATGCTGGAGCACGTCATGATGCCGTTGTACAGGTTATGGACGCCGCCGGACAACTGGGAATGTCTCGCATGAGCATCACAACGCGTAATCCGGCTGACAGCAACCTTGAGTAAAGCTGCTGATCATAAAAACCTGGAACCACAATCCGATTTGAAGGGAGATTGGCGCACGTATAAACGTTTGTTACGTTATGTGCGCCCGATGTGGTTTTCTTTTTTACTCGCGGTTATTGGGTTCTTTCTTAGCGCAGCAGCTGAAACCTACTTTGCCAATCTGCTAAAAGAGATAATTAATGCTTTTAGTACACCGGCCGCCCAAACAGGCTACCTGTTTGCCGCACTGATGTTGATCGCTGTGTTAACCAGGGGTGTAGGAGATTTGTTAGGCGAGTTTTTTTTGTCACGCATATCATTCCAGGTTATTCATCAACTTCGTACTGAATTGTTTGAACGCCTTCTGGATTTGCCAAACAGATATTTTGACGGGACTACATCAGCAAAACTGATATCCCGAATAACTTTCAATGTTGCGCAGCTCAAAGACACGGCAACGGAAGCGCTAAAAACGATAATTCAGGATGGTGCTAAGGTCATAGCATTTTTGGGAATGCTCCTGTATATCAATTGGAAACTCACGCTGATATTTCTTGTTATCGCTCCGCTGGTCGGACTTATTGTAGGAGTGGCAAGCAAAAGATTCAGAAAAATAAGCGAGCGTGTCCAAACATCCATGAGTGATTTAACGCATGTGACATCTGAAGCCGTAAACGCTTTTCGCGTTATTCGAATTTTTGGTGGTGCAAAATCGGAGCGCTCCAGATTCCGGTCGACGAGCAATACCAACAGAGCACAAAACCTGAAAATGGTGGTTACAAAATCTGTTAGTACACAGCTTATTCAAATGTTAGTTGCAATGGCACTGGCATTGCTGGTTGTTCTACTTTTCAGAAACGATGTTCGCGGTGACATGGATGCTGGTGAAATTGTACAGTATCTGACATTGGCCGGTTTTCTAGCGCGGCCTCTAAAAAAGTTGTCGGCGGTGAACGCCCGATTGCAAAAAGGTTTGGCAGCAGCAGTGGATGTTTTTACACAATTGGATGAGGCTGCAGAACCAGATATTGGAACCCACGCATCCAGGCGCGTTGAAGGACACATAGAGTTCAGGGACGTTAGTTTTGCCTACACCAATGAACGGCAGCCCGTCCTTCATAATGTGAGCTTTGAAATTCGCCCTGGCCAAACCGTTGCCATAGTTGGCCAGTCTGGAAGTGGTAAATCCACATTGGCTGGTTTGATTCCCCGATTCTACGAGGTTCAGGAAGGCCAGATACTGCTGGATAATGTGCCTTTGGGCGATTACGACTTGCGTAATTTACGCCAGCAAATATCACTGGTGACACAACAGGTTACCCTGTTTAACGACACCCTTGAAAAAAATGTCGCGTATGGAGAACTTGAAGATAGTTGTACCGAAGACCTGCACGCAGCTATAAAGGGAGCGCATGCAACAGAGTTTATAAAACAGACACCGCTGGGCCTAGAGACCCTTGTAGGAGACAACGGTATACTTCTTTCCGGCGGGCAGAGGCAACGAATCGCTATAGCCAGGGCATTGTTGAAGGATGCTCCGCTTTTGATTCTTGATGAAGCTACGTCTTCGTTGGATACTGAATCAGAGCGTCATATTCAAGCGGCGCTGGAAGTGCTTATGCGCAATAGAACAACCCTGGTAATTGCGCACCGATTATCTACCGTAGAAAATGCAGATCTGATTGTAGTGATGCAGGATGGACGCGTTGCGGAGAAGGGTAAACACGATAATTTGCTGCAAGAAAATGGTGTGTACGCGAATTTGTATCGTTCCCAGTTTAGCGAATCCCCGGAATCGGGAAGTACACCGGTAAGAACCAAAAAGGCGATAAAAGCCTCAAAACCCCGGGTTACCTCATTGCCACCTTTGGTCAATCGTAAGCCGGCTAAAAAATCTCCTAATAAACTTTTAGACGCATGGTATAACGGATCTTATTGGCCGCGTATTTTATACCCGATAAGTTTAATCTATTCCTGGTACGTCAGGCGCAATCGCTTGCGATTTTTGGCTGGAAAAACTCCAAGCTGGAGAGCGAGCGTTCCTGTAATTGTAGTAGGAAACCTGACGGTTGGTGGCACAGGAAAAACACCGTTGGTAATGTGGCTTGCAGAACTACTCGCCTCACAGGGGTATCGTCCGGGAATTGTTTCGCGGGGTTATGGAGGCACAGCTAAAAATTTCCCGATTATCGTCAACGGTAAACACAGTCCGCGGAATGTAGGGGACGAACCCATATTGTTATTCCAGAAAACCAGATTCCCTATAGCGGTTGATCCGGACCGTAGTTCTGCAGTGCGTCATCTATTGGAATCTACGCAATGCGATATTGTGATCAGTGATGATGGATTGCAGCATTATCAATTGGCACGAGATGTAGAAATAGCGGTGCTGGATGCTGCTCGGGGCTTTGGGAATGCACTATGCCTTCCTGCAGGTCCACTAAGGGAACCTGCGGAACGTCTTAAGTTATGTGATTTGGTCGTGTCAAATGGTGCCGGGTCTGAGATCAAGCCGGATGCAATTGTAATGAATGTTGTGCCGAAAGATTTTGTCAATTTGGGTAATGGAGAACGTGTTCCCCACGAAAAATTTGAACACAAGCTGGTGCATGCCATAGCGGCTGTCGGAAACCCCGACCGGTTTTTAAAATCTCTCAGCCAAAACGGAATAGAACCTATAACCTCACTATTTCGCGATCACCATGATTTTTCTGTACAGGACATTTCATTTTCGGATTCCTTGCCTGTTGTGATGACCGAAAAAGATGCTGTGAAAGTACGAAGACTCCCTTTACCCGAGATGCAAAAATATTGGACTCTGGAAGTTGCGGTAGAGGTATCGAGCACGGATATTGAAAAGGTTCTGCAGTGTCTGGTTTCAAAAGGTATTACCACTCGTGAACGCTAGTTTTCAAGTGGTAATACCATCACGATATGCGTCGTCGCGCCTACCTGGAAAACCCTTGTTAGATATCGCTGGAATACCAATGATAATAAGAGTAGCGCGGCAGGCATTGTTGAGCGGTGCTCAATCCGTAGTTGTTGCTACTGACGACGCACGCATTGCAGATAGGGTAAGCAACGAAGGATTACAGGCAATTATGACGTCCAGTGCTCACCAATCCGGTTCGGATCGGGTTATGGAAGTTGCAGAAAGGCTTGGGTGGTCAGATGATTGTATCGTGGTTAATGTTCAGGGGGATGAACCCCTTATCCCGCCAGGCGTGATTTCACAGGTAGCGGAAATGTTGTATGAAGCGCATCTGATACAACAAAAGGCAGGTTTTGAAGTTGCCACCTTATATGTTCCTGCCACGACGAACGAAGAGTTGTCTGATCCCAATGTTGTAAAAGTTGTTACCGATACTTTTGGCAATGCAATGTACTTTTCTCGCGCACCAATCCCATGGCCCCGAAGTAATTCTGAGACTGTTGCCCGGAAGCGGCATATCGGAATTTACGCGTATACAGTGCGAGCCTTAAGAAAGTTTGTTTCGCTGCCTGTCTCCGGACTCGAATCGATGGAAGGACTGGAACAGTTACGCTTACTGGAAAATGGAATTCCGATAGTGGCGGAGCAAGCGTGTGAAGCAGTGCCGTCCGGTATCGACACGCGAGAGGATTATGACAAGGTCTGTACCTTATTAGGTGCTGCGTGAGCTTCGACTTGAGTCATTACAATACGCTCGGCCTGTCGGCAGTTGCAAATGCGGGTCATATCATTACAGACGAAAAAAGTTTGCGAAAAATTCTTCTTCGCTCTGACTATTCGTCACAGGCAACCTGGATACTGGGAGGTGGCAGTAATGTTATTCTGGGGCCGAAAATAGATGGACAAGTATTACTCATAAAAACCCGCGGGGTTTCTTTCGTTCCAGGAAACAAGGGCAATGACCTGGTTCTACTCACAATATCGGCCGGTGAAAACTGGCATCAGCTGGTAAGGTATACCGTCGCTCAGGGTTTGTACGGCCTGGAAAATCTGGCACTCATACCAGGTTCTGTTGGGGCTGCCCCAGTTCAGAATATTGGTGCATATGGGGTGGAAATATCCGACCTGTTGCACAGCGTGCGCGCGATGCACATTCAATCTGGAGAAATAGAGCGTTTCGACAATGAACGCTGTGGTTTTGCATACAGGGACAGCGTTTTTAAACGGGTTGGTTCGCCGTGGATTATCCTCGATGTTACCCTGGGCCTGTCTACAACACCCCACTTCGAAGTTTCCTATCCTGATGTGGCCGAAGAATTAAAGAAACGAGGAACTACCCAAGTTTCAGGTGCCAAGCTTTTGCAGAGTGTTATCTCGGTACGCCGTCGCAAAATGCCGGACGTTCGTGACATTGGTAACGCAGGTAGTTTTTTCAAAAATCCGCTCCTGGACAATTCGAAAATGCAGGACACACTAACTCAAATTCCGGATATGCCGGTCTATCCACATGGACAAAAGTTCAAAGTATCGGCGGCTAGACTAATAGACGTGTGCGGAATGAAGGGAACAAAAGTGGGTGGGTTTGAAGTATGGCAACGCCAACCACTAGTTTTGGTTAACAGGGGAGAGGGCACCTTTGAACAACTCATGGAGTTAAGTGAAAAAATCCAGAATGCAGTTATGGATCGCTTTGGCATAGCGTTGGAGCGGGAACCCGGTTTGTTAGGCTCCCGCTAATCAAGCTTGAGGCGCGATTAGTTTTGTTCGCGAATTTGCGCTTCACGCATTCTCCGACGCACCTCACGGGGATCGTTGCTTGCTCTTACCGGTTTCGAAAATTCTTCTTTAGCCGAAGGCTCTTTGCTCGCTGAGGGCTCTTTATCCGCTGAGGGCTCTTTATTCGCTGAGGGCTCTTTGCTCGCTGAAGGCTCTTTATCCGCTGAAGGCTCTTTATTCGCTGAGGGCTCTTTATTCGCTGAAGGCTCTTTATTCGCTGAAGGCTCTTTGCTGGCTGAAGGCTCTTCCGGCTTTCCAGTTTGAGCTTGCACGCTCGCCTTCGTGGTTTCCTGCTTGGATGTTGCTGGCGTAATATCCTGGACAGCATTAGCCGTATCTTCTGTCAACGGAGCGTCATCGTTCGCGGGCTGTTCCGGTTTCTTTCGGCTTTTTGATTCTTCTGTACGCGTACCATGCGTACTTCTGTCGCGTCGTGGGCGACGTTTGGAATTTTCCAGATTTTCGGGGATGCGATTTTCTGGAATATGTTCGATCAGCGTATCGGAAGTTACTGCGTCACTGTTATTTTCTCCGGTTTGGCGATCGCTTACAGCATCCTTTGCTCGCTTGTTTGTACTCTGTTTTTTTTCACCTTGCTGAGTGCGATTTTTACTTCGTGCCGGTTTGTCTGATTTTTGGCCTTTATCCGAGTTCTGATCGCTGTCCAGACGCTGGGGGGTCTCTCTACGCTGAGGGCTCTCTCCACGCTGAGGGCTCTCTCCACGCTGGGGCTTCTCTCTACGCTGGGGCTTCTCCCCACGCTGGGGCTTATCTCCGCGCTGGGGCTTCTCTCCTTGCTGAGGGCTCTCTTCGCGCTGAGGGCTCTTACGCTTGTTGTTTTGTCTGGATTTGGTATCCCGGTTTTGATCGGAGCGTTTAGGGGGCTTCCTGCTACTCTTTGCTTTTGCCGGCTCGGGTAGTTTGTCTTCCGGCGTGGACAATAATGCGGTTGCAATGCGTTTTAGAAATCCGGGTTTGTTTTCCACTGGTTTCTCGCTGCGCGCTTTGTTTCGTTCCGGCTTCGGCGCTTGGGACTGGGTCTGGCTGGTATTAGTTTTCGCAGCTCCAATTGAGTGTGCTTTGACAACGGCCCGAACCATCGGAGTGGCAGGTTTGTTTAATTCATCTTCAGTTGGCGTAATATCAGCATACTCGTAGCTGTGCACATCAGTATCTGTACCTTCGCTGTCCTCACGAATACGCTGAATTTCGTAATGTGGCGTTACTAATTGCGAGGTAGGTACAATGACAATATGCGTGTCCGTGTGTTTCTCTATATCAGCAACATCAGATCTTTTTTCGTTTAGTAGAAAAGACCCTACTTCCTGGGGAACAATAGCTCGAACTGTCGAGCTTCGCTCCTTCAATGCTTCCTCTTCCAGAAACCTGAGTATGGCAAGCGAGAGAGACTGAATATCGCGTATACGACCCTGACCCGTGCAGCGGGGGCAGACTATGGTCGACATTTCGTCCAGTGATGGTCTTAGTCTTTGTCTGGACATTTCCATTAGTCCAAACCTAGATATTCTTCCTGTTTGGATACGCGCTCGATCGTTTTCAAGTGCATCACGCATCCGGTTTTCAATTGCGCGTTGATTGCGCTGGGAACTCATATCGATAAAATCAATTACTACGAGGCCTCCCATATCCCTCAGTCTGAGTTGACGGGCGATCTCATCTGCTGCTTCAAGGTTTGTGCTTAAAGCGGTTTCTTCAATATCTGCTCCTTTTGTTGCACGCGCAGAGTTGATATCAA
The DNA here is from genome assembly GCA_021773565.1 of Gammaproteobacteria bacterium. Taxonomy (GTDB): domain Bacteria; phylum Pseudomonadota; class Gammaproteobacteria; order Pseudomonadales; family Azotimanducaceae; genus DC-out156. The sequence continues at coordinate 136,024 of JAJFJZ010000026.1, read as the reverse complement.
TTGAAATCAGGGCTTCCGTCGGGTCTATTACGACACTACCACCTGATGGCAATCTCACTTCTCTCTGGAATGCGGATTCAATCTGTGACTCTATCTGGTATCTACTAAAAAGCGGGATGGGGTCAGAGTAATGTTTGATACGGCCTGCAAAGGAGGGGAGAACTTTTTGTACAAAATTTAACGCTTCGTTGTAGGACTCTTCTGTATCGATGAGTACTTCTGAAATGTCCTGACGAAGATAATCTCGAATGGCACGCAAAACGATATTATTTTCCTCGTACAGGAGCGTTGCAACCGGGCTACTTTCGTTGGCGTTTTCTATTGCTTTCCAGAGTTGAAGCAAATAGTCCAGATCTGTTTGCAGGTCTTCATGTTTTCTGTCGATTCCGGCAGTTCTAACAATCAGCCCCATGTCTGCGGGAATTTCCAGATTACTGAGAACAACGCGCAATTTTTCTCTTTCGTCGCCCTCAATACGTCTCGAGATACCACCGGCGCGGGGGTTGTTTGGCATAAGTACCAGGTAACGTCCGGCCAGGCTGATAAAAGTAGATAGTGCCGCACCTTTGGTACCGCGTTCCTCCTTTTCTATCTGTACAATTATTTCCTGACCTTCTTCAACCACATCGCGAATATTAATTCGCCCACTGTCAGATTTCTTGCGAAAGTAACTACGGGAAATTTCCTTAAGGGGGAGAAAACCGTGGCGGTCTGAGCCAAAATTCACGAAAGCTGCTTCCAGGCTGGCCTCAACTCTGGTGATTCGCGCTTTGTATATGCTGGCTTTGGTGTGTGCTCTATCTCTGGGTTCTATATCCAGATCATATAGACTCTGGCCATCTACCATCGCAACGCGTACCTCTTCAGATTGGGTCGCGTTTATTAACATTCTTTTCATCGTTGCTTAATCCATTTTATGGCTTTGCAACGTAATATTCGTAGTTCTGTCGAAAGTTACACGCATTGCGTTACCTGCGTGCATACAAGTTCTTACCAACCGAGAAGTATTATTTAGCTCTCATATTTTAGCTGTTACCTGCATTTTTCTTAAATTTGTTTTATGTCATCCCGTTTGTTCGGGGTTTGATGTCAATCGCCAGGGTTGTCCGTTTTGGACAGACCTTGTACAAAAAATCTTACAAATTTCGTTTCGACATACCGTATTTACGTTACTAGGCGTATTGTCGTTTGTTTAATTCTGTCTGTTTTTCTATTTGTCACTGTTGTTCGATAATTTCGATCTGATTTACACTAACTGGTTCTTTACTATCTGATATATTGGTTCGTTAGTTTCGGTGTGTAGTCTTATACGTACTTGTGTTTGGTTTACAGTGTTTACTGTCCTGTTGCCTGACCCGCCTTTCGCGGTATAAATGAGCGCAATTAGTGATTTTTGTTCTTATCTTTGAATCTTCTATCCTGATGTTTGTCTGGATAGGTGCCCGAATGTCAGTCCAATTACAGGGAATATAACAGTGTTTGATAAGTCCTTCAATCTATTAACAAATTGATGGTAAACCCGTGCATATAAAACATCTCGAAATCTGTGAGGATTCCGTTGGTCAGAGGATCGATAATTTCCTTCTGCGTGAGTTAAAAAGCGTGCCCCGGTCCAGGGTGTACAGAATTTTACGCAAAGGAGAGGTGCGTATTAACGGACGTCGGTCCAAACCGACTCAACGTTTGGAGTTGGGTGATGTAGTACGAATTCCGATTCAGGATGCAGAAACTCCGGGAAACACAGTACGACCGCCTGCAAAAATCCTCAAACAGCTTGAAAGCCAAATTTTATATCAGGACAAGGATTTGCTGGCTATCAACAAGCCCAGCGGGCTTGCTGTTCATGGGGGAAGTGGCATCGGATTTGGCCTGATAGAGTGTGTCAGGCATATGTACCCCAATCTCAACAGGCTTGAGCTGGCCCACCGCCTCGATCGGGATACTTCTGGCTGCATTCTCATTGCAAAAAACCGGAAGACTATTGTGCGATTACATGAATTATTCAGAAAAAGGCAGATTAGAAAGACATATGAACTCTTGGTCTATGGATCCTGGAACAAAAGCGACCGTAGTGTGCGGGTTAATCTGTTGAAATTTACCACCGCAACCGGTGAGCGCCGTGTTCGCGTGGATGTGGAGGGAAAGTCTGCCCGAACAGATTTTTCAATAATGGACCAAAAACCGGGCTTTACCTGGCTTAAAGCACACCCGCACACTGGACGCACCCATCAAATACGGGTCCATGCCCTTGCCTGTGGTAACGCGATTGTTGGAGATGACAAATATGCCAGTGATACCCAGCTAAAACACACTGCCAGATTGGGTATACGTCGTCTGTGTTTGCATGCATCAAAACTCATGCTGCCAGCATATGACAGTGCGGAAATCATCCAATCAGGGCCAAATACTGGAAGCGCTCTACAAATTGAAGCATCGCCTCCAGCGGCTTTCAGTAAGGCTTGGGAACAACTGCGGATCTAGCTGGAAGAATCCAGGACGTTTAATCCTTCGTTTTTCAGAAATTGTATCAGCCGAATTAAAGGCAGGCCAATGAGTGTGTTTGGATCATCGCCATGCAAGTGTGTAAAAAGGGCTATCCCCAAACATTCCGCCTTGAAGGACCCCGCGCAATCGTAGGGCTGGTCGAGCGCTACATAATTCAGCATTTCCGCATCAGAATACTTTTTAAAGTGCACGGTATAGGTTTCACAGGCACTTTGCAGATCGCCCGTATCCGTGTTGTACAGGCAAATTCCTGTGTACAGAGTAAGCGACTTGCCCCTTAGAAACTGCAACTGTTCGACACATGTAGCGTAGTCCCCCGGTTTATCCATGTGAAATCCGCCGCAGTCGGCGACCTGGTCGGAACCAATGATCAGACTGCTGGAAAAATGTGGGGCAACCGTTTTGGCTTTATTTATCGACAATCGGGTAGCCCTGTCTCTGGCGAGTTCGGCTGGCAAGGCTACTTCATTGATATTCGGCGCTCTGGAAGTAAACGGCAGGCGCAGTCTTTTGAGTAAGTTTTTGCGATATCTTGAGTTGGAAGCGAGCACCAGCCGCATATTTGGACTTCATTTTGGTGAATTTGTAGTCGATTTTTGCAAGCTGGGTCGTGATATACAACAAATAGATTTTGACAGCAGGCATGCGCACTCATATGATGTCGCGCGCCATGAGCAAGCCCAGAGATACCAGAGCAGGATGGAGGCATTAACACCTAAAAAACTGTGTAAAAAACAAGCGCTTATTGAGGGCAGGGTGCCGGTATCAGAATTTGAACGCTATAGAAAGCTTGGCAAAAACGGCGACGATGTGCATTTTTACCTCAATTTTTGCTTCGACCAGGATGGTCAGGCAGTGGTTAAGGGTGAGGCCCGCAACAATATTAGTCTGGTTTGTCAGCGTTGCCTCAGGGATGTGCCACGTAAATTGGTTACTCCAATAGAGCTGGCGATTGTTTCGAGCGAAAAACGTGCAAACGAACTGGAAGATCTGGATGCTATAGTGACGGAAGGTGACACTATATCAATCGTTGATTTGATTGAGGATGATTTGATTTTAGGTATTCCCGAGCAGGTATGTACTGATCCGGATACCTGTGAATACACGCCACAGTTTCAATTTCAGGAAGAAGCTGTGGAGGACAATAGACCGAACCCTTTTGAGATACTGGAAAATCTCAGGTCGCAGAAGAAATTCAAGAATTAGAGGAGACAGGCAAAAATGGCTGTACAAAAAAGTAAAGTAAGCCGTGCTCGACGCGGAAACAGAAGAATGCATGACAAGCTGGCCAACCCCACCTTATCAATTGACCCAACTTCGGGTGAAACCCACAGACGCCATCATGTGAGCGCTGATGGTTTTTACAAGGGTCAAAGGGTACTGGGAGAAAGCGAGTAGGTTGCACTAAATCCTTAAGTCAAGGGAAGTAAGTAATATCACACACAACACGGGAAGATGTCCGGGTGGCATTCTGGGAAAATTCAGAATGTAATCGGGGTTTCCTATACACGCATTGGAGCGGTTTTTGAAGAGGCCTATTCGCTTGAATAGCATTTGGTCACTCTATAAACTACGCGCTGCCCTGCTGTATTAGATTCCAAATTGGAGAAATTCTAGCTATGAGTAGCGTTGAAGAAAGGGTCAAAAAACTGATCTGTGAACAGTTAGGTGTAAAGGAAGAGGAAGTGAAGGAAGAGGCTTCTTTTGTGGAAGACCTCGGTGCAGATTCCCTGGACACCGTAGAACTGGTTATGGCTTTGGAGGAGGAATTCGAAACCGAGATTCCTGATGAAGAAGCAGAGCGCATTACAACGGTGAAAGACGCCGTAAGTTATATTCTTGCCCATCAGTAAGTTACGACAAATGTAATTTTCTGCCCTTGAATATCCAGCCGGTCACTAAATGTTCAGAATAGCTTTGCTGCCGGGCAGATAAGAAAATTATAGAGATTGAGGAGTCCGGTGGATGGACAGACGTCGGGTTGTAGTTACAGGATTAGGCGCTATCACTCCGATTGGAAACAATATTGAGGATAACTGGAGCGCGATCCTCAAAGGCAAGAGTGGTGTATCTGGTATTCAGTGCTTTAACCCTGAACACCATTCCGTAAAAATTGCCGCTGAAATAAAGAATTTCGATCTCAGTCCCTATATGGATGCTAAAGAAGCGCGTCGATTGGATCAGTTCATTCAATACGGAGTGGTTGCAGGCGTTCAGGCGGTTCAGGATGCGGGCATTGATTCAGCAGGGCTTGATCCAGCCCGAATCGGAGTTTCAGTAGGATCAGGCATAGGTGGCATCAATACCATCGAAGCTACTCGCGATACATACGTACAACGCGGGCCACGTCGTATTTCACCATTTTTTGTGCCTTCTGCCGTAATAAATATGATATCCGGAAATCTTTCCATTCGTTATGGGTTTTCTGGTCCCAATCTTGCTGTGACTACTGCCTGTACTACTGGTACACATAATCTCGGAATCGGTGCTCGCCTAATTCAGTGGGGTGAGGCTGATACAATGATCGTCGGGGGTGCTGAGTGGGCTACCTCACCAATTACTATCGGTGGATTTGCAAACATGAAAGCCCTGTCCAGTCGAAATGATGATCCAGAGGCTGCCAGCCGCCCCTGGGACCGCGATAGGGACGGATTTGTACTGGGGGATGGCGCAGCTGTCCTGGTGCTTGAAGAGTATGAGCAGGCTAAAGCCCGAGGTGCCCGAGTTTACGCTGAGGTGGTAGGTTTTGGTATGAGTGCAGATGCGCACCACATTACAAGTCCCTGCGATAATGGAGAGGGCTTTGTCGCGTGCATGAAAAATGCGCTAAATGATGCAAAATTAAACCCGGACAAAGTGCAATATATAAACGCCCACGGAACTTCCACACCACAAGGAGATGTTGCAGAAACGCGTGCGATTAAAACCGTGTTTGGAAACAGTACTAAAATTCCTGTTAGTTCGACGAAGTCCATGACCGGACATTTACTGGGTGCCGCTGGTGCAGTAGAGGCAGTCTATTCGGTACTAGCTCTTAAATACCAGATAGCACCTGGCACCATAAACCTGGACAACCCGGGGGATGAATGTGATCTGGATTATATTCCGCATACAGCAAGAGATATACCAATGGCATACGCACTTTCCAACTCCTTTGGTTTCGGCGGAACCAATGCGACTGTGATCTTCCGTCAGGTCTAAAAAACGGAACAGTAATTTTGAAATACTTCAACGCCAGGATTCTTCTACTTCCAGGCTTATTTCTGGTGATTGCTGTTTTACTGTTTCTTGGTGTACAGCTTCACACCGCATATAGCTGGCTTTATAAGCCCATGTCCATTGAAAAAGAGTTTTTGCTGGAATTGGAAACGGGCGCTACTTTTGCGACTGTGGGGGACAAAATCTCCAGGCATGTAGGAGATATGAGCACACTTCAATTCAGATTGTGGGTAGTACACGCCAGATACACGGGTCTGGACACAGCCATCAAGGCCGGTGAATTTATGATTGTTCCCGGGATGACGCCAGAACAAATCAGTCGCCATCTAGCCTCCGGTCAAGTAGTAAAATATTCGTTTCGTATTCAGGAAGGCTGGACTGTGGATCAGCTTCGCAGTTCCCTGTCGAGTATTAAAAATATGGTTTCTGAAACAGCTGGCTGGTCGGATATGAAGCTCGTAGCCTGGTTGCAGATTGACGCACCCACAACGGAAGGACAGTTTTTTCCGGATACCTATCAGTACGTGCGCGGAGATAGCGACTTGAGTATTCTGATCAGGGCATATAAAAAAATGCAGTTTGTGATAAGTCGGGAGTGGCCAGAGCGCGCAGAGAACCTGCCATTGAGAAGCAAGTTTGATGCCCTTACGCTTGCATCGATAATTGAAAAAGAAACCGGTAAGGATTCTGAGAGAGCACATATATCCCAGGTTTTTAACAATCGTTTGAAAAGGAATATGCGATTACAAACGGACCCAACGATAATATATGGTTTGGGTAAATCCTTTGACGGCAATCTAACGCGTAAACATCTGGATACAGATGGTGAATATAATACTTACATGCGTAGGGGTTTGCCGCCCTCTCCAATTGCCTTACCAGGTCTGGCGTCCATTCGGGCCGCATTGCATCCAAGTGCGGGCAAATTGCTCTATTTTGTTGGAAAAGGGGATGGCAGCAGCCAATTCTCTGATAATCTGGACGATCACTTAACCGCAGTGCGACGATATCAGTTGGAGAAGCAAACTCAGTGACTGGGCAAGGAATGTTTTTAACTCTGGAAGGCTGTGAAGGGGTTGGTAAGACAACAAATGCCAATCTGATTGAATCCATTTTGCAGGAAAATGACGTTTCCTATATTCGTACCCGGGAACCTGGCGGAACGCCGCTCGCCGAATCCCTGCGAAATATGCTGCTCGAAAAACGGGATGAACAAGTTCACCCTCTGGCCGAAGCCTTGATGGTGTTTGCTGCACGGGCGCAGCATGTTAATCACGTTATTAGGCCTGCGTTAAAAAAAGGCCAGTGGGTACTTTGTGATCGATTTACCGATGCAAGTTTCGCGTACCAGGGTGGTGGAAGGGGAGTGTCCGTGTCGGTGCTTGAACAATTGGAGGAGATGGTACACGGCGATTTGCAACCCAATTTAACCCTTTACCTGGATATGCCGGTTGAGTTGGCCCTTTCCAGAATTCAATCTCGTGAGCTGGATCGCTTTGAAGTAGAGAAGAAACTTTTTTTTGAAAATGTGCGTAATGCCTATCTATTGCGCGCCAGCGGACAAGCCAGATTTAGAATCATCGACGCCTCTCAGAGCCTGGATGATGTGCAACAGGATATCAGGGACTGTTTATCAGAATTTATGAGTAAGGCTAATATGGCATGAACTCAGCGCCTTGGCTTAAACCGGCCTATGACCGAATTATTCACTCTGCCCAAGTGAATCAGTTGGCACATGCGGTGCTGATTTATGGCGCACCGGGCTGGGGGGAGGCAGAGCTTGCGAGTGCAATAGCGGGACATTTTGTGGGTCTGGACACCGAAGAGTTGCAGGCTGATTCAGGAGCACATGTCGTTCATCCTGATTTTCACTGGTTACAGCCGGAAGCACCCGGCAAGCAGATCAAGGTAGAGCAGATTCGAGTTCTGAGAAATTTCGTACTTCAAACCTGTCATAAGGCGGATAGAAAAGTTGCGGTAATAATCGATGCTCACATGATGAACATAAATGCTGCCAATGCTTTGCTCAAAACTCTCGAAGAGCCCCCTGGTGAATGTCTGCTGATTTTGTCGACAAATTCTCATCAGGACTTACTCCCTACCATCCGTAGCAGGTGCCAATCTTTGCCTATACGGCCGATGGGTAAAGATGAAAACCTTAACTGGGTGAGGGCACAGGTAGCGTCCAAGGTATCAGGGGCAGTCCGAATAACCGAGGATGAGTTGAATATATTGTTGTTCGAGTTTGGTGATGCACCAATTTTTGTGCTGCAAGCTGTCCAGCGCGGGGAGAAAGGCTTGTTACCCGATCTTGTATCAGCCATAGTGACGCCCCTGCGAAACGGCAGTATTGTGCAAAACTGGCTGAAGTTGGACCTGGACACGGTATTGTCGCGCTGGATGCGTTACCTGAACGCCCTGACACAAAGTAAAAACAATGTCTGGAAGGGTAGCGAGAGCCTGGACAGCTACCTGCAGCCACTGACCAGCAGTTTTGACAATACATCACAGTTAGCACTTTTATCGTTTTGGGATGAATTACTTTGGGCGCGAAAACTCGTACACAGCACCAGTAACACCAATCAGGGCCTTTTACTGGAGCGATTGTTGTTACGTTGGTGTGAACTGGTACGCAGTTAACAAAAGTGTGGTACGCATTGATTCCAATCGCTGTGCAATGCATCCTTTACAAATGGTAATTACGTAGTAGATTCAGAGTCTGCTTTTTACGAATCGGAAGCGCGGAATATGTCAGCTAAACGTGGAGCAAGAAACGGAATATTGTCTCTGGCGATAAAAGACAAGGCTGTATTGTACGCTGCATATATGCCCTTTGTGAAAAATGGCGGGTTGTTTATTCCTACCAAAAAAGACTACACGCTCAATGATGAAGTATTTATGCTTCTGAATCTAATGGACGAACCCGAAAAAATTCCTGTTGCAGGAAAGGTAGTTTGGGTTACCCCCAAGGGCGCACAGGGAAATCGTGCTGCTGGTATCGGGGTGCAGTTTAATGATCAGGACGATATGGCGCGTAATAAAATAGAAGCGTATCTGGCGGGTGCCCTGCAGTCAGACCGACATACACATACAATGTAATTGCTTGCGCGTTAACCGGTCAGAAACTCATTCTTTTGTTTAGTAAAATGCCCGTCTAAAAAAGCTTATGATCGTATGGAAGCGATGAATCATTACATTTTGTTGCTGCATGGCATGCTTTGCACCGGGGTAGGTCATCATCTCGAATGGGCAATTATTATCCTGTAGGGCCTTGAATAACCTGGTGCTGTGGGTAAACAGTACGTTGTCGTCCGACATGCCGTGCATAACCAGTAACTTACTTCGCAGTTTTCCCCTCAATGGAAGGATATTGCTTGCCAGATATCCAGCATGGTTTTCTTCAGGCAATCCCAGATATCGTTCCGTGTAGTGCGTATCATATAAATGCCAATCGGTAACCGGGGCTACGGCGACGCCTGCTTTGAAGATTTCCGGAGCCTGATATAAACCCGTAAGCGCCATATACCCGCCATAGCTGTGTCCAAAAATACCAATGCGCTCGGGATCTACCCAGTCGAGCGAGCCAAGAAACGTGGTACCCAGAATTTGGTCTTCTATTTCTGTTTTTCCAAGTTGGCCAAATATTGGGTCCTCAAAAGATTTACAGCGATTGGAAGTCCCCCTGTTGTCCAGCTCAAATACTCCAAATCCTGCGCGGGCAAACACCTGCAGAACCAGTGAACACCATTCGTTTTTGACACGCTGTACACCTGGACCACCATATACGTACACTATCACCGGGTACTGCTCGCCACTTATACATTTCGTTGGTTTAGTCAGGCGAAAATGCAACTCCTGACCATCCCTGGCAGTCAGTTGTCCCAATTGTGCTCGGGAGTGTTTTTCATACCAGGGATAGTAGGCATTCGAAGCGTTGAGAAGGTTCTGTGCAATAATGCACTCAGTAGTGCCAGCGAGGGCGTGTAGTTTCAGTGAGGGAGGGTGCTCCGTGCTGGAGTGGCAATCGACGTACTCTGTACATTGGTTATTTGCATGGCACTCGTGCCATCCCGGCTGTTGTGTGATTTGTACAGCACACGAATTTTCGGATTGCCCTATTTCGAATAGGTGTTGTTCTGTAGGTGTATCACGCCATCCGGTAAAATAGACCTTGTCATTTTGAACTCCAATTATGTGGTTAACCCGTAAACTGCCATCGCTTACTCGCACACAAGCGATACGGGGCTGTCGATTATTGCTAAGTGAATATAAATAGAGCTGCGACAGATCATCCCGCTCTGACGTCCACAAAAACTTGAGCTCGTCAGATTGCTCCCGAACATGTAGAAATCGCAGGTTGTTATGCAAATTTATCCAGGTAGAGTGGTTTTCTTTCAGCACAGTTTGAAGCCTTTCCGAATCGATGGAATAGGCAAGCAACTCCAGTGTTTTTTGGTCGCGGCTCTGAACCTGTAAAAACAGATGTTTTGAATCAGGTGTAAAATGCACTCTGGCAAGATAGGGTGCCTGTTTGGTATCTCCGCTTGTATGGTACTGAATGACCCTGGTCTGCATCGTTTCAGTATTGATTAATTTCAATAGGGTTCGCACATTCTGTGCGCCAGCATAGGAGTATCGTTGGGAGTAGCTGTGGAATTTATCGGCATCTATTTCGTAGCGCTGTGATACAGGAATCTTGCTGGTATCATTTTCCATATACACAATTGAATGGCCGTCCGGTGCCCACCAATGTCCTTCGAACAAGTGCATTTCTTCTTGCGCGATGAAGCTAGCCAGGCCATTCGTGCAGGTAGCACTAGCACTATGAGTAAGCCGTGTTTCTGTCCCATCGGCAACTAAACACAGGTATAGTTCTCCACCGCGTACATAGGTAAGCTGGTTGCCCGTCGGCGAGATTGTAAAATCAGTTTGTCGAGTACCCTCAGGCGTAATGCAGCGAACGGATTTTGAGGCTAACAAAAATATATACAAAGCGCCGTCCACGGGAAACAAAATCGCATTGCCATCCGGATGCCAAAAATAGGAAGTTATTCCTGAATTGAACATTCTCCTGCGTTCTGCTTCCGCTTTTTCTTCATCCGTTTTAATTCGTCCCGAATTTTTGGAGAACTGTGGCATTGTAGAGACGTTGACCAGCTCCTGGCTGGTTTTTGTGTGGAGGTCAAAGTTCCAAAGGTCCAATCGCTCACGGTCATCTCTACCTTGCTGCAGAAACGCCAGTTGCAAGCCATCAGGAGAAAAACCGGGCTGAATCGGCAGGCTGCCATCCAGAGGGATTTTACCAAAGACCTGTTCGATGCTTAGTTCGAGCATTGCGCCTATCCCTTGCTGTCTGTCAACGCTGCGAATGCATTACGAGTTAAATTTTCAAAGCCCTGCTCGGTAACCAGTATATTGTCTTCGATACGAATTCCACCAAAAGGAACAAATTGATCTACTGTTTTCCAACTAATCAAGTCTGCCATTTTGCTGTTCTTCAGCGATTCCAGTAACAGTGGAATGAAGTAAATACCAGGTTCTATAGTAAACACCTGTCCGGCTTCAACATCGCGTGTTAGTCGCAGCGCAGGGAATCGTTTGGGCGGGTTATTAGTAAATTCCGAGGAACTACCCAACCATCCCCCTACATCGTGTGTTTGCAGACCCAGAAAATGCCCGACGCCATGCGGAAAAAATGTGTCCGTGATTTCTCTTTCAAATGCCGTCTCCGCATCACACTTCACAATTCCGAACTCGACCAGAATATCAGCTATTAAATAGTGCATCTTTACGTGCAGATCATAATAGTTGAGCCCGGGTTTAACCATGCCAACCAATTCTCTCTGTCGCGCGTCAAGTGCTGTTATAAGACTGGCAAAATCACTGCTACTCCTGGCAGCATAAGTACGGGTAATGTCGGACGCATAACCCATATGGCGCGCACCGGCATCAATTAGGAAGCTTCGACGATCCGCAACTGCTTCTTGCTGGTAGTGTTGGTAGTGGAGCGTAGCGGCATGTTCATTGAGCGCTACGATATTTCCATATGGCAAGTCGGATTCAACCTGTTTGCTCGCCAATAGATATGCCAGGTGTATTTCGAACTCACTTCCCCCTGCCTGAAATTCTTTTTCTGCTGCGAAATGCCCCAGGACAGCCTTTGAGGAGGCCTGTCTCAGGCAATCAATTTCGTAAGTGCTTTTGTATGCACGTTGGTAGTGCAGGGTGCTTATCAGGGCAGGCGGATTCTGTTCGGACCGGGGCAGGTTGGAACCCGATTCATCAGGTTCGATGCCTTGTTCCCCAATACATGCGCTTCTATTGGTCTTTGCCTGATGTGCTTGCGTGGCCTGCGCGAGTTGACCGAGTTCGTTATACCTCTGAACATCGAAGTTTTCATAAATTTCATTGGGTATGCTTGTGCTGGCATGCCAATAATCGTCCGGTCGGTAGAGCATAAGCCTGGGTTTATCACCCGGTGTTATGACCAGTACACTATTTTGAAGATCCAGGTCTGGAATCCAGTGTGCAAAATGAGGGTTGAGTCGAAAGGGCGGAGACTGATCATCAAGGAAATAGGGGCTTGAACTACCGGCAGTTACAAAAATTGTTTCAAAACCGGTCTCGGACATGGCTTGTTCCCATCCGGACTGTAATTTCTGGAGATGGGTTTTGTATAATGTCATCTGCTGGTAGCCTATTGGTGGTTAACGCTCGACGGTGAACGGTCTTGTCACTGTTCCCCGAAAAATGAGTTGGAATCTTAACACGCTTGTTCCCTATCTGATTAGAGATACAAGCAATCGTTGTAACGTGGTATACCTACTGGCAATAACTCACCTGGTTTTGGAGGAAGTATATGGGGTCGTTTGCATACGCAGCGCCGGATAATCTGGCGGATGCACTCGCGGTTCTTGAGCAACATAAAAATGCGGGGCAAAGAATACAGATTTTCGCAGGTGGAACTGATGTTCTGGTACAACTCAAGGCAGGAGATTCTGAACCACGTACTTTTCTGGATGTTAAAAATATTCGGGAAACCCAAACCATCTCGCTAAAAGGTGATAGTGCGTTTATAGGAGCTACGATTGTATGCGCGCAACTATATGAAAATCTGGCGCTTAAAGAGATGTTTCCAGGCCTAATAGAATCAGCGGATCTCATTGGTTCCACACAAATTCAGGGCAAGGCAACTCTAGGTGGTAACCTGTGTAATGCATCACCCGCCGGGGATACTATCGCGGCACTTTACGCCAATAAGGCCATCTGCATGATTGCGGGTAAATCGGGCTCCCGGGAGTTGCCGGTAGAAGATTTTGTTACCGGCGTCGGTCGTAATGCCCTGAAACCCGGTGAAATACTGTTGGGATTAAAACTTCCCAAACCAAATGCCAATACATCGGATGCTTACTTGCGATTTATACCCAGAACGGAAATGGATATCGCCGTCGTGGGAGCCGGTGTTTCTATAACTCTAGATGATGAGGGTGTGTGTGTGGATGCAACCGTGGCAATTTCTGCAGTGGCGGTAACTACGCTGCTGGTGCCGGAAGCCGCCCAGGCACTGATTGGCTCATCTGTGGATGAAGTTGCATTACAAGCTGCTGCTCAGGCGAGCAGCGCTGCGGCGCGACCGATAAGCGATAAGCGTGGCACGAAAGAGTTCCGACGAAAAGTAGTTGGCGTGCTTACCCGGCGCGCAGCATTAATAGCGGCAAATAGAGTGAAAGGAGAGGCTGAGTGAGCAAAATGCATGTAAGTGCTTCAGTCAATGGCGAGCCCGTGGAGTTTCTGTGTGAGCCCCAACAGAGTCTCCTGAATGTGTTGCGCGATGAATTGAATCTAACTGGAACCAAGGAAGGCTGTACTACCGGTGATTGCGGCGCTTGTTCTGTTATGCTGGACGACAGGCTGGTGTGTTCCTGCCTGACACTGGCTGCTGAGGTTCAGGGTAAATCTGTTGGAACTATTGAAGGTGTGGCGAATGGAGATACCCTGCATCCAATCCAGCAGGCCCTGTTAGAACATGCTGCATTACAGTGTGGAGTGTGTACCCCTGGTTATGTGGTTGCTATAAAAGCACTCCTTGAGAAAAACCCGCTTCCCAGTGAATCGGAAATCCGTTATTGGTTGGCAGGAAACCTGTGTCGATGTACGGGTTATGACAAGATCATTACGGCCGTACAGGACGTAGCTCAACAGATGGCAAAAGCTGATAAAAATGCAGGAGAACCGGCATGAGTGAAGCGGTAAATTTTAAATATATTGGCACACGGCCGGTGCGTCCAGATGGCGTAGACAAGGTTACTGGCCGTGCCAATTATGGTGCTGATGCCAATTTGCCAGGAATGATTCACGGAGTAGTTTTAAGAAGTCCCCATGCCCATGCAATTATCAAGAAAATTGACCTGAGCCAGGTACGTTTGCTGGATGGTATCTATGCGGCCGTCAGCGGGAACGATTTTCCGGAAGTAAGCAGTGGATCAATGGGTGGCGAGGGAGGCGGAGATTATAAGGATCTTGCAGCCAATATAATGGCGCGGAACAAGGTTTTGTATCATGGACATGCAGTGGCTGCAGTTGCCGCGCGTACGCGAGAACTTGCAGTTGAGGCACTCGCCTTGATACAGGTGGAATATGAAATACTGGATCCTGTCATGACGCTGGATGCCGCGATGGCTGAAGATGCTGCAATTCTTGATGAATCCATGTTTACCCAGGGCGTAGATCCAAAACCTAAATACCCAAGTAACATTGCCTCCCGAATAGAGTTTAAACGGGGTGACATAGAACAGGGTTTTTTGGAAGCGGACATTATTGTAGAGAGTGAGTTTCGCACACCCACAGTGCACCAGGGATATATCGAACCACATGCTTGTCTGGCATCTATAAACGAGGGCGGTCAGGCAACATTGTGGTGTTCCACCCAGGGGCATTTTGATGTGCGTGCAGCATCGGCCAAAGTTCTGAATATGGACTTGTGTGATATCAAGGTTATACCCAGTGAAATTGGCGGGGGATTTGGAGGCAAAACAGTAGTTTATCAAGAGCCGGTTGCAATATTGTTATCCCGTATTAGTGGTCGGCCAGTAAAAATGGTAATGGACAGGGATGAGGTTTTCAGGGCTTCTGGTCCTGCGTCCGCCTCTCATACCAGGGTTAAGATAGGCGCACGTTCTGATGGCACTCTTACTGCAATGAGTTGCTGGATGGCGTTTGAGGCCGGCGCATTTAAAGGCAGTGCAATAATGCCCGGCGCAATGTGTATATTTACGCCGTACAAGGTTGCTAACTTTTACATCGAGGGATTCGATGTGGTAGTTAACAAGCCCAAAGTAGCAGCCTACAGGGCACCTGGTGCGCCCCAGGCAATGTATGCCTGCGAAAGTTTGATGGATGAACTCGCCCGAAAACTGGAAATGGATCCTCTTGAGCTGCGTCTGGTTAATGCAGTTGAGGAGGGGGTTCAGGCGGCTTATGGGCCAAAATTCAATGCTATCGGATTTCGTGAATGCCTTGAAGTGGCAAAACAACATCCCAATTACACCCGTGCCTTGAAAGAAGGGCAGGGTCGCGGAGTTGCTGCCGGATTCTGGTTCAACGTAGGTATGCAATCCAGCGCCGAAGTGCATATAAATGAAAATGGCACCGTAATGGTAATTGAGGGTAATCCTGATATAGGAGGGTCTCGGGCTTCTATGGCATTAATGGCAGCAGAAACCCTCGGTGTGCCCTACGAGAAGGTGCGTGTGGTGGTAGCAGATACAGAAAATGCCGGTTACACCAATGTGACAGGCGGTAGCCGCGTCACGTTTGCTACCGGAATGGCCGTTATACAGGCTGCACAGGACATAATTTCCCAGGCTAAGCAGCGTGCAGCGGCCACCTGGGAGCTGGATGAGGATCAGGTAGACTGGCAGAACGGTCATGCCATACCGATGCCTGGTGTGAATGCAGATGTTGAACCGCTCAGTCTTGCCCGGATAGCGGCAAATTCAGGAAGAACAGGCGGTCCGCTATTGGGTCGTGCCTCGCTTAATGCAAAAGGCGCTGGACCCGGGTTTTCCGTGAACATAGCGGAAGTTGCCGTGGACCGGGAAACGGGTAAGACGGATGTGATTGGATTCACCGCTATTCAGGATGCTGGTAAAGCAATCCATCCGGCTTATGTAGAAGGACAACTACAAGGTGGTGCGGCCCAGGGTATCGGCTGGGCCCTGAATGAAGAATACATTTATGATGAAAAAGGTGTAATGCAAAATGCGGGATTTCTGGATTACAGGATTCCGGTGGCTTCAGACCTGCCAAAAATAGATACGCACATTGTGGAAGTTGCAAATACCGCTCACCCATACGGAGTGAGAGGGGTGGGCGAGACGCCCATCGTAGCGCCTCTTGCCGCCGTAGCTAATGCAGTGCGAGATGCCATTGGAGTGCGCATTACCGAGCTGCCCTTGTCGCCGTCACGGGTACTCGAATCCATTGATGGCGCATAGATGCTTAATGTCTGCTGATGGCTACGGTTTATTTTCCTGATCACTTGCTGGCTTATTGCGAAAACCAGCGCCAGGTGGAGGTGCACGCTACCACGTATCGCGAACTGGTACGCTTGTTAGACAAGCGATTTCCGGGAATAGGACGCGTGTTGTCGGAGCGTATCTCGGTCGCCATCGACGGGCAGATTTGTCATGAACCTTTTTTGGAAGGCATAGGAATAAACTCGGAAGTGCATTTTTTGCACCCGATTGCGGCTGGTTAATTTTGCCATGTTTTATGCCGGATCAGGTTTGTATTGTCAGATCCAGACCGGTAATTTCTGCCAATTCCAGCAGAGCCTGATCTTCATTGATAACTTTAATGGTTTGCATACCCAATGCCCTGGCCGGTTTCAGGTTGATACCAAGATCATCCAGAAAAACAGCCTGCTCAGGCGCTATTTCCAGTTTAGTACAGGCCAGTGTATAGAATGCAGGATCGGGTTTGCGTATCCCTTCCTTACTGGATTCCAGTACCAGATCAAAAAGCGCCATCACCTCTTTTACAGCAGCAGCTTTGTCTGTTGAGCCTGCCATTCCGGGACCTGAACCGGTACGGACATTGTTTGTCAGACAGGCCACCTGATAACGTGTGGCGCATAATTTCAGTGCCGTGACCATCCGCGGTCGCAGCGTGCCACTTAACAGGGCGAGCACTGCTTTACCCGGTACGGGATAACCTGCGGCTGCAGATTCTTTTTCAAAGGCGGCATCAAAAGTTTCAGCATCAATACTGCTGGATTCGAATTGCGCCCAGGCGTTACGCTGTGGATTTACCGCATTAATCCCCCGTAGAAAATTTTCGGGCAGGCCCTGCTCCTGTTCGAAGCGATTAAAGGCTTCAAAGGGGCTGGACGTTAATACTCCGCCAAAATCCCACAAAACAGCTTTTAGCATATAATCTCCGGACGGGTCGGTTTTTGCATGACTACATTTTGGAGTGGGCAGTGGTCTACAATCAAGACATTGCGAAATAATAAATGTTGTATCAGTTAGGGAGAAACATTTGGACATTGAAGGCGGAGTAGCAATTATAACCGGATCCTCTTCCGGAGTGGGTGCAGCTTGCGCCCGCCTGTTTGCTGAACGGGGTTGTAATGTGGTGATAAATTACGCAAACAATGAAGCGGGTGCCCAGAAGACGGAAGCTGCTTGCCAGGCTTTTAACGTAGAAACGCTATTAGTCAAGGCAGACGTTGCTGATGACACCGATTGCCAACAGATGGCGAGTGCAGCCCGCAAGAAATGGGGTCGAATAGATGCACTGGTTAACAATGCAGGAACTACAAAGTTTTGCGCGCATGATCAACTGGATGGGCTTAGTAAACAGGACTTTCTAGATATCTACTCGGTAAATACCGTGGGTGCTTTCCAGATGGTGCGTGCCGTAGAACCCGCCATGCGAAAGGCAGGGTGCGGTAGTATCGTTAACGTGGCATCCATTGCAGCGGTCACGGGTGTTGGAAGCTCAATCGCCTATGCTGCGAGTAAAGGGGCATTGATCACCATGACACTATCCCTTGCCCGCGCACTTGGACCTGAAATTCGGGTTAATGCAGTTTGCCCTGGCTTTATTCAGGGCGAGTGGTTGGAAAAAGGCCTCGGCAGGCAAGCGTATGAAAAGATGAAAAGCGGGCTTGAACAAGCAGCGCCTCTGGGCGTAACAGCTACCGCAGACACCGTCAGTGAAGCGATATTATATTTTATTTCTGGTGCGGACATTATTACGGGTGAGACGCTTATTCTGGACGGTGGTTTACACTTAAGCGGTGCGCCTCTCATCAGACGTTAAAGTCCTCAATCGCTTGAAGTGAGGTTTATTGAGGTTAGTAATGCACATGACTTACTATTTTAAAGACATGGCTAGAATGCAACCTGGCGAAAAGAGCCATGTTGCTTGACATCTACTGGCGGTTTGTTAATCCTTCACTAACCTGTGGGCAGGTTATAAAAATTAAAAATGTTGCAGAACTATCGGTGCATGCCGCAGGACTGCTTAAATCTAGAATATAAAAAAATTTATCCAGTAGGGAAAAGCATGAAAACACTTCACAATCGCAGGATTGTCGCGCCGTTGCTGATCACAGCCGGCATGATGTTATGTTCATTTACCAGTGTAAGCGGTACAACCATCAACGACGTATTCAAAGTAACCGAGCGCTTGAATGTTGAGGCTAAAAGTTCTCAAGCCAGAATTGACGCGCTTACCGAAGAAACCAGGGCACTTCTAAGCGAATACAAGACTGTTCTCAAAGAGATTGAAGGTTTGCGTGTATACAACAGACAGTTGGAGCGCCAGATTAGAAATCAGGAAAAGGAAATGGCCCAGATTGGTGAATCCCTGGACCAGGTGACAGTTATAGAGCGCCAGATTACACCGCTAATGTTGAGAATGGTGGATGGGCTGGAACAGTTTATCGCGCTTGATATACCTTTTCTGCTGGACGAACGCCAGGAGCGCGTAGATCTTCTTCGCCAGACACTGGAGCGGGCAGACGTACTGCCTTCAGAAAAATTTAGTGCGGTATTCAGAGCCTTTCAGATTGAAAATGATTATGGCCGTACCATGATTGCTTATACAGACCAGATCGAAATCGATGGCTCCGAGAAAATCGTTGATGTATTCAAGCTCGGTCGTATCGCGCTCGTTTATCAAAGCTCGGATGGAGAGCGAACCGGTGCCTGGGATGCAAACCAGAATCAGTGGATTGAACTGGATGATACCTATACAACGCCGGTTAGAAATGCCATTCGAATGGCACGCAAACAACTATCTGTAGATTTACTGACCATGCCGATTCAGGCTCCAGGAGCGGCAGAATGAGATTACTCAAAATGAGAAAGTTAGTAGCAGTAATGAGCGTAGCACTGGTATCGGCAGGTTTTTCGTTTTCCCTCTCGGCTGAAGAAGCTGTGGCCAATGCAAATGAAGAAACTGGCCTTGTTGTTAACAAAGTGGACAACCTCGGTGAGTTGCTCAAGCTTGTAGAGGAACGCAAGGTTGTCGAGTCCAGGGAGCATACGGCTCGAATTGCGGCGTTTCAGGCAGACAAGGCGCGTCAGGCTCAGGATTTAAAGGACGCTGAGGCAGAACGCCGGCGCGAAGAACAACGCAGTGATCGCCTTGAAACCCAGTTTGAGGAAAATGAACGTTTAATTGAACAATTACAGGGCCAGCTGGACACCCGTTTGGGTTCATTGCGCGAACTGTT
Source organism: Gammaproteobacteria bacterium (assembly GCA_021773565.1). Lineage (GTDB taxonomy): Bacteria > Pseudomonadota > Gammaproteobacteria > Pseudomonadales > Azotimanducaceae > DC-out156. Next base: position 116,553 of record JAJFJZ010000026.1, on the reverse strand, counting down.
TGGTGTGTTGCAGCAAGTTGCTGGAGATACGCGCGGAAACTTCCAGACTTCAATTATCAGTGCCCAGTATCCTAATCGAGGAGAGTGGCTAGGCGAGCTGGCCAAGAAGATGGGTACGGCCAGCCAGTTGGCAACCATAGACGAAATAGAACAGTTGTGGTTTGAACTGCAACGGGAAATGACCGAGTCAGGTAAAGTGGTACGCTTCGACGCAACACTAAACCTGTCTGATGGAAGTACGGAATCGCGAGAAGTTGTGCGCGTTGGTGCGTTTGGAATCGTTTCCGACGGGGCTTACCTGAATTATGAAGCGTCTATAGGTGCACTTAACGAACTAGGCAGGCAGCCGCCTTCCAGATTTACTAATACCGTGGCGGATCTCACCGACGCTTCTCCCTCGGATGGATTAATAGCATTTGCAGTGGATCCCACGCGTGGATCGCTACTTTCTTTGCTCATCCAGGCCGCGACTGTAGGGGAGCGGGTTGGTTCGCCATTTGGCGGAATTTCCACAGGTGAATGTTATCTGCCATTTTGCGATGGTCAGGGTGGAGAAGTTGGTTCTGTGATTATCATGCTGGGTATATTTGGCGTGCTTTTGTCACTGGAACGATTGTTCACCCTGGGGGTTATCGGAAATCGCGTAAATGCCCAGAAAAAGACCGATACTGCAAGTGATGATAATCCTCTGGGCCGCGTATTAAATGTCTATGACGACAACAAGGACGTAGATGTCGAGACGCTGGAATTAAAACTCGGGGAAGCGGTGCTCACCGAAATGCCGGGCTTAACACGATTTATCACTATTATTCAGGTGATCTCGGTTGTGTCTCCCTTACTCGGCCTGCTGGGTACGGTTATTGGTATGATCAATACCTTCCAGGCAATTACATTGTTTGGTACGGGTGATCCCCAGACAATGGCAGGTGGTATATCAACAGCACTTATGACAACAGTGCTGGGTTTGTGTGCCGCGATACCCACAGTGTTACTGCATTCAGTGGTTAGTACCAAGAGCAAATCACTGATTCACGTTCTCGAAGAACAAAGTGCTGGCATAGTAGCGGATCAGGCTGAGAAAGCTGGTCAGGCGCTGGGGTAGAGACCATGTTTCACGATTTATATATCGCGATATCGGCATTTCTCGATCAGGGTGGTGATGTGTTGTATCTCATCGGAGCCCTGGCCTTTGTAATGTGGACCCTGATTATTGAACGTGCCTGGTACTTCCAGATTGAACACAAGGGTGTTATCGCTGACGCCACTGAAGTTTGGGAGTCACGCCCGGAACGAACCTCGTGGAGCGCGCATATGATTCGGGAAGGCCTGGTCTCCGAATCTGCCGAACGTATCACCGGTGCGCTGCCGTTCATTCTGGCTTGTGTTGCTCTGGCACCCTTGCTTGGCTTGCTTGGAACTGTTACCGGCATGATCAGCGTATTTGATGCGATGGCAACACAGGGTGGTAATGCCCGTTCCATGGCTGCCGGAGTGTCCATGGCAACCATACCAACCATGGCGGGAATGGTGACAGCACTCTCGGGAGTTCTGGGGAGTACGTTTCTAAAGAGCAAAATCAATTTTGAAATTGAGTTGCTGCAAGATCATCTGACTATGGATCACTAAAAGGCGGGGATTAGGAAATGCGAAGAAGTGCTTCTCGTTTTTCAGGAAATGACGATAAGGAAGACATCAATCTGACACCCATGCTCGATGTGGTGTTTATTATGCTTATCTTCTTTATCGTGACGGCTACGTTTATTAAGCAGGCCGGCATAGAGGTCACAAAACCGACTGCGGAGACCGCTGAAAAAAAACCCACTGTTAGCGTGTTGGTGGCAATCAGTGAAAAAGGCGAAATCTGGATTGACAAAAAACGCGTAGATGAAAGTGCGGTCCGCGCAAACATTGAACGCATTCATGCGGAAAACCCTAAAGGTGGCATGGTCGTGCAAGCCGACAGGGGCGCCCGCGCAGAGAAATTGTTGTTGGTATTGTCTGCAGCGCGCGCTGCAGGCCTGACTGATGTGTCTGTTGGTACTGAATTCTGAGAGGTTTTTTATAGTATGTTTGCAAGATATGGCATAGCAGTAGTGACAGGCGCAATAATCACCGGTGTGCTTTTCTACATAATGCAGGCCCTGATACTGAATGATAACGCATCGCTGGACGAAGGTAAGAAACGCCGTTTAGCCGATTTCATTCAGGTTGAGGATGATATTAATATTGAAACCAAAATTCGTAAGCCCAAGCCACCACCGCCACCCGACGAGCCGCCACCTGATCAGCCAAAACCCGATTTCGATTCTTCAGATGTCTCCCAGGGAATTGACATTGGCGCGGTAAACGTAAATGTTGATCTTAATATTGGCGGTACCGGCGGGTTTTCTTCCGATGGTGAATACCTGCCTATTGTTAAGGTAGCTCCCCAGTATCCTCGACGGGCACAAACGCGTGGACTGGAAGGATACGTATTGCTTGAATTTACAGTGACAAAAACAGGTGCTGTGCAAGACCCGGTAGTGATTGAGGCCAAGCCACCCGGAATATTTGATCGTGCGGCAATGAAAGCCGCGCTGAAGTTCAAATACAAACCTAAAGTGGTAAATGGTGAGGCAGTTGATGTTGCGGGTGTCAGGAACCTGATTAAGTTTGAACTTGCTGAATAGCATGTTTACAGGCGTGAAATAAATTGACAGGAAATCATATGCAGATATTGCAAAAGATCGTTGGTGTGGTAGTTGTTTCGTTATGTTTCTCGTTTATGCCTCTTCCCGGCTCCACAGGGTCTGGGAATATTTTTGCGGAAGAATCCGGCAAACCGCCATCGCAAAGACCCACTAAAACCCGTCGCGTACCTACTATGAGTGAGCGCGTTTTTAAGACTCTGGGCGAGGCCAATGAGGCAATGGAGTTGAAAGATTATGCCCTTGCACTGGAGTTAACCACTGATCTCCTGAATAGTCGCAGAACTAACGAAAATGAAATGGGGCAGATCCATAACGTTCGTGGATTTATATATTTCACCATGGAAAAATATGAAGAAGCTATCCGTGAATACGAGATAGTGGTTGCCCAGGGAGAAAAAATACCCGAGGGCCTGGAAACAACTACGCTATATACGCTTGCCCAGTTAAATTTTGTGAACGGGCATCATGAAAAAGCTATTTATTATATGGAAACATGGTTAACCAAAGCGCTTAATCCAGGTGCAGACCCCTACATTTTTATGGGGCAGGTTTATTATGAAATGAAAAATTTTCCTAAAGCCATACTGCAAATAGAGAAGGGTATCGCGGTCGCCCAGGAACGTGGCCAGGATGTTCGTGAAAACTGGTGGCAATTGTTGCAATACCTGCACTACGAGCAGGAAAATTTCCCCAAGGTTTTGGAGATTCTGGAAATACTTGTTACAGATTTTCCAAAACGCGCGTACTGGATACAGTATGCCGGTATCTTGGGACAGCAGGGTTTTGAAAAGGACCAGATGTCCGCAATGGAATCGGCGCATGTACTGAATTTTTTTGATAAGGAACAGGATTGTCTTAATTTTACCGGTTTGCTGATGCAAGAAGAGGTGCCCTGGAGAGCTGCACATTATCTTAACAAGTGTATAGACAGTGGGCAGGTAGAGCAGACAGCCAAAAACATGCAGTTTCTGGGGCAGGCATGGCAAATGTCTGCGGAAACAGAAAAAGCCATTGTCGCATATGAAGTTGCTGCTAAAAAAGCCGATGACGGCACTATATATGATCGACTTGCATCGGTTTATCTTGACGATGACCAGAATGCAAAGTGTGTAGAATCTGCAGAAAAGGCGATCAGCAAGGGCGGTTTGAATCGTATCCAGAGCACCTATATTGTTCTGGGCATGTGTCAGTTTAACGTAGATCGCCTGACAGCTGCCAGAAAATCCTTCGCAGAATGCCGCAAGGTAGCTCAGCGTGAGAAGGACAAGACAAGCAGATTAAGTTGTGGACAGTGGATTACCTATATCGACAAGGAAAAGATTCGCAGGGAAGCACTAGCCGCTGACGGCTAGGCCTCGTTTTGTTTACCGGTATTGTCCAGGGTTTATGCAAGATAAATAAACTGGAGCGGCGTGAAAACCTGCTCCAGTTTTGTTTGGAGATGCCCGATCTGATAGAAGGCCTGGTTGCAGGTGCGTCCGTAGCTGTGAATGGTGTTTGTCTCACAGTGGTAGATATTTCCGGTAGTCTGGTAAGTTTTGATGTCATTCAGGAATCTGCCAGGGTGACCAATCTCGGCCTGCTACGAGAGGGCGCATTGGTGAACGTAGAGCGATCGCTTAAATTCGGCGATGAAATAGGAGGGCATATACTGTCAGGACACGTAAGTGGATGCGCAGAAATAGTGCGCATTGTCCAGGACAAAAACCTTCGGGAAATCACTTTTTCTGTAGATTCCGAACTGATGGCCTATCTGATGCATAAGGGCTTTGTAGCACTGGATGGTGCCAGTTTGACGATATCCAGCGTGAATCGCGCTCTCTCCGAGTTTTCTGTCTGTCTGATTCCTGAAACGATTGCCCGTACAACACTGGGCCAGAGTAAGCTCACTAAAGGCGACAAAATTAATATTGAACTGGATTCACAGACTCAAAGCATTGTGGACACAGTAAAAGGTATATTGCGCGACACAGACCTGGTACAGCAGCTGGGTTAAGCCGAGTTTGGTCCCTTGTTTCTGTGCATGTGGCGCAGGTTGCCTATAACAGTTTGCAGGGCCCGATCAAACACCTGTGACTCATCCAGAATGATGAGACGTTTGGCTTCCAACAGTGCAGCCAGTGATAAACGGCTTTCCTCGGAAACCTTCATACCGCGCTGGTTGACGAATATGTATTTACCACCCGGCTCAATGATAGTCGTTAATTTCAAACGATTTTGAGCATCCAGAAATTCCACCCAACTGCCTTCTCTCAGCCTGGCAATTTGGTCCATTGACGAAGAACTCGTAGATACATCTATTGACGAATCGGAAGTTTCAGTGTGGCTGGCGGTAAGCAAAATGTCTTCCATACGGGGTAGTTCAGGAAGCGCTTCTATTTCGCCCCCTTCAAGAAAAGCGCGATCGTTTGCCGAAATTTCATGAAGAATTTGCGAAACGACAGAAATGCGGCTTTTGACTTCCGAGTCGCTTGCTACAACACAGCGAATTCCTGCCGCAAGGCTTTCACACAACTCATCAATGAGTCGCTCCCGCCTATCCATATCAGAGAGCGCTTCGAGCGGTTGAACACTCCACAAGAGCTCATCTAGGGCGCTAACCATACCCTGCCACGTAGCGCTTTGTTCGCGTTCGTTAATCCAGGTGTACACGAGGGCTCTGCTCCAGACTTCACTGACAAAGGTACCAATTTTTGGTGGTAATCTTAATCCGCTCGCTTTCTGGTTAATCAAATTCTGAACGGTTAGTTTTGCTTCCGACGTTAATGCTTTGCCGGTTTCAGCTTCTTTTACCCTGGACTCCAATACTTCGGAACGTGAATTTGATTTTTTGATGAAGTCACCGAGCTCTTTTACCAGATTCTCGATAACAGAGATATCATCCGTGAAATTATCGAGCACTCCGAGAACCGTGCTCTCTATTTTTGTGTACAAGGCATCCCGTTTAAGCTGCCTGGCACTCGACCATCCTATACCCGCGCTGGATAATTGGTTTAAAAGCTGGCGTGCGGGGTGGCTGGTTTTCGTGAAAAACGATTTATCCACTACTGCTATTTTTACAAAAGGTATTTGCAGCCGAGAAATCAGCGCCTTCATTGGTATAGCCAGATTTCTATCGTTGAGAATACAATCGAATAACATGCCAACGAGATTTATTGTGTCATCGTCTGCCGCGATTACATTTTTGTTGGGTTCACCTGCAATGGCGCGCATATCATTAATAATTTTATGCAGGTTAACCGGACGCGCTATTCGGTCCAGGTCGATTGTGTCGGATCTTTGATCTGCCTGTGCCTGATTCAGGGAATCGATGAGTTGTGTGGTTGAAGCGCTTTCCATAGGGGAATTCCCAGTACCATCTGCGCCAACCGCACCCGTCGAGTTTGAGACGGAACCCGATTGAGGTTGACCTCCTGAACCAAGACTTGTGCCTGCCAGTAGTGCCTGTAACATTGCAAATCCCTGAACTGCTTGCGCATTTGCTGCAGCGCTATCACTATTCATTTCTTCCAGGGAGTCGGGAGACTGCTTCGATGGGTTTCTGCTGATGTCCGGCACCCTTTGGTCAAGTGAACCAGACCGGGCGGTACTTGCGGAAACAGGATCAGAGTTGTCAAAACGGCCCTTGTTCACGTGATTGATGGGCGCCCGGTTGCGAGCAGTGCGATGAACCGTGGCGGACTTGAGCTCAGGTAAAATTCCTGCCTCAATCAATAATGTATTCGCGCTATCGTAGCAATGCTCCAGATTCTCCATCACGAATTGTTCGAACAACTTCAAAATATAAATGAATACCTTAAAGTCGACTTCCAGGCATTCACAAGCAACAACAAATGCCCGTCCAAGGTTCTGTGGGCCCAGCGGATTGAGATGTTCTGTAACAGTTATCGCTGGGCATAAGGAATCAATGCGTCGTGTGAGTTGCATAATGGACAGTGAATGCAAGCTCGTTATCTTGGAACACATTCCGTTCAGGGCTACGGTAATTTCGAGCTCTTCGTTTTCCACCAGCGAGATGTTGTCCAGAAAATCGTCCATATCCATGTCATCGGGCCTGGACGTACTTGTCTTATTTTCTTTGAAAAGTGTGTTGAAGGACTCTGAAAGCGAAGTAGTGAAATCTTCAATGATCTGTGCTCTGCGCAAGCGAAATTGACGCATCGACTCAAAGTACATACTTTGACCATCGTCGTCAGACGAACGATCTGCCATTTCAAACAGGGCATCATCAGTATGATCGAATAGATTGGCTAAAAGCCGCGTTAGCTCGTCTGTAGTGCTTTGACGTACAGTCTGCAGCACAGAGGGTAGCACCACCTGTTTGGGTGCCGGTTTTTCAGTTTCTTTGTTTAACTGAATTATGTTGGGGTTTTGCGACACTTTGGACTCCGCCACAAGATCGCATTATTTAAGCAAAATTGACTCAAAATGAATGAGGTATACCGCACACTTGGAATACCTGGAATTTGTCACAAAAGGCTAGCGGGCACTGGCTTTTACGTGATATTCGCGCCAGTCGAGTATGTCTGTGGTTGCGCCAGTTTTTAGCTGTACACCGACATTCCAGATTTCACGGCCATCTTCCCTGAATTTTCCGGATGCGCGGCTCCACCGCACTTCGCCTGCAAGAAAGAATTTACCGGGGCGGCTTTTTATATCAATCCATAAATCGAGCAGCGTACCCGTAGGCACTGACTGGCTAGTTTCGAACTGGATTCCACCAACGGAAAGGTTTACAGACTGACACGCCAGGGTGGTACCAACAAGTTCAGGTGCGGAAGCGGAGAGCACCACCTGCACAAACAGTCGGTCGTCACTCTCCAAACGCAGTTGCATGCGTTTGTCATTTTTGACCCTGCTTGCGATGTCCTGTTGAAGAATCCGTGTTCGTGCTGAGCTGAGCTCTACTACATTATCGATTTTATCCATAATCTCTCTGCTTTGTTGCTACTGTGTCCATTCGATACATTGGGTATCCGGTCAGTATCCGACCAATCCCTGATCTTCCACGATATTCAATTCACTTTTTTCCTTTACGTCTTTTTACAAACCTGCGAAATTCATGCCACTATTAGACCAAAATATTAAGTCCCCTAATATCAACGAGATAAAGAATTAATCAACAAAATGTATCAGGTTTATATGGCTTTAGGTAGTCCATGAAGGCCGGAATGTGACCTAATTTTTCACTTCGTGCTAGAATACCCTCAGTGTCTCCCAAGATTTCTTTTTATACCCGACTAAACGCAGCAATAGAGCAGAATAATTCTCTGTTGTGTGTTGGACTCGATCCCATCGCGGAACAGCTTTATGCGGAAATTGCGGGTTCTCCCAATGCATTCTTCAATTTTTGTATCAGTATCATCGACGCTACCGCAGATCTGGTGTGCGCGTATAAGCCCCAAATAGCACATTTCAGCGCGGTGGGGGCAGAAGCACAGCTGGTGCAGGTAATTCAATATATTCACGACACCTATCCGCAAATCCCGGTAATACTTGATGCAAAACGCGGGGATATCGGTTCTACAGCTCAATTGTATGCGAAAGAAGCTTTCGTGCGTTATTCGGCGGATGCCGTAACGGTGAATCCTTTTCTTGGCAAGGAAAGTATGCAGCCTTATTTGGAGTATTCCGATCGTGGCACAGTAATTTTGTGTAGAACAAGTAATCCTGGCAGCGCCTGGCTACAGGATTCTTCAGCCACTGGTGATCCTGCCTACCTTAAAATTGCCAGGGCTGCACTGGAATGGCACAAATCCTCGGATGTGCTGCTGGTTGCAGGAGCAACTTATCCTGATGAAATTTTGGCAATTCGCAAAGCTGCACCCGGCGTGACCCTGCTAATCCCAGGCGTTGGGACACAAGGAGGAGATCTTGAGTGTGTACTAAAAGCCGGATTGGAGGCTGGTGCGGGCGTGATAATAAGCGCATCGCGTTCCATTTTGTATGCATCCTCCCAAGCAGACTTTGCTGAGGCGGCTCGCACAGCTGCCATAGAGCTGAGAGATAAGATCAACATGCACCGGTAAGCGGCTGGCCAAGAGCTCCAACGACTGTGAGAAACAATCTAGATATCTTATGTATCATGTTGAATATTATATTAAAGTTAACTTAACATTGATGTTTACAAACCAAGCACCAAATAACCATGTATGTTTCACGAATTCCATTAGAATTGGCAGTTGAATAGCGGCGTAGTTCCGGGATAGAAAACACCGCAAAACAGGAGTTCCTGCCCCGCCCGCTGCCATGTATTGCAGCAGGGCGATGGGGCAACCCGGAGGTACTATTTGATTGCCGAGTCCATTATGCATGGATATTTCAAGCTCAGTTCTGAGCGAGAAGTGCGTGTGGATGCGCTATTCAACCTCATTATTACCGATGCGGCCCTCCTGTCTTTCTGGGTTAACACCCTCAATTGTGCAGTGGAACCCCTTGCTATACACAAGGCACTAGGAAGTATTGAGTCAAGGATACTTCGGCGGATTATTCAGTCTCATCTCCTGGCGATGCAGTCTGCGCCCACGCAAAAGTCCGAACAGGAATGGCGTCATCATCTGCTATTGTCCTTCATTGCGCAGCGTTTGTACGCGTTGCGAGGACCCGCGTTCACGGGCAATGCAAATCAGGCAAGAATGCTCATGGCTCTGGCCGGGTTTGAAATTCGGCAAGACACAGCACTGCAAGAATTGTACGAATTTCGTTACGTTGACCCGGTTCGACTGGTAGATGCAAATCCGGTTTTGTGTGCCTATGTGTGCGTTTCCCAGAATACCGTTGAAGAATCGGCTCAACTGGCGGAGATGTTGTTTGATATTGCAGAGCATCAGTACACGGAAATTTGCAGCAAAGCAGAAGTAGATTGTGAGCAGGTTATACAAGCGTTGAATTTGACCCTTCCTGCTCCCGAGCATTGGCAGGATTTATTGACCAGAGCGGTACGGCTGGGCTTACTCACTGAAACACTTTCACGACACAAGGAATTGGGTGAACTGCACCTGGCGTATCAGAGAATATGTTCCGGATTATTCAAGCTGGTACCGGAATGCTTTGTTTATGATGCAACGGATCAAACCCTGCAGGGCATCAACCTGTCTGATATCAAAATTTCGGTAGCCAATTCGCCCAGTATGCTCGCGCGCTGCGCACGAGATATGGATGAGTTCTCTGAGGAAGACGAGGAACAAAGTTGCGTGGTGGATCGTCAGATTATGCGTCATATTTCTGCCAGTAGGGTTTGGCTTATGCCCTTGCTGGATAATGGCGACCTGGTTGGTGTTTTGATGTTTCCAGATGACCTCGCGCTAACGGAACAACATATTTTAGATCGGCGTAGCAGCGCGAGTGCTTTTGCGGTGAGTCTGAACAACCTCAGTCGGGAAAGAAAGCACAGCGCGAACACACTGGAGAAATATCGCGCCCGCCACGAGCAATTACTACGAGAAATAGTGCATGAGGTAAATAACCCGCTCAGTATCATCAATAATTACCTGCATATTCTGGAGTTAAGGCTGGAAGGGGAGTCCGGCGCGAAAGATCAGCTGGAATTAATTTCCGAGGAAATTCGTCGAACCGCAACTATCATCAGACGTGTTATTGATGTTCCTCGCCTTAATGAGGAGGAATTTGCCTCGGATCTGTTGGGGAATAATGCGACTTTCTCATTAAAGGATACCATTACGAAGGTGGCCGAGCTCTCGCGAGGTTATGCCAAAGGCATGGGTATCGACATAGAAATTAATTTGCCAGACCCTGAATTATTTCTGCATAGTGACCCTGACAAACTAACTCAAATGCTAATTAATCTCTCAAAAAATGCAGTAGAAGCCATGAGTGACCATAAACAGGGCGATCAAATTGTGTTTGAACTGCACGATGGGGTATACAGGAATGGTCTTCAGGGTGTGGAAATAGTTGTACGTGATAATGGCCCGGGAATTTCGGATCAGGTTCTGGGAGCGCTGTATGAACCCAAGGAGTTCACACATGGGTCCGGACTGGGCTTACACATTACCTTTAATATTTTACAGACTCTGGGCGGTGCGATGGACGTTAGAACAAGCCAACAGGGCACTGCATTCTCAATGTTTTTACCCAGAAACCCTCAGAATAGTTAGGGTTGGACAATCAATGTCAGGGGTCAGCTTGCATCCTTTATCATGTTTTTTGCGATTACCAGCTGTTGGATCTGACTGGTGCCCTCATAGATTCTGAACAGGCGTACGTCTCGATAGAATCGTTCTATACCGTACTCCTCCATATATCCGGCACCCCCGTGAATCTGCACCGCGCGATCGGCAACCCGCCCAACCATTTCGGTTGAGAATAGTTTGCAACAGGACGCAAGTGTGGTGACCGCCTCGCCATCGTCACGGCGTTTTGCGGCATCAAGAACCATACAGCGAGCGGCATAACTTTCAGTCCTGCTATCAGCTAGCATCGCCTGAACAAGCTGGAATTCTGCAATTGCCTGGCTAAATTGCTTTCGTTCAATCGCATAGTTCAGGCTGTCTCGAATCAGACGCTCTGCACAGCCAACAGATAATGCGCTGATGTGCAGGCGACCTCGATCCAGAGTTTTCATGGCAGTGAGAAATCCCTTGTTTAGCATAGGTTCTCCACCGAGAATTGCGGTAACCGGGACCAGACAATCGGTAAATACAACATCACAAACGTGGGCACCCTGTTGTCCCATTTTTTTGACCGGTGGTCCAAGTTCTATCCCCGGTGTATCTGCGTCAACGAGAAAAGCCGAGACACCTCGCGCGCCCGGGAGTGACGAATCAGTGCGGGCAAATACCGTAAAAAGTTGTGCATTAGGCGCATTTGTTATGAATCGCTTGGTCCCGTTAAGAATAAAGTCATTGCCGGTGCGTACAGCACGGGTTGTGAGAGAACCTGCATCAGATCCTGCATCCGGTTCTGTGAGCGCGAATGCGCCTATGGTCTCTCCTGTGGCCATCTTCGGCAAATAGTGTTGCTTTTGTGACTCCGTGCCATCCATTACCAGGCCCTGCGAGCCGATGCCGTTGTTTGTGCCAATAACGGAGCGAAAAACGGGAGAGGTTTCTCCCAACTGCATCACTACCAGACATTCTTCGAATGTAGTCAAACCCAAGCCCCCAAAAGCTTCAGGGATAGTCATGCCAAACATCCCCAACTCTTTCATCTCTTGAACGACTTCAGATGGAATGCGATCTTCCCGGGCGACCTGAGCTTCCAGAGGAACAAGACGATTCTGAACGAAGCGTTTTACCGTATCAATTAATTGGGAAAGAGTTACTGCATCGAGTGCCATGAGATTTTCACTTATAATCCATACGGGGCTATAAGTGTAATGGCTGGACATATACACTGCCAGCCGCCAGAGTTGATCTCCTGTAGAGGTGTGCTGGAAAAGGGCTCTGGCACATCGTTAAATCAGGCTTGGTAGTTGAGGTAAGGAAAATGAGTAGTTTGCGGACACCGTTTAATTGGCAAGATCCACTTCAGTTGGACGAAATGCTTACGGAAGATGAGCGTTTGATACAAAAAACTGCGGCTGAATACGCTCAGGAGAAACTATTGCCCCGGGTGATTCAAGCCACGCGTGATGAACATTTTCATCGTGAAATTATGAACGAATGTGGTGCGCTGGGTATGCTGGGTGCTACCTTGCCGGAAAAATACGGCTGTTCGGGAGTAAGTTATGTAGCATACGGTTTAATGGCTCGGGAAGTAGAGCGCGTAGACTCAGGCTACCGATCAGCGATGAGTGTGCAGTCTTCACTGGTAATGCACCCCATCCATGCTTATGGCAATGAAGCGCAACGTGAAAAATATTTACCCAAACTCGCGACCGGTGAATGGGTAGGGTGTTTTGGCCTCACAGAACCCAACCATGGTTCTGATCCGGGCAGCATGATAACTGTTGCTAAAAAAACTGCAGAGGGCTACGTACTCAATGGGGCAAAGATGTGGATTACCAATTCCCCCATTGCCGACCTTGCTGTCGTATGGGCGAAGCTGGATGGAAAAATAAGGGGTTTTGTAGTCGAAAGAGGCACACCCGGGTTTTCAACACCTACCATCAAGGGAAAGATGAGTTTGCGTGCCTCAATTACCGGGGAAATTGTGCTCGAAGATGTTGAGCTCGCTGAGGATGCATTGTTGCCCAATGCAAGCGGTCTTGCAGGACCCTTCGGATGTCTGAACAGGGCACGCTACGGAATAGCCTGGGGCGCGATGGGAGCGGCAGAAGCTTGCTGGACCGCTGCACTCAACTACACACTGGAGAGACAACAGTTTGGACGTCCGCTCGCCGCAAACCAGCTGGTGCAGAAAAAACTGGCGGATATGCAAACAGAAATAACATTGGGCCTGCACGCAGCACTTCGTATGGGAAGACTGTTCGATGAGGACAGGCTGGCGGTTGAAAATATATCGATGCTAAAGCGTAACAATTGCGGTAAAGCCCTGGATATCGCGCGGGTAGCACGAGATATGTTGGGTGCCAATGGAATCTCTGATGAATTTCATGTAATGCGCCATTTGGTAAACCTTGAAACTGTAAACACCTATGAGGGAACGCATGATATTCACGCTCTGATTCTGGGTCGCGCCCAAACAGGCATTCAGGCTTTTTCCTAATATCAAGCCACCATCAGTTCATGGAACTTTCGTGAAATGCGCGGACATAAGCCCCGCAGCACTTGCGCCCCTGTGCCCATCTGCATACTGTCGATCATGACAGGTCGCATGCAGCGATTTATGCTAAACTATTAATTTAAGGGGCACTATGTGATAAATGTAATAGTGGTAGATTATCAAAGGCTGGTACGCATTGGTGTTGCTGGAGTACTTAAGAAATCGAATCGCATTGAAGTTATTGCTGAAGCTAATAACGGGGAAGAAGCAGTGGAGTTATGCCGATCCATGCATCCCAATGTAGTGCTTATGGATATAGCCATGCCTGGTATCGGTGGGCTTGAAGCGACACGGCGTATCAACCGCCTTGAACGGGGCATAAAAGTGATTATAGTCACTAGTCTGATCAGGGACCCTTTTCCGCTGCAGGCACTTAAAGCAGGTGCGAACGGATACTTGAGCAAAAAGTCTGCAGAAGATGAACTGGAGATTGCAGTAAGAAAAGTCTTTGTTGGAAAACGTTATCTCAGCACTGATGTGGCTCAGCTGCTAGCCTTTCGTAGTATGGACTCCGATGCGATTTGCCCCTTTGAAAAACTGTCTAATCGTGAAATGCAGATTGCGCTAATGGTTGTGAACTGCCAGAAGGTGCCCGCAATATCCAAGCAGTTGCACCTTAGCCCCAAGACAGTAAACAGCTACCGCTATCGAATATTCGAAAAGTTGTCAGTTTCCGGTGATGTCGAACTTACACTTCTTGCTGTGGAACACAATCTCATTGAACGTCATGTGGTGAATGCTGCCTGATGGAGGAGAACGCCTGATTGTAAAAGGTCTTTGTGGCAGAGAGTGCAGGCAAAAAATTGATATTAAACCTGTCACTGGCACAATAGCGTAATGGAAAAGGAACACGCAACAGCGCGCTTTGAACATGAATCCTATCTGAAAACGCTCACAAAACAGTCTGGCGTTTACAGGATGTATGGGGCTGAGGATAAGTTGCTGTACATCGGAAAAGCCAGAAACCTGAAAAACCGGGTTACCAGTTATTTTCGTGCTGCAGGCTTGAGCACGAAGACAATGGCATTGGTCGGACGTATTCAGCGAATCGAAGTAACTATTACAGCCAGTGAAACCGAAGCTTTGCTACTGGAACAAAGTCTGATAAAACAGCATAGGCCGCCCTATAATATAGTTCTGCGTGACGATAAGTCTTATCCCTACATTTATCTTACGACTCACCAGGAATATCCGCGCCTGGCGTTTCATCGAGGCGCGCGCAAGAAAGTTGGAAAGTACTTTGGGCCATATCCCAGCGCAAGTGCAGTACGCGATAGCCTGAACATACTACAAAGATTATTCCAGATCAGGCAATGTGATGAATCTTTTTTCAGAAACCGTTCGCGGCCGTGTTTACAGTATCAAATTAAACGCTGTACAGCACCGTGTACTGGAAAGATCAGCAAGGAAGACTACGAGGCCGATGTTCGTATGGCAGAGCTTTTCTTGCAGGGACGTAATACTGCGGTTCTCAATCATGCTAAACAGGCAATGCAAAAAGCCTCTGACAATCTTGAGTTCGAAAAAGCTGCTAAATACCGTGACCAGAATAAACAGCTTAGAAAAATCCAGGAACAACAATTTGTGCATGCAAGTAGTGGTGATGTCGATATATTTGCCCTGAAATCTGCATCCAATATATTTTGTGTGCAGGGTTTGTTTATCCGCGGTGGTCGTTTGTTGGGAAATCGAACCTGGTTTCCAAAGGATCAACTCGCAAGAAAAGAGAACGAATTTCTAAGCGCGTTTTTGTCACAGTATTATTTTGGTGGCATAGAACGGGAAATACCCCGGGTACTGGTGACCAATCTAAAACTTACTTCCAGCGATGCTATGAAAGAAGCCCTGGAGGATAAAGCTGGTCGCAAAGTCGAACTGGTATCCCGCGTTCGAACACAACGCGCACGATGGTTGGAAATGGCCTTGGAGAATGCACAGACTAACCTGAACAACTTTATGGCGGAAAAACGCAATGTTTTCGCGCGCTTTGTTGCGCTACAGGAACTGATGCAGCTGGAGGATGTACCTGCGAGGCTTGAATGTTTTGATATTAGCCATACCAGCGGTGAAGCAACTGTGGCCTCGTGTGTAGTGTTTGACGCAACTGGCCCGCTTAGATCAGATTATCGGCGTTTTAATATTGAGGGGATTCAGGCAGGTGATGACTATGCTGCCATGACTCAGGCGCTAACGCGTCGGTACGCACGCTTAAAGGCCGGGGAGGGCAAGTTGCCCGATGTGCTCGTAATTGACGGCGGCAAGGGCCAGATTGGTATTGCCCAACAGGTACTGGAAAGTTTTCAGATAGATAATGTCATAATATTGGGTGTTGCGAAGGGTCCGACCCGCAAGGCGGGTCTAGAGACATTATATCTTGCAGGTGAAGGTGAACTGGTCGCACCACCCAACGGTGCGGCCTTGCACCTTATTCAACATATTCGCGATGAGGCACACCGATTTGCAATTGCGGGTCACAGGCAACGCCGAGGTAAAAAACGCACACGCTCGGAGCTGGAAGGCATTCCGGGAATTGGAGCCAAACGACGTAAAGAACTGCTCGGACATTTTGGAAGCATCTCGGTGCTAAAGGGAGCAAGTAAGGCTGAAATAGCCAAGGTTAAGGGACTGAGTACAAAACTGGCGACCGAAATTTATTCAAGACTACATCTTGAGTAGTCCGACAGACTATACTGTGTACTATGCGTGATTTGATAGAATCCATGAACCTTCCAAACCTGCTTACGCTGGTGAGAATTCTGTGCGTACCGGTGTTTGTGGCCGTTTACCTGATTCCGGGTGCATACTTTTGGGCTGCTACAATATTCACTATTGCTGCAATCACCGATGGGCTGGATGGCTACCTGGCCCGACGGCTCGAGCAAACCACAGCATTCGGTGCCTTTCTCGATCCGGTCGCTGATAAGTTAATAGTGGTTTCGGCACTGGCGTTGTTAATTGGCAGCCATACCAGCATTTGGATGACCTTGCCCGGCCTGATTATCATCGGTCGGGAGGTGGTTATTTCTGCACTGCGTGAGTGGATGTCCGAAATGAACCGACGCGGATTTGTAAAAGTCTCGTGGCTTGGAAAGGTTAAAACTGTCCTTCAAATGATAGCCATCATTATTTTGCTGGCTAATCCGCCCATCATGGGCCGCCCCTGGGTTATGGTTGGTTATGTGCTGATGTATATCGCGGTAATTCTCACACTCTGGTCAATGGCAGTATATGTGAAGGCTGCGTGGCCAACGCTTGTGGCAGGAATGAAAGAATCCTGACGCTTCCGTCTTTCTGCGGCAAATAAATTCCGGTAGAATCGCGCCTCCAGCGCTACGCCTTTTATGCCCGGGTGGTGAAACTGGTAGACACAAGGGACTTAAAATCCCTCGGCAGAAATGCTGTGCCGGTTCGATTCCGGCCCCGGGCACCATTGATCTCCTAAACATACTATAGCGTTTGGTTTGGACGCTTACAGCTTGCAAAAATACTCATATGAATAAAATATTAACCATGTTGCTAAAGCCTAAAGAGTGGGTCACCAGGTTTTTGTTGGCATTCATAGTTGTTGCTTTTTTAGTTATGGGCTTTCTGGGATATCTAGGACCAATTGTCACTTTTCTGGATGCCGATGCACTTGCCTTTCAGGTTGGTGAATTACGTTTCTCTGCGTATTTAGTAGTAAAAGCGGTTATTGCCATTACGGTACTTTATTGGGTAACGAGTCTGTTCTCGGATTTGAGTGCAAGAAAAATTAAAACGCTGAACAAAATTAGCGCAAGTAACAGAGCCCTGATCACCAAAGCATTCCAGATAGTTATTTATTTTATCGCGTCCCTGATTGCCCTGGATGTACTGGGCATTGATTTGACAGCCCTGACAGTATTGGGTGGTGCAATCGGAATCGGTATTGGTTTTGGTTTACAAAAAATCACGTCCAATTTTATCAGCGGTTTAATCCTGCTTTTTGAAAAGTCTATTGAAGAGAGTGATTTGATTGAGCTGGAGGATGGTACAACCGGATTTGTCAGGCATACAGGCGCACGCTACACCCTGATCGAAACCTTTGAAGGGCGGGAATTAATGGTTCCCAACGAAGATTTTATCACCAAGCGCGTAACAAACTGGACGTTTAGCAATACCAGGGGACGCATTGATATAGATATAGGTGTCTCCTACGGTTCGGATCTTGATAAAGTAAATGCGCTTATTCTGGAGGCAGCCAGAGAACATCCACGCTGTAGTAAAAATACTGATGCAGAATGCTTTTTGGTAGGTTTTGGTGACAGTTCAGTCAATTTCACGCTGTACTTTTGGGTGGATGATATTATCGAAGGCCGAAAACGCCCGAGAAGCGACGTGCTCTTTTCGATTTGGCGGAAATTAAAGGACAACAATATTGAAATTCCCTTTCCCCAGCATGATCTGCACATAAAAAATCCAGAGGCACTAAAATGAATGATCATGTGTTGCTAGCCTATTCGTTCGAAGAAGGTAAGGCAGAAGCATTAACGGGCAACGCGATCGCCGAGCAAGTCAAAAGTACTGACAATCTTGCCTGGATACATCTGGATGCCAATCATCCAGATACTAAAACCTGGTTAGAGAAGGAAGCACTTTATCTTGACCCATTTATCATTGGCGCCCTACTGGAAGATGAAACGCGACCTCGTATGACACAGGTAGATAGTGGCGTTTTATTGATACTACGCGGTGTTAATCTTAATAAGGATTCCAAACCGGAAGATATGGTCTCTCTTCGTCTTTGGGTTGATCAATACAGGATAATCAGCATTCGTCGACGAAGGATAAAGGCGATATCGGATATTGAGGAAAAAATAAGATCAGGAAAGAGTCCGAAGGATGCGGGTCACTTTATCTGCATGCTTGTTGCAACCTTATCTGAACGCATGCAACCCGTATTGTCAGCCCTGGATGAGTTAACCGATAACGTTGAGGAAAAAGTACTCGAAAATGCTGATACGTCATTACGTGAAAGCATTGTTGATGTTCGCAAACAAGCGATCGCGTTCAGGCGTTACATGGCGCCACAGCGAGATGCTATTGGGCAGCTTCGCATGTCAGATGTGGCGTGGTTGGAAGAAACCCATAAGCGGCAGCTCCAGGAAAGCTATAACCATGTTACACGTTACGTAGAAGACCTGGATGCCGTTCGTGAACGTGCACAGATTGTAAAAGACGAACTGGCAAACAATTTATCTGACAGGCTAAACAAAAATATGTATGTATTGTCTGTTATAGCCGCTGTTTTTTTACCCCTGGGTTTTTTGACCGGTCTATTAGGAATTAATGTGGGAGGTATTCCAGGGGCGGAGAATGGCAGTGCATTCTGGATTTTCTGTGGTCTGCTGGGCGGTATCGTTACCTTCCAGGTTTTTATCTTTAAAAAATTAAAGTGGTTTTAGCAGTTGCGTTTCCTAAACTCAGGTACAAACGAGCGATGCACAAGTACCCAATGGTTGCACTACCTGGAGGACACTAAAAACGTTCTCGACGGGTCAACCAGCACTCGTTTCCCCATGCCTTGCCTTCCCAACAACATCAAATAGCTCATGTCGGATCGATTGGTCAGGGTGATCTCTATTGCCCACGACTGGTCACCTAAACGCATAAGCGTCTTGATTACATAACGTTCTTCGGACACGCCGTTGGACGACTTTATACTTCGTACGTCGTGGAGCGGTGATTCGCAACTGGAGATTTTCGCTATATCGTATACGTCGGGATGGATATCAAAACGTATCCAGGGCTTACCCTTTTTTGTTATCACCTCCAAATTGTCAACATGAAGCGATGAAGTTTTTGCACCTGTATCAACCCGAAATTGTAAATCGAGCACACCAATTTTTGGTAAATCACAAACTTCGATTCGGCCGATAATCATTTTTTTGTTCATTTGAATGTCTAACCTGATTTAGGCCTGCGTATGCTAGGCCGTTGCTGAATCTTCCTGATTGGGTAGCAAATTGTCTTGCATAAGTTCAATGTTTTCTACAATTTCTTCGTCTTCTTCAGAAAAATAGGCGATGTGAAACATAGCGTCACCTTCCTGGACCAAAGGAATGTTTTGTTTGCCGATTATAATGCCGGAACGAGAAGCCCGAATAGTTTCAAACAACTCACCAAAGGGGCTGCCAATTCTTGCAAGAATGTCACCTTTTTGCACATTGTCGCCCAGGTTTGCGCGGCTATTTACAATGCCACTGGCGCTGGCTCGCATCCATGCACTGGTGTTTGCGATGAACGGTGTCACCCTTAACCGCTTTGATGCCTTGCGTTTTTTTCGATGAATCATCCCCAGATGTGCTAGCACATTTTGAATACCTCGAACGCCTGCTCGAATAGATAACTCATCAAAGCGTAATGCTTCTCCGGCTTCATAAAGCAATATTCTGGTACCCGATTCAACAGCAGCTTCGCGCAACGAACCGTCACGCAAATTGGAATTGAGCAGAACAGGCACACCAAATATTTCAGCCAGTTCACGGGTTTCCTGATCTTTTAAATTAGCCCGTATTTGCGGTAAATTCGAGCGATGCACAGCGCCGGTGTGCAGATCAATGCCATAATTACAGTGTTTTACGATTTCAGACAAAAACCTGTTGGCTACAATGCCTGCAAGCGAACCTTTTGATGAGCCAGGAAAACAGCGGTTAAGATCGCGACGATCTGGCATATAACGGCTTTGATTCAACACCCCATATACATTAACCATTGGCACGAAAATCAGTGTACCGCAAGATAAGCGCAAGCTCTTTTGCTTGATAAGGCGGCGAATAATTTCAATACCATTTATCTCATCGCCATGCACCGCGGCGGAGACAAACATGGTTGGTCCCTCCCTTTTACTTCTTATTACGTGTATTGGCATGGAAATGTCTGTATCCGTATACAGCCGGACTACAGGCATCTCAATTTGCAGCGTCTTACCGGGAGCAATGGTGTGCCCTCCAATTATTAGTTCATCCATCGACTAGCCCTTTCCGCGTGTTTTGTTTTTGTTGGGTTTTGCATTGGTTTCTATAAACTCGTAAATTATTCCCGCCACGTCCTTTTTTGTTGCAGCCTCTATGCCTTCCAACCCTGGTGAAGAATTTACCTCCATCACTACTGGTCCGTGTTTGGATTGCAAAATGTCAACGCCGCAAACATTTAGGCCCATTGCTTTGGCAGCATTCTTCGCAGTTGCGCGCTCATCTTTGGACAAACGAACCAATTTGGCAGAACCACCTCGGTGCAAATTGGACCTGAACTCACCCTCGGCACCCTGGCGTTTCATCGCTGCTACCACTTTACTACCAACCACAAGACAACGAATATCCGCCCCACCAGCTTCCTCAATGAATTCCTGAACAAGAATATTGGCTTTCAGGCCCATAAATGCTTCGATAATTGCCTCGGCTGACTTATTTGTGTCTGCGAGCACAACTCCAATACCCTGTGTTCCTTCCAATAATTTGACAACTAAAGGAGCGCCGCCGACATTTTTGATTAAATCAGGAATATCATCCGGTTTACTGGCGAAGCCGGTACGGGGCAAGCCGATATCCCTGCGAGACAACAATTGCAGGGAGCGAAGCTTATCCCGGGATCGGCTGATGGCAACCGATTCGTTTACGCAAAAAGTTCCCATCATTTCGAACTGGCGAACAACGGCTGTACCGTAGAAGGTAACTGATGCACCTATTCGTGGTATGACTGCGTCGTAGTATGGAAGCTGTTTACCTTTATACCGAACCGCTGGACGGCTCCGTGTTACGTCCATATAGCAGTGTAGTGTGTCAACAATATCCACTTCATGACCGCGGGATTCGCCTGCCTCTTTTAAACGGCGAGTGGAATACAATTTTGAGTTACGCGACAAAATTGCTACCTTCATAATGAATTACCTCGTTAGGCGCCTGTTTGCGCTGGATTGCCTTTTCCGGTGTTTTTGATGGGTGTTTTGATGGGCGTACTAAATGCTGTAATTGCCGCGATTAGGCATTAATAAATGAAGCTGGTCAACGTATTTTGAGCTTTGATGCTGTGCTTTTCTGGTGGTTAAACCTCAAAGAGAGTGATCCAATTACTGGCTAACGATTTTCTCTTTCGATGCACGATCCATCGCGCAGTAGAAACCCTGAATTACAACTCCAGGCGCTACCGGAGTAATCAATATGTGCATTCTCCGGAATGCTGATTACGATACAGTTATTAGCCGTTTCCTTGAAGCCTCGCTCGCAACGCCGATTATTTCCCGAATCATCCACGAAACTGTTCGGGGAGAGGGTAATTATTTGACAGGTGTCCATATTTTTTGAATAGCCGTAGTCGCATAGCCAGTTTTTACCATGACGGTCGAGGAAGGCATGTTCGGGTATGTCTATTTTGAGACACTTATCATCTTCCTGCCGGTAGCCACGATAACACTCCCAGCCGTTATCGTAAGCAGAGCCGGTAGCATACCCATTGGCTGGTACGACTACAGAAAGACAATTATTCCTGACCTTTTTAAAGCCTTTTTCACATTGCCAACCTGGCCCACCGCTGGAGCTGTTCAATACACCATGTTCGGGAACACCTATCTTGTTGCATTGGTTGTTAATGTCACGATAACCACGCTCACATTTCCAACCCTTGCCGTATTGTGCTTCCACCAATTGCGCATTGGCGGGAACCACTATCTGTTCGCAAAGCTCTTTTTCCTTTCTATAACCCCGCTGACATCGCCAGCTTTGTCCACTGGCATCAAGGTATGCGTTTTCTGGTATCGTTAAAGCGATACATTTTTTATTGTCCTTGCGAAATCCATGATTGCAATCCCAGCGCTCATTGTACTGGCTCATATGGGAGTTTGGCGGTTTTTCTGCGGACTTGTCGACCTGGGCAAGCAGGCAGACGGGAATAAATAATAAAATTGTGCTGGCAATGAAAAGCGATATTTTATCTGGATAAACTATTCTGGTGACTAGTTCAAAGGTCATAACAATCCCGGTGTGCATTAGATGTTTGGTATCTGAGCTACTGGAATTGATAAGACCAAGGGCGAAATGTCGCACGAACGAAAGACGGACGTCAATGAGCGCTAGATAGAGGCAATGTCAGCAAGTCAGTTTGTGCTTAATGGGTGGAAATGTATACTTTTATCTTGCAAACCTTGTTGACAATGACACGATGAAAGCACCTCTCGAATTGAACACAGTGCTCTGCTGGTTCAGGCATTGATTGGCAAATTACGCACGCTGCGAAGTATGCCCGTAAGCTCGGAATCGACCAGCATCTCCACTATATTTTCGGCAATGCTGTCTGGTGTTAAGATTTCTAATCGGCGCGTCTTCAAAAACGCGGATGTAGGTTTGGGAGCAAATACCGGGTGTTCGTTTTGTAGCAAAATTGCGGTATCCACGATACCGGGACAAATGGTATTGATTCGTATGTGGTGTTTTGCGAATCGATGCACACATGACAAACAATAATGATTGATAGCAGCTTTTGTTGCTGCATAGATAGGATCGCTTGGAAGAGGTACTTTTCCTGCACCGGATGCGGTATTGAGTATGCTGCCCCCACCAGTTTTTTGCAGGGCGTGAAACGCAAACTGAGTGCCTAAAATACTGGCACGCAAATTAACAGTTATAGCGCGGTCCAGTAACTCGAGAGGCGTGTCTGGAAAGGGTGGAAAACCTGTCATAATTCCAACATTGTTGTGAACATAGTCAAGACGCCCAAAGGATGCCTGCACTCGCTCAAACGCCAGTCGCAAGGCTTGAGCATTGCTCACATCTACAACTTCAGCCAGACAAACTACACCATCCTGAATAAGCTCGTGCCTCAGGGACATTAAATCAGGCTCTTGCTTGTCCAGTAAGCCCAATCCGGCAATGCCTTTTTGCGCCAGCAATTTTGCTGTAGCACGTCCAATGCCGGATGCAGCACCGCTTATTAGCGCTATTTTTCCATGTAGAGATTCCTGCATATTTGGTTCTTCCAGAGTTGGCTTGCGTGAGTTGCGTAATTGCTATTGTACAGTTTTAATGGTGCTTGATATTAGTGGACTGCGTCGGGATAGAGAGTCATATGCCTAAAAAAAGAATCTGCATTATCATTTGCACCGCACTGTTATCGTTGGCATCCAGTGCGGCTGTTTTGCAAACCAACCGGCAACTCGTGTTCATGACCGATTTTGGAACGACAGAGCGGTTTGTGGCAAGTATGAAAGGAGTGGCCATGATGGTCAGCCCTGAACTGCGTCTACATGATCTTACGCATCACATTGAAGCACATAACATCTGGCAGGCATCCTTTGTTCTGGTCGGCACGATAGAATATTGGCCAAGCGGTACGGTATTTGTTTCTGTGGTAGATCCGGGTGTAGGTACCAGTCGTAAATCAGTAGTGGTCGAAACCGGTAGCGGCCATTTCATAGTTACACCCGACAACGGCACACTCACGCATATTGAGGATACGTACGGCATCAAAGCAGCAAGGGAAATAGATGAGTCGATTAACAGGCGGCCAGGTACCGGTGACATGAACACATTTCATGGTCGGGACGTTTATGCCTATACCGGAGCGCGACTGGCGGCGGGACTAATCAGTTTTGAGGAAGTTGGACCTTTATTGACACCAAAACTCATTCACCTTGATTATCAAAAGCCGGAAAAGCGGGCACAGGATACGGTGATAGGCAATTTGGTCCACGTAGAAGTACCCTTTGGTAATCTGGTTAGCAATATTCCAACACAACTAATGCTGGAGCAGGGCCTGGCAGAAGACAATACCGCGCAAGTTCAGGTAACCATATCAATAGCTGGAGATGAGGTGTTTAGTGAACAGCTTCCCTACGTCAGTTCATTTGGGTTCGTTGCACCAGACCAACCATTACTCTATTCAGACTCGCTTAACACCATAGGCCTGGCAATCAACAGTGCAAGCTTTGCTGACAAATACCATATTTCGGCGGGCGAAAATTGGGTGGTACGACTTCAGGTGCTTAAGTGAACAAAGTGTTTTTGCAAAGTGATAAAGGGAGGTCCAATATGGAACGGCTAATTACGACCTGCATGCTTCTTATTCTGCTAACGAGTTCAGGTCTCTGCGCCGAGATAGTCAAGGTAGACCTTATAAAAAACCCCTATGCAGGTGCTCGTAATGTTCCGGAGTTATCTATAAATCCGGATTACATACACGCAGCAGGACTCGAAAGACTTATACAAAGCTGGGGCGGACAGCTTGTTCGCCCTGTTCAGGATATCAGGCTAAACAGGGAACAGGATCTGCAGTACGGAGAGTGGAACAGAATGGCCCTTGCTAATCGCAATTTTGCCGAGGCGGTACGCGAGGGGAGGATACACAGCAACTTAACTATCGGTCTTGAAGCCAACTGCAATGATTTGCTCGGCATGCTTGCAGGGCTGAAGTACGACCATCAGGGCAAGGAAAGATCCGTAGGACTGGTTTTTATTGACGCGCACGGGGACTTTAACGTCCCTGAATCTACCTTATCGGGCATGTTGGGTGGAATGCCAGTTGCCGTTGCTGCAGGTCATGCATTGCACAATCTACGGATTACAGCTGGCCTCACCGAGCCACTATCCATCGAAAATATTATCTGGGGCGGGGTTCGGGACCTGGACCCGCTTGAGGCTGAACGATTTACCAGATACGCGGTTAAGCAGTTTTCCGTAGAGGACATTCGAAAGGCGTCAAATAATTTACGCACACAGGTAGAGGCACTTTCAAGGCGCGTAGATCTAATCTATGTGCATATTGATATGGATGTTCTCGATCCCGCTGAAGTTGGCGGGCACCCATTGACGGTTCCAGACGGCCCTAGCAGCAACGAGTTGGCCGGTGCGGTAAGACATATGTTTGCCGATTCTAAAGTAGTTGCATTGGGGATAGCATCCACCCCGGCCGGATCAATGGACATTGATGGAAAAAGCCGCAGGGCAGCCCTTAATTTGATTGAAGCAGCCATCGCCGGTGTGCAAGCTCGCTCGCACTAGTATGTGAGATTTTGTTGTACAGTAAAAGTTCTGTTATATTGCGCGGCCTGCGGACGTGATGGAACTGGTAGACATGCAAGATTTAGGTTCTTGTGCCTCACGGTGTGCGAGTTCGACTCTCGCCGTCCGCACCACATCTAAAAACAGTTGAACCGCGCACGCAGGATCAGCTCTTTTTAAACAGCCTGGCACCGTAAATTACCAATACTGCGAGCAGGAAGAGCGCGGCGACCAGAGCTGCTCTGTTAACTCCTTTATTCCCTGAATACCGATCTCTGTTAATACTGCCAGTAACACCCGGTATGGCCCATAGTTGACCATCCCCTGCACCGACCTGTAATTGGCCCTTCATTCCCTTTTCCATGTGTTGGGCCATGTCACAATGCACGAGGTAGGTCGTGTCCGATCCCGGTACTATAAAAGTGCCTGTCTGGGACTTTCCGCCAGCGGCCTCCAGGTGGAACATTCCTCCAGGGTAGATATAGTTCGGTAGGCCGTGCACCATCCACTGGTGTCTTACCTCATCCTGGTTAACGAATGTTACGGTTATGCGACTACAGGGCTCTACCTGGTAGTGGTGTTGGCTCATTCCGAATGAATTGCCTGCAAAGGATTTCGCATATTCCACATTGGCATACACGGTAAACGCATGATCCTCACTAATGGCGCTGCACTCGACGGGTAGTTTGTCCATATTGTTGTTCATCACCATGCCGGTATTGTCCAGATGCATGCCGTGGTGAGCATGATTATTCACCTGTTCAGCCGACGCCCCTGCATTTACCATCCAGATAAATAGCAGCGAAATGCGCTGCAGGTTTTGATGCCTGGTATTCAAATTTTGCTGCCAAATCTTTTGACTAGATATACAAATTGAATAAGCGCAAGTCCCAAAAAGAACCAGTACCCCACAACCCTTGCGATATGGGTAATGTCCGGACCTGCCTCATCAAAAAAACCGTTTGAGTAGCTATGCCATACTGGCAACTGACGTTGATAGTATTCGGCAGAAAAATATTGTTCATATGAATTTCCAAAGGTTAATGGCCATCCGTCCTCTCGCATAAATGATTCATAGACTATTGCACCAATATTTCCGCCTGGCCCAATACCATTGTTGGTTATTCCTTTTTCTTCATGATCGTGCAATAACCAGACTCCGTCTCCGTACGAATGTAGCCCGTCATTGTTTGTGTTCAGGTCCAGGTCTGCACGCTGCGATGTGGCTATCCAGAAAACATCCCTGGTAATTTGAGCACCTTCTGGTACGGGTACGCCATCATTGTGCGTTAAAGTAGTTTTATGTCCGTGTGTATGCAGGGCGATGCCGTGGCTTCCGCCATTTGCAACACGCAACTTAATGTTTTCGTTAGGACTGGCGACTATAAGCGACTCCCTGAAGGTATACGGAAATGATTGACCATTTAGCGTATAGAAATCGCTTATAGCCTGACTGGCATTGTACTGACGGTGCATCTGCTCTGTAATCAGGCGTACATCATTGTTCTGTTGAATAAGATTGCTCAAGTCAATATCAATATCCTGATAATGCAGATCGTATTCCCGGTGATACTTTTCACTGACGGACTTTGACGGAACCCGGACATGGCCCGCACCAACATTAAGCGTTTGGACCAAATTATTGGGCCGGTTTTCTTCCACGACAAACATGCCCTGGAGTCCCATCATGATGTGTACCTGAGGTTGCACGTGGCAGTGATAGTACATGGTACCGGCGTGGCGCGGGTTCAGATCATAGGTTCTGGCAAACCCCGGCATTAGAGCCTGCTCGCTGGTAACAGGAACACCATCGTTACCCTCACCATTCTCATCAAGAAATGCATGATCTACGCCATGAAAATGTATCGTGTGTGGCATGTAGTGTGTATTTTCAAGAGTGATCTTCACCGTGTCCCCCTGTTCGACACGTATCACCGGAGCTGGCAGGCGGAGCAGTGCGCGCGCCCTGTTAGACTCAAAATTTTCGGTTGCCATTCCCAGTGTTTTTGGAGCAAATACCCACAAGCCCGGTTTAATACCGGGTGCGATGCTAAACTGGGTGGTGGGTTCCTGCATTTCTGGCGAACCACCGTTCAATTCGATCACTTCGAGGCGAATATGAATTTCGTCAGGGTCTCCATCGCCGTCGAGGTCGCGGCCTTTTACAATAGCATCGGGTGTAAGACCACTTTTATTCAATGTATCGGGCGAGACACGATTGCTGCCCATCACTGCGGTCGCGATGGTGAACGGGTTGTCTGGTATACATGCCTTTGTAGCCCGAATGCTGACGCCCTCTATTACTTGAGCTTTACGCCAGCCCGGCAAATCTTCAGGGCAAATAACCTGATTGGAATAAATCGGAGTGGCTCGACTCCCCGGCGGCTCAATGTAGGCATCTGCACCAAACCAGTCTGCCCATTGCAGACGCATATTCACCGGGAGCCAATCTGAAGGGATGCAAATAAGCATCCCGGTCAGGGCGAGTAAAAATATCAGGAAATGTTTTAACATCGTTCAGATCATTCTTTACGGGTTTTTCGCTTGAATCCACCACTGCTCACCCAGTACAACAGTTGAAGCGCCAGTATCGCTGCAACAAAGTAGGGAATAGTGCCGTAATCTGCACCCCCAACCTGGAAATGAAATACCGCCTGGTAGCCCTTCTCTTCTGTAGGGTGTTGCGCAGTTACAATGCCTATAAAACTGCCCTTTGCACTAAAAGGATGCGAGACTTTAAAAACGCCTTCCCGCACGATAGTGGGGGCCTGGTAAAATTCTGTCACTGCATTCAGGTCCGGTATAGAGCGAACATCATCCCAATTAGCATAGACGCCAATCTCCGTTACGTCCCGGATTATTCTAAAATCTACCGGCATCTCTCGCAAAAATTCGTGTAGGTAATCAAGCACGAATATACTTTCGCCCACCTCCGGAATATCTTCACAAAACTCTTCGCTTCCGCTTGTAAGTGGTTGATATAAAGTAAAATGTGCTTGAAGAAATCCGATGTTAATCAGGCAGACATCTTCTTCAAAGGCAACTCCACCGTGTGCCAATGCCGGATTGAGTGGAAGCAGACTCGTTAGCAGGGCCATTACAAGGGTAAAATAGCTGCAGTGAATCAAATCAGGTAGTAATGATCAGTCAGAAGAAATACAAACAGGAGCATCAAATACCATAACGAATACCTGAATGTTTTCATTGGTGTCTCTGAACTATCGTTTACTATTAGCCTGATTGCCCAGTAAAGAAATATGCTGCCAAGCCCCAGGGCGCCAATAAGATAAATAAGACCGCTCATTTCGATGAACCAGGGCATTATACTTACCCCAATTAGAGCCACAGTGTAAAAAAGAATATGCCAGCGAGTGACGACCTCCCCATGGGTGACAGGTAACATGGGAACATCCGCTTTCAGGTAGTCCTCTTTTCTGTCCAGCGCCAGGGCCCAGAAATGGGGAGGTGTCCAGGTGAATATAATCATGACAAGCAGTAGACCTCCCATTTCAATGGAATTGGTAACTGCTGTCCATCCAAACAACGGTGGAGCTGCACCAAACAGACCACCAATAACGATGTTCTGGGGTGTCGCACGTTTTAGATAAAGTGTATAAATCAAGCCGTAACCAACCCATGAAGCCAGGTTTAGCCAGGCGGTAAGCGGGTTTACATACTGGTAGAGCAAATATAGCCCGCTGGTGCCGATAATTGCTGAAAATACAAGCCCCTGAAAGGAACTGACCCGGCCATCTGCGACCGGGCGATTACGTGTGCGAGCCATTTTTGCATCGATATGAGAATCAGCTATGTGATTTACTACGGCTGCAGATCCAGCCACGAGCGCGACCCCGGCAAGGCAGACAATAACCAGCCCGATTGATATTGCACCCGGAGCCGCCAACAACATACCTGCAAGCGTGCAGAACAACATAAGTAGTACGACGCGGGGTTTACACATTTCAAGGTAATCGCGCCACCTTGGCCTCACTATGGACGCCACCACCTCATTCATACGGTAATTTCCCCTGTTGTGTTTGAAGCATTCGTCTAATTATTGTGCTTCTGTTCTTGTCTGTAAATAATGCAAGCTGAATCAGATGCAGCAGTGTACTGCATTTGGCTCAAAAATGGGTATCGGGATAATCCCTGTTTGGTTGCAATGCAATGGTCTTTATCGCACTATAATAGCTCCGTGGTACCAATAGCAGTACCTTCCAGCGTAGTGTTCTGGTACTGGAGATGGTTGCGGTAGTAGTAATTGTAGTATGAGAGAAGATAGAATAATAACAGTATTGAAGTAATCGTCGGGGGGTCCTGGATGCGTGCCAGCTGGTATGTCCATCTGTGTGTGGGTCTAAGTTTGTTTGTTTGTTTGCAGATCACGTCGCTACCTGTGTTTGCGGTAGAGAAAGGTGATATTGCACCTGATTTTATGTTTCCATCCCTTCTTGAAAATAATTTTGTCAGCCTGTCAGA
This sequence comes from Gammaproteobacteria bacterium, assembly GCA_021773565.1. Taxonomy (GTDB): domain Bacteria; phylum Pseudomonadota; class Gammaproteobacteria; order Pseudomonadales; family Azotimanducaceae; genus DC-out156. The sequence goes on along the minus strand of JAJFJZ010000026.1, from coordinate 86,690 downwards.
TTATAAGGGCAAAGTCGTTTTTCTCGATTTCTGGTCTGCCTGGTGCGCCCCTTGCAGGGATTCCCTGCCGCATCTTGCCAGGATGCGAAATTCCTTTTCTCCTGAGCACTTCGAACTCGTTTCCATCGATGTGGATGTTGAACCCGAAGATGCAATAAAATTTTTGAGCGATAATGCTGCTGGTATTCCGATAAATCATCCCATCGCGATGGATCCTGGCGCAATATCCGCAGAGTTGTATCGTTACACAACGATACCGGCATCATATTTGATTGATAAAAATGGCATCATTGAACAGGTTCATGCAAATGTTCAGGCTAAAGACATAGACGGCCTGAAAAGGGAAATTTCAAAACTGATTAATTCGCGTTATGAAGGATGAGGATAGTATGGTATCCGCATTCAGTAAAATGATGAGACCAAGTTTTAAACTAAACTAATAAATTCAGGGCCTTCTAACTATGATACTTGCAGTGGTACTTATAATATTGACACTAGGGTCGGTGCTTTTTCATTTTTTGAGCCCCTGGTATTTGACCCCTCTTGCATCCAACTGGAGTGCAATCGACGATACTCTGGATATTACCTTTGTGGTAACCGGTACTGTATTTGTGGTGGTGAACCTGTTTATGGCGTACTGCGTATACAAGTTCAAGTACGACAAGAACCGTCGCTCTGAGTACGAACCCGAGAATAAAAAGCTCGAATGGTGGCTTACCGGAATTACGACGGTCGGTGTTGTCGCGATGTTAGCGCCGGGACTATTTGTCTGGGCAGAATTTGTAACTGTGCCAGACGATGCTGTTGAGCTGGAAGCTGTGGGACAGCAATGGCACTGGAGTTATCGCCTGCCGGGGGAAGACGGCAAATTTGGCGCGGTAGAAAGTCGTTATGTCAGTAATGAAAACCCCTTTGGAATGGAGCGAGATGACCCTGCCGGGCAGGATGATGTTCTTGTTTTTGATTCAGAAGTACACGTTCTGGTAGATCAACCCATAAAATTTTTGCTCAGGTCCAAGGATGTACTTCACGATTTTGCGGTTGCGCAGTTTCGCGTCAAGATGGACCTTGTTCCGGGACTGGTATCGTATTTGTGGTTTACCCCAACCGTCGTCGGCGAGTATGAAGTGCTGTGTGAGGAATTGTGCGGAGTAGGGCACCACACTATGCGCGGCTGGGTCGTTGTTGATGAACAGGCTGAATATGATGCCTGGCTAGCGGACCAGCCCACTTATGCTCAGGTCCTTGCCAGGCTACCCGGAGATGCAGTTGCGGGGCAAGCCGGATATGCCTTGTGTGGAACTTGTCATGGGGTGAATGGAGAAGGCAATCCACTATTGAACGCACCTAAACTGGCAGGTCAGGGCGGCTGGTATTTAAGAAGACAGCTGGAATATTACCAATCCGGCGTTCGCGGCGCACATCAGGAAGATATATTCGGCAAGCAAATGGCGCCAATGGCGATGACGCTCGCCAGTGAAGCAGCGATGGAAAATGTTATTTCCTACATTCAGACTCTGCCGGACACACCGTCAGACCCAACGGTTACGGGTGACCTGGCACATGGGGCAAAACTATATAATACCTGTGCTGTTTGCCACGGAAAGTACGGAGAAGGCATTCAACAGGTTAATGCACCACGCGCCGCTGGAATGAGTGATTGGTATCTGGTAACCCAGCTGAAAAATTTCCGGGAAGGGGTGCGCGGAGCTGAGCGACAGGATAAATATGGCATGCAAATGCGCCTTATGGCAGAAATGTTGGATGACGACGAAATTAACGATGTCGTCGCCTATATGAATACACTGGAAGGTTCATCCGGAACTGATGCCAGCTCAAACTCAGGAGGTAAATAGCCCATGTCTGATGTAGCACATGATGCAACCGAATTGGCACCACCCGCCGAATTGGGAGAGATGGAGCTTTACCATCCAAAAACCTGGATTGGTAAATATGTTTGGAGTCAGGATGCAAAAACAATTGCTATCCAGTATGCAGTAACAGCAATCGCGATTGGTCTGGTTGCTCTGGCATTGTCTCTTTTGATGCGCTTGCAACTGGGTTTTCCAAACTCATTCAACCTTATAGATCCCAGCAATTATCTGCAGTTTGTCACCATGCACGGTATGATCATGGTTATTTATCTACTCACTGCACTGTTTCTTGGAGGATTTGGAAACTACCTCATTCCTCTCATGGTTGGTGCACGTGATATGGTTTTCCCCTACCTGAACATGATCAGCTACTGGGTGTACCTTGGCGCAGTACTGATTCTGGTAGCCAGTTTTTTTGTCACGGGTGGGCCCACAGGTTCAGGCTGGACCCTGTACCCGCCACAGTCCATATCGCCGGGAACGCCGGGAATTGACTGGGGCATCATACTCATGCTGGTTTCCCTGATCCTGTTCATTATTGGCTTTACCATGGGTGGCCTCAATTATGTGGTTACTGTGCTCCAGGCGCGTACCAGAGGTATGTCCCTGATGCGGTTACCACTTACTGTATGGGGCATTTTTACCGCAACGGTTCTGGCTTTATTGGCGTTCCCGGCGCTCTTTGTGAGTTGTATTATGATGTTGCTGGACCTTGTTTTGGGAACCAGTTTTTTCATGCCAGCGATGATATCCCTCGGTGAGCAAACGGCGTATGACGGTGGCAGTCCAATATTGTTCCAGCATCTTTTCTGGTTCTTCGGGCACCCTGAAGTTTACATTGTTGCGCTACCGGCATTCGGAATGGTGTCTGACATACTCAGTACACACGCTCGAAAGGCCATCTTTGGTTATCGGATGATGGTATGGGCTATCGTTGGAATTGGAGCGCTCAGTTTTGTAGTGTGGGCACACCACATGTACGTGAGTGGTATGAACCCTTTATTCGGATTCTTTTTTGCCACTACCACACTGATTATTGCGGTGCCAACAGCCATTAAGGTTTACAACTGGGTGTTAACCCTCTGGCAAGGTAATATTCGATTAACCATACCAATGATGTTTGCCATTGGATTTGTTTTTACCTTCATCAATGGAGGTCTCACAGGCTTGTTCCTGGGCAATGTAACCGTAGATTTACCCCTTTCTGATACTTATTTTGTAATCGCTCACTTCCACATGGTGATGGGTGTTTCACCTATCCTCGTAGTGTTTGCAGCCATTTATCACTGGTATCCAAAAATTACCGGGCGTTTTCTGGATGATACGCTCGGAAAAATTCATTTCTGGATGACCTTGTTGGGTACTTATGCCATTTATTATCCGATGCATTATCTGGGTTTTGAAGGTCTTCCTCGCCGGTATTTTGCCTATGGCGACACGGCTTTTATGTCTGAATCTTCACAGGACCTGAATGCGGCTATTACCATCGCAGCCTTCATCGTCGCGGCTGCCCAATTGGTATTTATCTACAATATGATTCGTAGCATAACCGGGGGCAAGCCAGCTGGTGACAATCCCTGGGAAGCGACTACCCTTGAATGGCAGACCGAACATACACCTCCACAACACGGTAATTTTGCCGAGGACCTGCCTGTAGTCTATCGATGGGCCTACGACTACGCTCTTCCCGGAGCAAAAGATGATTTTATTCCACAAAACGTTCCACCCAGCGCTGTTGTCTATGAAGACGAAGCAGACGATGCAGAAGGTGGTACTGGGAAAACTTCATGACTTTTACCGTAATAATCATGGTGTTTATAATGGGGGGCGTTGTCTGGTGGACCGTCAGGCAAACCATAGGCACTACTCCCTGGACGGCTGAGGAAAGCACGCTTGAAATAAACGATATCGGCTTCGTTTCCAGCCAGGACGGAATAAGAACACATTCCATGAAAATTGGACTTGGTGTCTTTCTGGCTGTCGCAACTTCGGTATTTGCCCTGTTCGTATCTGCATACCTGATTCGCATGGAGCTGAGTGACTGGCGACCATTGGCAGAACCGACATTGTTGTGGGCTAATACTGCATTGCTCGTACTGAGCAGCATTTGTCTGCAATGGGGCGTAATTTCAGGTCGTCGCAATGAATTCGAAAGCATGGCCAGGGGATTGCTTGGTGGTGGTGTTTTTGCGATTGCGTTTCTGGTGGGTCAATTGATGGCCTGGGACGAGCTTGCTGCTGCAGGTATGTATTTAAATACCAATCCGGCAAACACCTTCTTTTATCTGCTAACAGCTATCCACGGCCTACATCTGCTGGGTGGTGTGTACGTCTGGGGCACCACCATGATTCGTACCAGATCACCAGCAGATAATGAACGCGTTAAATTAAGTGTAGAACTATGTGCCGCATATTGGCATTTTCTGCTTGTTATCTGGCTAGTGCTGTTCGCACTGTTATCTTCAACTTAAAATGAGTCATCAACCTGTTAAGAGTCGTCAACCTGTAGAGAGTCATCAACCTGTTAAGAGTCATCAACCTGTAAAGAGTCATCAACCTGTAGAGAGGAATTATCGTGGCTGAATCTATAACCACCCTGCAACCTGGAATGAAAGGTGTAGTAGAAGATTGGGCATCTGACCAAACAGCTTTCAAGAATGTCCCGTGGGGCAAAGCCATGATGTGGATCTTTTTGCTGAGCGACACATTTATTTTCTCCTGCTTTCTGGTGGGGTATATGCATGTCAGGGCCACCACAACTGTCGATTGGCCTGTACCCAGTGAAGTATTTGCGCTTGATTTCTTTGGTGTGAGTGTGCCCTTGCTGCTTATCGCCATTATGACTTTTATCCTGATTACCAGTAGCGGCACAATGGCGATGGCCGTAAAATTCGGTTACGAAAAAAACAAAAAGGTCACCTTCTGGTTGTTGTTAGTAACCGCCTTGCTTGGCGCATCCTTTGTAGGGATGCAGGCTTTTGAGTGGACCAAGCTGATTTTGCATGAAGGCGTGCGTCCCTGGGGAAATCCGATGGGAGCACCCCAGTTTGGCGCAATATTTTTCATGGTCACCGGTTTTCATGGCACGCACGTAACGTTTGGAGTTATTTTTCTTTTCATTACCGCCTTCAAGGTCAGGCGCGGTGATCTGGATGAAGAAAGGCCCGGATTTATGACCGGGCGCAAAGGTAATTACGGGATGGTAGAAACAATGGGGCTGTACTGGCACTTTGTAGATTTGGTCTGGGTATTTATATTCGCATTTTTCTATCTTTGGTAAATCGATTTTGGTTGAGATAACAACTAGTTAAAGGGGTAATTATGTCTCAGGAAGGTCAGCAGCACCCGATCGCAATATACTTCTGGATATGGGGGCTATTGTTCGTATTAAGCACCTTGTCGTATATGGTGGACTATCTTGATTTTCAGGGTTATACACGGTGGACGCTTATTCTCATATTTATGTTTTTGAAAGCGGGCCTAATCGTCGCTGTATTCATGCATATGGTTTGGGAGCGTCTCGCTATAGTGTACGCAATTTTGGTGCCGCCTCTGGTGATAGGGGTTTTAATTGCACTGATGTCTCTTGAGGCAGATTACACCTTCTTTACACGTCTGGAATTCTTTTCTGACTGGCATCTTTTTGCCAAGTAAATTCATACGGATAAAAGAAAGGCGCTTCAATAGAAGCGCCTTTTTCTTTATAAAAAATTATGGATAAATTTTATGGCAAGGTTTCCTTCAGCAACTCCGGAAGGCGTGTTTCAAAATACACAATAAACGGCAGAGTTGAGGACCCCGTACCCGCTTTTTCTACCTGTGGATGTTTGGCAATCAGATTCTCCAGTATGCTTTCCTGACTGGCGTCCAGATCCATAAAAATGACGTGTTTGCCTTCGTTCAGTGCAGACTGAAATCGCTCGAAATTATGGTTTGGTTTCTGTATGCCCAGCAGCCCACCTTCCCAGGTACAAAACCCCAACGCCACGATGGAAAGAAAAATAAACGGCATCCAGCCAACGACCGTTTCGGTCCAGCCGGCAAAATAGGCTGTAACTAATATAAGCCCGGCAACCACCACTCCTATTAGCGCCCCTATCTCCCAGGAGCGAACAAGGTCTGTTTTCATTAGAGAAGTGACTTCATGGATATGATCGTGGCTCTCTGCTTCAGCATCGTTCAGAGTGAGCACGTGGATTTGGGGAGTAGCTACACCGGCTGCCTCGAGCTGTTCTTCAAATACCTCCAGGTCGTCCATATTATCGCTGACAAAATAGTGTCTTAACCTTTGCAAAGAAAATTCTCCTTAATTGAGTACTATCGTTATTATTGTTAGCTCATTGCGCATGAGTAATCCCGCTCACAGGCTTACTTTTACACCATATTAGGAATCAAGACAATAATACACGCCTCTTGCACACGGCGGCATTGAAAGTTGCAAATTAAATGAAGCTGGAGAAATGACCGTGGTCGAAAAACTGATATCATTTAACAACAGATTTTTGAAGAATAAGCTATGGAACAGGACCAGAAACATCCAAAGACTGAAGAATCGGGTATTTTCGATAAATATGCCAAGCCAGTTGGGGCTTTGATAGTTACCGGGCTAATTCTCTACTTTTTATTCGGCATACCGGCATATATCTTATTCCAGAATTTTAACTACTAAGCCGACACTCCGGACAGGCAAATTACTGGACTAATATGACGATAAAGGCAGACCCTAGAATTTCGCCCTCTCTGGATAACCCATTTGCCAGAAAAAATGAGATGGTGTTTTCCGTTCCTGGCCAGATAGGTTATGAACCAGGACGGTATGAAGAAGCCTTGCATCGAGCCCATGAGCTGGTGAAACGGCCATACAGCTCTGCTGGCATAAAAAACATTCAGCGCCAGCACCTGAAAAACCGCATGACCGTCTGGGAACGCATTCAGGTACTTAGCGACAAAAAGCCCAATGTGTTGTACCAGAACTGGGGTGAAAACCTTGATGGCGCATCTCTGGTGACAGCAATCGTAAATATCAAGGGTCGTGATGTGGCACTTTACGGGCATGACTTTACTATCCGTGCAGGTTCCATGGATGCGACAAACGGCGCAAAGCTGGCACGCCTATTCGAACTTGCCGGGAAACTGGGTATTCCTCTTGTCGGCCTGAACGATTCTGCTGGAGCCTATGTTCCAGCCGGAGTCGGAGGGCTGGACGGATATGCTGAAGCGTTTACTGCGCTCCGGAAAATAAGCGGCATTGTACCTTCCATTATGTGTATGTTTGGTTTTAATGCAGGAGGCGGTTCGTACTTACCCAGACAGGGCAGTTTCCTCATACAACCAAAGGATACATTTTTTGGGTTAACCGGTCCTGGAGTTGTCAAATCTGTGCTTGGTGAAGATATTACGGCAGACGAACTGGGTGGTCCGGGAGTGCATAGCAAGACCGGCGTAGCCGATTTTATTGTCGAGGATGAAGTAGCCGCTCTGGAGAAAGTGAAAGAACTGTTGCGCTACTTGCCAGACAATAATAATCGGGCGCCACGATTTCAATCAACCTCCGATCCTCTAGATCGCGAAACCTGGGATGTAGATATATTACTAAAAAAGACCTTCAATTCCCCAACCGGATTCAATACGCCATTTGATGTAAGCATTATAATTCAACAGATATGCGACCACGGGGATTTTTTTGAAGTGCAGCCGGATCGAGCGAGAAATACGATCACTGCATTTGGCAGAATGGGCGGACATGTGATTGGTTTTGTTGCTAACAATTCTGCAGTGGGATCCGGTCAGATTGACATTGACGCAGCATATAAGAATGCCCGGTTTATTCGATTTTGTAATATTTACAATATTCCGATCATTTTTATGGAAGACACGACCGGTTTTCTACCAGGCAAGGAACAGGAAAGTCGGGGGATAGTACAAGCAGGACGGGCGATGCTTGATGCAATCGTAGACTTACGAACACCGAGATTTTTGGTGCTGGTGCGTAATGCGATTGGTGGAGCTTATGCTTCCTACAATAATTATCCAACCGGAGCGGATCTGGTGGTTGCACTTCCAACCACGCGGGTTGCTGTTATGGGTCCCCCCGGAATCGAATTTGTGTATAAAGATGAACTAAAATTCATTCGATCCTCCGGCAATTCCCCGCAATGGAAAAAATCTGAGGAAAAACGGTTATCAGCGAGATACGAAGCAGAAATAATGAACCCGATTGAGGCGCTTGGTCTTGGATCCATTTCGCGCTTGGTTATGCCAGCGCAGTTAAGAACAGTGCTGGTAGATAACATGACATTGCATCTTCGTCATTATCGGGTTAAACCCTATGAAGGTGTACAGAGGGAATTCCATTGAAAAAAAGCAATGCGTCCTATCTGTCTAACCCGCTGATTCACAAAAATCGACGTCTGACTTCCTCAGCATCCGAGTGGGTTTCGAGTTTTGGTTGTGAAAGCCTAAAACCATTGATAATTTGTCGAGGGCCTGTCCGTAAAGAGGCAATGGATACCTTTGACGAAATGGGTATTACGACTTACGGTATTCTTCTTTCGGAGAAAGATTCCATTACTTACCCCGCCGCGTTGGCTCCGGAGTTGAGAAAACTTACAGATCCGCAGCGCCTACATCGAGTGCCAGACTATTCCGGGCTTAGCCGCGAGGAGCGACAACAGCGCATCGATCAGATTATAGCCATTGCAAGGGAGAATAATTACAACGCTGTATTTGCAGGCTATGGATTTATGGCTGAAGACGAAGCACTCGTTTTAGCCATCGAAAGGGCAGAGCTTCTCTTTATCGGACCATGTTCGCATACCGTAAAGCGTGCTGGACAAAAGGATGAAGCTAAACGGACAGCACTGGATGTTGGGGTTTCTGTCACGCCTGGCGTTGACAATCTTACTGCCTTGACGCTTCTGGATATCTATTCCGACCAGGCTGCATTAAAAACACTGTGCCGAAGCAAGGGTCTTAAGCTGAATTCGCAGCTTTGGCAGGATTCTGAAACCCTGCACAACCAGGCAGATGCGGTTCTTGCAGCTGCATATTCGAAGGGACTGGATCTGGTAGATATTGAGCAACTGTCTAAACAGTTGGAGATTCAAACGCGTAAATTGTTCAGGGAGAATCCTGGTAGCAGGATCCGCCTTAAGGCTATTGGTGGCGGAGGGGGAAAGGGACAAAGAATTCTGGCGGCTCCAGACAGCTTTAAGGGCAGCAAACAACAACAGCTTAACCTGGCGGTAAAACAGGCTCCAGTTTTGTACCGCGAGATTCTTGCGGAGGTGAAGTGCAACGCAGTTGGTGATAACAAAAATGTATTGCTTGAGTTGAATATTGAATCGACAAGGCATATGGAAATTCAGGTTGTTGGAAATGGCGACTGGTGTATTACTCTGGGTGGTCGTGATTGCTCGTTACAAATGCATGAACAAAAACTAATTGAAGTTTCAGTTACTCTGGAAGAACTATCCAAGGCAGTAGAAACTGCATCAGTTGCCGGCCGCAAAGCTGAAGTTACCGCTCTGCGTGCTGAACTGTTGTCCCTGCAGACTATGGAAGAAGAGGCGGTAAGGTTTGGCGAGGCAGTAGCACTCGATTCGGTTTCTACCTTTGAGTGTATTGTTGACAAAAAAAGACACTTCTTTATGGAAATGAATACTCGGGTACAGGTAGAGCACAGGGTAAGTGAGCTGTGTTATGGCTTGTGCTTTACTAGCCCGGAGAACCCAACTGAATCACTCTATGTTGATTCGATTCTAGAGCTTATGGTGTTACTGGCATGTCACGGTTCACGACTACCGAGGCCGGAAAGATACGTGCGCAAAAACAGCGCTGTGGAAGTGCGCCTGAATGCCACTAACGCCGCACTTCAACCCCATGCCGGTGGAATAATAAGTAGTTGGTCCAACGTATTGGCGGGCGAGATTCGTGATGATCAGGGTATCAGTTTACATAATCCGGATACCGACGTATTTATGAAATACCATGTGAGCGGGGCGTACGATTCCAACATTGCCCTGCTGCTGACCACCGGTGACAACCGACCGGAATCCCTGCAGTCTATGGCCGAGATTCTAAGACGGACACGAATTTCAGGCGTGAACCTGGATACCAATCATCAATTTCACTACGGGCTAATAAACTGGTTTTTGGGGAATGGGGCAAATGCCCGGCCAAGCACGGCATTTATTGCGCCTTATTTAGCCGCTGTTGGATTGATAAAACAATGCGCAGACAATCTTGATATAGGGTACGCCTACAATTCCATTCTTCGAATGCATTTGGAAGCAATGTCCACTTCAAAAGCAGCAGGCGAGGCCATTCAACAGGTGGTGGAGCGTAAACGCAGTCTGATACAGCGTCCTGTACAAAAACTCTTCGAGGACCCTCATCTTCTGGCAGGATGGTTGGCTCAACACCGCTTTGATTTCTCAGTAAGTAAGGGCAAAATGCATTGGAACAGAAACCCCATAGAAATATTGTCGGAGACCTACCATTTTCTGGATATGGATTATTCGGAAGATGATGCAGCCCTGCATCAGATTTGGGAGCACGATCGGCTGTTGCTGGTTGATGCCGATGCTTTCTACCAGGAGTTAAACCAAAGACTGAATATTTCGGATTGGCATGCGCTTTCAGCAGTGTTGGATATGCATAAACCTCCCAAAGGCTTTACATCTGCGCTTTGGAAGAAAGTACTGGCAGCACATTCAGGTTATCAATTGGGTATGGATGTACTATTTTTACTACCCTATTGTGCCATGGATAGTGGTTTTTATAAGCTTGGTGTCAACGCAGATTTGAGTATAAAAATTCCGGCGAAATTACAAGACAACGAAACGCAAAAGGCGATGCAGAAAGTGCTGGCACCGCCACCCGTGGCGCGCACAGATGAGATAGTGGCGGTAAGTGGAGGTATGTTCTATTCTCGAGAAGCGCCAGATGCACAAAGTTTTATATGTGTTGACCAGCATTTTGACCAGGGAGACCCCCTGTATCTCGTAGAAGTGATGAAAATGTTTAATACGGTGTATGCTTCGTTTGCCGGTACTGTGAATGAGGTGATGCTGGACACAGATGGACAGATTATCAAGAAGGGACAGGTATTGTTTAAGGTAACACCTGACGAAGTTCCAGTTCCGGTTTCAAAAGAAGATAACTTACGGGCTCGTCGTAAGTGTACTCAAGCTTTTGTTGGGCACGTGGCATGAGTGGCTTGGCCAGACGTGTAGGTCTTATTCAGATTAATTGTGGGGGATAAAATGAAATTTGTGGCACTTGGTTTTTCACTTTTTTTACTGTTGCTTGCTTGTTCAGAAGCACCGGCAACCGATAATGTTGCATCCAGTTTGCAATCGAGCGAATCAGATGCAGCACTTGCACTTAGAGCCGGAGCACCGCTGTTTTCGGGTTTGGGTGTTCACACGCTGGAAATAACCGCTGCGGAGCCAAGCGTTCAACGTTATTTTGATCAGGGACTGGTTCTCGCATTCGGCTTTAATCATGCCGAGTCAATACGCTCGTTCAAGGCAGCACAGAAACTTGATCCAAAATGTGCCATGTGCTTTTGGGGTGAAGCCCTGGCGATTGGGCCGAACATAAATGTCACCAGTAACGGCTCGGTGATTATGTCGGATGCAGATCGTATGGCCGCATATGACGTACTGCAAAAAGCGCTCGCATTGAAGGAATTTGCTTCGAAGAAGGAAGGTGACTATATAGATGCACTTTCAGCGCGTTATAACGGAGATGTGACCTCTGCCAGGCGACCTCTGGATCTGGCTTACGCAGAAGCAATGGGCAAACTGGCTGCCAAATATCCTGAAGATAACGATGCGGCCGCTTTATATGCTGAAGCGCTTATGAACACTATGCCCTGGAATTACTGGTTAGGAGGTGGAGATCCAAAGCCGGATACGGTTAAGGTAATTTCAAGTCTTGAGCGTATAATCGAAAATGATCCCCAGCATCCTTTGGCATTGCATTTGTACATCCATGCAATTGAAGCGTCAAAAAACCCACAGCGGGCTGAGTCAGCTGCAGATGAACTGGCAACACTTGTTCCCGGTTCAGGTCATCTGGTGCATATGCCAGCCCATATATATTGGCGAGTAGGGCGCTACCATGATGCCTCGGAAGCCAACGTTCGTGCTGCCTCCGTAGATGAAGAATACATTGCGCAATGTAATGCCCAGGGTTTTTACCCGGCCTTGTATTATCCCCACAATATTCATTTTTTGTGGGCAGCTTCGAGCATGGAAGGTCGATCTGAAGTATCTATTGCCGCAGCAAGAAAGGTAGCTGCAAATATTCGGCTCGAACAGATTGAACAATTCCCCACAGTTGAGTTTTTCCATACCATTCCGCTGCTTGCACTAACCCAATTTGGTCGATGGGATGAGTTACTGGCCGAGCCACAACCACCGGCAGACCTGAGTTACTCAAACGCTATCTGGCATTACGCCCGTGGGGTTGCTTATAGTCGCAAGGGCAACATTGACGCTGCCAAAGTGGAACATGCTGCGCTTAAAGCACAGCTTGGATCTGTAAAAGTAGTGTTTCTGGACTCAAGGGATTATCCCGCATCCAGTTTACTGACAATCGCTGACAATCTCTTAACCGGTGAAATTGCTGTTGCTGAAAACGATCTGGATTTGGCAATAGATAAATTTAGTGCTGCTGTTGCATCTCAGGATACTCTGCCCTATACCGAACCGCCTTTTTGGTATTACCCAACCCGGCAGTCTCTCGGAATTGCATATTTGCTGGCAGGCAAGCCCGGTGAAGCCGAAGCGGTGTATCGCAAGGATCTCACTATTTACCCTAGAAATGGTTGGTCGATGTTCGGTTTAATGCAAAGTCTTGAAGCGCAGGAAAAGTTTGACGAGGCTTTGGAGGTAGAAGACAAATTCGATCTCATATGGGCAATGGCAGACGTACAATTATCAGGTTCGCGACTTTAAGTCGTTTTTAAAGGAGATACTGCAGTGGAACAGTTGAGTGGCCAGGATGCGATGTTTCTTTACATGGAATCTGCGCGTACTCCAATGCATGTGAGCGGCTTATGTATCTATGATCCATCCACTGCAGCAGGTGGGCAGGTACGCTTTAAGCAGATAATCGAGCACATAGAGGGGCGCATTCACCTGATCCGCGCACTTCGGCAAAAGCTGGTTAATGTACCTTTCAGTCTCGATTATCCATATTGGATCAATGATGATGAGTTCGACATCGAGTTTCACGTTCGCCACATCGCGTTACCAGCGCCGGGAGACTGGCGTCAGCTTTGCATCCAGATAGCACGGCTTCATGCCCGAATGCTGGACCGTTCACGCCCACTTTGGGAAATGTATGTAATCGAAGGACTGGACAGGGTGGAAGGTTTTCCGCCGGGTTGCTATGGAATCTTGTCGAAGTTTCACCATGCTGCTATCGATGGCGCCACCGGCGCAGAAATAACCGCTATTATTCATGACCTTTCCCCTGAAAGCGTGTCCAGCCCACCTGATCGAACCTTCAGGGGAGAATCCGAACCCAGTGCTCTGGAACTGTTTTCTCGTACCGCTTTAAACAATGTGAAAACGCCCTTTAAGTTGATTGAAGTACTTGGCAAGGCGGTTCCCGCTTTTGCGTCCACACAGGTTAAGTTGGTGCGCAATAAGCTGGAATCAGCAGGAACCGTTCCAAAAACCATATTTAATGCCCGCGTTTCGGGTCACCGGGTGATTGAGGGGCGGAATTTTGACCTTGAAGATTTCAAGGTGATTAAAAACACGGTGCCAGGCGCCACCTTAAACGATGCGGTTGTCTCCGTAGTCGGCGGCGCTGTACGGCATTACCTGGGCAGTTTTAAACAATTGCCGGAAGAATCACTGGTAGCGATGGCACCCATCAATACCCGCCGTGAGGATGAGCGAGGTCTGGGCGGTAACAGAGTTTCTGCGATGTTGATCGCGATTCGAACTGATATTGAGGATCCCATGGAACGTTTGATTGCCGTGAACGATGCAACAAAAAAATCTAAAGCATTAACAAAAGCTTATGGTGCTCGCCTGATGACTGACATTAACAAGCACATTCCATCCTCGACACTCGCACTTGCCGGACGGCTAATCACGCAATGGGGTGCTGCTACCCGTATCAAGCCGGTTTCCAATCTGGCTATTACCAATGTACCCGGACCGCAAATTCCCTTGTACATGAACGGAGCCAGGCTAATGGCGCAGTACGGAATGGGACCTCTCGTAGATAGCGCAAGTTTGTTTATCGCAGTTTTAAGCTACAATAGCAAAATTACGGTAACCGTAACCAGCTGCAGGGATTTGATGGAAGATCCGGCATTCTTTGGTGACTGTATCGAAAAGTCTTTTTTTGAGTCGGTTGATGCCGCTCGCCACTTAGCTTCGCCGACGGCTTATGAACGGTGAATTCCCTATAAGTGGAGTAGTAAAGCCTGGTTTTGAAAAGGTTGCGCAATTTTTCGAGGCAAATTTCACGACTGACATAGATGTGGGTGCTGGCTTGTGCATTTACCAGAGTGATGAACTTCTGGTAGATTTGTGGGGTGGTTATACCGACAGAAATTGCCTCCAGCCGTGGCAGGAAAATACTCTTGTTAATGTCTATTCAACCACCAAGGGCATGGCGTCAATCGTCGTTGCATTGGCGGTGGAGTCAGGTTATCTGGACTATGAAGCGCCGGTTAGGGATTACTGGCCCGATCTGAAAGCTGCGGAAAATGGCTTGACTGTGGCGCAGTTGCTCTCCCATCAGGGTGGTTTGTGTGGTGTTGAAACACCTTTACGTGTTGCCGATTTGTATAATTGGGACTATATGACTGGTGTTCTGGAAAAACAGAGTCCTCTCTGGGAGCCGGGCACACTTGCCGCGTATCATGCTATTACCTGGGGATATCTCGCTGGCGAATTGGTTCGGCGCACGATGGGAACAGACCTGGCAAGTCATGCAGGCCTTGAACAAGCGCTTACCCTCGGGCAATTATTTAACAGCTCCTTTGCCAAACCGCTTGAGGCGGAGGTGTATATTGGATTACCCGAACAACATCTGCCAAGGGTGGCAGAAATGATTAGCCCTAAACAGGTGCGCAAGCTGAATAAGGCGAGTGTTGAGCATCAGCCTGACGCGGAAGCTCCCTTGCAGATTTCTGATTGGTATAGACTGTCCCTTATGAATCCCCTTATCGGACCCTATCGTGATGTCTCAACGCAGGCTTGGCGTTCTGCCGAGATACCTGCTGCGAACGGACAGGCAAGTGCCAAAGGTGTGGCAAAAATATATGCCGGATTGGCGAACCAGGGCAAGTTTGAGGGAAAACGTATCATCGGGAGTGAGGTGCTTGAGCAAGCCACTCGTGAAGAAGTTGGCATGGTAGTTGACCCTGTCCTGCAAAGACCGGTTCGCAGGGCCAGAGGTTTTGTTCTAAATACTGAAAACGCGTATGGACCCAACGATTCAGCATACGGCCATTCGGGTGCTGGTGGATCCCTGGGATTTGCAGATCCAATACAACACGTAGGGTTTGGATATGTGATGAATCAGATGCAAGGCGAATTGGGTGTTGAGTATGAAACCCGTGCAACGAGATTGGTAAACGCATTTTATTCCTGTTTGTAGCGTGGAGATAGTGTGGAGCAACTGACAGAAACCCTGGGGCGTGATCCCGGTTTACTAATATTACTGGCATTCTCGGCTGGTTTATTGGTTGCGGGCAGCATTTTTCCTATCCTGCTTTTTCGATGGAAATCCAGCAACCAGAAAATACTGGAAAAAATATCTACGGAATTAACCGTCCGCACGGTAGAGCGCGATCACGCACAGCTTGATCTTACTTCCCGGAATGAAAAGATTGCACACTTGCAAGATTACAACCAGCAACTGGTGAGAAAGGACGCGGAGTTATCTGCTCGCATAGAAGAAAGCCAGAAGGCTTACGCAGAAAAAGAAAAACTTTTGCTGGAAAACGGTGAAGCCTTAAAAAAGGAATTTGAACTGTTAGCCAACAGGGTTTTCCACTCTCAGGGCGAACAATTCACAAAAAAGAACAAGGACCAATTGGCTGTGGTACTTGATCCCTTTAAGGAACAAATCAAAACATTCAAGGATCGCGTTGAGCAAGTGCACTCTACGGAATCAAAAGATCGCGCCTCTTTGCGAACAGAACTTAAAAATCTGCAACAGGCCAGCGAAAAAATAAATCTGGAGGCTAGCAATCTTACCAGGGCGTTAAAAGGGGACAAAAAACTTCAGGGCAATTGGGGGGAACTGGTTCTAGAAACCGTTCTACAGGAGTCAGGATTGCGCTCCGGGCATGAGTATACAAAACAAATGCCAGCGCGTGATGAATCGGGTGATTTAAAAAGACCGGACGTCATTATCCATTTGCCGGATGACAAGGATATTGTGGTAGATGCAAAAGTTTCGCTTGTCGCCTACGAAAAGGCACTTGCTACCGAGGACGAAGAAGAACGGCGCCTGTACATTCAACAACATATCACGCACATCAAAGAGCAGGTGCGCAGATTATCCGGCCAGGATTACGAACGCCTTAAAGGGGTGCGATCGCTTGATTTTGTGCTACTCTTTTTGCCTATCGAACCTGCATTTATTTTAGCAATGGAAGAGGATCCAGCCCTTTTCAGAGATGCCTTCGCGAAAAGAATAATGATTGTCAGCCCTACTACTCTAATGATGACACTGCGGATTATTGACAATATCTGGCGATATGAAAAACAGAACCAGAACGCACAGGAGATAGCGTCCCGTGCTGGTGCTATATACGATAAGCTTCGGGGTACGCTTGAAGACATGGAAACATTGGGTCATGCCTTAAAACGCGCAGAAAAAGCCTTTGATACCGCTAACAATAAATTGTCCACTGGCAAAGGCAATCTGGTGAAACGAGTGGAACAGTTCAGAGAATTGGGCGCGAGCCCCAAAAAAGTGTTTCCGCGCACTGTGCTGGAAGATGCTGAAGCGGAACTCGGTGACTAGTCTTATTCCTGAATTCCACCTTCAGTCAGTTTAGATGCGTCAAGGAGTCGCTCTAACTCTGCTCGAGAAATATCGGTCATTTCCTCAGCAACATCCAATAAGGGTCGTTCTTCCTTGTATGCTTTTTTTGCGATCTCAGCGGCTTTTGCATAACCGATGATCGGATTCAGGGCGGTTACCAATATCGGGTTGCGCGCCAGTGCTACGTCAAGTGTTGATTCGCGCACTTCAAAATTTGCTATTGCCTGTTCGGCGAGCAGGATGGCGGTGTTGGCAAGCAGATCGATGCTCTGTAACAAATTATAGGCAATCATCGGCAGCATCACATTTAGCTGAAAGTTTCCTGATTGGCCTCCAATAGTAATAGCCGTGTCGTTCCCTATTACTTGCGCGGCTACCATTGCTGCTGCTTCAGGAATTACCGGATTTACCTTACCCGGCATGATGCTACTACCAGGTTGAAGGGCCGCTAATGCTATCTCACCCAAGCCTGCAAGAGGTCCTGAATTCATCCAGCGCAGATCATTGGCTATTTTCATGATGCTTACAGCGGTTGTTTTTAGCTGGCCTGATAATTCTACTGCGGTGTCCTGTGTTGCTATCGACTCAAAAAGATTGTTATTTGGCTTTAGTGCGAGACCGCTTAGATCTGAAAGTACAAGTGCAATACGGGTTTTAAATTCCGGATGTGCATTAATGCCGGTACCGATGGCTGTTCCACCTTGCGCAAGAGCGTGCAAGCGCGGCAAAACGGAACGAATTCTATCTATATTGTTGGATACCTGTGCAGACCATGCCGAAAGTTCTTGCTCCAGTGTTAGTGGCATGGCGTCCATTAAATGGGTGCGTCCGGTTTTGGTAATTCCGGCAAGTGCCTCGGCTTTTTTATCAATCGCTGATTGGAGTAGCAACATCGCAGGCAGAAATCGATTATCAATCGCGAGTGCAGCACTTAAATGTATCGCGCTGGGAATGGTGTCATTACTACTTTGTCCCATATTCACGTGATCGTTAGCCAGCACTTCTTCACCGGCTATTTTGGATGCCATGTTTGCCAGCACTTCATTTACGTTCATATTTGAACTGGTGGCTGATCCTGTCTGGAATACGTCAATAGGAAAGTGTTCCTGATACCCGCCTGAACGCACGGTTTGAGCTGCCTGTTGTATCGCTTTGGAACGATTACTGTCCAGCAGGCCAAGCTCCAGGTTTACGGCTGCCGCTGATTCTTTGATAAAACAGATTGCGTGAATAAATCCCTCAGGCATAACCAGGCCACTAATCGGGAAATTGTTTACCGCACGTTGGGTCTGAGCTGCGTATAAAGCATTTACTGGTACCTCAAGTGAGCCCATGCTGTCGCTTTCTTGCCTGAATGATGATTTGCTCATTGTACCGCTGTCTCCGATTTTCGAAATATTCCGTCTGTCTATAAGAAAGCGCTTAACGAAACGCCTGAATGGTCCAATTGTAGGTCTAATGGAGTATTCATGGAATACTGGGTGGCAACAATAAAATCCGGTAGGTGGTGCCCGGTTAAAGCATCCAGGCTGTCATATTTGTCCTGCATAGACCTAAGTTGTCGTTTTGCAAAAAGAAATCGAATAGCCATCTTACGGGCCTTTGGGGTGTGTAAATACGCAGCATTGTTAAAATCTGTAAACCACGTCTTACAAGAAGATACATGGAAATCACAGAATACGTGCTCCGAAGATAGTTAAATACATCCTAATACAAGGATATATTTATGAAACCAATGTTGTATGCAAGCAAAAGTGATCAGACGGGGACGGATCCAGTGAGGTACGCGTAATGTTGGTACTTACCAGAAGAGCTGGCGAATCCATCATGATCGATGACGAAATTGAGCTGAAAGTGTTGAAGATCAGGGGTAGCCAGGTGCACCTAGGAATTGAAGCGCCACGTAAAGCAAGCGTGCATAGAAAAGAAGTCTGGCTTCGAATTCAGGAAGAATCCCTGCACAAAGAAGCTTCCAACGATTCTATCTAAAACTACTGTAAATATATACAGATAATGGTCTATACTCGTCAAAAATAGTTGATGGGTAATTTTTCGTGTGTCCATGCTGAAGGCCAGGCAACCTGCTCCGGCTGACTATTATGCTGATAGGTTCGGCTCAATGTTGCGTGATGTCGCGTCACAATACTCGGACATTCTGTCTCCGGAAGAATCTGCGTTCATTCAAACCCAGCAACGTCTTTCTGTTGGTGCGCAGCGATTATATGCACGGCTGGTGACGCGCAAAGGCCTGCTATTCAGGGTCGACTCACTCAAGTACCGCGAGATTGCTAATTTGTCAGCTTGCCTGTGCGAATTGGTATCAAACGGGTTTTTACAATTCCTACACCATTGTGCAGCAGACAAGCTTCTAAATCTGGTCACAAAAGCAGAACTGTTAAACCTGTTTCCATTGACGCCTCCACGACATAAAAAACCGGAATGCATTGACTTTATAACAACACGTTACACAGACCATGCAATTCGATCGAGACTGGAAACCCCGTATCCCTGGGTAGTCAGGTGCGACAGCGAACTACTGAAAAATGTTGAAATGCTATTTTTTGGCACTGCATCACGCAATTTCAGTGTATTTGTCCTTGAAGATCTTGGTATTCAAACGTTTGAAAACTACAAATTGGATAAACAATCACGTATTTTTAATTCCAGAAAGGAATTTGTTGATTATCTGAAACTGTTGGAATGTTCTATTTGCATAGAGCTGTTAACCAGACGATGGGATCAACTGCTTGCTGGCGAGTTGCACAAGTTTTTGCATAAGCGGTTTGATCATCGCCTGCTGGAGCGGGTAAGAAGAAAATACCTCTTCAAGCTTTCAAGGGAAGCTGAAAGGCAAGGAAAAATGGAGTTTGCTCTGGAGGGTTACAAAAATGCCTCTATAGCACCATCTACAGAACGTCAGATCCGTATCCAGTTGAAAATTGGCAACATTCAGGCTTCTCACGCACTATTGTTGAAAATGTTAACGGCTGAAAGTTATACGGCAAGTGAAAAAATGTTTGCCTCAAGGTTTGCGCATCGCAATAACAAAAGGTGGACTGGGTCGGCACTCAATCCACTACCCACAGTTTTTGAGACAGAAACCGACGCTAACAATGGCGAGTTACGTCAGACAACACTGGTTCTCCCCGAACCCCCGATTGGTCATATTGAGGATGCGGTAGTTGATTGGTATCACCAAAAAGGTTATCGGGCGTGGCACACAGAAAACGGATTTATTCAGGCAATATTTGGGCTCGCATTTTGGCACGTGATTTTCGCTCCGGTTCCCGGAGTATTTGTAAACAGATATCAGTCAGGACCTCTGGATTTGTACTGGCCCGATTTTTTTGAGCAACGAAAAAACCTGGTCAAGACCCGCCTGGCGGAACTGTCCGGTACAGGTTTTCGCGCGGAATTGCTATCTATCTATGATGAAAAATGGGGGGTGGCCAACACATTTGTTGGTTGGCGCCTATTTGAACGTTCAGTATTGGAGGACTGGCTGGAGACAATACCCCAGACATATTTACTTAAGTTACTAAAGGTCATGGTGTCGAATATACAGCAATATCGGCGCGGCTTCCCGGATTTGCTGGTTATCGATCGTATGGGGTGTGTTGAGTTTGTAGAGGTAAAGGGTCCCGGAGATCAGTTAAGTTCGCACCAACGTGTGTGGTTTAATTTATTCTACAAACTTGAAGTACCCGCGCGCGTACTTCGGGTTTCCTGGTGACCATGTAATGAAAGTCTCCACTAAATCTAAAAATAAGCCCGGTAGGTCAAGCGCTGTACAAACCTTCAGCAGTCAATATGGAGATATCAAGGTTAGTGTGGGCATGCTCGCTGGTTTGTTATATAGAAGTGGTGATATTCATTTTCAGTATGATAGCGCTACGCTGCCTCAAGAAGGCAGACGAGCGCAAAGACAGGTACAGAAACTCATGTTGGTCAATCCGGCATATCGAAGTGAAGTTTCCCTAAAATACAGTTGGCAAAATTCAGGGCTTGGTATTCATATGCAGGGTCGGGCAGATGGCGTACTCATGGGCTCGGGTAAATATCAGGTTGAAGAATATAAAACCACCCGTACCAATGTTGAAGCACTGCATGCGCATAATGGTGAGATGCATATAGCGCAACTGAAACTCTACGCAGCGATACTGGCAGCCCAGTATCCACAACACACTGTCTGGAATCTTGCGCTTGTGTACATCCATCCCGATACACTTCAAAAAGATCAGGTACATGAAATATGCAGTGCCGAACAACTAGGCCTTTTTCTTAAGCGTACCTGCGAAATGTTTGCCAGTTTAGTGGTGTCCCATCGGCAATTTCTTAGTGCTCGAGATGGTAGTCTGCGAACCCTGTCGTTTCCTCACCCTGAGTATCGAAGCAATCAAAAACTGCTTTGTGGTAATGTTTTTAGAAACCTCCGGGACAAAAAACACACACTGTTCGAAGCACCTACCGGTAGTGGCAAAACCCTGGCTACAATTTTCCCTGCATTGAAAGCCATTGGGTATGGGCATATAGACAGAGCAGTATTTCTCACGGCACGAAATACCGGTAAAATTGCAGTAGAGCTCACCACCCAACTTTTGGCCGATTCAGGTGCCAATGTTCGTAGTATTAGCCTCACAGCAAAAAACAGAATATGTTTTCAGGAAACTGTTAACTGTGATCCCGCTATCTGCAAATTTGCCAGAGGATATTATTCACGGGTAGCAGACGCTATAAATGCATGTCTGGAGAATAGGCAAATCCGTCAGACGACTATTGAGCAAGTGGCCTCCGAATATGAGGTTTGTCCTTTTGAGCTATCTCTTGATGTATCAGTTTGGTGTGATGTGATTGTATGTGATTACAACTACGTATTTGATCCATTCGTGAGATTTCAAAGATTGGCAGGGATATTTGGTGAAAGAAGTGTATTGTTAATCGATGAATCTCATCAGCTGGTAGACAGGGTTCGTGGTTGTTTGTCTGCACGGTTTTCGAGCGCACAGGTAAAACTGGCAAGACAATCCCTTCAGGCAAACTCTGTGCAGAATAAACGTTTGTCCGGTTTTGTGAATTCCCAGGCCAGGCTGTTGTCAGAATTACGCTCGCACGCCAGGCAGTGCTGTGAGGGGGGTACGCCACACGATGGTGAAATCAAAATCGAGGTTCCGGCCGATTTGCTTCAGGCTGTGACCACATTCGTGGACTATGTATCCAGCGAACCAAACTTATCCAGAGCACTCGATCCTGATGTACTTGAATTATTTTTTGGCTGTCTCGAACTGGTTAGAAAGTTCGAGTTTTTTGCAGAAGAGAGCCACACGTTTTTTCTTGAATGGAATCCAAATGCCATCATCCTGAACCTGTATTGCACTAATCCGGCAAATCACATCTCCGAAAACATACAACTTTTTCCGGCCAGTTTACGATTTTCAGGAACCTTAAACCCTATTGGCCTCTATGAGCGTATGCATGGCATTGCGGATTCTGCAGTGTGGAGGATTGAGAGCTCATTTTCTTCAGACCAATTGGGCGTGTTTGTGCTCGCTGATATTGCCACCCAGTATAAATATCGTCAGTCATCCTTACATCGGGTAGTTGCCACCATTAGAACGGTAGTGGGCGCAAAGGCGGGTAATTATATGGTGGCTTTTCCCTCGTATGAGTATCTCCAGCAGGTGTTCGAGATGTTTGCAAGGATACATCCACACATAGCGGTAATAGCACAGAAGGGCGGAATGGATATCGATGCGCAAAAAGCCTTTTTACACAAATTTACGCAAAAGTCTGATGCCCTTGTCGGATTTGTAATACTGGGTGGAATCTTTACCGAATCTGTTGATTTTGCGGTGGATGAGTTATTGGGGATGATAGTCGTCGGTCTTGGCCTACCTCCACCCAATATACGTACACTGGCGATTGCAAATACGTACACAAACTCTGCGCAGGACGACGCCTATGGTCGACTTGTTGCATTTCGTCATCCGGCGATGAGTCGCGTCATTCAGGCCGCCGGTCGCCTGGTGCGCAGTCATGAGGATCGGGGAGTACTATGTTTGGTGGATCCGAGGTTCAGGCAACGCCAATATCGAAGTTTCTTTCCAGATAATTGGTGCTCTTGCAATGTGAATTCTCTAGAATTGCCCATCGAATTACACCGCTTCTGGGCGAAGGCAGACAATAGCCTCAAGAGCATAACCGGATAGTTAAGCATGGCTTCATCTTCTTTTCGCAGAACAAAAATTATCTGCACAATTGGTCCTGCATCCGCCAGTTACCAAATGCTGGAACAACTACATGCTGCCGGTATGAACATTGTCCGCTTAAATATGTCTCACGCTACCCATGAAAGTGCTGGTCAGATAATAAAGTGGATTCGCACCCTGAACCGAAAAGTACATTATCCGGTCGCAATAATGCTCGACACCCAGGGGCCTGAGATACGTACCGGAGATTTAGAGCAGCCTATTCATCTAACCAGCGGGGAAGTGGTTGAGCTAAGGGTTCTTGACGAGACGGATGTAGAACACACTTCAATTCGTATTCATTACAACGAACTTGTTACGTCTGTATCTACCGGGGACAGGATTACTGTTGATAATGGGCTGATGAACTTCAAGGTACTTGAAAAACATGGCGGTCGACTGAAATGCCTGGTGCTTGATGGCGGTACGCTGGGTAGCAAACGGCACGTAAACCTGCCAGGAATTAGAGTTAACTTACCAGCAATCACTGAAAAAGACGTTCGGGATATAGAATTCGGTGTCGCACGCGGGGTGGATTTTATTGCGCTTTCTTTTGTTAGAAAAGCCAGTGATATTCATGATTTGCGCGTCCTGCTCGGTGAAAAGGCACAAGCAATCAGCGTAATTGCAAAAATCGAGGATGCGGAGGGCGTAGCCAACAAGGAAGAGATTGCTGAAGTAGCTGACGGTATTATGGTTGCACGCGGTGATCTCGGTATTGAGACCAATATTTCAGAAATGCCCAATATACAACGCGAATTGGTACGGGTTACGGCGATAAAGGGACGACGCTCTATTGTGGCAACCCACCTGTTGGAGTCGATGATTATAAATCCGATACCGACCAGAGCAGAAGTTACCGATGTCGCAAATGCAATTTATGAAGGTGTTGACGCGATTATGCTTTCCGGTGAAACAGGGGTGGGCGCTTATCCTGTGCGTTGTGTTGAACAATTACATGAAATTGCCACCGCAAGTGAACGTTTTCCCGGACTCGGTTTTGAGTCGCAACTGATCGCCCGCGATGACAAGCAGTTTATTGCTCAGAGTGCAGTCGATCTGGCACATGCAACCCATGCCGTAGGTATTGTGGTAATTACACGCCGTGGTATCACCGCCGACCAGGTTACCAATTGCAACCCGATCGGCGTTCCTGTGTTTGCTTTTACCAATATTAGCCATACACGCCGACGCCTGATGTTAAACCGTTCGGTCTACAGCTTCAGAACCGCATTCAGTAAACACCCGGAGAAAACACTGCAGACTGCATTTTTGGCGCTGAAGGAACGAGCTGGACTACACACCGGTGACAAGGTAGTGGTAATTTCCGATATTTTGGCAGAATCCGGAGTTGACGCAATTCAATTGCGACATCTCTAGGTCGTTATGCTGAGTGCCCTGAACAACATCCGCACCGAAACAATAACCAGAAGCATACCAAAGTATCGACGTAGCGTATGCTGTTTTACCCGATGCGCCACCTTTACCCCCAATGGGGCCGTAATAAAGGATGCTGTAGCGATTATTAGTACCGCTGGCCAGTATACATATCCCACCATGCCCGGCACATGCTGATTGATTTCCCAACCGCTTAATACATAACCAATCGTTCCAGCGATCGCTATTGGAAATCCCAGCGTACTTGCCGTGGCGGTGGCATTATGCGGTGGTGTATTGAAGTATATAAGGCTGGGCACAACTACATTGCCACCACCTATTCCTGCTATCCCTGACACAAGCCCAGCACCCGTTGCGACGGTAGCGGTCAAGGGCCATCCCGGGAGCTTTCGATGTGCGACCGGGCTCCAGCGCGATAGCATTACCAGTGATACTGTAAACAGAAAAGTCCCAATGCACATTCTCAGCACCTGTTCGGACATTCCGGATGCAATCTGGCTACTGAACAGGCTACCAATCACCAAAAACAACGCCCACTTTTTAACTACCGGCCAAACTACATAACCTGCCTTAATTTGGGTATAGGCGGCTGACGCAGAGGTAAAGATGATAGTAGCCAAAGAGCTGGCAACCGCCGTTAATACAACCGCTGCTCCTTCCAAATCAGGCGTTATTTGGTAGGAAAGCAGGAGTATCAGGCCAGGTACAATGACTACACCTCCACCAATACCCAGCAATCCGCCAAGGAACCCGGCAATGCAGCCCAATAACAGACAGAACAAAGTGAACAGAGTGAAGAAAATGTCCGGCAATTTTAGTAAAATTCTGGAGGAGTTACCCGATTCTATGAGATTGTATAACTGCTATCAATTGGTCAAGGCATAGAATCATCACGAAGGACAAGGATATGCTATTGAATAAACTGTCACTTACTACTTTGCTTTTACTGGTATTTCCAATAGTGAGTTTTGCTGCAGAGCGTGATTTGGTTGAAACACGTGTGGTTCTGGACAATGGTGATGTTTATATTGGCCAGTTATCAGAAGGGGTGCGGCATGGTCGGGGAGTTTATACGTGGCAGGATGGTCGCCGGTATGAAGGGCAGTTTGAATCAGGCAAGCGTGCTGGTACCGGCACATTGGAATGGCCAAACGGTAACTCCTATAGCGGTCAATTCTCGGACAATCAGATGAATGGGAAAGGAGTCTTTATCTGGGCAAATGAAGATCGCTACGAAGGGGATTTTGTCGCCGGGAGGAGAACCGGGAAAGGGATCTACAGTTGGAAGGCGGGAGATGTTTATGAGGGTGATTTTGTCCGCGGACAACTGCAGGGTGATGGAATATTCTCATGGGCAGATGGCCGAGTATATAGAGGCAGTTTTCTGGCTGGCCTGAAAACTGGTAAAGGCACGTATACCTGGCCAAATAGCAATAAATATGAAGGCGAGTTCGCTAACGATGCGCGACAGGGGAATGGCGTGTATTACTGGCGTGATGGTACCGTCTACCATGGACAATTTTCCAATAATCGCTCACATGGATATGGAGTAAAAAAGACACCTGACGGTTTATCTGAGTTTCAACTGTGGGCGGATGGCAAACTAATCTCCTCGGTTCCTATTTTTGTCAATCCCAGATGTACACTAAATATTGGAGGAGTTGCATGGATGTTTAAGAACGAAAATTGCATCAATGGGCTCGCACACGGAAAAGCAGCAGCGGTTAGCATTGACGGTACAAGGTTTCTGGCAGAGGCAACTATCATTCTGGGTAATCTCGTAGATGGTGACATCCAATCTTTCGCGCAAGCCAGCATTGAATGATGGAAATTCCAGGTTACAGCATAGAAAAAGAACTGGGTCGTGGGGGTACTGCCCGGGTCTATCTAGCGGTACAGAAAAAATTTGGTCGCCTGGTCGCAATTAAAGTAGTTTCTTCACAATTCACTAATGATCCTACGTTTGGCAAAAGATTTGTTCGTGAATCCAGGATTGTTGCGCAGCTAATGCACCCACACATAGTTCAGGTACACGATGTTGGCGTAGCGGATGAAAATTACTATTTGGTAATGGAGTTTCTAAGAGGCGGGGATTTAAACCGAAAATTGAACCAGGGCTTGCATATGCAACAGGTTCTGCAGGTAGTTCGTGATATTGCACGGGCACTCGAATTTGCCCATAGCAAGGGCTATGTGCATCGCGATATCAAGCCGGAAAACATATTGTTCAGAGAGGAAGGATCCGCAGTGCTTTCAGATTTTGGAATCGCTCGGGTGATGGAAAACGACAGCAGCATGACTCGGCAAGGCACCGTCGTTGGTACACCGCAGTATATGAGCCCGGAACAGGCGGCGGGTAAGGCGGTGGATGGCAGGTCAGATATTTATTCACTGGGTATCGTATTTTTTAAAATGTTGACCGGAGAAGTACCGTTCAAGGCAGACACTGCGATAGCTATTGGCATAAAGCATATACAGGATCCAGTACCAAGTTTGCCAGAACAGTTGAAGGCATTTCAGGGAATTATGAATAAAGTTTTGTCTAAAAACCCGAACGACCGGTTTCAATCAGGTATTGAGCTTGAAAGAGCGGTTGATGCATTACGAGTTGAAGGTCTTGTGCCTAACAGCGTAATTAAGACTGACGTGGTTTCTACCGATGAAATATTAGCTGTTAAACAAACCATGGAGATTGCGATAGATGACAATGGTGCAATCCGGGCAGAGGCGGGCAGATATAGTAGTCGCTATCGAAAACGCAAAAAAAGGCGCATTGGTACAGGTTTGATGATCTGCGTTTTACTCGTCGGAGGCCTCGCGGGGCTTTATTTTTCACCCTATGGGGAAAAACAAATCGGCAAGCTTTTAAGTAGCTATGGTCTATCCGAAGATCCAGATCTTAGAGAGTTATGGCGCGATGCCAGTGCACTTCGTCGTGATCCAAGTCAAAGCCTGTCGGCGGTAGTTGCCGCACATCGAAGGGTTCTTGATCTGGATGGAACGCATGTTGAAGCGCTCGACTCCATTGCAGGATTGTCTGCACAATGGAAACAGGATATTTCCCTGGCCATAGAGTCACAAAATGTTGCGCTTGCAGAGTCCAAACTTAAGGAAGCAGCAAGCGTCTTTCAAAATGATGAAGCATTTTCCGCGTTAAGGGAACGAATAGACAATAGCCGCCGTGCAGTATCGCTGGTTCAGACAACGCAGGCCCTGATTCAAAGCCATGGTATTTCGGATTTGCCGTCTGCAACCACAGCGGTGCAGTCATATAAGGAGGCATTGCGTTTGGATCCAAATGTAGGGGAGGCACAACAGGAGCTGATTACGCTTGCAAAATTCTTCACTGAACGGGCAGATGAAGCGCTACTTGCCAATGATATGACAGCTGCTATTAGTTACCTTGAACGAGCCAGCACTGCAAACGAAAATATTGCTGGTTTGGCGGCGGTGAGAGAAAAAATTCAGCAAGCGAATGCTTTGCAGGGTGAGCTGGCATTATTACTTCAGCAGGCCAGCCAGCTGCGCGCAAACCACGCGCTAATTTATCCGGCAGGAGAAAACGCTGCAGAGTTATATCGACGTGTGCTTGCGACTGATCCAGGTAACGTAATTGCAGCACAAGGGCTGGACGAAGTATTTACCCAGGTTCTTGGAGAAGTTACACAACACATAGAAAATGGCCGATTGGAACAGGTATCCCAAATAGTCGACAGGGCTACACAGATTGGCTTTGAATCGACCAAGGTCGACGAGCTAAATGCCCTACACAAAGCAGAGGTAGATCGCCAGGAAACGGTTAAACAATTATTAGCAGATGCCAGCAGACATTTCCAGAACGGCTACATAACAGAACCAGCAGATAACAACGTTGTAGCCAGTGCCAGGGAAGTCATTCGCCTGGATCCTGGTAATGTACAAGCATTGGCGCACTTGAATAAAAGCGCTGAGCGGCTTAAGGAGGTAGCTGATCAGGCATATACAGCTGGCTTGCGCGCGGAAGCACTATTGTATCTGGACCTGGCTTTGACTGTCAGGCCTGATGTACCGGAGTGGCGTGTAATCAGGGATTCCTGGAGTCGTGACGACAGAGCTCAAGCCGAGTAAGGGAATAACTTGAACGACACCATCACGTACGCTCTGGTCATGGAAGATGATAGTTTTGAGTTGGACTCTCACATCACGATTGGCAGACATCTCGACAACGATCTGGTTGTAGCCGGGGAAGATGTGCTGGATTTTCATGCCCGTATAGAGTTAAAGGAGCGGGGCCCCTGGCTTGCCAGATTGAATGATGCTCCCTTGCACGTAAACAAGGACAGTGTTGAAAATGGCATAGGTCTGGTACCTGAGGACGAAATTATACTCGGCCAACACACTCTGACTTTGAAAGTTTCGAATGCCGGGGCGACAATAAAAAACTGGAAATTGGTTAGTCGAGGAGGCAGTTCCAGTATACGGCTCTCTGAACATGTATTGGTCGGACGCAGTGCCGATTGCGATCTGTGCATTAGTGAAGGATTTGTTTCCAGACGACATGCCCAGTTATCCATACATTCCAATCTCGTCTGGATTCGCGACCTTGATTCTTCGAATGGAACATTTGTGAACGGGAAAAAAATTATTGGCGCTGTTTTAGTGTTACATGGCGATGAGATTGCATTTGATACCAGCAGCTTCCAGTTAGTAGGAGAGGCGGAACACCTTACGCCCGTCATTGAATACAAGGGTCAGTATGCTGATTCCATGTCAGCTGGCACAGAGCATACTGATACGTCGCTGGACGACCCTTCCGATACGGTGCTGGCAGCACTTTCAACGGTTGAAGTTGCTCCCGTTGCGTTGGATGATCTGGCTAGTGGCTCCCTGGAGAAAAACACCTGGTCAAACCTGGAAAGTTCCGCGCTCATAGGATTAAGCGAGCCGGTATTGAACGAAGTATTTCCATTGTTACTTGGTCGTCATCTTATCGGCCGTGATCTCGATTCAGATATACAGCTTTACGAAAACAGTGTCTCTGGAAAACATGCAGAGTTGGATGTAAGAATAGAAGGGGTCTATCTAACCAATCTTATCGCAACAAACGGTACTCAGGTAAATAGCCAACAGGTCCAGACCCAACGACTACAGGACAGGGATATTGTCGATCTAGGCAGGGTTAGGCTGGTGTTTAGGGAAAATCTGAGTAAAGATAAAAGCGCCGGAACGGACGTTTTAAGATCATTGTCCTTTATTGTCGGCTCGATAATATTGTTGGGTGGACTATTCTGGTACCTGTACTAGTAAAAGGAAGTAGGCGAGTATGGCTGTTAAAATAGATTTTCTTCGTACTCTTGAAGTCGAATATGGCGTTTGCGATCAGGTGAGCGGCCTGATAAGAAGAGTTGTTGCAAAAAACCCGAGTCCTTTTACCTTTCAGGGCACCGGCACCTATATACTGGGTACCGGGGATGTTGCGGTGATTGATCCCGGGCCCGCCGATCAGACTCATATCGACGCCATCCTGACTGCTACACGCGGTGAAAGAATCAGCCATATATTTGTTACCCATACACACCTTGATCATTCACCTGGTTGTAAACTCTTGCAAGATCATTGCACAGCAAAGACCCATGCTTTTGGACCACACGGATCGGGAAAGAAGGTTTCAGATTCAGGTGTGGCTGATAACGTGGAGGAGGGCGCAGATAACGAATTTAGCCCGGATATCCTGGTGCACCACGGTACAGTAATCGAAGCCGACACATGGTCAATCGAATGTGTCTATACGCCAGGACATACCTCCAATCATATGTGTTATCAACTTCGTGAAGAAAGAGCCCTGTTCACCGGAGACCATGTTATGGGCTGGTCCACCAGTATAATATCCCCACCCGATGGTGACATGCATGCCTATATGGACAGCCTGAAGTTGTTACTCGATAGAGATGATGAAATCTATTGGCCCACTCATGGCTCACCGATCACAGATACCAAAGATTACGTTGCTTCATTTATCGCGCACCGCATCGAACGGCAGGAACAGATACTTTCATGTATCAAGCAGGGTGTGCACACAATTCACGATATGGTGCCACTAATGTACATTGGTACACCGGAGTTTATGTATTCAGCTGCTGCCAGAAGCGTATTGGCGGCTGTGGTGCATATGATTGAAACGGGTAAGTTATCTACCGCTGATGAGGTGTCCCTCACCGCAAAGTACCATATAGCAAGTCAGTAACGAGGAGGTCTAGTACGCTGTAAGGTCTTCCAGTTTGTGTTCCGCAGTTGGGGTCCGGTTCGCGACTTTTGTGTCTAATGCTCGAATTGCAGAGCCTGTAGAGGTATCCGACAGTGGTAACTGAACGACGACGGCCACTCCTGAACCATCAACCAGATTCATGGCTTTTACATTACCACCGTGGTATTCAGCAATTATTCTCACCACATAAAGGCCCAGTCCAAAATGCAGTTTATTTTGCGGTCCATCGCGGCGATGTGACACCATTGAATCGAAAAGTGATTCCTCTTCATTCTGGGGCAGGGTGGGCCCGCGATTTGCAACCGCTATCTGAATAAAACCCCGGTAGGTATCGACCTGTACCTTAATTGCGCTATTGGATCGATGAAAGTCAATTGCGTTATCAATCAATTTGTCCAGCAACTGCTCGATGCGGTAATCTGCTACCCGTGCATAAATGGGAGTATTGGTACCTCGAAACTGAAATTGAGTACCTTTATGACTGATATTACAGTTAGTTACGTAGTTTTCGATCAGTTTCTGAACATCGATTACTTCAACTTCCTCCGATT
Source organism: Gammaproteobacteria bacterium (assembly GCA_021773565.1). Classification (GTDB taxonomy): domain Bacteria; phylum Pseudomonadota; class Gammaproteobacteria; order Pseudomonadales; family Azotimanducaceae; genus DC-out156. The sequence goes on along the minus strand of JAJFJZ010000026.1, from coordinate 55,342 downwards.
GTAAGGCTTCTTCCAAATTTGCAGCATCAGCCAGATTCTGGACAATTGCACCAATACGCAGCACTCCGCGTTTTGCGCTTTCAAGGTATTTGCTGTCCTGTATTTCAGGCGCTTCCTCCGCTAGATTCTGCAGGGATGTACTGAGGGTATTCAGGGGATTGTTTATTTCGTGCCTGAGCGTACGAGGCATGTTTTCCAGAAACCGGTTGTGTTGATGCAGTTTGGACAATAGACCGGAAACGCTTCGTGCCAGGTCCCCGATTTCATCGCTTGCATGCACTTCGCTATGCAGAGCATCGGTTTTTAACCGTCCTCGTTCATCGATACTTCGATTGGTTTCACGTCTGAGGTTGCGGATACGCCAGGCAAGCCTTCCTGCAAAGGTTAGCAATGCAATAAATACAATCAGCAGCCCGGTAGTGGAGAGCAGGATAATCTGCTCTGCAGCATTACGTTGAAAAGCAGCTATTTCATCGATATTTTGCTCGACAATTACCGTTCCCAAAATACGATCTTTTGAGACGATGGGATGTGCGGCCATGATAATTTGCTGCTCAGTTCCCAAATTCGGGCTAACATTTGCGTCCTGTTGAATGACTGCGACGCGTCGCAACACCGCGGGATCTCCAGCCAGAGCAGACTCAATGAGTTGGTTGGTCACCTGATCTGTATTTTCACCTGAGGACTGAACATCCTCCTGACCAACCACACTATTTATATAGGATTGTAGTGATTGGATCCAATTCCTGAAGGTGGCAATCCAGTTGGAATCCTGCGTGCTTGCCCGCAGAGAGTTCAAACTTCCGGTTTGAGCGCGCACACGTTTATCTGTGTCAATAATTACGATTCGCGCTCCGGAATATCCCAGACTTTCAACTATATTCAACAATTCGGGAGAGCGCCGCACGACAAGATTAAAACCTGCCTTGTCAGCTCTTGGCAGAGTTTGGGTTATACCTCGAACTACGCGTGAAACTTTGTCATCGACATCTACGAACGATAAACCAAAATAACGGCGTGAACCCAATATTCCCAATGGCATTCGAAATTCGAGCAAATAGCCATCCTGGGACTGGGCTACATGTCCCTGAATACTATTGTTAGGCGAGCCAGAATTTGAAAACTTCCATTCGGTATCCATATCATATGCTGTAATTACACCGCTACCTGGAAAAGTGAGTGTAACTCTGGCATCTTCACCGTTAGCCTGAATATACTCCAGACGCACATGGTCAGCGTTATCAAGTCGCAGTGTATCCTTATCCCTCGGAACGGCATTGAAGTCTCTTATTTGCATCAGTACGTTTAACTGGCCATCGCGCTCACCCAGGGTTAGCTGGAATCCCGCATCTCCTGATTCACCGGCGTCCAGGCCAAAATCCCGGCGCTTGTCAATGAGCTCTACCCAATCATTGTCCTTGCCATCAAAACGGATAGTGTTTTGCATGGGGTTGGCGAATAGCGCTTCATAGTCATCCAGAGACAGTGGCAGGTCCTGAAACAAATCTTCACGTCCGTTGAACAGGGTAGAAATTCCCTGTGCAGTTTTTAACTGGGTTTGGGATTGTGCCTGAATAAGAATACGTTCGACTTCAACCAGTTGGCGAGTGCTAACCCATGTTGGTACTACAAGCACCAGTAAACCAAGTAAAACAATCTTTGTGCCTAGTCTTGGTCCACGCAGGCGTTTAAATAATTTCATGACCAGTTATTGCTTTATCCAACGATATCCAAAACCGTATTCGCTCTTTATGCAGTCGAAATTGGAATCTATAGCCTCAAATTTTTTACGAATATTGCGCATATGCGTATTAATGGTATTGTTAGTTACCAGGCTTTGCATGGTTGCATTCATCAGGGTTTCGTAACTAACCGCATGTCCGGGCACCCTTACGAGTTTTGCCAGCATTCTGAATTCCGTACCGGAAAGATCTAGCCTTTCTCCTTCCCAGTTTATTAGCAGCGCTTCTTTATCCAGCGTCAGTTTTCCAATCACTTTAACATTTGCACTGGTGTTTTCCTGGTCGCTGCGTACCTCTCCCAGTCGCAACAGCGAGGATATTTTTTCTGCAAGATAATCCAGTGAAATGGGTTTGGAAAGGTAATCCCAGGCCCCGAGCCTCAGTCCAGAGATCTTGTCAATTTCGTTGATACGCTCCGTGAGAAAAATAACCGGAAGTGATGGGGATCTGCTCAGGACATCTCTGCAAATCTGAAAACCGGCATCTACCTCGTCGCCAAGGATAATGTCCAAAACAACGAGGTCCGGAAGTTGTTCGTCAAACCCCAGAAGTGCTTCCTCCCGACTTGCATAGGCATGCACATCGTAACCTTTTTTTGTAACTGCATAGGTATAGTTCGCCCTCTGATCGGGATCATCTTCTACTATGGCTATTAACTTGGGCATTCTGCTGCACCAAAGACTGTATAAGTGCCTATTTTATCTGTTTTTGTTTTCAATTGCAGGTATTGAGATGACCTCCTGAAGAGCGTTCTTCGGGCAAAAGTTGCTAAAGTTATATTTCTTGGGCAACCTAAGCTGTGCTCCGAATCCAGCTCTTTAATTTAACTGCGAGGAACAGGCCATAAACGAGATCATTACCGATTTGCTTTCTATGGATTATTTCGAAGTTGCGGGGCTCATATCAGGTATGTTATGTGTCTGGTTACTGATTCGGCAAAGCATCTGGAACTGGCCCATTGGCCTTTGTTATGCGCTGGTTTCTCTGGTTGTTTTTCTGCAAACCAGGCTTTACGCAGAATTCGGTTTACACATTTATTATGTTGTTATGAATGCATACGGTTGGTACTACTGGAGCAGGGGTGCTGGAAGCAGTACCGATGGCGTGGGCGTAAAACCTGTGCCGGTTACCCACATTGGAAGTACTGCTACCTTGTACGTATTGCTCTCGGTACTCGTGGGTATTCCAGTTCTTGCAGAGTTGCTTCTGTATTTTACCGATGCAGACATGGCTTACGCGGATGCCACAATTACTATCTTCAGCTTTGCTGCGATGTGGATGACGGCCCGTAAAATGATAGAGAACTGGTACGTTTGGCTGGTGGTGGACCTGCTTGCTACTGCCCTGTATGTGATTAAGGGTATAGAGCTCTATGCATTATTGTACTGCGTGTACATAGGAATGGCCGTCATGGGCTGGCTGGCATGGCATAAAACTTTGAAGGCCCAGGAGTTAGAGGCAAATGAGGGTGTGATTGCGGCATGCTGAATGCCTCATGTTAATTGCGGTTGTAGGCCCGGAATCCTGTGGAAAAACTACCCTGGCCAAAGCGATAGCCCAACACCTGAGTGCACCCATGGTCGAGGAATATGCACGTGAGTATCTTGAACTGCGTTCCCCGGGGGGTAGCTACTCTCAGGAAGATGTTCTAAACATTGCAAAAAACCAGTGGGAACGTGAACAGCAGGCCGTACTGAAAAATAGCCAGAACCTTGTATTGGATACTGATCTGCTCGTCATTAAAGTATGGTGGGAACAGAAATACGGTAGCTGTCACCCCTGGATTCTGGATAAGTTGAATCAGCAGCCCACACGAAAATATCTGCTAACCAAACCTGACATACCCTGGCAGTCCGACCCATTGCGGGAAAACCCAAACGATAGAGACTTCCTTTTTGATATTTACCAGCGCGAGCTGACGACTGCACACAGTGACTATGAGGTCATATCCGGGGATGGTCCACAAAGAGCAAAACTCGCCTTTGCGTGCATATTAGGCGACTAAAAATCCCAGGAAAGGGTACTCAGGCAGGCACCAATTTCCTCATGAATTACCAGGTCTGCAATATTATCCAATGGCGTTGCTTCACGATTGATGATGACCAAATTTGCACCATTGCGCCGTGCAATCTCTGGAAAACTGGCTGCGGGATAAACCACCAGTGACGAGCCCAGGACAATGAAAAGATCACAGGCCAGTGACTCGCGTTGTGCACGCTGCATTTCTTTCTCCGGCATAGATTGGCCGAAGGATATCGTTGCAGTTTTGATGATGCCACCACATGAACTGCAGTCAGGAACACTCCCAAGGCTCTTGTATTGTTGCTCGAGTTGATCCATTTCATAGTGCTCGTCACAATCCAGACATTTCGCATATGTAGCATTACCGTGTAACTCGATGACACGATTATCGCTGTCTTCAATACCGGATTCCTGATGCAGGTTGTCGATGTTTTGGGTGATGACACTTGAGGCCTGTCCCGAGTTTATAAGCTTTGCTATTACTTTATGGCCAACATTTGGTTGCGCCAGTTTAATGGTGTTTTCGCCACTAAAGCGCCTGCGCCAGGACTCTTGTCGCACAGTATCTGAAGTCAGAAAGTCCTGAAACTGTATGGGTTTCATGCGACTCCACAAACCGCCCGGACTACGGAAATCCGGTATTCCCGACTCGGTGCTTAAACCCGCTCCGGTAAAAAACACGATGCGCCGACTCTGGGAGACGACATCCTTAAGGCTGGTGTCAGTCAATTTCATAGCGGCTGCGTAACAGCTCAAAGGCATTTGGTTTGTTGCTGATTTTCATAAACTCGACAATTTGCAATGCGCAGTAATCGGGCGAGAATGCGCGTGTATCCACCTCCAGATCGTACTCCAGGTTTTGATGAACAATTTCGAAATGAGAGGTAGCGGTGCCTGGAAAACGGCCGCTGCGCTTACTTTCACGTTCATTGACGGTATCCAGTGCACATCGCACGCCGACGAACATCACTTCGATGTCCCTGAGCACCAGGAGGTAGTCTTTCAGGAACTCCTCCTCAAACAGAATGTCGTCAATAATGACATTTTGGCCTTCCAGAACAAAAGTCCGAATTGCACGTCGCATGGCTTTCAGCATGGTCTTGCCCATATCGCCAAAACGGATTTCGGTTACGCGGCTATCCAAATGATCAACCGGTACGATATTCAATCCCCGTGCCCCGGGCGTACCGGGAGGGGAGTTCAGCCCTCGGTATCTTCCAGGCATGCCGTCGCGAAACTGATCCAGTGCAATATGCTGGTAGGGCTCCCTGAATGCCTTTTGCAAGGCGTGGGACAGCGTGGTCTTTCCTGAACTGGACGAACCATTCAGTAGTATAATTTTACCCGTTGGCATTTCGAGCACTGCTTAAGAAGGTGAATAGGCAATAATATCGAAGAAGTACAGATCACACTAGTAGCTGTAATTTACCTGCCAAAAAAAGCACGCGTTTTTTGTACCACGTTCTCGACGGCAGCATCATCAACTCCCAGGTGCACGACCCACCTGTTGATGCCTACATTGATGTTGTTATTTGACAGATGCTGCTGCAGGTTTTTTAGGACTTCAGGCTCTACATCCAGGAAAATCATGTTAGTTTGACATCTCACACACCCCCCCAATTGAGGTATTTGCGCCAGTTCTTTTGCGAGAATTGAGGCACGTTGGTGGTCTTCTTTTAATCGGTGAATATTGTTATCCAGGGCATATAATCCCGCAGCGGCGAGTATTCCGGATTGCCGCATGCCCCCGCCCAGCATTTTACGCCAGCGCCGCGCCGAACCAATACGCTTTGTGTCACCACAGAGCACAGAACCAGCGGGGGTACCAAGGCCTTTGGAAAGGCAAACCGATACAGTATTGCAGTACTTTGTTAGCTCTACTGGTTCAATACCCAATGCCACTGCGGCATTAAAGAGTCGAGCACCATCCAGATGTATTTGCAGTTGGTGTTTGTCGCACAAAATTCGGGCTGACGACAGGTAGTCAGGATGAATCGGTATGCCATCCTTCGTGTTCTCCAGGCACAACAATCGCGTTATGGCAAAGTGAACGTCATCCGGTTTTATTGCGGCTTCCACGAGGTCCAGGTCCAGTGTGCCATTGCTTTGAAAGGGTAGGGCCTGTGGCTGTATACCTCCCAAAACGGCGGCGCCGCCCGCTTCATACAGGTAGGTATGGGCAGTGCTACCAGCGATATATTCTTCACCCCGATGGCAGTGGGATAACAAAGCGCATAGGTTGGATTGTGTACCGGACGGCACGAAAAGTGCTGCAGCGAAACCCAGTAAACCGGCAATGCGTTGCTCGAGCGCGATAACAGTAGGATCCTCGCCATAGACGTCGTCGCCTAACTCTGCGCTAACCATTGCTTCAAGCATTCCCGCGCTGGGCAGGGTAACGGTATCTGACCGTAAGTCTGTTTTTTGCATGGATGAATTACCGGACGAATAAAAAAAGGCCGGTAATCCGGCCCTTCAAATACTGCAGAAGCATGGAGGTAGTCTAACTGCCAGCTAGTGAAATGTTGGTCACCCCTGCAAGCTGCGCTGAATCCCATACATGAATAAGGGTATTGGTTTCAGAATCCTTGTGCGGCTGAATAATCACCGGTGCTTCCGGATTTTCTGCATGTAAGCGCTCTATATTGGCTCGAACTGAACGAAAATCAACATCGCGTTGTGCAATCACTATTCGATTGCGGCTGGATATGCGTACCACAATGCTCTTTTTGTCAGGATCTATCGTTTTGGGTTTATCGACATCCGGTTGTGTGATGTCCAGGCCGCTTTCCTTGATGAAAGTTGCCGTCACAATAAAGAAAATCAGCATGATGAACACCACATCAAGCATCGGAGTCAGGTTAATCTGCTCTTCTTCTTCCTCGGTATTGCCTCCAAATCTTCTGCGCACTGTCTACCCCACTATGATCTGATATTGCTTGTTAAGATGCCTAATTGTCTAGCTTACTATCTGTGTGCATCCACTAATCGGTAGCGCCGATTGCCATTTGGTTATGCTTGTCTATAACGAGGTAACTGTCAATAGTGCTATGCTGGTGTATTACGTCAAATAACACCTTTCGGAGAATATACCCTTGTCCAGATCCTTCTTTAGCACCGTATTGGCCGCAGCACTAGTTTCAACACTGTCACTTACATTGATTTCCTGTGGAGAGCCAGCACCCGGCAAAACTGAATCTGCCAGCGAGACGCCTGTAATGCCTGATGACCTGGCCCACAGGCATCTCATTGTAGATACCCATATTGATGTGCCATATCGGCTTGAAAACAAATTTGTGGATGTAACCCAGGCCACCGAAACGGGAGATTTTGATTATCCCCGTGCCAGGGCAGGTGGGCTGGATGCGCTGTTTATGTCCATCTATATACCGGCCGAACTTGACGCACAGGGTCAACCCGGGGCTGATCTGGCCAACAAAATGATCGATTTTGTAGAGGATATTGCCCTTCGAGCACCGGACAAATTTCAGGTAGCCCATTGCAGCAAGGACGTGCTCGATGCACATGCTGCTGGAAAAATCGCCATGCCAATGGGAATGGAAAACGGTGGTCCGATGGTGTTGCCAGGCAATCTTGCGCATTTTTACGATAGGGGCATACGTTATGTAACGCTTGCTCATTCCAAATCCAACGCGATTTCTGATTCCTCCTACGATATCAATGAAGCCCATGAAGGATTGTCTGGAGTTGGCAAGGATTTTGTAAAACAGCTGAATGATTACGGCATTATGGTGGACATTTCACATGTCTCGGACAAGGCCTTCTGGCAGGTACTTGAGTTAAGCAAGGTACCTGTAATCGCTTCGCATTCTTCTGCTCGGCACTTTACCCCTGGATTTCAGCGGAATATGAATGACGACATGATCCGGGCGCTGGGCGCACAGGGGGGTGTTATTCAAATTAATTACGGTAGCAGTTTTCTAACCAAAACGGCTCAGGATTATGGTAAGGCCATGCGAGCCTTTGGAGAGAATTATACGAAAGATAAGGGGCTGGGCGCTGAGAGCGATGAACTTAAGGCTGCCCTGGCGCAATACCGGGTGGATAATCCTTATCCCTATGCAAGCCTGGAAGATGTACTGGATCATTTTGATCACGTGGTAGCGCTTACTGGTGTGGAACACGTGGGGATTGGATCTGACTACGACGGTGTAGGAGACAGCTTGCCCATCGATTTAAAGGATGTAGCCAGTTATCCAAATCTGATAGCGGGCTTACAAAGGCGGGCTTATACCGAAGCCCAGATTGCCATGATGCTTGGAGGTAACTTGATGCGGGTATGGCAAGCCGTCGAATCCTACGCGGCAAATATCTCTGGAAAACCGCCCGGGTGTTTCGTCGCAGAAACAACAATTTAAATTATATTAGATTCTGGATATATAGTATAACTCATTGTAATTAAAGAGTTTATAAAGATAGCCAGTCTCTGGGTTGAAGGTAATACTCGCCTAGCTGCGCCTCGGGGCTACCTGGCTGGGGCGCAAAATTATATTGCCAACTTGCCAGCGGCGGTAATGAGGCAAGTACTGATTCAATGCGACGGCCGGATTGCAAACCGTATTTGGTTCCACGGTCAATAGCCAGATTAAATTCAGCATATCGGCCACGCCGGATCAGCTGGAAGTTCCTTTGTTGTTCTCCCCATGCCTGATGCATGCGTTTTTTGAGTATGGGGGTATATGCTTGAAGGAACGCTTCCCCTATAGAGCGTACAAAATCGAAACTTTTGTCAAATCCGCCCCGGTCCCAGTCATCAAAAAATATACCGCCAACCCCTCGAGTTTCCTGTCTGTGAGAAAGATAAAAGTAATCGTCACATGCAGCCTTTAGTTCTGGATATATCTCATTTCCGTGGACATCACAGGCATCTTTTGCCACCTGATGCCAATGTTTCACGTCCTCCAGAACCGGATAGAATGGCGTCAGATCAAATCCTCCGCCAAAATACCAGGAGACCGGATCGGTAAGTACGACGAAGTAGCGCAGGTTCATGTGCGTAGTTGGTACATGAGGATTCAGCGGGTGCACTATCAGCGAAATTGCTGTCGCCTGAAAACCTTTACCAGCAAACTGTGGATTGCGTTCGGTAGCGGCGGCGGGAAGAGATGCTCCAATGCTGTGGGTAAACTGTACCGCTGCTTTCTCGATAGCAGCGCCGTCCTGGAGCGCACGGGGTCGGCTTAGTCCGCCATTATTCGCTTCAATAACTTCCCTGCTAAAGCGCTGTTGTCCATCTATATTTTCCAGCGCCAGACAAATACGGTCCTGCAGGTCCATAAAATAATCGCGGACGCCTGTGATATTGGTTTTATTCATAATGATGAAATTACTTGTCGGATATTTTTCGAGTCTGCAACGGCTTACATTATACCGTCGGCGAGTTAAACTACATGCATTAGTTTCCAGACATCAGTAATAAGAGGTGAAGAGTGGATTTAGCGTTTAGCGATGAAGACCGGGCATTTCAGCAGGAAGTAAAAGAGTGGCTGGACATTAACTGGCCGGAAGAAAAACGCCAGCGTGCAAAAAAAAGTGCCATGCGACGGCTCAGTAAAGAAGAGCACGTAACCTGGCAGAAAGCATTGGCGAATAAGGGCTGGGCAACCACGAATTGGCCCCGGGAGTATGCGGACGTAAGTTTTTCGCCAAATCAGAATTACATTTTTGATCTGGAAACAGCCAGAGTTGGTGCACCGGGCATTATACCCTTTGGTATAAAGATGGTGGCCCCGGTAATTATGAAATTTGGCACCGACGAGCAGAAAAAACAGTTTCTTCCAGATATTAAACACACCAATGTATGGTGGTGTCAGGGTTATTCCGAGCCCGGTTCCGGCTCTGATCTTGCCTCGCTAAGTATGAAGGCTGAAGACAAGGGAGATCATTATCTGGTAAATGGGACTAAAACATGGACCACTCTGGCGCAGTATGCCGACTGGATCTTTTGCCTGGTCCGCACCAGTAACGAGGAAATACGCCAAAAAGGCATCAGTTTTTTATTGATCGATATGAAAAGTCCCGGAATCGAAATTGCTCCTATAGTTACCCTGGACCAGCCATCTGAAGGGCATCAGGAAATCAACAGCGTATTTTTTACCGACGTAAAAGTGCCCAAAAGCAACCTGGTAGGAGAGGAGGGCAAGGGTTGGACCTGCGCTAAATACTTGTTGGAGTTTGAGCGCGGCAACGCGTATTCGCCGGGTTTAAAAGGTGCAATAAAGACTCTGAAGTATATCGCCAGCCAGGAATCCGATTCCTCGGGTGGTGTTCTTGCAGACCGCCAACAGATTACAGATAAAATCAGCAATATTGAGGTACAGGTTCTGGCCCTGGAATTTACCGAGTTTCGTATACTGAGTTCCCTTGCTGCCGGACAGAATGTAGGCCCTGAATCCTCCTTGCTTAAAACAAGAGGCACCGAACTGCAACAAGCTATTACTGAACTGGCAATGGAGTTAAGTGGTATGTACGCCGTTCCATTGGACATGTCTACTCCGAATCCCGGCGATAATTTTCAGCCAGCAGGTCCGAATTATGCCAATGGCACCACCCAGGCATATTTCAATAATCGCAAGGTAACGATATTTGCGGGCTCAAATGAGATTCAGCGCAATATTATGTCTAAACTGGTGCTGGGACTTTAGTTATATGAACAGTACGTGAGGGCGGGGCGCTTATCGCACGCCTTCACCTATTAATACAATTTGAACCGTCTGTAACAAAATAATCAGGTCCAGTAGAAGATTCTGGTTTTTAATGTAGTACAGGTCGTACTGCAATTTTTCCTTCGTATCCTCAACGGAAGCCCCGTAGGGATAACATAACTGTGCCCAACCCGTTAACCCGGGTTTAAGATGGTGCCGGTGCTGATAGTATTCGATCTGCTCATTTAGTTGTGTTACAAACTCTGGCCGTTCTGGCCTGGGGCCAACAAAACTCATGTCACCCTTCAAAATATTGAGTATCTGCGGCAATTCGTCGATGCGGGTGCGACGCAAAAAATTTCCGATACGCGTAATTCGTGGATCATTTTCAGCAGCCCACTGAACCAGGCCATCCTTTTCTGCGTCGATGCGCATACTGCGAAACTTAAAAAGTTCGAAATTGACGCTGTTACGACCAACACGTACCTGACGATAAAAAACTTTCTCCCTAAAGCCGCCGCCAATCCACAAAAACAATCCGGTAATCAGCATAATGGGCCACGTAACACTCAGCAGCAGCAAACTGGCAATAATGTCAAAAGTGCGTTTGGTTTGTGAACGTAACGCATTGTGGATAAATCCGTCTGAAAATACCATCCAGGAAGGGCGCAACAGCTCGATATCCAGCTTTCCTGCTTCACGTTCTATAAAACCCTGGATATCACAAACATTAATACCCTGTAGCCGACAATCAAATAATTCATCAAGTGGTAATCCTCCTCCCGCATCCTGATTACGTCGTCTTTCATCCAGCGCTACTACAATTTCGTCTATATTTTTCTTGTGACAAAAATCCAGAATTGAACCCTCAATCTGAAATACCGTCTGCTGAGCATCCAGCAGATTATCGGAGCCATTCAAACCGGCAAAACCTACCAGGACAAAACCCCTTCGGTCGTATTCGCGACGCATTCGTAATGCCACTTTCTGAGCCTGGTTCCCGGTTCCCAGTATAACTACGCGTTTTTTAAGGGAGTCTTTGTCTGTAACAGAGACTACGATCCATCTGAATATGTTTATTGCCAAAAATGATGCCAGCGCGCAAAGGCTTAAGAGACCTCGACCGAGGGTCAATACTGGAATGAAATAGGCAATTACTGCAATTCCGATCGGTGATATCAGGAATACAGCTACCGCTGTACGCAATATTTGCCCACTGAAACCTTCGCGAATTCGCGATTCGTACACACCCATAGACACCATGCTGAAAATCACGATGAGCGCATAAACCAGGCTCGTAGCGAGCAATGAGCTATTCGCCTTGGGTAAGGACCAGATATCGAGGTATACAGCGAAGAATACGCAGACAATGGCAATGGCAAATTCGGCGACTGCCATTAACAGATATGGTGTATGGACATAATTCCGGAAAATACGGATGTGTGAAGCCTTACCCATCGTAGTCGGAATAACCCTGAGATCTTAAACGATCCAAGTATCAGGCATTGAACCGCTACGTGTCTATATTGCAGATGTAAGGAGGTATGCGCTGGTTCTGGATCTTATTAACATTACGTATAATATATATTATGTTAAATAGAGTGTTATTTGCCCATTCGAACATACAAACTTGTATACAACAAGCCATGTTGTATTCGGGCTGACATATTGTCCCTAATTACAATTTCGCCTCAATTTTTGAGAGTTCTTTCACCACACTGGCCTGTGATCTCTCTATAATACGAATATATTCTGCCGAATTGCATGGTCAATCGGTCTTAAAACACAGGGACGTATTTAAAAAATGAACATCTCCCACCTGCGGCGATTAGAAGCCGAAAGTATCCATATCTTCAGAGAAGTTGCAGCGGAATGCGAGAATCCGGTGTTTATGTACTCGATAGGAAAAGATTCGTCGGTGATGCTGGATCTTGCCTTGAAGGCATTTCATCCTGCACCGCTGCCCTTTCCGGTGTTACATGTAGACACCACATGGAAGTTTCGGGAAATGATCGCGTTTCGTGATCATGTCACAAAAAAATACAACCTAGATATGCACGTGCATATTAACCAGGAAGGCGTTGACCAAAACATTGGACCACTAACACACGGTTCAGCGGTTCATACAGACGTGATGAAAACACAGGGTTTAAAGCAGGCGCTGAATAAATACCAGTATGACGCAGCCTTTGGCGGTGCACGCCGGGATGAGGAAAAATCCCGTGCAAAAGAGCGCGTTTTTTCATTTAGAACTGACAAACATGCCTGGGACCCCAAAAATCAAAGGCCTGAACTTTGGTCTATTTATAATACCCGGATAAAAAAAGGCGAATCTGTTCGGGTTTTTCCGCTTTCAAACTGGACCGAGCTGGATATCTGGCAATATATCAAGCTGGAAAATATAGAACTTGTTTCCCTTTACTACGCTAAAGAAAGGCCGGTTATTGAGCGCGATGGTATGTTGATTATGGTCGATGATGATCGACTGGAATTACGGGACGGTGAAAAAGTAGAACACAAAAAAGTCAGATTCAGAACACTGGGTTGTTATCCGCTTACCGGGGCCATGGAGTCAGAAGCAGATGATTTGAACGGTATTATCCAGGAGATGCTCATTGCACGGACTTCTGAACGGGAAGGACGACTGATAGACACGGATACCAGTGCGTCTATGGAAAAGAAAAAACAGGAAGGTTACTTTTAATGGCTGCTATCGATCCCATACAGAATAAACAACTTATGTCACACGACCTGGACAGTTTTATAGAGGCGCAAGGTAGTAAATCCCTGTTGAGGTTTATTACCTGCGGTAGTGTTGACGATGGAAAATCAACACTCATCGGGCGCTTGTTGTATGACTCAAAACTGCTTTATGAAGATCAGGTTGAAGCGCTAAAAGAGGAATCCAGGCGGGTTGGAACCCAGGGCGATGATATCGATTTCGCACTGCTGGTGGATGGTCTTGCGGCAGAGCGCGAGCAGGGTATTACCATTGATGTGGCTTATCGATTTTTCTCGACTGATGCCCGCAAATATATTGTTGCAGACACGCCGGGCCATGTGCAGTACACACGAAATATGGCTACAGGTGCCTCAACCGCCGATGCTGCTGTGATACTGGTAGATGCACGTCACGGCTTACAAACCCAAACATACAGACACAGTTTTATTGTTTCATTGCTTGGCATCAAAAATGTTGTAATTGCCATAAACAAGATGGATCTTGTGGACTATGATGAAAGTGTTTTCACCAATATTCAAAACGCTTACCAGAATTTTGCCCAAAAACTGGGTTTTGAAGAAATAGCTTACCTGCCTATTTCCGCTTTAAAGGGTGACAACATCACCACTCAGTCGGAAAACATGCCATGGCATTCCGGTGAGGCATTGCTTCCCTTATTAGACAAGATGGATTGTTCCAACAACAAGCTTGCGCAGGGCTTCAGAATGCCTGTACAACTGGTTAACCGGCCCAATCTCGATTTTCGTGGTTTTTGCGGAACGATCACTACGGGTGAGGTTAAGGTAGGCGATGATGTGGTCGTATTACCTAATATCAAATCGAGCAAGATCCAAAGCATAATTCGCGGTCGTGATAGTGTTGAACAGGCCTTTTCCGGTGAAGCGGTAACACTCGAGCTTGAGGATGAAGTTGATTGTTCCCGCGGCGATATGATTACGGCAAAGGATGCACGTTGTGAAGTAAGCGACCAGTTTCAGGTAAACGTAATCTGGATGAGTGAGTCTCCCCTCCTCCCCGGGCGATCCTATTTTATAAAGACGGGAAACCAGACTCTGGCCGGAGTTTTTACGGCACTTAAACATAAGGTTAACGTCAATACTCTGGAAGAAGAACCTGCACACTCGCTTGAACTGAACGAAGTGGGTATCGTGAATCTTGGTCTGGATAAACCTATTCCATACGAGATATACGAGCACAGTAGAGAACTTGGTTCTTTTGTGATTATTGACCGTATTACCAACGAGACTGTTGGCGCGGGGATGATAAAGTTTAGTCTGCGCCGAGCTGGAAATATCCATTGGCATGCGCCGGACGTGGATGCAAACGCCCGCGCACTCATCAAACATCAGCGCCCTGCTTCACTATGGTTTACCGGCTTGTCCGGATCCGGAAAATCAACGGTGGCTAACCTGCTGGAGAAAAAGCTGCACGCCAGAGGAAAACATACCTATACGCTGGACGGCGATAACGTACGTCATGGCCTGACAAAGGACCTGGGTTTTACTGATGCAGACCGCGTCGAAAATATTCGACGCGTCGGAGAAGTTTCCAAACTCATGATTGATGCTGGCCTTTTGGTATTAAGCGCGTTCATTTCCCCTTTCAGGGGTGAACGTTTGTTAGCCAGAGATTTACTGGACGACGATCAGTTTATTGAAATCTACGTTAAGGCTTCGGTCGAAACGTGCGAAAAACGTGATCCTAAAGGTTTGTATGCCAAGGCAAGGCGTGGAGAAATAAAACACTTCACTGGTATAGACTCTGACTACGAGGAGCCGATAAATCCTGAAATTGAACTGGACACAGACTCCTTCTCTGCTGAAGAATGTGCAGACCAGATAATTCTACATTTGGAAGAGAACGGTTTTTTAAACGCTCCGGACTAATCTTGTCCTGGGCGAGGGACAGGTACATGAGTGAACAGGATCCATCCGGTGATGATTCCTCTCCAGCAAATGCTGCAGACCCTGCACACTATGTATCACGCAGACGCGTTTTGTACAAAGTGCTCCTGTTTCAACTGAAACTGCTTGCCGATGGTGTGCGAGATATTATTCTTAGCCCCCTATCCATCATTGCCATGATTATGGGCCTTGTTATGGGGAATAAGAAACCTGATAAGTATTTCAATAGATTATTGAAGTTCGGCCGACGCAGTGATATGTGGATAAACCTCTTTGATACCTATAAAGGCAAGTACACATCAGATGCCTGGATAGCACCTCTGGAAGATCGCGTAAAACAGAAATATGCTGAAAACGTGGACGAGCAGCATTGGATGTCTCGCGGCAGTAAAAGGGTAAACGCCGCGCTCGATCATGTTAACTCGGAGATTGAGGGAAACAAATCTCCCACCGCAGGTACACCCAGGGAAAAATAAAGGATTAAAGAATCAGCTGAACCTTGCCGTTGATGGCGAGTTTCCTATGCCCCTGAAACCTGTTCTATTTCTACCAGAGAACGATATCCATATTCGGTAAGCAAGCGGTTAGTCTCACCATATACCGGGCCAAGTCCATCGAGAACAAACCGGCCAAAAAGATTCTGGACTATTTCAATGGAGGCAGTATCCATCCGCAGCGACCGGCATGATGCGACAAATGCTTTCGATACGCTCAGAGGAGAGATGGGAAGTTCGCCTGCATGCATTGGACCCTGCGTAGCATCGCTCACCCGCTCTGCTATTGTTGATAATACCCCACTAAAATGTGCGTAGGATTTTTGTGCCATCTCATCAACCAGGCTCTGCAGATCATTTGCAATTGCATATTTACCACTGGTGATGTTGCCGTTTCCACCTGAAAACCACATCACCCGATAGCGATCCAAGGTTCGGCTAAAGTTTTTCAACAGCCCAGATTTCCGAAAGCGCAACTCTCTCATAAGATCGAAACAACGCCTTCGTTGTTCGTTTTCCCGGGTGTTGTGGGCGAGTTCGAACAATCCTTCCTCAATGTTTGAGTAGAATCCTTCCATGAGGGCCAAAATTTGGGTTGTGGCGCTGTAATGCACTCTATTCAGTACTTCAAGATGTGCGTTGTAGTCGCTATTACTCATTAATTATACATCTCCCGATCAACCGAAATTGTACGGTTAACAGGAGACTGGAGCGTTGACTGAATCGGCATAACGCTTGAGAAGCAAGTCGCGTTTTGTGATGTTGTGAAGACAATGTAAGTTAATGTTATATATTCTTTAAGTTACATAATATATTGATTTATATAAATATAATTCTGGCATTTACCTTGCCAGGCTCTGTGTGAACATCGATGGACAATTGCCGAATTTCTATGTTGTTGCGAGTCTGTAATTGTTCCAGCCAGACTATCACATCATTAAAAACCTGCTCCTGTAGCACCACACTTACCCCACCGGAGCCTTCCTCCTGAAAACGCAGTAAGGTGATGCCTGAAGCCTTGGCAGATCGGGAGATAAGCGTTAGGAGTGAATCTCTGGTTCCTTCAGATGCAGGGTTTTTCTCGTCTATCGCTCGCGCCTGTTGCTCATTTTGCTGTATCCATTCGTGCAGAGCTATGGAATTCTGGTATCGCTGTATCTCGGTTTCACTCCAGCCCGTTATCGGCATCCATACAAACACAAGCAGGAACAGCAAGCACAGAGAAGCAGCCACCAGTCTGACAATATTCCTGTTTCGGGAATCCAGACTTAAATACCAGAGCCCCGCTGAAGAAGCTTTTAGGTCAAATATCAGTTTTTCAAAAGGCACAATTAATTCCTGACCAACAAGCGTGCGGTGACCTGGGAGCCTTTTTGTTCAGCAGTGCGGATGTCCACAGACATACCGCTGTCTATAAGGGCCGTTTTAACCGACTCCAGAATTTCGTAGTCTCTCAGGCTGAGTTGTGCGGTTAATTCACCTCGCGTGTTGTTGTAACTCAGGTTTTCCAGTTTTGGTCCGCTGGGTTGTTCCCCAACTACCTTAGCTATTCTCCCAAGCATATTCAGAAATCCTGGCTGGGAGTTGTTGTCTTCCCCCAGATAAGCCGCCATCCGCCGTTGCAGGGTAGCTGCATTAACACGACGGTCGTTCTTGAAGATATCCTTGTAGAGCGCAACCGACTGGTTCGTCAACTGGTCGGCCTTGTAACCAATCCATAATGCCTTGACACTCTCGGTTACCAGTAAAAGTAAACAAAGGGCAAATGCCATAGTTGCGACGGAGCGCCAACGCAGCCATGTTTCATTGCTTGAAGCTACAGCCTCGAATTCGTTTTGCAGAAGATTTAGCGGCTGTTTGACATTTGTGCGAGAAGGAACTTGCCTTTCAATTGCACGTTGCACCAGATATTCGGTTTCGGTAAGCGATTGGTTATCGTGTACCACCCAATCGATCTGTGTGGGGCATCCTGCTTCCAGCCTGCTTTTTTCGATGGAATCAAGATCCTGATTATACAGGTGTATGGTCATCTCACGACTGTGAATATGGGAATCTGTATGCGTATCCCCATCCCCATCATCTTCCGCCATGTCATTTTCAACAGGGATTACATCAGCTTCTTCTGCTAGAGGTTTCTGTTGCAAATAAACTTCCAACAAAGAAACCACATCCTGCCTGGCGCAGTTAAGCATTAGCCCTGCACCCTTCAGCAATGCCTCTGAGCCACCAATAAAAACATGCAGCTGATCAGAAGGCTCGGGTAGCACATCGGTATCCACCATCATCATGCCTGGATATAAAGCTGCCGCTTCAAGGACTGCTAACCACTCCGTAATAAGGCTTCTGGATACTACAAAACAATCGACAGGTTTACCCCGTACTAGCGTCCGGTGGGCAATATGCACCTGGTCCAGGTCTTCAGCTAAAAATTCCTCTACCACAAAGGGCAGCGCTTTTTGCATCTGGTTTCGAGATCTTCCTGGCACGACAGCCTGCACAAAAAGCGTTTGAGAGCCCGGAACCAACACCGTGATGTTGCCGGGATCCTTGCACCAGTCATCCAGTGTGGCAAGAGCGTCGACCAACTCCAATTGATTGCCCTTTCCGGCGGTATCCAGACTCCCGGAGTTCGCAAAAATGAACCATTCATACTGACGCAGGCGCGCCTCAGCGTTGCTGATGTTGCGGGGCGCTCTAATTCTGAGTATCAGTTTCGGCATCGTATTCAAGTTGCCTACCGGCAAATCTTTTTGAGTAGTCCCTGTTCAGTGTCGTCAATTCACCAGTTTGAAAATCCCTGTGCACCAGGCTGGTAAGCTCTACACGACCACCGTTAATCTCCACACGTACCTGTACTTCAAAAAATTCACTACTTACTGCTACAGCATCCTGGCTTTCGTTGAACTCTGGAAAGTCCTCAAATACCGCATTTTCAGTTGCATAGTTTCGTTCAGTTTCAACCAGAGATTGTGCCTTGGATGGAGACATTTTATCTGTGACAGACTGCAAGGTTACTGCACTTGCGGTGTTGATGTTAATACGGAACACATTACTTGGCAAAACAGTGATATAGGGTAAAACGGCCCGATATGTCTCCGCGTCCATGTTTTTCATGAGGCGAAATTCAGATACATGTGTAACTGACTGATTGGCCGTTCGGTAAGGAAGCTCAGATGACAGATAGTCTGCATCCTCAGCGCCGAAACCGGAAATCGTCGCATCGACATCTATCCAGTCCTGCCACTTGTCGGCATATTCCGGCTCAATATTCAGTGCATTTAGCAGACGTTTCAAACGCTGGAGGTTTTGTTCAGAATTTTCTCCTGAAAGACTGTTTAAATTGAAGCGGCCCCCTAAATCGAAAATAGCCAATTCCAGATAACCTGCCTCATCCAGTTCGAGAGGTTCGTTTGTTTGCGCCCAGGGTTCCAGAAACGTATCCTGGTTACGGCTTTCAGCTGACTCCCAGTCTGCATAAAGCATCTGGCGAGCAAAGGTCTCTCCACCCAGAGCATAGGCAAGTGCCCGGTCGTAAGTAAACACCTGATTGAATTTGGCAACTACCAAAGACTGGTGAACCATTAAATGATAGACAAGGGCGGTTAACAACGCGACGATCAGTAAAACAGTAATGAGCGCAAGGCCACTTTGCTGTGCTCCTCTATTACCCATCATCGGAGTCGTCTTCGTCTGGCTCGTCTTCATCTTCATCGGAGCTATCGCCTGGATTGGTATCCGTTTGTGCTTCGCCGTCACCCCCTTCACCCGGTACAGACCTTAGTGGCAGCACGCCTTGTGAAACAGCCCAAACGCGGTTGACCTCTCCCATGGGAGGAATTTCAATATTGAGTCTAATACCTCGCAGGATTGGACCCGCAGCTCCTGGCCCGCCGCCGACAGTAGGCCAGAAGCTATGTTCTGCACCTACTTCATCAAGTGCCAAAAATTCCACACTTGAAACATTCTCCAGCAGTGTCTGAATTACCGGTTCTGAATCATCTGCCCTGTCCAATACGTTCCAGTAATATCGGTACAGGGTTTCATCCTCCACAAAATAGGCCAGGCGTTGCAAATTACTACGAGGACGTTCGAGTGGGTTGCGCCACCCAAGGCGCGTGAATTCAGCAAGAAATTCACCACCAATTTGGGCAGCAGGAAGCAGTTCACCAACCTCATTGCGTACTGGGCGCGGGCTGATTTGTGTCAGATCCCTGTCCAGAATTTGCATCGCCTGCTGAATTTCCAGAATTCTGTTTCCGCGCTCTACAGCCTGCTGGTCAATGTCCACTATGCGAGTTACCAACTGGCTTGTCATCAGGCCCAGTGCGGCAAATATCGCCATCGCCACCAGCATTTCCAGAAGGGTAAAACCCTGGTGTAAACGAATATTAATACGCTTACCCACTAATATTTTCCCAGAAAA
The DNA here is from genome assembly GCA_021773565.1 of Gammaproteobacteria bacterium. Taxonomy (GTDB): domain Bacteria; phylum Pseudomonadota; class Gammaproteobacteria; order Pseudomonadales; family Azotimanducaceae; genus DC-out156. The sequence goes on along the minus strand of JAJFJZ010000026.1, from coordinate 35,349 downwards.
GTCACGTAAGTATCGAGAGGGCCTACCTCCTCTCCTTCATCCATTAAAAATACCCTGACTTCCAACCGTCTGACCCACTCGTTGTCGGTATTGGCTACTTCACTTTCAATACGCCACTCGCGGCTTGCCATGAATTGGGACCTGGATTGAACTTCTTCATCAGGAAATTCTCGTGAGGCCTGAAATTCAAGCCTGGCAAGCGTTGCACTATCTTTTGCCAACCAATGCGCTATGGTTTTTCTTTCCAGCAATTGAAGTTGATATATTGTGTCCCCGGTTCGGGTATAGATGGTAGTTGAGACCGTGGCAAATATGGCGAGGGCTATCAATATTTCCACGAGGGTGAATCCTGCGTTTATGACAGAGCAATTTTGCCCGCCAATTCTAACGCTCACTGGTCACCTGTTCTGCAGCTGCGCGAGAGAGCCCATCAGTTTGAACAAGCCAGACGGCAAACTCCTGATCCACCTGAACATTAATCTTGAAAGGCGTTAACTCCCCATCCGAAAATATGACAATATCGGGTTGTTCAGATGCGGGTGCTTCTGCGATATCACTGCCCGACACATTTATCGCGTCGGAATCATCTGTTTGAGTAGTTCTTAATAGTCGTAGAGAAATGTTATTGGGTAAAATGCGGGGACGAAACTCTCGTTGATTAACAGAGTTCCACGAACCGGTAACAGAATCCAGTGACACGAAGCGGTATTCGCGCTTTTCAATATAGAGGCCCCATTCGCGATTGGATTGCATAGATGCTGAGCGAGCCAATTCAACGAGTAGCGCAAGTCGTTGCGCTTCAGTCTTAATTCTGGTGTTTGTATCTGCCCCGGTAAAGCCAAGCACGATGATGCTTGTCATTATCATTACGATGGATACAACTACCAGAATTTCCAGAAGGGTGAAGCCAGTTTGCAGCGCATAGGGAGATGCATTAGCTGGATTGTGTGAGGGACCACGGTGCCTGGAATTGTCAGAGAACCACGGCTTTAGCCTAGAGGTCCTCGTAAAATACATCTGCATTAATGCCTTCGCCACCCTCTGCTCCATCTGCCCCCAGAGAATAGAGTTCATAGCCCGAGTCACTCTGAATATATATATAGGGGTTATCCCACGGGTCTACCGGTTCTTTCTTCTTTCTGAGGTAGCCGCCGGGATTATAATTTTTAGGTTCCGGAAATCCACTTGGGCGAGTGATTAGTGCTTCCAGACCCTGGTCGGTAGATGGGTATTGATAATTGTCCATTTTGTATAGCTCGAGTGCATTACCAAGGCCCTGCAGATCTGTATTGACCGCGGTGGCTCTTGCCTGGTCATCCCTGCCGATAACATTTGGTAAAATGAGCGCTCCGAGAATGCCGATAATTACAACTACTATCATTATCTCGATGAGGGTAAAACCCTTTTCCCTGCCCGGTACCCGTCTATCGTATCGTCTTGTTTGCATATCCTAGCCCAGTAGTTCGTTCATATTGAGTATTGGCAGCAGTACAGCCAGCACGATTGTCATTACCATTCCGCCCATAAACAGGAGCATGAAAGGCTCAAACAATTTCACCAGCGTTCCTACCAGCCGTTCAAGTTCTTTTTGTTGGTAGTGGGATACTTTAGCCAGCATGGTATCCAGCTCTCCGCTGGCCTCACCACTGGCAACCATGTGTAACATCATGGGCGGAAAATATCCGGCAGAATCCAGTGCGGCCCTCAGGCTTGTACCTTCACTTACATGTTGTGTCGCCGTTGCCAGGCGCTCTTTTATCCAGACATTGTTCACCACTTCAGAGGCAATCTGCATTGCTTCAACCAGCGGTACGCTACTGGATGTAAGTATACTCAATGTACTGGAATAACGTGCTGTGTTTCCGCCTCTGGCAATTTTACCAACCAGCGGCAACTCAAGCTTTCTTTTGTCCCATGATTTTCGTATATCTGGCTGTGATAACAAATATCGAACTCCGAAAATGCACATTGCAACAAGTAGCAGGATGAGCAAAATATAACTCTGAACAAACTCACTGAGAGAAATCAGGCCGCTGGTTAGAGCGGGAAGATCCTGGCCGCTATTTTCAAATACACCTACGATATCGGGAACAATATAAACCAGCAAAAAACCTACAATTGCCAATGCCAAAAACATAAGAACTATGGGATATATCATAGCCATTTCAACATTGCGGCGTGATTCGAAGCGCTGCTCTGTGTAATCGGCAAGGTTGTCGAAAACGCTATCGAGAAAGCCGGACTGTTCTCCGGCGGCGATGGTAGAGCGAAACATGTCGTTAAATGTATGCGGATATTCTGCCATAGACTGGGCAAGGGAGTGACCTTCCAATACTCGACTACGTACCGCCATAATCAGATTGCTTATATGGCGTTTTTCTGTTTGTTGAGCGACTGCTCTCAGGGCTTCTTCCAGTGGAAGGCTCGCCGCCAACAAGGTTGCCATTTGGCGTGTAAACAAAGCCAGCTCGAGTGGAGACATACCCCGCGCATAAAAAAGGCTATAACTCTTTCTGCTTTTCTGACTCTCCGCCGCAGGTTCAACGTTTAGCGGTGCAAGCTGCATCTCCCGAAGCTGCTGGCGCACCTGTCTACCGCTGTCAGCTTCGAGCGTTCCCTTTTTTTGACGACCCCTCTTGTCAAGCGCTATGTATTCAAATGCCGCCACTTATTCCCTTCTACTCATCGAGAGTGACTCGCAATACTTCCTGCACTGTTGTGGTGCCATCAAGCACACGTTGACGCCCGTCCTGTCGAATATTGCTGGATTGTTCACGAGCGTGTCTGGTTAGCTCCTGCTCCGAAGCCTGGTCATGGATCAGTTGCCGAAAACCATCGTCGACGCTGATTATCTCGTAAATACCCGTTCGGCCCCTGAAGCCGGAATTCGCACATTTTTCACAACCTACCGGCTCATGGATTACAGGAGGGTGCTCCGCATCAAAGTCAAGAAACTTGCACTCAATGGGGTCTGCAGAAACACTACGCTTGCAATGAGAACATAAAACGCGAACCAGCCTTTGTGCCACCACGCCTACGAGACTGGATGACACAAGGAAAGGTTCCATCCCCATGTCAATCAAGCGTGTGACAGCCCCAACAGCACTGTTTGTGTGCAAGGTGGACATTACCAGATGGCCTGTAAGACTAGCCTGTACAGCAATTTCAGCGGTTTCCAGATCCCTTATTTCTCCCACCATCACCACATCCGGATCCTGTCGCAGGATGGCACGCAAGCCCCGTGCAAAAGTCATATCTGCCTTATTATTTACCTGTGTCTGGCCTATGCCGGGAAGGTTATATTCGATAGGGTCTTCCACAGTAAGTATATTGATGGTTTCACCATCCAACTCGGTAAGGCTGGCATACAGCGTTGTAGTTTTTCCTGATCCGGTAGGTCCGGTTACCAGTAAAATTCCGTGCGGCTTGTGTACCAGCGTCTGTAACTTTCTCAGCAGGTCTTCACCCATTCCCAGACGATCCAGGCGAAGGCGACCGGCCTGTTTGTCCAGTAATCTCAGTACTACCCGTTCGCCATTCCCTGTCGGCATGGTGGATACGCGAACATCCACTTCCCGTCCCCCAATCCGTAATGATATGCGGCCATCCTGTGGAATTCGTTTTTCAGCGATATCCAGTTTGGCCATCACCTTGATTCGGGAAACCAGTAAGGAAGCAAGGGCACGTTTTGGCCTTACGATTTCCCGCAAAACCCCATCAATGCGGAAGCGTACCACGAGTTCCTTTTCAAAGGTTTCAATGTGAATATCCGAAGCATCTTCCCGAATTGCTTCCGATAGCAAGGCATTAATGAGTCGGATAATGGGCGCATCGTCTTCCTGTTCCAGAAGGTCTTCCGTTTCGGAAAATGAGTCAGCCAGACTCACAAGGTCCATTTCACCGCCGATATCTTCCACCATCTGTTTGGCATCTGAAGAATCTCGAGAGTAGAGATCGGAGAGCAGGCTTTCGAACTCTTCGCGATTAACCTTTCGAAATTTGAAACCCTGCTTGATAAATCGTTGTAGTTCGCCATAAAGGCGAACATCCGGTTGTTCAGTGCCAACAACCATGAGGGAGTTACGCCCGGAAGATTGATCCCAGGTTATGGCGACTGCATTTCGTCTTGCAAAAGCAAAGGGCAACAGGGGCTGACCCGGGTCTTGTTCTGGTTCAGCAGTTGGAGTGCTTTCACTCATATTCCTAAAATTCCTGTCAGGGTTGTCCAAATCGGCTTTTGCTCATCAGGCACCCATCACACCGGGCACCCATTCCAAGCACACCAATGATAACAGTGGCGGCCGTTAGCGCCTATCGAGCCAGTTCTCAGTATGACAAGTCATAACGTTAATTGTTCGACAATCCTGCGCATAATACTGCCTAAAAACCGGCAACCAACATGATCCGCTGAATTTCTCACAAATAGAGGAATAAATTCCGCTTTTTTTCGGCAATTTATGCAACCTTTTCTATTGTTTATGCATCAAATGTATATCGAGGGCTTGTCTGACCAGACAAATACGGGGATTTTGAAACGGTAAATGCGGGTTATTGCTCCAATTTTGGTAATTCAATCAAGCTGTAGGGCATGTATTCTGTACAGGTATGTTATAATCTGTGTCACGAAAATAGCAGTGCTCAGGATACAGTGGCAGAACCTAAAACTGAATTTGTCCAGACCCTTTTTCAGGAGCAACAATCCCCATTGCTCAAATTTCTTGTGTCTCGTTTCCGGGATACCGAAGACGCAGCAGAGATTGCCCAGGAAACCTGGTTACGCATTCACCGCCTGGAAAACCCTGAGCACCTCAAAAATCCCCGTGCTTTTCTTTTCCAGACAGCATCAAATATCGCTATTGACCGCAGCAGACATGCAGCGGTTGCAAAAAAATACCTTGAACAAAGCATTTCGCTCAATTACCGCGAGGAATGCCCCACTGTTGAAAACAGTGTTGCTGCCGACGAAGCTTTACAGATCATTAAAAACTCACTCGGAAATCTTCCACCCAAATGTAGAGATGCATTTCTACTGCACCGGGGGCGGGATATGAGTTATCCGGAAATTGCCGTCCAGCTTGGCGTATCCACGAGTATGGTTGAAAAATATATCATCAGGGCATTAAAACATTTACGCCATGCAATAAACAAAGAGGCAGCGGAAACAGAATACTAAACGGGTAACAATTGGTAACAAATTAAAATTGAGGGGCGTAGTGCGCTTTTCGTCCTACAATCAGACGTCTCGAAAAAATTCAATAACATTACGTGAAAATGAACCTAAACGAAAAAAACTACGATGAGGCGACAGAATGGCTGGCTCGGTTGCGAGCCAGTGACGTATCCAACGCAGACCACGAAAAATTTGCCCTGTGGCTGATAGAAGATTCCGCCAACAAACCGGCATTTGATGCCATGTTGCGAATCTGGGAAGACCTTGGTGTAGTAAGTCAACTCGAACCCGCTGATTTTATTCAGGTTAAAGTCAATTCTCCAGCTGCTACAGTACAGGCGGCTAGTTGGTTATATGCACCCTACGCGCTTGTCGCAACGCTTGTACTCACCCTGGCAGTATTGTTTATTTTCCAGTATACGGGCACAGGGTATTCGAGCCCCATCGGCCAAATCAGGGTTGTAACGCTCGAAGACGGAAGCCAGGTTCAGTTAAACAGCAATTCGCACATTTCCGTGCGCTATTCAGATACCCGGAGAACAGTGCAACTATCGCTTGGTGAAGCATTTTTTCAGGTAAAAAAGGATGTCAATCGCCCTTTTATCGTTCAGAGCAAGGGAAGTACGATCAAGGCGCTGGGTACGGCATTTGGTGTGTGGAATGCCGACCAGGAAACCCGCGTTGTCGTTACGGAAGGGCTCGTAAATGTGTCTAACGGAACCCAGGTACTGGAGCTGGGTGCTAACCAGCAAGCAAACATTTTTGGCAAATTTATAGAAGCAAAAGAAGTCGATGCGAGATCCCTGACGGCCTGGCGTGATGGCAGACTGGAATATGATGGCGTAGCATTTGCGCAATTAATCAGTGATCTGAATAGATACTTGCCTCGCAGGGTTGTATTGGGTTTGCATGACAAGGAGTTACGTGAACATCGTGTCTCCGGTATCATCGAGATAGCCGATCAGGACACAATGTTATTAGCTCTGCAAAAATCCCTGATAATCCCCATCAATTTTACATTTTCGTCGGACAATCAGATCGTAATAACACGTACAAACTGACGCTTTACCTCCTGCCCCACTGTCAGATAGCATGCGCCTTTCCTTGACAGATTTTGGGTGTGTGCCCTATTTCCTTTTACCGATTACTTATTTGCAGTGTATTACTCATTTGCAGTAGTGGTTTTTCTGATCCGGTGTCAGCACAAACGGCTCAGGCTGCAAAATTCAGATTGAATATTCCCCACGGTTCTCTTGGGAAAGCGTTGTTGCAGCTTGCCCGCGAAACCGGTTTTAGCATTGTGTTTTCGACCGAGACTACGGACGAGATGGAATCGACTGCGATAGACGGCAGCTTTGATTTTGAGCAAGCCTTAACCCTACTGTTAGGGGATGCTTGCCTTACTTTTACAAAAATAAAATCCACTATGTATGCTGTTAAACCGGGTTGTGCCGAAATCGTAATTGAAGCTCAACCAGAACCCGGCAGTGCACAATGGTCGACTCCACCGCAGGGTCATGTGGAGGAAATTGTTGTACTGGATCAAAATACAACCGGTTCGCGTATTCGATTCCCGAAACCGGGACAAGGTCCCAATGTAGAAGTAATTACCAGAAACGAGATAGAACGTTCGTCCAATCAGGATGTGGGCGAGTTATTGAGAACCCTCACACTTGTCTCAGGAAATCCAACCAGCACATTAGTCACCAATGGCGGAGATGGAACGGCCACCATAACACTAAGGGGCTTACCAGCAAGCAACACTCTGGTTCTGTTGAACGGACGTCGAATTAATGGCGTTGGCATAGAAAACGGTCCGGTAGATTTAAACAGTATCCCATTAGGTGTGATTGAGCGAATAGAAATCCTGAAAGACGGTGCATCTGCTTTGTATGGCTCTGACGCTATAGCAGGTGTGGTAAATCTGATCACGCGTACTCCAGCCAATGAAATCACGGGAAGCAGTTTTTATGGCGTGAGTGGCCAGGGTGATCTCGAAACCCTCAACTCCAGTTTGTTATACGGGAAGGTAAAAGATCAACATCGGTTTTCCGTTGGCGCAAGTTTTTATGAACAAAAAGCGCTGTTTAGCCGTGATCGCAAACTGAGTGCCAGTTCGGATGATCGCCCATTAGGTGGCGTTGATAAACGCAGCAGTGCCGCTGCTCCATCTATCTTTTACGCTGACGGAAGCTTTAAAGTGCTCGAATCAGGACTCGAAGGCACACAGGCAAATGAGTTTAGAAATGTAAGCGAAAACGATAAATTTGACTATCGCGATTTCACCACCGCAATTGTACCTTCCAGACGCTGGAGTCTATTTTCACAATACGGTCTGGAGATGGATTCAGGCAGCAATTTCTATATGGAGGGTTTGTATACCAACACACGCTCAACCAATACGCTCGCACCAGCCCCGCTGTTTACCGTTTTGCACGATGCATATGTCAGCCCTGAAAATATCTTCAACCCCTTTAATGAATGGATTCCTGACGTGCGTCGAAGATTCGTTGAACTGGGGGCTAGAACGACTCGTTTCGATTCCCGCTCGCTCCGTGCGGTAGCAGGACTTAACGGAGAGATTGGGAAATATCACTGGGATGTTTCTTACAGTTTTAACCGCACGCGCGGTAAAGAGTCGCTACACAGGCTTCTACACGAACCCAACGTAAAGCGGGCGCTGGGGCCATCACAAGGGTGCGTGGGCGACTGTGTAGCGCTAAATTTGTTTGGGCCTACGGGCAGTATAAGTGAAGCAATGCTCGAATATGTCAGTACCCAGGTCCATAACAGGAGCGTTTCTTCTCTTAACAGCTTTATTCTGAATATGGATTTCCCACTGCTTCAGACTCCGGCAGGCATGATTGAGTTTGCCAGCGGCTTTGAATTCAGAAACGAAAAGTTGCATATAGATCCAGACATTCTTGTGCGCAATTTTGAGACGATCGGTGGAGTAAACTTTCCGGAAACCAGGGGTAAGAGGCAAGTTTGGGAGTTTTATCTGGAATCATATGTTCCCGTAGTAAAAGACATGTTTATGGTCAATCGTCTGGATATTCAACTCGCGGTAAGATTCTCCAACTATAGTAATTTTGGTTACACGACCAATCCGCGTATATCGCTTAACTATGAACCATTTCAACCTTTCCTGATTCGGGCTTCCTATTCTCGAGCTTTCCGGGCCCCGTCCTTGTTGGAACTAAAAAGTGGCGAGAAGGAAACTTTCGTTTTCGTTGATGACCCCTGCTCCAGCGTTGAAAACGTAGAATTGCTGTTAGGATGTACGCAACAATCCGATCCCTCATTAAACCAGTTTCTTACACTGCAAGGCGGTAATCCGGATCTTAAACCTGAGCGTGCAGCAACCTATACTGCCGGACTGCAATGGAAACCCGAGTTTGTTGCCGGGTTGGCTTTTTCGGCTGACTGGTATCAGATTCGTGAAGAGGATGTTATTGGTGGCAGTCCGGACTTCATAGTGAATGAAAATGCCCGTTCCCTTGATTTCGCCGACAGAATTAGACGCGATGAAAACGGTAACATCGCACAAATTATAGCAACCCAGATTAATATAGGTGAACGAAACCTGAGTGGCCTGGATTTTGTAATAGAATATGTATCACCAGAAAGAACCTGGGGACGTGTGAATTTCAGGGCTTCCGCCACCCGCCTGTTATCCTTTAAGGAACGTATAGACCCCCTAAAACCCTTTGAAAACCTCGCCGGAACATTCCAGGATGCAGCGGATGATGGTCGTGGTGCCCTACCCGACTGGAAACTTAACGTTGCATTAAACTTTGAGGGCGCACATTGGAATCTGGGGTACAGTTTTCATTACGTAAGTACTTTGGGTGAACAATACTCTTCGACGGGTGAAACCAGAACAATAGATGCCTGGAGAACGCATAACACTCAGGTTGTGTACAAGGGGCCTCGAAGTTTCGATACCAAAGTAACACTTGGTATGCGCAACATCTTTGACGAAGCGCCGCCATTTGTTGCAAGAGCCTTTAACGACAGCTACGATTCACGCACCTACGATATTACAGGTCGGTTCATGTATCTGCGTCTGGAAAAAACTCTTTGATTTTTAAGGGTAGCCATATCCTGAGTACTGATCAATTTGAACGTGCTGATGTGGAAAGAATTTTTGAGGTGGCAGCAGAAATGCGCCCCTATGCACAGCGCAAACGTATCACTCGAGTTTTAAGCGGTGCGATTTTGGGGAATATGTTTTTTGAACCTTCCACTCGAACACGCATATCCTTTGGTTGTGCATTTAACCTCCTGGGAGGTGAAGTTCGGGAAACTACTGAGGTTAAAGCATCCTCTCTTGCAAAAGGTGAGTCATTACACGATACCGCCAGAGTATTATCCGGATACAGCGACATTATTGTAATGCGCCACCCGGAGGTGGGATCGGTTGCGGAATTCGCGGAGGCCAGTCGAGTACCGGTTATTAATGGTGGTGATGGACCCAATGAACATCCTAGCCAGGCACTACTTGACCTTTATACAGTAAAACAGGAAATGTCCGCTCGTGGGCGAGATATTGACGGTCTGCGCATTGCTCTGATTGGTGATCTCAAGAATGGCAGGGCTGTGCACTCTCTGTGCAAGCTTCTGGGCCTGTTTTCAGGCGTACAGTTCAAACTGGTATCTCCTCCTCAACTCGAGGCTCCCATGGCCATTGTTAGCGAGCTGCTTGGCAAAGGACACAAGGTAGAGGTATGTCACGAGCTGGAAGAAGGCATTCACCACGTAGACATTCTGTATGTCACGAGGACCCAGGAGGAACGGTTTGAAAGTCAGGAAGAGGCTGATCAGTACCGTGGATTATTTCGTGTAAACCAATCTATTTACACAGAGCACTGCGAGCCCAATACCGTAATAATGCACCCGCTTCCAAGAGATTCTCGCTCGGCAGCAAAAGAACTGGATGACGACCTGAACCAAAACCCCAATCTGGCAATTTTTCGACAGACTGACAACGGTGTACTGGTGCGTATGGCTTTGTTTGCCCTGATTCTGGACGTGGCGGAAGAGGTACACAACCATGCACAACCAGTTACCTGGTATACGGCAAAAAGAAAACCCAATCTGCCTTAACATTGGTACCAGTGCCAGCCGCTACTTTAAAGTAACTGTTCCAGTTCAGGTAATACATTAAACAGATCAGCAACAAGACCATAATCTGCGATCTGGAATATAGGCGCGTCTTCATCCTTGTTTATGGCAACTATAACCTTGCTGTCCTTCATCCCGGCAAGATGCTGAATTGCACCAGATATACCAACGGCTATATACAGATCCGGCGCTACAATTTTCCCTGTTTGTCCCACTTGCATGTCATTGGGTACAAAACCTGCATCTACGGCAGCGCGTGACGCACCAATACCTGCCCCCAATTTATCAGCGATTGCTTCCAACAGTGCGAAATTTTCACCATTTTGCATTCCGCGACCGCCGGAAATTACAATGCTGGCTGCTGTGAGTTCGGGGCGTTCGGATTTGGCAATCTCTTCGCCGACAAAGCTGGAAATGCCAAGCTCATGTACGCTCGCAAGTGTCTCGACGCTTGCACTTCCTCCCGTAGCCGCCACTGGATCAAATCCGGTTCCGCGTACCGAAAGCACCTTGACCGAATCTCCAGATTTTACGGTGGCTATGCCATTACCGGCATAAATTGGCCGTTTGAACGTGTCAACAGATTCCACTGCCACAATGTCTGATATCTGACTTACATCCATTAAAGCCGCAACCCTCGGTAAAAAGTTCTTACCTGCCGTTGTATGCCCGGTCAGGATATGGCTGTAGCCTGAAGAAACCTCCAGAACCAGGGCTGCAATGTTTTCCGCCAGCTGATGTTCATATGCCGAATTATCAGCCAATATTACCCGCGTAACGCCTGCAACCTGAGCGGCCTGGTCTGCAACCTGGGAACAGTTTCCGCCAGCCACCAATATATCTATGTCGCCACCAATTGCGGTCGCCGCCGCCATCACATTTAGCGTGACTGGTTTTAGCTCACTATTGTCATGTTCTGCTACTACTAAAATACTCATGAGATCACCTTGGCTTCGTTGCGCAGTTTATCAACAAGTTCTTCTACGTTTTCTACAATAATTCCGGCTTTACGCTCTGCCGGTGGTTCGACGGACAGGGTCTCTACTGAACTGCCAGCGCTAACACCAAGCTCCTCAAGCGTTAATGTATCCATAGGCTTTTTCTTTGCTTTCATTATATTAGGTAAGGAGGCATACCGCGGCTCGTTCAGTCTGAGATCGGTTGTAATAACCGCCGGTACAGTTAGCGAAAGCGTTTGAAGACCCCCATCAATCTCTCTAACAACGGTTACCTTATCCCCTTCCACCGAAAGCTCAGATGCAAATGTGCCTTGCGGCAAGTTCGCTAGCGCCGCCAGCATTTGTCCGGTTTGGCCGTTGTCTCCATCTATGCTCTGTTTTCCCAGCAATACCAGTCCGGGTTGTTCCTTGTCGTACACTGCTTTCAGTATCTTCGCAATGGCGAGTGGTGGCAGATCTGAATCACATTCTACAAGGATGGCGCGATCGGCACCCAATGCCAGGCAAGTTCGGAGTTGCTCCTTGCATACTTCTGGACCAACAGATACTGCAACAACCTCTTCTGCCTTGCCGGCCTCCCGCAAACGCAGGGCTTCTTCGATGGCAATCTCGCAAAAAGGGTTAACCGCCATTTTGACATTATTAAGATCCATGCCTGTGTTATCCGACTTAACCCGGACTTTCACATTCGCATCAGCGACGCGCTTAATAGGTACCAGTACTTTCATGACTTCCTCGATTTGAATGTAATATGCGGGAAATAAAATGCGGAGTCGATTAGTTACCCCGTATAACCAATTTTCGCCTTTTCAGTGGCTTCAGGTCAAGCTCGTGCTTGCAGCCACCCCTTATGAGGGTGTTCCGTGCATTAATAGTTGCTGATTTCGGCCTTCAGGGTTTATATAATTAACAATTACCTATCACGCCCGGGAGTGGATGTTTTGGAAGCCAGTGAACGAGAATCTATGGAATTCGATGTGGTTATCGTGGGCGGAGGTCCTTCAGGCCTTGCTGCGGCAATACAAATAGCACAAAGAGCCCGCAAAGATGGTGAAGAAATATCCATCTGCCTGGTGGAAAAAGGTTCTGAAATTGGCGCGCACATATTATCAGGTGCGGTACTGGAACCCCGAGCGCTTGACGAACTCATTCCCGACTGGCGCAAAAAAGGCGCGCCACTAAATAACCCGGTTAGCTGCGATGAAGTCTATTATCTTGTGAACCCGGTTAATCGCATCAAGGTTCCGAATATGTTTGTGCCCAAAGCCACACACAATGAGGGGAATTACGCGCTGAGTCTGGGTAATTTTTGCCGTTGGCTTGGGGAGCAGGCAGAGGAGCTTGAAGTAAATATATTTCCCGGTTTCGCGGCTTCTGAAATCTTATATGCGGATGATGGCAGTGTGCGTGGTATCGCTACCACAGATATGGGAGTTGCCGAAAGCGGTGAGCATAAACCCGGTTTCCAGGCCGGATATGAACTGATAGGCAAGTACACCATATTCGCAGAAGGCTGTCGGGGGCATCTTGGTAAACAACTGATTCATAATTTCAATCTCGATGCAGATTCCGGGACCCAGCATTATGGGCTTGGAATCAAGGAAATATGGGATATAAATCCTGAAAAGCATACTCCGGGAAAAGTTATACACACAGTAGGCTGGCCATTGACACATTTGCCAGGGGCCGGCGGTGGCTCATTTATGTATCACCTGGAAAACCATCAGGTGGCGCTGGGACTCATTGTAGATCTCAGTTACAGCAATCCTCACCTGAGTCCCTACGATGAATTTCAGAAACTCAAACATCACCCTGTATACGCCCAGTATCTGGAGGGTGGTAACCGTGTTGCGTATGGTGCACGGACAATGAGTAAGGGTGGCCTGCAGGCACTGCCTAAAACGGTAATGCCAGGTGCCTTATTGGTTGGAGACGATGCCGGATTTCTGAATGTGCTTAAGATTAAGGGCAGCCACACTGCGATGAAGTCGGGCATGTTGGCGGCAGACAGCGTGTATGAAGCAGTCGTCGGTGGTTCCGAAGGAGGCGAAGAACTGGAGAGTTTTACAGCGAAAGTAACTGAATCATGGTTGCATGAAGAACTCTATACTTCCAGAAATATTGCCCCTGCACTCCACAAGTTTGGCATTCTGGCCGGATCTGCATTTGCGGTGGTCGACCAGGCGGTTTTTCGGGGAAGATTACCCCTCACTTTTAGGGACCCGACCCCAGATCACGCAACCTTAAAACTCGCGAAAGATTCCAAAAAAATTGACTACCCCAAACCGGACGGAAAGCTTTCTTTTGATAAGTTGTCTTCGGTATTTTTATCCAGTACCAATCACGAAGAAGACCAGCCTTGTCACCTGAAGTTAGCGGATGCCAGCATCCCTATTTCACGCAACCTGCCAGAATATGACGAACCCGCGCAGCGATATTGTCCCGCCGGAGTATATGAAATAGTTGAAGAAAATGGCGCAGACAAGTTCCAGATAAATGCACAAAACTGCGTACATTGTAAAACCTGCGATATTAAAGATCCGGCGCAAAATATTAACTGGGTGGTTCCAGAAGGTGCTGGTGGCCCTAACTATCCTAATATGTAGGTGCTTATACTCCTGTGCCTGGCCCATCTGCCAATCTGAAAAATGTGCCAGAACTCCAAATTCCCAGGCCTGGGTCGCGCCGATTATCGTCGGTGTGCATCGAGCAGTACTCTGCCATTTGGTAATACACGGCGCGGGATAGCAGTGCCTGCATCTTTTGCCTGACGATGATGTATGGTTTTGCTCCGAAGCCGTGGTCTTCTATACTGAGATTGTGGTTTTTGTCCAGCGTCAGATAATCACCGGTTTTTGTTACGAACGCCACCTGGCGATCTTCACCCTCCCCCGAAGTTTCAATATTGCTAACAAAAAAAGGCACATCCTCAACCTGAATTTCCAGTTTCACTTCAGGAGTTACCAAATAGTATTTTGGGCCATCCCTGCGCAGTATTGAGGAGAACACCCGTATCATGGAGATTCTGCTGATCGCGCCACCCTCATGGCTCCAGTTACCAGACCGGTCAATATGTATATCAATTGTGGATGTTGTTTGTGGATGCCATTTTTCCACAGGCGGCAGGCTTTTCGTGCTTACGTATTCCGACAGCGAAGCAAACAATGTCTCGCTACACATGGGTATTATTCCACCATTTTTTTGATAATCAGGTTGGTAAATTCATCTGTGTTCATGGTTCCGCCCAGATCCCGGGTACAGGTGCCATCGTTTACCGCACTAATTACGCTATATCGAAGCTCATCCCCCAGATCACGCCTGCCAATATGATCCAGCAGCATACTAAATGCGAGAAAGATTGCAGCGGGGTTACACACGTTTTTACCGGCGATGTCCGGCGCAGTACCCCCTGCCGGATCGAACATGGCCAGGGCAACAGAACTGTCATGGTTAAAGGCATAATTACCACTTGCCGCGGTGCCGAGGCTACCCATAAGCCCTGAGGCCATATCGGATAAGAAATCCCCATATTCATTAAGAACTAACACCACACGGTAATCCTGTGGGCTAATTATTATCTTCGCGAGCAAGGCATCAAACAATTCAACTTTATGTTGGATGAAAGGGAAGCGTTCATGAACCTCTTTTACCACCGATTCAAACAATCCGTCTGTGACGCGCTGTATTGTGTGCTTGGAAGCTGAAGTAACATGGCTGCTGAGCCTTCTTGCCAGTTCGAATGCAAAGGTTGCAGCATGGGCGCAGGGTTCCTTTTCTACCATGCGCAGTGAAACTGCGGCATGTCTGCCTACCAGTTGACCCGGGTCTTCGTAAGTACCACCCGTCGCAACACGCACGATGTGCAGGTTTATATCCTTCTTAAAATTCGACTTTATTCCGGGCATGCTTTGTGCCGGACGATAAATAACGCTGAAATTACAGCGCCGCCGCAGGACCGCGTTTGGGCTAACTCCGCGCGTAATGGTTGGGTATTTAAGCGCTACCTGGTTACGTTTGATAGAGCTGATGCCCCGCTCTATCACCGTTTTCGAAGCATCATTGCGTGCTTCGAGAGACCAGTCGACTTTTTCAAATTCAATGTCCAGCGGAAGCGCATCAGACAGACTGCTTATGCTTTGTTCCAGCTCTGGCCCTATGCCATCTCCCAGCAGTTCGGTGATTTTGATTTGTTTCAAGTTGGGTGACCAATAAGGAAAGTGCGCAAGCTTAACTGATTAAGCCCGAGTATGTACTTCAAGCAAACTAATTGAATAAAATTACCCACCAATAAATTTCATCACGGTGTACTCGCCGACAAACTGTTTGTCCTGCTTATCCTTCAGGGCATTGGATAATATAGCCTGCAGGTGACTGACGGCCTGATCGTCTTCCATCTCCAGTATTGGGTGTATTGCATGTCTGCGGGAATTGGAAAGGCAACCGTACAGATAACCATTGGATGACAGACGCAGTCGCGTGCAGCTACGGCAAAATGGCTCTGATTCGTTAGCAATGATGCCAAAATGTCCCCGGCCTGTTTCATCGGTTATGCCTCTACTCCCAGCGCCTGTAATGTGTTTATCAGCTTCCGGGCCAATTATTTCATAGCGAACGCTCGTGGAATCATAGGCGGAACCCGTTCTGGCAAACTCGTAGTGCTCGCCAATAATCTGCAGAATTTCGTCCTGGCCTACAAACTCGTTCTGGTAGGTGCTGCTGTGCTGCAAATGCCCCATATTCATCAGTTCGATGAACCGTAACTCGATATTCCGGGCAAGACAAAAGCGCAAAAGGGTCAAAATCTGATCTTTGTTGGAACTACGTAAAGGCACCATATTAATTTTGAGTGTCACACCCGCCTCCAGCATCGTTTCTATGCCACGAAGAACGGTATTCAGGTCTCCACTGCGCGCGATTTTACTAAAGGCTAGAGGATTCAGGGTGTCCAGACTGATGTTGAGGCGTTTAATGCCATTCTCCAACAGCACCGTGGCCTTTTTCTCCAGAAATTGCGCGTTGGTCGTTACGGACACATCCTGCAATCCAAGCCTGCTTACCCCTTGTAAAAAGCTATCAAATTTTGGAGAAATAAGCGGTTCTCCGCCCGTGATCCTGAGTTTCTCAATCCCCACCGTACTAATTAACAGGCGTACTGCACGTACCAGCTGGTCAGTAGTAAGTTCGTCCTGTGCCGCAACCAGTTTTTTGCCATTGGGAACGCAATACGTACACGCATAATTACATGCGGCGGTGATGCTCACGCGCAAGCTCTTAAACTGGCGACCCTGATGATCTACTATCATAATATTAATCGAGTAATTAGAATTTGTGCCTACATTATCATGAAGCAGTAGGCACTATGCCACGTATTCAGCAGCAAGAAGCTGTTTTGTCTGTAATAATGTCCTAACGCCAATTCAGAAAACAGCACATGGGAATATTTTCACGCTCCATTTCCGACCCCATCTTGCGATGGCTTAGTCATCAGCGGCCAATGCGTGAATTTCCACTTTCTGATTTTGAGCGCATGCGATATGAACTTCGGCCCGGGGACGTTATTCTGCTCGAAGGTCGTTCCCGCGTGGCAGACGTAATACGTTCTGTAACCAACAGTCCCTGGTCTCATTCAGCACTCTATTTGGGGCGGCTGCACGATATAGAGGATGCCAGCGTCCGTGAGTTAGTAGATGCACATTGTAACCCAAGAGGAACCGACCAGTTGATCGTCGAAAGCCAGTTGGGGCTTGGTACCATTGTACGCACCCTGGAAGTCTATCGAGGGGAGCATTTGCGGATATGTCGGCCCAAGGGAATTCAGATAAATGACGTGCAACAAATACTGAATTACGCGGTGTATCAGTTGGGTAAACCCTACAATATTCGTCATATTCTTGATTTGATGCGCTTTTTGTTTCCATGGAGCATATTTCCGCGGCGTTGGAGGTCGACCCTCTTCCAACACAATGCGGGCGAAGAAACAAAACAGGTATGTTCTACCATGATTGCCGAAGCCTTTGGCCGCGTGCAGTTTCCCATATTGCCGTTGATGAAACACGATGACGCCAAACAGGTCCGCCTGTTCAGAAGAAACCCAAAACTCTGTACGCCTAGCGATTTTGACTATTCGCCTTATTTTGAAATAATCAAATACCCATTTTGGGATGTCTCCGAACAGGCAAGTTATCGCACCCTGCCCTGGTCGGGTAACGCCGGGTGGGAAGAAATTAAACCACCGTCCAGTACCGCAGCGTCTGAAATACCGGTAGATTCAATCGAAAGTCCGCAGGCCAACGCACCCGATTAAATTCCAGGATATTGAACTGGTTCACTGGAATTTCTGGAAAAATAGGCTCTACTGTGGAACGTGGTTCTGTGTTCCTCCCCCCAGGAGCAGGACCCGAGGGTGAATATCACCCTAATATGTAAGTCCTACTGGAATTTGCCCGGAACTTGTTTCCGGGCTTTTTTTGGCTACCTTGTCTGCCCCTTTTCAAGGGCATTTAGCAATTTTTCCACAAACCCGTGGGCCCAAAAAGTTCTGTTTGAGCCCTTCACCAGCACCGTGTCACCCTTCACCAGTTTTTTTTGTATCGTTGCCAGGTCAATCTCTGTGGAGGCGTTTGCGCTGCCCCACCGTTGCTGAGCTGGTAACAGTTGGTATAAGGCAAGCATGCAATTGCCTACGCAAAATATTCCATCGTATCCCGCACATTCTGTGATGAGTTCTGCATGAAATTGCTCCGCATCTTCTCCCAGTTCCAGCATGTCGCCCAATATGGCAAAGTTTCTTCCTGCGGTGTTTTTGTTCAGAGACCTCAATGCGGCAACCATACTGGCCGGGTTGGCATTGTAGCTGTCATCTATGATCTGTATTCCACCCGCGAATCGCCTGTTTCCGCGGCCCGCAGGCGGTTGTATATCACTTAGCCGGGACAGCGAGGTCGGGTCCCCGTTCGAAGCGATAATACATGCAAGTGTTGCTGCGGCAGTTAAAGCTCTGTGTTCACCACCTCCTGGTACACCGATCTCCAGTGAATCGTTGCCAAAACCAAGCCTGGCTGTCTGTTCGCCCGCTTTGTACTCTAGTAAACGGATATCTGCATACGCTTCTCTCCCAAAGCTGATGACGCGGTTTGCCTTTGCGTGCTCGACCAGATTCGCTGGTACCACCAGTACGCCGTCGGGCCCCAGCGCTGTTGATATACTCAGTTTTTCTTTCCGGATAGCACTCAGGTCACTAAAAAACTCGATATGGGCGGGAAAAACATTTAGCACCACCGCTATGTGTGGTTGTACCAAATTTGCGAGCGGTGCAATCTCTCCCGGGCTGCTTGTTCCCAGTTCAAATATTGCTGCTTTTGTGTGCTGTGGGGTACGCGCCATCGACAGGGGTACCCCCCAGAAGTTGTTGAGGCTGCCGGCGGCGACTTCAAGGCTAAGGCATGCTCCGAGAAAATTTCGCAGCGTCGTCTTACCGCTGCTGCCGGTTATGGCAAACACCGGGCAATGCATGCGTTTTCTGGACGCTCGCGCCAGGTCCCAGAGCGCATCCAGGGTATCTTCTACCAGTATCACGTGCCCATCGTTCACAATGCTTGTGGTTTTGGGATCGTGCACCACTACACCAGCTGCACCGGCATCCAGCGCCTGCTTTACATAGTTATGTCCATCCAGACTGGATTTGTGGGAAGTATTGAAGCGCTTTCCTGGATTGCCAACTAGCGCGATAAACAAATCACCTGGGACCAAAGTTCTTGAATCGATGCTCACGCCGGTGATAGCTGGACCATCAACAACATCTGCACCTACCGCACTACACACAGTTGACCAATCCCATAGAGTGTTCATGTTATTTCCGGGTAACAGTAATAAACTATTGTTTATACTAAGATAATTCAGCTTTCTCGCGCAGAATAAATTTTTGTATTTTGCCCGTGGAAGTTTTTGGCAAAGGTCCAAAAATCACGGTTTTGGGAACTTTAAAGCGTGCCATATTTTCCTTGCAGTAAGCAATGATATCCTCAGATGTGCAGGTTCCCTGATTTTTCAGGGTAATAAATGCGCAGGGCGACTCGCCCCATTTATCACTGGATTTGGCTACTACCGCTGCTTCAAGAACGTCCGGATGCCGATACAAAATATCCTCGATTTCAATGCTGGAGATATTTTCTCCACCCGAAATAATGACGTCCTTGGAGCGATCTTTTATCTGGATATAGCCATCTTCATGCCAAACTGCGAGGTCTCCAGTATGAAACCAACCGCCACGAAACTCCTTTTCGGTGGTGGCAGAGTTCTTTAAATAGCCTTTCATTACAAGGTTACCCCGCATAAATATTTCTCCAATGGTTTCTCCATCTCTGGGAACGGGGATCAAGGAATCAGCATCAGCTACCATCAGACCTTCAAGCATATGGCCCCTGACACCCTGACGGGCTTTTTTTGCCGCTCTTTCATCCGCTGGTAAAGCATCCCACAAATCACCTCTCCACTGGCAGGTAGTGCATGGACCATAGGTTTCTGTAAGCCCATAAACATGTGTGACGTCAAAACCCAGTTTTTCCATGCCTTCAATTACAGCAGCCGGTGGAGCAGCACCGGCAGTCATTACCTGAACTTTGTGGTCAAGCATCGCTTTCAATTCATCATCGGCTCCAAGCAGGGTGTTTAGCACCACAGGCGCTCCACAAAAATGACTCACTTGATGGTCTCTAATGGCCGTATATATTTCCTCGGTGCGAACGTGGCGCAAACACACAGAAACTCCACCGTTTACTGCAAGCGTCCAGGGAAAACACCAACCATTGCAATGAAACATTGGCAGCGTCCACAAATAGATCGGCTGTTCTCCCATATTCCATGTCAGAGCCATGGATACTGCATTGAGATAAGCACCGCGATGGTGTGTTACCACGCCTTTCGGATCTCCCGTGGTTCCAGAGGTATAACTTAGCGCAATAGCGTCCCATTCATCGTCAGGCAGCTTCCAGTTAAACTCACTATCTCCAGATGCCAGAAAACTTTCGTAATCGGTAGCTCCCGGAGGATCAATATCGGAGTAGCAGGCGTCCAGTATGCTTATCACCAAGGGGGGTGATTTGATGCCTTTTAACGCCTCCGTCGCAAGCTCGGCGAATTCGTTGTCCACAAGAAATACGCTCGCCTCGCCATGTCCCAGGATAAACCGCACGGTCGTGGCATCCAGTCGGGTATTGATTGCGTTGATGACACCACCGGTCATGGGAATTGCAAAGTGGGCTTCAAACATCTCGGGGATATTTGCGGCCAGCACAGCAACGGTATCACCCTGCTTGATTCCTGCATGACACAGGGCAGACGCAAGCTGGCAGCAACGGCTATACGTCTGCGCCCAGGTAAATACCCTATCATTATGGATTACACTGGGCTTGTCTGGATAAATGTCCGCGGTGCGAGACAAAAATGACAAGGGCGAAAGAGATGCAAAATTCGCAGAATTCTGGTCCAGGTTCTGGTCGTAGATTGATCCTTTGGTGGACATAATTTGTGCCTGAGTCGGATTGAGTATTTCGGGAAACCATAACCCAGCTGAAATGCTCTGTCAGCCCCGTCTGTTCAATGGTTTAGCACAAATATGCTCTCAACGGTGAATAGAGAGAACCGGGATTAGTGAGAACAGAGCGCTTTCCTTTTTAACGGTAGGCTTGGACAATACAACCTGAGCGCTTTGCGAAACTGAATTGGAGCAGAAATGTCCGAGCCCGGAATGGTAAGACGAACGTTTACGAAAATTGGCCGTATTTTTGATACGTTGCGTGCCTTTGTAGGCAATTTAATCTTCCTGATTCTATTGCTGGTTGTGCTGGTATTATTGTTCTCCGATGACAATATCGTTGAAGTGCCTGAAGGCGGTGCACTCGTTCTCGATATACAGGGATCGGTAGTTGAAGAGTTTACTCAGCAGGAACCATTTGCTGCACTGATGGGTGGTAACGATATTGCATCTGAAACCCGCTTGCGAGACATATTACTGGCTCTTGAAAAAGTTAGGCAGGACGACAGAATCAACACGGTGGTCCTTAGTTTGGGAGACATGACCTATGCCAGTACCGCGCACTCTGCAACGATAGGGTCTGCACTGGAACAAGTGCGCAACGCGGGTAAACATCTGGTTGCCGCTGGAAATTTCTATTCCCAAAACCAGTATTATCTGGCGTCCTTTGCGAATGAGGTATATATGCATTCCTACGGAAATCTGCTCCTGGAAGGATATAGCTCATTTCAACTGTATTTCCGGGATCTGTTGGAAAAACTGGATATCAACATCCACATCTTTCGCGTTGGTACATACAAAGCTGCGGTAGAGCCTTTTATTCGCTCAGACATGTCCCCTGCTTCACGGGAGGCAAACGTAGCCTTAATTGAGACGCTCTGGCAACAATACCTGCAAACGGTTGCTGATAACCGAAACCTTGGCGTTGCGAGTATTCGTGCTTATGCAGATAATTTTCATGAGCTGTTAAAAAGCACAAATGGTGATATGGCACGAGTTGCTCTCGAGCAGGGCCTGGTGGACGAATTACTAAGCGCTGACGAGATTCGATCTCGCCTGATTGAAGAAGTAGGCCAGGCTCAGGATACTTTTCGACAAATTGGTTTTCGTTCCTACATTGCCGAGGCCAGGGCTCCAATCAATAGAGCTACCAGCAAGATTGCAATAATCGTAGCGCGTGGACCAATACTCATGGGTGAACAACCCAGAGGCACCGTTGGCTCAGAATCTATCGTAAAGTTGATACAACAGGCTCGAACGGACAGTGCTGTAAAAGCCATAGTATTAAGGATCGATTCCCCGGGAGGAGGTGCTTTTGCTTCGGAATTGATCAGGCAGGAACTGGAGTTAACGCAACAGTCCGGGAAGCCGGTTGTTGCATCCATGGCGGGTATTGCTGCATCTGGTGGTTATTGGATAGCTGCAACAGCAGATGAGATTTGGGCTGCACCGGGAACCATCACTGGAAGCATTGGGATTTTTGGACTGTTTCCGACCTTCGAAAAAAGTATAGGAAAACTGGGCATCTCGACAGACGCAGTAGGAACCAGCCTGTTATCTGGAGCTGGTAATCCCCTAACCGGTTTACAACCAGAATTGGCTGAAATTTTACAAGCCAATATCGAAAGTGGCTACCGACGGTTTATAAACTTGGTGGCCAGGGGACGTAATATGAGTCCGGATGCGGTAGACAAAATTGCTCAGGGTAGAATTTGGACAGGCATCGATGCCCAACAGTTGGGTCTGGTCGATAAGTTGGGAGATCTGGATGATGCAGTAGCCGCAGCTGCAAATTTGGTTGGGCTGGATAACTATGAAACGCAGTATATCGAGAAAGCCCTGTCGCCCAAAGAGCAGCTGATCAAACAAATAACGGAAAATTTTGCTTCCGCAACCGGGGCATCTCAGTCTTTTAGCCCAACACCGGGAATAGGCAAAAAACTTGTTATGCCAATTATAGAATCAGTAAATCTACTCTCACGCCTTAACGATCCGATGCATAGCTATGCGCTTTGTGAAATGTGCCGCGTGCATAACTAAAAATATCAAAAAAGGGGTCAGGTTCAATTATCTAGGTTGCATAATTGAACCTGACCCCTTTTTATCTTTTTATCCGTCTTAGCCTAGAACAATCTGATTCGGGTTCTGCTGGCCGAAGGGCTGAAGCTGACTTTTCGACGGCGGCGCATTCTGGATTGCAGGGCTTTGCGCTTGGCCTCAATGTACTGTTCGCGCGTGGCATTGGGAGAGCGTTTTCGCGCGGCTTCGCCAGAACGAAACTTACAATAGTCTGAATATGCATCCAGCTCGTGTTTAAGCTCGATGGCCACCAACTCGATCATAATTGCATCATCAATAAAACCAAGTATTGGCACATCATCAGGAATTATGTCGTGGGGTTCTGCAAAATAGGCTAAAGCAGATACCACGTTTCGACGTTCTGCTGCCGAGAGTGGCCATTCGGAATCCTCGAGCATGTTGATCAGCTGCCCGAGCACTTCGATTTTCTGATTTACAAAATCAGGTATTTTTATCGTACTAATTTGCTCCATCATCTCGGAGGCACTGGCAATAATTTCCGCTTCAGATGTTATCTTTGCGTTTTTTTTTGCCACATTCATTTGTTTTTTAAAATATCTGAGGTCTTTATCCTCTAACTCAAAGGTAATTTTAAGCGGCATGTTTTCCCTCTCCTGATTTATGAATTAATGTGGAAATTTTTTCCGAAACTCCACCCAGTAATTTTCAACTTCTGATTTCATTTCCTTGCGTAACAACATCATTCCCAGAAGATTTGGCAGGGTCATCAAAGCCAGAGTAATAGCGGATATTATCCAAATTAGGGACGTATCCGCAATGGATGCAAGAAAGAATCCGAATACATAGACTACCCGAAATGGCATTGCTGCCCAATCACCTAACAAATAGGTTATGGCCCTATCGCCATAATAGGACCAGGCGATGGCAGTCGAAAACGCAAATAACACCAATCCCAACGTAACCGCATACTGTCCTGCATCACCAATAAAGCTGCGTTTAAATGCCTCAGTGGTAAGTGGCACTGAATGCAACAGCGAATCTCCAACCAGCAATATTGAGGTATTGTTTAATTCTCCATTTGTTACCTTTAACGACCCCGTGAAATAATCTTCATCAATTTTCAAGTGTACATTTTCAGCGATAGAGCGATTGTGGAGTATGGTAATGCCTTTTGTCTGGATCAGGCCATTCACAACTGTCAGGTTGCCGGTAAATTTTCTCACCTTGCTTTCCGAAAAGTTGGTCAGGTCCAGGTATTCAAATAATTGTTTGACATGTGCCGGATTGGACTCAATATACTCACCTGCCAGTATGCTTGTATCGAATCTTTGAAATTCATTTTCGAATTTCTCCTGCCACACCCCTGAAGAAAGAATTACCAGTCCGGTGAGCGTACAAATTACCAGCGTATCGATGAAAGGTTCAAGTATTGAAACCATGCCTTCTGATACCGGTTCATCGGCCCGCGCAGCCGCGTGGGCGATGGGTGCGGAACCCTGCCCCGCCTCATTCGAAAACAAGCCTCTGTTAACACCACGGTTAAACGCGTAGGCAAAACTTGCGCCGAGAAAACCACCCGTAGCAGCACTGCCGCTAAAAGCATTACTAAAGACCGAAACAAATGCGGGAATAACATTTTCGAAGTTGGAAATAATTACTGCAATAGCCGCTATGGTATACATAGCTGCCATAATGGGAACGATAGTGGAGGTAACAGTTGCTATTCGCTTTATACCCCCAATAATCACAAATCCCATCAGTATCGCCAGAACAAAACCGGTTACGCCTGCGGGTATGCCGAAAGAAGTCTCCACCCCTATGGAAAGGTTATTTGCCTGTGGCATATTTCCGGAACCAAAGGAGCTGATTACTGTGGCAACTGCAAAAAATATTGCCAGCCACTTCATGTTAAGCCCATGCTCCATATAATACATAGGGCCACCCGCAATATGCCCCTGTTTGTCTTTTACGCGATATTTGTGGGAAATAGTTACTTCGACAAACTTCGTAGTCATGCCAAGAAAAGCTGTAATCCACATCCAGAACAGTGCAGCGGGACCGCCCAGGTAGAGCGCGAATGCCACTCCACCAATGTTTCCAGTACCAACTGTGCCTGATAATGCTGTGCTTAAAGCCTGAAAATGGGAAGTATCGCCTTCCATATCATCTGTTTCGTACTTGCCCGTAAGTACTTTCCAGGCATGGGGAAAAAACCGTATTTGTGGAAAACCCAGGTACAGAGTGAAAAACAGACCTACACCCAATAGTAGAAAAGGAAAGTAAAATGCTGCTCCCAACAGCCCATCCAGAGTGTTCAACAAGTTAATAAATGTTTCCAAAGGTTGCCCCTTATTATTTTAGTTTGTTTGGAAGCCGTTCACGGCGCGCAACATTACATGAAAAATCTCATTCTGTTCCATTACACCGCCCACCAGGTTTGCTGATGGTCCTTTGGCATACACGGCAACATCTTCCCCGCCATGGGTTTCGCTGCGAGAAGGGAATGTCCCTTCCTGTCGATAGTTAATATCCTGAGTATCAATCTCGCTAATATCCTGACCGCTATGGCCAGGTCCATTGGCGTAAGTTAATGTTGTGTATGGTCGCTTGTTATCATCCAGAGCGAGCTGGTCATTTTCATTCCGCACTTTTCCCAGTATTGGGTTACCACGCACTGGATAGCCGTTAATGGTCATTGTGTGGCTGTGATCGGCAGTGACTATAATCAGGGTATCTTCATCGTCCGTCAGTTTATCAGCAAGCGCTACTGCGTCCGACAAGGCAACGGTATCACTCAGCGCGCGATAGGCATTTGCTCCATGATGCGCATGGTCAATCTTTCCCGCTTCAATCATTAGAAAATAGCCCGTTTTAGATTGACCCAACAATCGAATTGCTTTCGTGGTCATTTCTGACAACGAGGGCTCGCCCGCACCATCTGACTCTCGGTCGGCAGAAAATTCCATATGGCCATATTCAAACAATCCCAACAGCGGCGTACGTGATGCGTTATCAAACTGCTGCTGATTCCAGACAAATTCCCCTGTGGCGTTTTTATCAGTCCATTCCGTAATCAGGTTCCGCCCATCCTTTCTGCCGCCGTATTTTTCCTTGTCCTCAAAATCAGCACTATCCTCAGGTAGAAAGTGCATGCGCCCGCCCCCTAAAAGCACTTCAATACCGTCGCCATAGGAAAAATCTATTAACTGTTGAGCAATGTCTTTACATCCAGCTTGTAATGCAGCGGGTGACATTCCTGCGTCACTTGCCCATCCGCGAGAAGCAACGTGAGCGTAAGTAGCACCCGGTGTAGCATGCGTGATTTCAGCGGTCGAAATAACGCCTGTAGCTCTGCCAGAAGTTTCCATCAGTTCCAGAAATGTTGGTGCTCTGGCATCAGCCAGAGATAGACAGTCACCTCTTACAACCCTTTTAGTGACGCCCAATACGCCGTGTCGGGTTTTAATACCACTCATCATAGCCGACATTGTACCTGCAGAATCGGGCACCTGAGCATCTGAATTATAAGTCTTGGACAATGCAACATAGGGGAATTTTTCAAAGCTAAGGTAATTTTCCTCACCCGTTTCTCCACGCAATTGACCGGCATATATTCGTGCAGCGGTAACGGTAGAAACGCCCATACCATCCCCAACAAACAGGATGATGTTGCGTGCTGGTTTATCTTCTGGCTTGCTGCGCTTTTCAACGGTAGAGCGGGCCTTTAGGAATGATTCATCGCTGCCAACATTTTTATAATACGGATGATTGTCAGGAGCGATTCTATTGATTGTTGAAAGGTGGGTTTCGGAGGAACTATTGGTATCCGGGGTACTTATTGCTGGCGGTGAATATTCTGTGTTTACGGCACAGGCGCTTAGTACAAGACAACACAGGGGCAACAGAATTTTCATTTGCGCACCTCACGCATGGATACAAACTCTTCAGCACTGGTAGGGTGAATACCAATTGTAGTGTCAAAATCAGCCTTCGTTGCTCCACATTTTAAGGCAATGCCAACACCCTGCATTATTTCTCCAGCATCAGGACCTACCATGTGCACCCCCACTACCCGATCACTGCTACTATCCACAATCAATTTCATGAAGGTTTGTTCATCCCGGCCACTGAGCGTGTGTTTCATAGGTTTAAATCTGGATTCATAGATACTGACGTGATCATATTTTTCAGTCGCTGATTCTTCCGTACAACCAACTGTTCCGATATTGGGCTGACAAAAAACCGCCGTTGGGATGTCCGCATAATCAAGCCTCGAATCGGCGCCCTGAAACAGGTTTCTGGCCACACACATAGCTTCTGCCAATGCCACGGGAGTTAGTTGAATGCGATCTGTGACATCACCAATGGCATAAATGCCCGGGACACTTGTTTCATATTGATCATTAACGACGATAGCACCATTTGATCTGGTTTCGAGATTAACAGCGTCGATTCCCAGATCTTCTGTATTCGGCACTCGCCCTGTTGCGTACATCACAAGGTCGGTTTCCAGTTTGTCTCCAGAGTCAAACTCGACAAGAAATGAGCTGTCAGGGTTTTTGCTAATTTTTTTAACGTCGTGGTTGAAGCGCAGATCAACATGTTTTTTTGCGATTTCTTCTGCGACAAATTCACGCACGCCAATATCAAAGCCTCTCAAAAACAAGGGTCCCCGATAGGCTAGCGTCGTTTTGGCTCCCAGACCCTGAAAAATACCTGCAAACTCAACCGCTATGTAGCCTCCCCCCACGACCAGTGCCCGTTTTGGAAACTCTTCAAGATAGAAAGCCTCATTCGAGGTAATTACAAATTCCTTACCAGGAAATTCCGGGACATGTGGTTTGCCCCCGGTCGCAATCAGTATATTTTTTGCACGGTATTCCTTGTCACCAGCCTGCACCGTGTTACGCCCGGTGATAGTTGCTGTGGCCTCTATGAGATCCACTCCCGCACTCTCGAGCGTATTGATATAGGCATTATTCAGTCGTTCAATTTCCCGGGACTTATTATCCCTTAATCGTGGCCAATCAAAGTTAAGACCACCCAGATCCCAGCCAAAACCAGCCGCGTCTTCAAACTCTTCCGAAAAATGAGATCCATATACAAATAGCTTTTTTGGGACGCAACCAACGTTTACGCAAGTACCACCCCAGGGTCCATTTTCCGCTACCGCGACGCGGGCCCCATGATATGCGGAAAAACGACTAGCCCTTACTCCACCTGATCCGCCACCGATTACAAAAAGGTCGTAGTCAAATTTATTCATGGATATTTGTACTCAGTCAATACGAATTATCTGTTAAAGGCTGGGAGCCTAAAGCATCGTGACCAAATATCAATCCCGCGACAATAAAAGCTGGAAATCCACGCAGATACGACTGCAAACCTTTACACTACCTATTTTGTTAAACAGCAGGAATTGTTGAATGAATGGTGCCGAAAATCTGATTCGAACGCTGGTAGATAACGGCGTTGATACGTGTTTTGCAAATCCTGGGACATCCGAAATGCACTTTGTTGCCGCACTGGATCATGTTCCCGGCATGCGCAGCATTTTGTGCCTGTTTGAAGGGGTTGTTACCGGAGCTGCCGACGGTTACGCGCGGATGACCGGTAAACCAGCCTGCACCCTTCTGCATTTAGGGCCGGGGTTGGCGAATGGGTTGGCCAATCTGCACAATGCCCGGCGCGCCGGTGTTCCACTTCTCAACATTGTAGGAGACCACGCCAGTTATCATCTTGAACTTGATGCGCCGCTAACTTCAGACATAGCAGGTTTTGCCAGTCCTGTATCAGGGTGGATAAGGCATACAAACTCGGCACACACAGTGGCACAGGATGCAGCTGACGGGATAGCAGCAGCGCTTGAGGGTCAGATTGCGACACTAATTCTTGCAGCGGATACCGCATGGAGTGAATCCAGCTCCACCGCCCTTCCCGTAGAGAAAAAACCCGGATCAATTGTTGCCGATAGCACGATTGCACGTACCCGGACAGCGCTGCAAAGCGGGGAGCCTTGCGCAATACTTCTCAATGGGCAAGCTACCTCTCAAGCGAGTCTGGAAATAGTCGGTAAAATTTCCAAAAAGACGGGCGCCAGAATTCTGGCGGATACTTTTGTGACACGACTCAGCCGGGGTGCGGGCTGCGTTGACGTGGAACGAATCCCCTATTTTGCAGAGTCTGCTATAGAGATGCTCGCGCCCATCAAACATCTGATCCTGGTTTCCAGTAAGGCCCCCGTGGCTTTTTTTGCCTACCCCGGTATTGAGAGCGTATTAGCAGCACCCGAGTGTAATATTATTGAGTTTGCACAGCCAAGCCACAACATTCCTGAAGCATTACTTCAATTAGCAGACGCGGTAAGCGCCTCAGGAGTATCGCCAGAAACAGTGTCCCTGGAACTACCAGAATTGCCAACTGGTGCATTAAACGGAGAAAGTATTGGCCAGTCTCTGGCGCATTTCATGCCTGACAATGTAATTGTTGTAAATGAAGCAATTACCTCCGGCATGATGTTACCTCCGATAACCCGCGCTACCCGCAAACATGACTGGTTGGATACAATGGGTGGTGCTATCGGTCAGGGCATGCCTTGCGCTACGGGAGCTGCAATCGCCTGCCCTGACAGAAAAGTGATTTCTCTACAGGCCGACGGAAGTGCCATGTATACGGTGCAGGCGTTATGGACCCAGGCACGTGAAAATCTGGATGTCGTCACGGTAATTTTCGCCAATAACAGATATGCTATTCTGCAAATTGAGCTGATGCGAGTAGGTGCTGAAAACCCCGGTCGTAATGCAATGGATATGCTTGACATTGGGCGCCCAAATATCAATTGGGTAAAAATTGCCGAGGGAATGGGCGTTGAAGCTTCAAGAGCTACGACGAGTGCAGAGTTTAATCGTCTGCTTGAATATGCAATAAGTCGCAAGGGACCTATGTTGATAGAGGCTGTTGTATAGGTAATAAACATATGGAGATTAACTAGGTGAATATTACTATTTTTGGAACCGGTTACGTGGGACTCGTTACCGGAACCTGTTTTGCTGAAATGGGAAACACTGTGTTATGCGTCGATATCGATGCAGAAAAGGTGGAGGCTCTCAACAACGGTCACATCCCCATATTTGAACCTGGCCTTGAAAACCTGGTAAAAAGCAATCATGCCAGTGGGCGCCTTATTTTTACAACCGATACCGCTCGGGCAGTTAAACATGGCAGCGTAATATTTATCGCTGTAGGCACACCCTCCGACACGGACGGTTCTGCGGATTTGTCCTATGTTCTACAGGTCGCAAAAACCATCGCAGCCGTGATGGAAGAACCTAAAATTGTAGTGAACAAATCCACTGTCCCAGTGGGGACGGCCGATAAGGTGGCAGAAACTCTGTCAGCCGAACTGGCTAAACGGGGTGTGAAAATCGGTTTTGACATAGCGTCAAATCCCGAGTTTCTCAAGGAGGGGGCTGCGATAAGTGATTTCATGAAACCCGATAGAATAGTGATTGGTTCTAACAGCTCCAACGCCGGTCGCGTGCTTGATCAACTGTATGCGCCTTTCAATCGAAATCACGATAAAATTGTGCATATGGATATTCGATCGGCCGAACTCACCAAATATGCTGCGAATGTCATGCTGGCGGCGCGAATCAGCCTGATGAACGAGTTTTCCAATCTTGCCGACCTACTGGGTGCAGATATAGAATCTGTACGACGAGGCATTGGATCGGATCCTCGCATCGGATTCAATTTTATTTATCCTGGAGCAGGATACGGGGGCTCCTGTTTTCCAAAAGATGTGAAAGCGCTTATCCGCATAGGGGATGACAATGGCTATGCAACGCAAATGGTTCAAAGTATTGAACAGGTAAATAACGTTCAAAAAACGGTTCTGTACAACAAAATATCCAAACACTACAGCGGTGACTTAAGCGGCAAGACTTTTGCGCTATGGGGAATTGCTTTCAAGCCCAACACGGATGATATTCGTGAGGCGCCAAGTCTGGTTATTATGGAGGCACTGTGGGCTGCCGGAGCAAATATTCGTGCCTATGATCCACAGGCGCATGCAGAAATGGCAAAACACTATCCAGGTCAAAAGGGACTGGAATTGTGTTCATCCCGGGATGAGGCACTGGAAGGTGCAGATGCTCTTATTGTTATCACGGAATGGAACGAGTTTAAATCACCCGATTTCGAGAAGCTTGGTGATACACTAGCCGCACGGGTAATCTTTGACGGACGAAATCTTTATGATCCGCAAACGCTAAAATCCATGGGTTATGATTATTATTGTATAGGCCGAAGCCAGAAACTCAACTCACCCTGAGAGCTCAGGATGCCCGGTTGCGTTTATTCACATGACTGACCTTGCCACTTTGGCGATTGGCTGCATGATCGCTTTTATCACTTTCAGCCTTCCGGCCCTTGTCTTTTAAAAGTGCCTGCAAGAGCCCTTTAATTTCAGCCATTTCTTCCTTCAGCCCATGACCCATCGTGTCGAGTGCGCGTTCCATGGAAGACAGACGCTGTTGCACATTTGCCTTGTCGAACAGGCTTCTGGCCATCGTTTCCAGTGGTTCAGAGGGCTGCTCGTAATGCTGCATATTGGCGGCACCGGCATTCGTTCCCGCAGGTGGTCGATATTCGTGCAGTACAGGAATGGCATCACCTTCGCTGGATTGTTCCACAGATTTCTCTCTGGACCCAGCCAGGAATTCAGAACCTATTTCCTCTGCAACTGCACTCACCGTCTGCGCCGAGATGGTATGTTGTTCTTCCAGATAGCAAAAAAGCAGGAGTCGATCGCAAAGGTTGTTTATTCGCCTGGGCACACCTTCCGTGTATAGAAATATCTCCGCAAATGAATCTGGTTCAAACACGGGATTGTTATCCCAATCAACTCTTCCCAAACGGTGTTCAATGTAGGTTTGCGTTTCTTCTTCACTAAGCGGATTAAGGTGATAGGTGGCAATAATTCTCTGTCTTAACTGCTCAAATCCATCGGAAAGCAGTGTGTCCCTGAACTCCTCCTGTCCCAGGAGAAATATCTGCAGCAGGGGTTTACCCTCATGCTGAAAATTAGACAACATACGCAGTTCTTCCACAGATTTGGGTGGGAGATTTTGTGCTTCATCAACAATTAACAGCGCTCGTTGCCCCGTCATTTTAATTTGAACAAAAAGCGCTTCCAGATCCTGAAGGATGTGTGCTTTACTTTCATTCTCCAGTTTTAACCCAAAATTCATGGCGACAAGCATCAGTGTATCGTCTTCGCCCAACTGGGTAGTGACCAGATTAGCTACACGCATTTCGTCAGCGTCCAGGTCTGATAACAGGGCCTGCACCAATGTCGACTTGCCGGTACCTACATCGCCGGTAACAACGATAAAGCCGTCTGCCTGGCTAAGTCCGTATTGCAAGAACGATAGAGCTCTTTTATGTTCATTGCTGGGAAAAAAGAAGCGCGCATCCGGTGATAGCTGAAAGGGTTTGCCACTTAGTTTGAAAAAATCCCTGTACATAATCCACTTATCTCAACTAATAGTCGCGAAATAGAGGCCAATACTAGCCTTTTTCGGACAAGTACGCTGTAAAGTTATGTAATAATTGAGAAAAGCCTCTCAATGATGGACCTAATACAGGCATTTGGTACACAGTTGGCGCGCCGATTATCGCCATCCAGTTATAATTGGACCCATTTCGCACAGGGACAAGGCCGGATTTGTGAAAATTCTAGTGACAGGAAATGCTGGTTTTATCGGCAATTTTACCGCTGAGGCCTTGCTAAAACGTGGTGATCAGGTCGTTGGCATTGATAACCTGAATGATTACTACGATGTCGACCTTAAAAAAGCCCGTTTGAAGCGATTGGAGCAGTATTCCCATACCCAACATATAGCCGATGTGGCCAAACCAGGTGTGTTAAGTGCACTGCTGGCACGCGAAAAACCCGACCGAATAGTTCACCTGGCAGCACAGGCGGGTGTCCGATATTCCCTGGAGAATCCCCATGCCTATATTGATGCCAACATTACCGGCTTTCTAAATGTCCTGGAAGCAGTTCGGGAATATGGTACGGAACACCTTGTCTACGCCTCTACCAGTTCGGTTTATGGTGCCAATACACACATGCCTTTTTCCGAGTCGCAACGGGTTGATCATCCGGTAAGTTTGTATGCAGCAACAAAAAAGTCCAACGAGTTGATGGCCCACACTTACAGTCACCTGTTTAATATTCCAACCACCGGTTTGCGTTTTTTTACAGTCTACGGCCCCTGGGGTCGTCCGGATATGGCTCTATTCCTGTTTACCCGGAAGATTCTCGCAGGTGAACCGATAGATGTATTTAACCATGGCAATCATAAACGCGATTTTACGTATGTCGGTGACGTCGTTGAAGGCATTCTGCGTGTGCTGGACAAACCTCCGAATAAGAATCTGGCTATACAGGATACCGACATCGCCCGAGCCAATTACAGAATATTTAATATTGGTAGCAATAATCCGGTTGAATTGCTCACGTATATCGAACTGCTGGAGAAGGCATTGGGAAAGAAGGCAATAAAAAATATGCTGCCTATGCAAGCCGGTGATGTGGCTGATACTTATGCGGATCTGACCGAACTGATGTCGAGTGTTAATTACAAGCCCGACACTCCGATCGAGATTGGAATACAAAATTTTGTAGATTGGTATAAATCGTATTACGGATGAGGAATTAATCAGGTGAAAATTTTGGTAACGGGTGGCGCCGGATATATAGGCAGCCATACCTGTGTGGAAATACTGAATGAAGGGCATTCGGTGGTTGTGCTGGACAACCTGTCAAACAGTTCAGTTAAGGCGGTGAACATGGTCGAGTCCATAACCGGAAAACCCATACACTTTATACAAGCAGATTTGCTCGATCGGTCTGCGATAGATGAAATTCTGGGAACTCAGGAAATTGACGCGGTAATTCATTTTGCCGGGCTCAAGGCCGTTGGCGAATCCGTTGAACAACCCCTGTGGTACTACCACAACAACATTACTGGCACCCTGCATCTCCTGGATAGCATGGTTAAACACGAAGTAAAAACGCTGGTGTTCAGCTCTTCGGCCACTGTGTACGGTGACCCGGACAGCGTGCCCATTGACGAAAATTTCCCTACCCGTGCTACCAACCCTTATGGGCAAACCAAATTGATGATTGAGCAAATTCTTTCAGATCTTTTCCATTCGGACCCAAGTTGGCAAATCTCGATTTTGAGGTACTTCAATCCCGCTGGAGCGCATATCTCGGGGAAAATAGGTGAAGACCCAAACGGTATTCCCAATAACCTGCTCCCGTATGTAAGCCAGGTGGCCATCGGCAAGCTGGCAGCGCTGAAAGTATTCGGCGGTGACTATGAAACGCCGGATGGTACAGGTGTAAGAGATTATATTCACGTAGTGGATTTAGCGTTGGGACATCTTGCGGCGCTGAATTTCCTGTCGAGCCCCAGACTCGCCATCCATAATTTAGGTACGGGCCAGGGCTACTCGGTTTTGGAAGCGCTGAGTGCATTTGAAGCTGCAAGTGGTAAAAATATTCCGCATGAAATTGCACCCCGTCGCGCAGGAGACATTGCTGCCTGTTATGCCGACCCTGCCAAAGCTGAAAAGGATCTTGGCTGGAGAGCTACCAGGTCTCTTGAACAGATGTGCAAGGACGCCTGGCGATGGCAGACCAATAACCCGAATGGTTATACCGAAACCCCTTAACAGCCTCATATTGTCAAAACAGGCGACACTTGCCTATAATGCGCGTCCACTGGAGGGGTGGCAGAGCGGCCGAATGCACCGGTCTTGAAAACCGGCGTCTGTAACAGGACCGTGAGTTCGAATCTCACCCCCTCCGCCAGATATACTCCTAACCTATTGATTAATAACCAGTTATTTATTTGATCGACAATTAGCCCATACCTAAGCCCATACTTCAATATTCAGAATACGCTTCTGGTATGTGTCGGATAACAGCTGGTCTCCGACTGCTCCACCTGCAACTGGGCAGGCTAAAAAAGAAGGTTCCGGTAGGCAGGTTGGTATTAGGCCGACTCTAAAAACAGGGGTTGATCGAATCCCAGAATAACCTATACCCACCCTTTAAGCGCGAAGCACCACTTCAAAATCTGAAAAAATCTAAAAAACCGTGTTATTGCCCTTGCAAAAAAGCTTTGAAACACCAATTCGACCTACCCCACAGGGTACCTCTGAAAAGTGTACCAAAGCGTGGCTGCAGACCGAATGAAATGGGCGTCGATATTGGGACTTTAGGTCTGGATTAGGGTCTTTATCAGTTTTCTCCAAAGCAGACGCTCAAAAGGCGAAAAATGACGGTTTTATGCGGCCGCTTACGGCCACAAGCCGCCATTTGTAATCGGTCTAGCCGTAGCCTTTGTACGCGACAAAAAGCCCAAATGCACCCCATGCTACTCCCGCTACTCGAGTCATAGTTGGCTGTTGCATAAATGTATCTCCTATCTTTTTTACAGCCC
>JAJFJZ010000025.1 GCA_021773565.1 Gammaproteobacteria bacterium | reverse complement strand
ATCGGTGTGTAGAAGCGCTTCTCGATGGCCGCTTGTGGCTGATAGGAGATTATTGAAATACCTAAATCGTAAAGTTTGAGTGTCTGCTAACGAGAAAGCGGCCGTTCGACTTTTACTGTCGTGACCGGCTCAAATGTGCCCTAAGGAGTCCTTGGCGTCATCAATCCTCTAGTGTATATTTTAGATGTTCATCGACGGACACCGAACGGAAGATGCTCGGAGAGTTCGGAGCGGGATGCTTGGACTGCTCTCCAGCGCTAGGTTGAGCGGCGGGAGACGACTCATTCAAGTCGTTTGTATCGAAGGTTAGCCTCATGAATGAAGAAAACCTACACATACTTCGTAAGACCAAGCCGTTCTATTGCGATCTTTCTAACTTCGACTTTTCTTCCACCATCGAAGGAATCGACGAAGTTTTTGATTCGAACTTGCAGAAGCAAATAGCAGCTATTCTCGAGGGCTATAAGCGACCTGCTTTGTATAAGTTCCGCGCCAATGCGACGAGAGAATCCACTTCGGAAATCAAGAAATGTATTCTCAACCTTGATCCCAATTTAGTGGATCTAATGTATGTCGACCATCGTATGGTCCGCATTGAAATGGAAGAACTCAAAGCGATGTGGTCGGAGATAGAAGAAACTGCGCGCGTTAAAGCGGAGAGATTAGGAAGAATTTCTCACAGAACACTGAATCTCTTACAGCTGTTACGTTTGAGAAACGTATTTCAGCACTACGAATGGAGATTTTCACAAGCCTACGATCTCCTTGTCCAGCAAATTTTGCTCTCTCTCGTCCCGAACAAAGCGATTCCCAGAACCGCTCCCGCGGCGGTCATCTCTGAAAGCACCGCGACTGAGATAGTTGAATACATTCTGGAAAACTTTGACTATAACAAAGCCTTGCCGACAAAGAAGTCGGGATGGTTAAGTGAATCGGGTTTGTATTTTGAGCGGCTAAGTCACGACTCGAAAAATACTGGACCGAGTTCTTCTACAACAACAAGTACATTGGATTGCATGTTCATTGGCAGAATTAGAGACGCCTTTGTGGGATGGTTTATAACTAGCAGTGAAACTACCTTCTTTGGAATGAACATGGAGGATCAGAGAACTGATCAGGTCATCATCCATGGGCAACAGTTTGAGCTTACAGATTGGGTACCTACAAGATAGACTCAAATTCCAACTACCCCGTTTTCTGAAAGGCCGTTCTTGGCCGTTAAGAGACGTTCAAAAAGTATTTTTCTAACGGTTTGAGTGACCGCTATGGAGAAAGTGGACGTCCACGGCGCTGCACGGTTTGAGCTTGATAATTTTCCGATGCTGACAGTTAACAACTTGTGCTGTCAGGGTTAAAGTAGAACTCGCTTTCCATACACAAAACCGGAACCCTGTTTATGCGTAAACTATTCTACACACTTGTCGTGCTCGTTTTGCTTATGGTTGTCAGCGCAGGTTGGCTCTATCTCTACCTTGCACCCGCCAGCCAATCCACGCCTGTCGCGGATGAATCTACATTGACGCAAACAACATCAGGTGAAATTGTCGGGTTCTTCGACGACGGTGTCTCGACCTGGCTCGGTATCCCTTTTGCTGAAGCACCCATTGGTGATCTGCGCTGGCGTGCGCCAAGACCAGCTCGTCAGTGGCAAAACAAACGTGAAACGCTTGCCTTCGGTGATGCCTGCCCACAGCGCCCGGGAGGCGAAATGCGAGGTGTCGAAGATTGCCTGTTTCTGAATGTCTGGTCACCGCAGGAAGTAACCAAAAAGCTGCCGGTCATGTTCTGGATTCATGGCGGCGGCAACAGTATTGGAGAGTCAGCCACTTCACTCTACAACGGCGCACGACTCAGTCGGGAGCACAAGCTGATTATCGTCAGTCTGAATTATCGCCTGGGCCCATTGGGTTGGTTTCGGCACCCGGCTTTACATGACGAGACCAGTACGCTTGCAGACGATTCCGGAAACTACGGTACCCTGGACATCATACTTGGATTGCAATGGGTTCAGGATAATATCGCGGCATTCGGTGGAGATCCCGACAATGTCACCATATTCGGCGAATCGGCAGG
This sequence comes from Gammaproteobacteria bacterium, assembly GCA_021773565.1. GTDB lineage: Bacteria > Pseudomonadota > Gammaproteobacteria > Pseudomonadales > Azotimanducaceae > DC-out156. The sequence goes on along the minus strand of JAJFJZ010000025.1, from coordinate 418,753 downwards.
TGGATTTGATGTTCTCTCCATGATGGCGTCACCATTGGCAAATGGATTGTTCCACAAAGCTATCTCCCAGAGTGGTGGACTAAACATGACAAGTACAGCTATAGCGGAAAATTATTCTGATGACGAGCAAGCGGGTCATCGCCTGAGTTCCAGGGAAATTGTCAACCAGATGTTGCTCGATCAATCCCTTGTAGCAGATCGTGATGAAGCAAAACAACATCAGGAAAAAATGGATCACCTGGATATTTCATCAGCACTACACAGATTGAGTCCGGAACAGTTGCTTAATCTCTACACTGGCGGCTTCGGTGGTATGCTTGGCAACCCTGCACTTTTTGCCGATGGATATGTTCTGCCAGTAGACATCACAACTAAGGAACTGTTTTCGAGCGCTGAAACGCATAACGCGGTACCAATAATTCTGGGTACGAACCGGGATGAAGTAAAACTATTCATGGCTTTTGGCAGTGACAAGATCAACAGAACTTTCGGCTTGCCTTCCGGATTTAACGATCTGGAAAGTTACAATCGTGACAACCGTTATGCCACGGATGCCTGGGAAATTCGCGGAGTAGACGAGCTTGCCACAGCGCTGAATCAGGCGGGCAACCTGCAAGTGTTCGCCTATCGTTTTGATGTTGATGATTGGCGTAATTTTGGCTTTATTAACCTTAAGGATCTTTTCGGCGCTGCGCATGCACTTGAACTGCCGTTTGTGTTTGGCAATTTTCCGAAACCTCTGCGCCTTATTTTTCCTGATTCCATGTCAGATGAGTTTGATGTGGTATCCAGAGAAATGCGCGCCTATTGGGCCGAATTTGCCTACACCGGTTTTCCGGGTAAGGGACGCTCTGGTAAGCAGCTTCTCTGGCAAGCCTGGAACAGCTCAGAAGCTGCAGCACCCCGGTTGATGGTTTTTGATACCGAATCTGATCAGGGCATAAGAATGGTCAGCGACCGACTGTCAATCCCGGATCTTCGAAAACGTCTGCTTAGCGATGCTTCCTACAAACAGCAAGACCACTGCGACGCCTACAAGAACATTTTTACAGGGGAGGCATTCAACGAAGCGGAGTATGCCAGTCTGGGTGATGGTGGTTGTGCGGAATCGAAGAACTGATCGGCGAGACTTCTGCTGTTCATAAGCAAAACAATACACATATGTATACCTCCAGTGGCCAGCATGTTTGCCGCCGCCGCGCAGATGCAAATTGGCGCTTAACGAGTTAGACTCAAGTAAGTTTGGGCACAAATGTATCTTTTGAAACAAGACCATAGCGGTGCCATTTTCTCTGATGAAATGCATTTGGAGTAAAAAAAATTAAGCATATTTTTCGGTTGGAAATAGCGCATTGGCGACGAGCGATGCACGGAACTGGATTCGCCACCAAAACTAATCAATCAGCCCTGTCTGCTAGTTGGCGCCTAACTATCTTTCCAGGCGTTTGTGTGCTGCTGTTAGCTTTCACATTGACAGCACCCTCTGTTTTGGCTGTGCCCGAGGAGGGCTTCCGTACCGCCAATTCCAGTGCTTATCTCCAACGATTACAGCAGGAGATCCGCTCGGATGAAGATATGGTCAATCGGAAATACTTCGACTTTGACGCGGTCCTGCAAGATGTTGGTCGCGACCCTCACGAGCTTTACGAATGGGTAAAATCCAATACTGCTCCGCTTCCATATACCGGGGTGTTAAAAGGTGCCTGGGGTGTATTGATGGAAAGACGGGGCAATAGCCTCGATCGCAGTTTACTACTTGTGGAACTTCTGGAGCGAGCCGGTTATCAGGCAGAGCTCTCCAACGCCACGCTGAACGACAAGGCTCTCTCAATCGCCAAAAATCTGGTCAGAGAGAGCCTCGCAGTTCAGCGGCCGGTTGACACTCGCAAGGAGCAAAAAACGCATTCGAGTTACAGTCAACTGATAGATAAGGCGAATGAGCAAACGAAGGCATTGATCCAGGCATTGCCTCTGAAGGAATATGCACCCACACCCGAATTTAACAACGCCCTGGAGTCATTGAAGGATCACTGGTGGGTATTGGCACAATCGGGTGAAGAAACTGTTGTTTTTGACTTCTTTTTCGAGCAGCAAGTTAGTTCACTCAAAATGCTTGGGTACACAGACTCTGCGCAAGTGGCGATTTCCCGTGAGGATTTGCCCGAGATCCTCCACCATCAGGTCACATTTCGCATCATCGCAGACAAGATAAATGCGCAAGGTGAAGAAACTTCCGGAGTCGCGCTTAAGCACACAATTCGCACCGCCAAGTCCCTTATGCAACCAGTTAGTCTGGCCTACCTCCCAATACGAAAGCGCACAGAACCTGATGAGCTAGCGGACCTTTCTGGTGCGGGCCTAAGTAAAAACCTCGCGATGCAAGATGAATGGCTACCATTGCTGCGATTAGGGGACGACATTATTTCCCAGGCGAGTATTCGCGCTGACGGCAGTCTGAATGTTAATGCCAAAATGCCGGAATCGGCTGTTGGCGCTTTTAACGCTAATCTTTTGAATGAGATGAATAAGTCCATACAGGGGATGTCGTTATCTCGAGACGACCAACTGGCTGAAGTACGACTCGAGATTGATTTGACGGGCGGAGGCGACACCGTCACGCAAACTAGAACACTATTTGATTTTCGAGATCACATAATAGATGCCTTTCTTGACAGAGAAAAACAGAAAGCTGAGCGTGTCCGCACCGAGGCTGAACGCGTTTATTCACTATGGGAAGAAGAACAGGCAGAACTAAACAAACAACGACAAGCTTGTTCTGAGCAGTCAGGCGTAGACCTGGAAGACTTATGGGTATTAGGAAAAAATGCCCTTTCCGATGTGCCGGAAATGGAACCCATGTTATTGCTTAGTGAACTCTATGGAAGTGACAAATGTGTAGAGCTGTCTACCGCGCTTGCTTATGCAAAACCTGAACCCACTGGAAAACCCGGTTACCGAATATCTTCCAAAGCCCCGCGTGCTGTCACCCTTTCCGAAGAAGTTAGAACCTCCCGGGCAGCAAAATTTATGTCAGCACAGCATTTTCTGCTCCTGCCGTTTGATATCCCGGATTCATATCTGTACGAAGAACTCCGCAGCCTTACATTAGTGTACTTGGAGTTAAGCAAAGAAATAGCCGACGCATCGGTTGTTCCTACCCAACAGGAAGTGCTGGAGAAATTTCCGATCTCCAGAGTATCAATGTTGAAACTGCTCAACTTTTCTCTGCTACGTCAGCAGCCCTCTGACAAGACCGGTTACGGCATTACCCGCACGAATCTTGTGTCACAGTACGGCACGATGTCGATGAAAAACTCTACTGCTGAATTTACCATCGGTATCGACATTATAGAGAACCATATATTACCCCTGTCAGATGATGACAAGCGAGGCAGGTGGATCTCGATACAGCAAGGCGTTTTTGACACCCTGCTTGAAAACTACCTGATCGCTGGAGAGAAGGTGAACTCCAACACCGCTAGCCAGTTCAACTTTGATCTGGAAAAAAACCGCGCAGCCGACTGGGTGTTAGCCGGAGAACGGGAACTACGCCAAAGGTTCCCGGATTTTCGCAATGAACTTGATCCGTCGAAGGTGAAAATGGCGCTCTACTCGCCGTTAAGAATGGCTGAGGAACCTTTTGGGGCAGCATTTTGGCTTGTAGACCTTGAGACCGGGCATACATTAGGCTATTCGAACAGCGGTAGGGGTGACGTTATCGGATTTATAATAACAAACGGCATTGCCCTGGCAAATGGTGCAAAATTTCTAAACTTCCTGTTTTTCTTGAATGATTATTTTCAAATCCTGGCATGCGCCGCAAACATCAGCAGTGTAGGAGGGTGCGGTGCGCTGGATTGTGGAATGGAATTTATGACCGCCGGTATTGGGAAGGCGGCCCAGATCGCTGTTGAACGTCGATCGCTTAAGTCCCTCACAACTGTAGGCCTACTACATAAATTTGGTTGGTTGAAAGTGCTACTTAATGCTGTGGGGGAATATAGCGAATATTTGGTCGCTAAAGCGTGCGGTGGCAGTGATCAAGGTGTTTCGAGATATTGGACTGATTCAGATGGTGATGGCGTTCCAGATTTCGCTGATCAGTTTCCGGATGTTCCGCGGGGAGGTTATAGAGAAGATTCAGATCGCGACGGCATAGACGATATCTATGATGATTTCCCGAATGACCCGACGAACTCAGATACGAGCGGTGACGGCGCGGGTGATAGCAGCGATGCTACCCCGGATGACCCTACGGAGACGACAGACTCCGATGGTGACGGCGTGAGTGACAATGTCGATGAGTTCCCGGATGATCCGACGGAGTCGGCAGATTACGATGGCGACGAGGTTGGAGACAATGCGGACGCGTTTCCCGACGACCCGTTTGAAACGACGGACTCAGATGGTGACAACGTGGGTGACAATACCGATAAGTTCCCGGATGACCCGACGGAAACTGTAGACAGTGATGGTGACTACGTGGGGGACAATGCCGATGATTTTCCGGATGACCCAACGGAGACGACAGACTCTGATGGTGACGGCGTGGGTGACTTTGCTGATAAGTTCCCGAACGACCCTACGGAGACGACGGACACGGATGGTGACGACTTAGGTGACAATGCAGATAAGTTCCCGAATGACCCTACGGAAACGACAGACTCTGATGGTGACGGCGTAGGTGACTATGCCGATAAGTTCCCGGATGACCCTACGGAGTCGGCAGATTACGATGGCGACGAGGTGGGTGACAATGCGGACGCGTTTCCGGATGACCCGTTTGAAACACGGGACTCGGATGGTGACGACGTGGGTGACAATGCCGATAAGTTCCCGGATGATCCGACGGAGACTACGGACTCCGATGGCGACGACGTGGGTGACAATGCCGATAGGTTCCCGGATGACTCGTTTGAAACGAAGGATTCTGATGGTGACGACGTGGGCGACAATGCTGATAGGTTCCCGGATGACCCGACGGAGACGACAGACTCAGATGGTGACAACGTGGGTGACAACGCCGATAAATTCCCGGATGACCCGACGGAGACTACGGACTCCGATGGTGACGGCCTGGGCGACAACGCGGACACGGTGACGAGCGACCCTGAAGTACCTGCCGAGGTGTATGGTGACCCGTGAATGCAAGCCGTTATAAATGTGGAGAAAGCAAGGAGCGCCTATTTGAGTACCGCAAGTCTTACTGGCTTTTTACCGTTATAGATGCAAATCAGGTGACTGAAGCATCACTGTAGTCGTAATATTGCCAGCTCTTTGACTACCACTTATAGAATTAGCAATGACGAACGTCTCAACGCCGCTGCAGCCGATCCAAACCGGATTGCTCAAATCCATACGCTACATAAAACGTAGCTACAACAACCCATTGAAACATGGCCAGGACCTGCGTCGTGAATATGGTGATGTTGTGATGCAAAAAGCGGGCAAAATGCGTGTAGTCCATCTATTTGGCGCCGACGCGCATAGTCTGTGCCTGCTGAACCGCGACAAGACATTCTCTAACAAAAAAGCCTGGGACATGATAATCGGGCGCATATTTCCCAACGGCCTCATGCTGCGGGATGGCGATGATCATCGATATCATCGCCGCTTAATGCAAGCGGGTTTCAAGAGCAAGGCCATGCACGGCTACCTCGGACAGATGATTCCGCAGATAAGGGACGAGATTGCAAGTTGGCCTGCCCAGGGCACCATGATGGCTTACCCCACGTTAAAAAAATTGACCCTCGATCTCGCGGCAACCATTTTTCTGGGCATGGATCTGGGGGACGACTCACGTGCTATCAACACAGCATTTGAAACAACCGTCGCGGCGTCCATGCCACGGATCCCCTTTGCGATCCCTGGAACGCTGCTCTGGCGCGGTATAAAAGCCAGGCAAACGATGTGCAACTTCTTCCTGCCAATGATTGCACAACGACGCGCTGGCGAAGGCAATGATCTGTTCTCGTTATTGTGCAAAGCCGAAGACGAAGAGGGCAGGGGCTACACAGACCAGGAAATTGTTGATCACATGATCTTCCTCATGATGGCAGCCCATGACACAACAACCAGCACACTCACCAGTATCACTTATGCGCTTGCCAGAAATCCGGAGTGGCAGGAAAGAATCGCTGCCGAGTTGGATGTACTTGATATGCAGAACCCAACGACTGAAACGATGAACGGTACTATCGAAAAACGATTGGGTTATCAAAGAGGCCTTGCGGATGTACCCGCCCCTTTCCACTTTGCCAAAAATGAGCAACCGCGCATTCGCATATGGCGGTTATCTAATTCCCGCGGACGCATTGGTCATCACCTATCCGATTCATACGCACTACATGAAGGAATACTGGGACAATCCGTATAAGTTCGATCCGGAGCGTTTTGGACCAAAGCGTGCGGAACACAAACGACATGGCTACAGCTGGGTACCCTTCAGCGGAGGCGCTCATATGTGCATTGGTCTTCACTTCGCTAACATGCAAATTAAGCTGGTGCTGGCAGAGATGTTAAAGAACTATCGTTGGCAAGTCCCTGACGGATATGAAATGCCGGTGCAGCAGTCACCCATTTCGAAGCCGAGAGATGATTTACCCGTGACATTGATTCGTCGTAGCCTTGATTAACGGATGCTATATGCCTGTGTGCTCAGTTCGGCTAGCTGCTAGAGCTATGAGGAAACTTTCAATATCTATAGCAGGATTCAAATAATGATCACACCAGAAAATCAGGTGCGTACAGTTGAAATCACCCGGGAACCCGTCGAGTTATACAAGATTCTGAAGTTTGAAGGTATGGTGTCCAGTGGTGGTGAGGGTAAAGCCGTTGTTGCGGCTGCCCGGGTACTGGTTAACGGTAAAATCGAGACACAAAAGCGTAAAAAAATTCTTGCCGGTGATACGATCGAATTCAATGGCGACAAAATATGTATCAAACTCTCTTCGGCTGTCACGACCGGGGTTGTTAAAACACCAGAATAGCTCGTCCGGCACTCTCTCCTGCAGCCTAGCCAAACAGTTGCTTGTACGTTTGTACGAAGTAGCGCATTTCTTCAGGTTTCTGCAGGCTTACACGCGACCATGTAAGGTATGGAGGGAATGGTCTACCAGACAATATGCCTTTCTCTTTTAGTCTTTTATTGATCTCTTCTACTGTATGCCCGGTATCAAAAAACACGAAATTTGCGTGGGATTTTGTTGATCTTAAACCCAGTTCAGCAATCATTTCTTCCATGATCATCTTCGACTCTCTGGTTTTTCGCAGTGTAAATTGCTGAAATTCAGTATCCGTATAACTTGCCGCTGCGCCTGCCAGACCCAGGATATTCATTTGTCCGGTTTTGATTTTGTCCAGTTCTTTTAGTAGATCCGCATGGCCGAAACCGAAGCCCACGCGCAGGCCTGCCATACCATGAATTTTTGAGGCTGTTCTTGTCACAATCAGGTTCTTTTGTCCGGCTCGCACAAGGTCAATCATGGAGCCATAAACTGGATCGTCTACAAACTCAAAATAGGCTTCGTCCACGAATACCAAACATCTCTTTGAGACGTCTTTGACAAAACTTTCAAGTTCGCGCTTCGCGATGATCGATGGAATAGGGTTATTTGGGTTTACTATATAGACGATTTTCGTATCTTTGCGGATAGCCTTTTTCATTCGTTCCAGATCTATCCCAAGGTCCTGGCGAACCGGCACTTTGATTATTTCAGCACCGTTTTTCTCTGCAAATCGAATGAGGTCATCATAGGTGGGATCAGCACAAACGACAGATCCTTGTTTCATGCCAGCCATTAAACCTGCAACTTTTAGAATTTCACCTGATCCAGAGCCCAGGATGATCTGATCGGGAGGTAAGTCATGTAATTGTGTCATTACGTCAATGACTTTTAGTCTGGGCCCCCAATCGTAGTGACCGGCTTTGTTGAAGGTATTTTGAATGGCTCTGAGGGCAACACGGGAAAGGCCGTAGGGGTTTTCGTTAAAATTTGCCCGGATGATGTGGTCAGGCTGAGGGATTATCTTGCTAGAACCCACTGGCATCGCTGCATGCAACAAACTTATCGGCGTAAGGCTGGCGCTAACCACCACACCTGCGCCCTTGAGCCACTGTCTTCGGTTCAAATTTCCGGACCTTTCAATTGCAGACATTCGGATTACTCCATGAATCCAGAGGTTTCCTTTATAGCTTACCAGCTACGATCACAAACCTCTGCTCTGTGAGATTGGTATGCATAAATCGTTCGTTAGCTGAGGTTACTTCCGCGGTAGTTAAAACACCAGAATAGCCCGCCCGGCAATCTTTCCTGCAGCCAGTGCGCGTGTTGCTTCGTTGATGTCATCAATGCTGTAACGGGCGGTTACCATGGAATCCAGATTCAAACTCCCTTCCGCGTACCACTGCAGATATTTCGAAAAGTCCCGGTCCGGTGAGCAGGAACCTCCTATGGAACCGATAAACTTCTTCTCGTTAACCAGCATGTCGATCGCTTTCAACTCAACCTGCGTCGTGGGCACACCAACCAGAACCGCTGTGCCACCAGGTTGTGCACCAAAAAAACCGGTTCGCGCTGCCGGTACTATCTGCTCCATCGTCTGTTTTAAGCCGATACAGTCAAATACAAAATCAGCGCCGGACACTTCACCTTCGTACATGGTCTGGCGCCCGGGTTGAGGCGTTAGCGCCTTGATTGCTGCGACTGGATCAGTTTCACCGGCATTAACGGTGTGTGTGGCTCCGAATTCTTTCGCAAATGCCAGCTTTTCTTCATCAAGGTCAACAGCGATGATTGGATGAGCGCCGAGTTTTTTTGCAGCAACGACAGCAGATAAACCCACGCCACCGACGCCAAAAATTGCAACACTGTCACCTTGTTTTACGCCTGCAGTATTTTCAACCGCTCCCGCGCCAGTCATTACAGCACAACCAATGATGGCCGTAACTTCCTTTTGTATATTGGGGTTGACCTTCACCACATATTGCTCGTCGGCGATAGTTGTGTCAGCCCAGGTGAATACATTTTGAGATATGGCGGTACTGCCATCCGGTAACTTCAATACTGCCGCGTCAGGATTTCTGCTAGCGGCAGTTGCATCACGCGGTACCCAGGTCACCATGACGGTATCGCCCTCGCTCACGTGGCTGACTTGTGAGCCTTTTTGAGTAACGATGCCGGTGGACTCGTGACCCAGGACAACCGGTGAACGACGCGGTGTGTGCATCTGATGCAATTGAGAATGGCATACGCCTGAGGCGAACTGTTTGACGATAATCTGGTCTGGGCCTGGATCTGGCAAATCGATTTCGACGACCTGTAGGGGGCCATCATCTGCAGGTAATACAACTACTCGGGCTGGTGTGGGCATGGTATATCCTTGTGCAAAGTATTTCGAGTATGCCACAGACGCTGGTTATCGGAAGGCCTTTGCCGTTAAAGTTCTTTGGTTATTCCCGGCCTATCATGTTTAATGCATACCTCAGGGTTTTGTATGTTCATTAAGGAGCGGTAATGATTGAAGCGGTAATGAAAAAATGGCACTTGCATCTTCAAGGTGAGCTTGACGGTGGGCTGGATGAGTTACTGGCTGATGATGTTGAGTTTTACTCACCCATCGTGTTTACAGCACAGAAAGGTAAGGATCTGACCAAAATGTATCTGACCGCGGCGGGAAATACTTTTAGTGGTGGAATAGAGAACGAGAATGGTACTGCTTTTTCAAAGTTCAGGTACGCAAAGGAAGTGTTGAGTGGCAATCATGCTGTACTCGAATTCGAGTCGGAAGTAGACGGTAAATACGTCAATGGTGTGGATATCATCACTTGCAACGACGAGGGCAAGATTACTGAATTTAAAGTCATGATTCGACCCTTACAGGCAGTGAACGCCATGCACCAGCAGATGAAAGCCATGCTTGAAAAGATGCAGGCGAGTGCTTGATTGAAATCTGGTACGAGGATTCAACTTAATTTAATTGTAAATGAGTGATAAAAATGAGAAAACCAATATTATTCTTAATGCTGTTAGTTATCTCCACGGCGGCATTTTCGGCAGTGATAATTCCAGAACTCCCAACTACCGATAGCGAAGGGAGCAAGGATCATCCCCTTTTAAAGCGTTACGCGGGTTCCTACATCGTGGCCCAACAACAAAAGAGTTATGATGAATTCACATTTCCACTGTCAACACTCAAACGTCAAAATGATTCATCAACAGGTTACCAGACTGTGTACTCATTTGCAGAGTCGAAAACGGTTGAGGGTCCGTATACGCGCCTGGTTTATGTCTTACCAGCTGAGCGTTCACCGCTGGAAGTAGTACGCAATTACCAGGATGAGATTGTTGCCCAGGGCGGCAATGTACTATTTGAGTGCAAACGTGAGGAATGCGGTGGCAAGAAAGATAACAGCATTGGCAAATATCAGGATAGTCTGGCGAGTTTTCTTCGTCCGCGCGAAAGGCTGGGTTTGGAGGACTACTCTCAAGGATATTGTGCGACCATTGGCGGCATAATGGACCAGCGTTACCTTGTCGCGGAACTGCCTGAAACGGGTGCGTATATCTCTGTTCATACATACACTATTAAGAGTTATGGCTATACCAATTGTAATGCGTTCAAAGGACGAACAGTTGCGGTTGTTGATATTGTCGAAGGCAGGCCGCGTGAGAAAAATATGGTCAAACTCGAGGCCAGCGAAATGGCTCAACAAATATCATCGACGGGAAGTGTTTCGCTTTATGGAATTCTTTTCGACACCAATAGCGCTACTGTCAAAGAAGATTCTGAGGCAACGCTTCAGGAAATTGCCAAATTGTTTGAGCAAAAACCTGATTTAAAGTTACTGGTGGTTGGCCACACAGATAATGCAGGTGCCTTTGAATACAATATGAACTTATCACAAAATAGAGCACGCTCAGTTGTAGAAGAGTTGTCAACAAAATATGGGATTTCGCAAGAACGCCTTGTGGCTTTCGGTGTGTCCTATGCCAGCCCGGTGTCTTCCAACGCGACAGAGGAGGGTCGGGCGCTAAATCGACGGGTAGAATTGGTGGATAACCAAACCCAATAAAATCGTGATGCAAACCACTCAGACTCTTCTAAAGCCAACCGCGACGCTTGAAAAGATGCAGGCGAGTGCCTGATAGAAACAGATATGCCACCGAAAATTGAACGCAGAAATGCCATAAAACGGATTGTGCAAATCCCTCTGCTTATGGCATCGGCGCCGTTAATTTCAACATGTGGTGGTGGAACGCCGCCTTCGGTATCTGTTTCCGTTGATTCCCCGCCAATTATGCCGTTATTAAAAGTTGACGAGTTTGCGGTGCTGCAGCCACTCAATGTTCCCGATGTAAATGGTGTGATGTTACCGCCGGGATATACCTCCAGAGTGGTCGCAATTTCAGGAGAGCCTGTACTCGATAGTTCTGGTTATCTCTGGCACGATGCCCCGGATGGTGGTGCCGTCTTTGAAACGTCAGATGGCGGCTGGATTTATGTTTCCAACAGCGAATTGCCTAATGGTAATGGCGGCGTTGGTGCCATCAGGTTTGATTCTGCTGGCCAGATCGTTGACAGTTATTCCATTCTTACTGGTACTTCAAGAAACTGCGCAGGGGGTGCAACGCCATGGCGGACGTGGCTAAGTTGTGAGGAGAACCAGGAACTTGGACGAGTTTTCGAATGTGACCCTACCGGTACACTGCCTGCCGTAGAGGTTCCAGCATTGGGACGATTTAATCACGAAGCGGTCGCAGTTGACCCGGATAACGCAGTACTTTACCTCACGGAAGACCAGAATGATGGTCTGTTTTACCGGTTTGTGCCAGACACCCTTACCAGTGAGGGTCATCCCAATCTTGCAAGTGGCACGCTGCAGGCTGCGCTTATAGTAGATGAGAGCAACGGACAGATAGAATGGCAAAATATTCCCGACCCACAAGCAGTATCGACACCTACTCGAAAACAGTTAGACCAGGTGAGTGAATTCCGTGGTGGTGAAGGTATAGATTATTCAAATGGACACATCTACTTCACCACCAAATTTGATAATAGGGTGTGGGATTATGCTGTTCAGTCTCAACAGATCAGCGTCTACTATGGTGCCACTTCTGCGCTGAACCCGATTCTAACCGGCGTAGACAATTTGAAAGTGAGCACTCTGGGAAATATTCTCGTGGCAGAAGATGGGGGAGACATGCAAATTGTTGTGTTGAATCCCTCAGGTGACTTATTGCCATTGCTGCAATTGGATGGCCATGCGAGCTCCGAGATTGCGGGACCTGCACTGTCTCCGGATGGTACACGTCTGTATTTCAGTTCTCAAAGAGGCTTGGAAGGACCATCCGATATCGGTATCACCTTTGAAATCAGCCGTACGGCAAACCCCTAGAAGCCATAACAGTGTCTGTGGATTGGCACTTCAGGCAATTGCCGCGTTAAGCTACCGGGATAAAATGACACTGACCCCTTTAACCGGGCCAGGAGGGTGTATGGTACTTACCAGAATCAGATTGCCATTGGCGCTGTTAGCCTTTGTTTTGATTGCGACACCCGGCACACCCGCAACGCACTACACCATTGGGACCGGAAGTAAGGGTGCGACTTTCTACCCGATGGCCGTCGCGCTGTGTGAGCAGATATCAATATTGGCGCACGGGTTTTCATGTGAAGCGGTTGAGTCACCGGGCTCCAAGTACAATCTGCAGGGCCTCGAAAGGGGAGAGTTCGATCTGGTGCTGAGTCAGGTAAGTTTGCAGTATCAGGCCTGGCGAGGGGATGCACCATTTGATACACCGCATCAGAATTTGCGAACCGTATCGTCACTGCATCGAGAAATATTTATTCTCGCTGTTCAACCCGAACTTGATGTATCCAGCCTGGCGGCCCTCAGGGGAGCAAGATTGAATATTGGCAATGTGGGATCCGGAAGTCGGGTAATCACAGAGAGAATGCTGAGCGCGCTTGAGTTTGATCAGGCAGATTTCACAATCCACAGTTCTGCCAGTTCAGGTTTACCGCAACTATTCTGTAGTGGCAGCATTGATGCGGCGATATATTCAACAGGCCATCCGAACGCCATATACCGACAACTCGTTGAGGAATGTGGAGTGCAGCTTGTAAACCTCTGGAATGCTGAAATCGCAGCCTTCGTCGAATCCAGTTGGGAACTAACAAGAGCGGAAATTCCCGGCGGCACGTATAAGGGAATTACTGTTGATCGAAGCGGATTCGGTATCCAAACTGTGATTTCTGCACACCGAAATATGCCACCTCAACATGTTGCGAAAATTCTGGAAGTTCTGCAGGAACAAAGAGAGGTATTAGCAGAAAAGGTACCAGTGTATCGAGATCTGGGAATAGATGGGGAGGCACTGGTGTTTGCCGCCCCTTACCATCCGGGTGTAGAACAATACCTGGGTGGAGAAACGCCAAAATAACGAAGAGAAAATGCTTCAATCGGTGAGTACGCAAGTCCAAAGGCATGTAGCAGCAGGTTTTCCGTACTTCCCTAATGTCGCCCAAACCTTATACTTGCGTCCATGAAACCATCTTTACTAATACGTGGCCTGGTACTTTTCAGCATGGCCTGTGGCATGCCTGTCGTGGCTGAACAACTACCCGACCGGGGAATTGTCAGGATTACCGGCGACCTTTATCGATTCCAGGAGAATGCACATTATGGTGTATTTCTGGTGACCTCCGATGGTGTGATAGTTGTTGATCAAATTAATGCGGAAACTGCCACCTGGTTGAAAACACAATTACAACAAAGGTTTCAAAAGGAGGTTAAGTACCTGGTCTATAGTCATCACCATGAAGATCACGTGTCAGGTGGAGAAGTATTTGCAGCCACCGCCACCATCATTGCTCACGATAATGCCGTGGCGGGACTAAACGTTTTGAAGATACCAACGCCACTCCCCGATATCACTTTCTCCGACTCAATGACGCTTGTGCTTGGCCAATCCGTTGTCGAACTCAGCTATGCAGGGATCAGCCACAGCAATGATTCACTAATCGTGCATTTCCCCGCACAACGAGCAATCTACGCTGCTGATTTTGTCCTGGCCAAAGCACTGCCTTTTCAGGATATCCCGCTCTGGGCATATCACTATCCTGAATGGCTCGCATCACTGCACAATCTGGAGAGCATGGATTTTGATATCCTCATACCAGCACACGACCAAATTGGTACCCACAAGGATGTGCGCTTGTTTCGACACTACATGGAAGATCTGGAATCAGCGGTTCGCGACGCGATTGACGCAGGATTGTCTGTTGAGGAAATGCAGCAGACCATCTCACTGGATGAGTACAAGGACTGGGCTTTGTACGATGCATGGTTTGCGCTCAACGTGAAGGGTATGTATCAGCAACTGATGAGACCCGCAGTGTCTGTAATGCCCTGAAAGTCCAGGGCTTTGCAGCCAACACAAACTGTGTCAACCGTATCCAGTATTTGCCAACCGCTGATAGGGGCCTCAGGGTCGCATTCTGTCCTTAATGTATGCGGTCTGATTCTGACCGGTTGCGAGATGCATCCCGATGAGCGACGGCACGGATGTAATGACGAAGCGCCTTTAACTCCTCATCCTCAAGGCTTGCGAATGCGGGCATGGCACGATTCACGCGAACGCCCTCGCGCACTACTTCTGCGAAGCCCCTGGAGTCCAGCGGCACCCTGGAAGCACGCAAGTCAGGTGCCATGGCGTTCGCAACAGCCCCACCGCCGTGACAGATGGCACAGTAAGTACCAAATAGTCGAGCACCCTTTGTCGCCAGCGTCTCGTCCAAATCGAAATCGCCATACACAAGGGGTTGCGGAAAAAAAGGCGGAGGCTGTTGCGGCAATGCTGTATTTCCATCGAGCGCAAAAGTAACGAGTCGTCGCGTATGAACCCCGTATGCCCAACCCTCATCCGGTAACCCTGGAGTGAGCCCCATCGTGTAGCCACCGCCGTAGCCAACAAGTAACGTTATGTATTGCGTGCCGTCCAGTCGGTAGGTAATGGGCGGGGCAGAAATGCCCAGGCCAAGATCATACTGCCAGACCTGCTTTCCTGTAGTCGCATCATAGGCAACAAACATGCCATCGTATCGACCCTGAAACACCAGGTTTCCAGCCGTCGTCAGAGTTCCGGCATTCCACGGGTGATCCTGCGGCACTGTCCACGCCGCTTCCTGTTTCACTGGATCCCACGCCTGTAACATGCCGACGGGGATATTATCATCAAGTAATATTTCGAAAAGACCCACGCCAGTTCCTCCGATAAAATCCTCTGCACGCCAGGAGACGTCCAGTCCCATGTCGACATACCGTCCGCCCATATTCATCGTTGGCAGATAAACCAGGCCTGTAATCGGGTTGTAGGACATAGCCTGCCAGCTGTGAGCACCGTGTGCGCTGGGCCAGACATTTGCCTCGCCGTCTTCATACCGAGCGCCGGGCGTTTCCACCGGCCGCCCACTTTCTTTGTCGATGTGAGTGGCCCAGCTGACCGGGGAGAATGGTTCAGCAGAAACCAGTTTCCCGGTCGCCCGGTCGATCACATAGAAAAATCCGTTTTTAGGTGCATGCAATATGGCCTTGATCGGCCGGCCGTCCACCTCCAGGTCTGCGAGCACGATATCCATCGTGCTGGTGTAGTCCCAGGTTTCCCCTGGACTTTCCTGATAGTGCCAAAGATAGTCGCCGGTATCCGCGTTCAGGGCTACGATGGAACTTAGGAACAGGTTGTCCCCGCCGCCGGGACTTCTGATCCTGCGGTTCCAGGGCGAACCATTGCCGGTGCCGATATAGATAGCATTAAACTCAGGGTCGTAGGTGAACCCGTGCCAGGCGTTTCCGCCGCCACCGTGCTCCCACCAATTGCCGGTCCAGGTTTTGGCTGCCATCGCCATCGCTTCGTTTTCGAAGCCCGCTGCCGGATTTCCAGGCACGATATAGAATTTCCAGACTTCTTCTCCCGTCCCTGCATCATAAGCGGTGACGAAACCTCTGGAGGGACCAACCTCCGTGCCGCCATTGCCGATGAGTATCTTGTCCTTGAAGGCCTTGGGCGCACCGGTAATGTAGAGCGGCTTGTTGGCTTCAAACGTGCGCGTGCTCCAGATCAGTTCGCCAGTCTTTGCATCCAACGCCAGGAGTCGCCCATCCCAGGTGGATGCGTAGATTTTTCCTTTGAAAAACGAAATTCCTCGATTGTGGACCCAACCCGCCTGCCGCCCGTTGCCAATGTGTCCGGCAACGTCGGGGTCGTATTCCCAGATCATTTCGCCCGTGGTTGCGTCAAAGGCACGAATGACGTTCATGGTGCCGGTAAAGTAGAGTTTGCCCCCGACAACCAATGGTGTTGAGACCAGCCCCACGTCCTTCGGCAAGTCGACGTACCACGCCACGTCCAGGCGAGAGACTGTATCAGTGTTTACGTCCTCCAGCGGGCTGAATCGCTGTTCGGAGTGCGTACGTCCATAGGCCAGCCAGTCTTCTGTCCGGCTTCCATCAGCAATTTCCGCATCACCAAACTGTACGATGATTGCCGCACGTTCACTACGGGGTTGGTTTGACAGTAGCATCCACCCCATCGATATCGAGAATGCGATGAACGCAATGACTACTATTGATTTGCGGGACATGAATGTTACCTGGTAACTGTTGACGGAAAATTCGCCCGCCATCGTGACCGACTCTTTAGCTTATGAATGGTCGAGAATACTCGAATAATGCCTTATTGGGACGATCGCGACGAACTGTTGCAGCTTGCAGGTCCAGTCAAAAGATCACCACAGCCAGGGGACCAAATAGCAGTATTTGGGACGAACGTATGTTCAGGCAATCGCAGTGTCTGGTCTAATTGCGGCGAGAAGAGAGCGCCTGTAGGTCTTACCAACAGGTAACTTCAATCCCGACTCGAGGACTACAGATGACCGGGTACTGCCACCGGCAACCCCGACGACAAATTTCTTGTTAACCAGATAGGACCGGTGCGTGCGCAGGAAACGATGATCGGGCAAAAGAAGTTCAAGCTCTGCCATGCTGGCGCGCATCAGGTAGGACTTACCGCCGGCATAAAATTCAACGTAATTCCGGGCGGCGCGCGCCCATTCGATGAGCGCTGTATCAATTTTCGTTTGTACCTGGCCCTTCCAGACCGTCAACTCGATGGTTTCGTCGTTTTCGATAACAATTGTGGGTTTGGATTGGTTGAACGCGGACGGATAGAGATGCCAAAACACGATGATCCCGAAAACAAGGTAGGTGCCTGCTGCGATCGGTGCCATGTGATAGGTCGTCTCGTACCACGACCGCTCACCTACGAGTGCGATCTGCATAACACTCGCGAACAGACTTGCGCCACCAATGGCGAAAACTGCACTCGCAATAAGACCTGTAGCCAATGACAAATGGCGCGCTACAAGTTGAAAAAGATAGAGGCAGACTGGCAGGACAATCGGCCATGCGCCCCACTGAATGATCGCCCATTTAATTGTAGCGCTTGCTTGGTGGGAATACCCAATATCCAAAACGCTACGCAACAGACAGTAGCATATTGCGGAGATAAAAATGCCTGCCCAGGCCACGAGCAGTCGTTGAAACAACGCTGTGCCGAACATACTCGGCGCTAATTGCATTTGAGATCGGGTAAACATCGTCGATTAGATCCTGGCTTCATAGTCCATGCAATTCTACAACGGCAGTTTTATTTGCCACAAACTGCGTCAACCGAATCCAGCAGCACACTCACCATGGTATCAATTTCTTTTTCGGTAATGATGAAGGGTGGGCCCATACAAACGATATCCCTTACATCTCCGTTGCCACCGCCATAGAAAAACACCTTGCGACGCATGGCTTCCTTAACAACTCTGTTGGCTATATTTCGGTCCGCTGGAAAGGGTTCCAGACTGTCCCGGTTTTGCACAATCTCGATAGCCTGTAACAGCCCTTTGCCACGAACCTCGGCAATGTGCGGATGATTGGAGAATGCGTCATTCAGGCGAGTGTTTAAAAGCTTGCCCATGTCACGTGCCCGGTCCACAAGGTTTTCTTCTTTCAGGATGTCGAGTACTTCCACTGCTGCTGCGCAGGCTGCGGGGTGCGCTGCATAGGTGTGAAACATTACATTTAGATTGGCGTCTCCAATCGCATTTGCGATGTGGTCACTTGAGAATACCCCTGCAATTGGTGCATAACCTCCAGCCAGCCCTTTGCCGGACACCAAAATGTCTGGTGTAATGGGCCAGTGCTGGTAGCCGAAATTTTTACCGGTACGGCCAAAACCGGTCATGACTTCATCCAGAAGTAGCAATATCCCGTGGTTGTCACATATTTCCCGTATCCCCTGCCAATAACCGTCAGGGGGAACGATGGCGCCTCCACTGCTGCCAATGATGGGCTCCGCAAGATATGCAGCTACCGTATTTGCTCCCAGACGGTCTATGCACTCGCTAAACTCATCCAGGTAATATTGTGTGGCATCCGGATGATGTGGACCCAGTGGACAACGTAGCGGGTAAGGTGTTTGTACGCGTGGATAGACTTCCAGCGCGTGCGCCAGTCCCGCCTTACGCAATGTATGGCCGCCTACGGCGGTTGTGGCCAGTGTTGTGCCATGGTAGGAGAGGGTTCTGCCGATAATGTTACACCGCTGTTCCTCTCCCTTTGCGCACTGGTATTGCAGGGCAATTTTCATAGCGGTTTCAACTGCCTCTGAACCACCGCAGGTTAAGTGAATGCGGGACAGTTCTTCGGGTAGCCAGTCGCTTTGCAGACGCTCGACCAATTCCTGTCGCTGTGGGGTAATCCATGGTGGAACAACAAAAGTGCAGTTCAGGGTTGCCTTGGCAACCGCCTTCGCTACGCGGGCTCTGCCATGTCCAATATTTGCAACAATGGCGCCACCCGCAGCGTCCAGTATTTGGGATCCCTTGGGTGTTTCAAGATATGCACCCTTTGTGCGTACAATTTCGGTGTTGTCTCCGTACTTTATAAATGGCCAGTTTGTTTCGGAGGTCATGCTGGATGCTCGCTTGATTTAAAGTTGCCTGGTTTCAGTGGGACCGAAATGCTTTTTCAGCTTTGTACAAATCCAGTCTGTGGTTTAACTGCGCCAGTATATCCGGATTGGTCTCGTTTTCTGCTCGCTCAATTGCTTTCTCTTGTACAGTTACAGCATTGCTGTAATTGCCTGTTTCTGCAAGCGCAGCTGCAAGTGTTTCAAGGTAAGGCCAGGTATCAAATAGATAAGCCATGGGTCTTGCCAGGGTCAGCGCCTTGCTGCCATCCCGAATCTGTTCGCTGGAAGAGGTGGCGAATAGCCACGCCAGTTTGTTTCTGGCCTGCAAATTACCAAGATTGCTGGCCTGCTCATAAAGTTTTATTGCTGTATCAATACTTTGTTCTACATGTTCACCGTTTTCATACATCGATGCGAGTTTCAGGCTTGAAAGGGCGTGTTGTTGTTCGGCCGCTTCAGTTAACAGGCTTATAGCCTGGGGTACGTTTTGGGAATTTTGCAGGAACAGCAGCGCAAGGCGATACTTCCCTTCTACCATATTCTGCTGCGCGGCGAGTTCAAACCAGCGTCGAGCTTTTTCCTCGTCCGGCTTGGGTAGGTTGTAGTCGGAGTATGCCTCACCAAGCATGAGTTGTGCCTGGGCATTGCCTGCCCCGGCCTGTTCCGTTATCCAGGCAAGAAACTGTGGATTCAAGCCCTGTTTTCGAGGGTTGTACAACGGGCCAGCATAGCTTTTTTTGTTACTCAGCTGCACTAGTCCTGCACGCAATTTGGTTCCAGACCACATTCCGCTTAGTTGCACACCGTTTTCATCCCTCCTGGTACCCGCGCCCATGGGTGCATTAAACGCCCATTCTCCGGAATGAGTGTCGCCGTTAGGCAAGGTGGATACGCCCAGGCCTTCCTGCTTGTTATCGACCCAGTCACCCAGATATCGGCCGCCATCCAGGCGGGTTTCTTCACCGTAGCCACTACGTTGATTGTCTCGCCACATGCCTTCATATCGGCTTTGAGCGCGCGTTATTCCTACGCCATATCCCGCGCGTTTACCCAGTTTCCACTCACCAAGATATTCAAGGCCTGCCACACCGGTAAAGTGACCAAAACCATGTGGAACATCAGCCAGCCAATCTCCCTCATACCTGCCGCTGGGACTGGTTTGAATGCCAAAACCGGCTCGCCGGTTGTTTCGGAAGGCGCCAGTGTAAATACTGTGGTCGGGTATTATTAGTACCCCCTGACCTTCCCGTTGGTCCTGGTACCATTCACCTTCGTATTCTTCTTCACTTGGCAGTATCTCGTGTCCTTTGCCTTGTCGTTTTCCAGCAACAAAGTCACCTTCATACACGGATCCGTCCGGATATTGATAGTTGGCGAGACCCGTGTAAATGAGCAAATCCGGGCGTACCGCGTAGGTCTTATTGTTTTGTAGTGTTAGTTTTCCGGCCTGCGCATCATTTGGTTGTGTAGTGACACCAATAAGCGGGGGTGTGGTACATCCGGTCACAAGCAAGCAAAAACTGAGGAGAATAAATGCTGAGGTTAAACTTGTGCGCATAGGGCCTATAATAGCAGGGAAGCTCTGATTAATTATAACGGGGAGTAGATAGTGTCAGAGGGAATAGCAGTAGAGCGCGTTTCGCGGTGGTTAAATGCGCATGTGGAGGGCTTTAAAGGCCCGGCCACTTTTGAGTTAATTGCCGGAGGCCGTTCAAATCTCACCTATCGATGTGAAGATGCAAACGGAAAAGTATTTGTATTGCGCCGTCCACCTCTGGGGCATGTACTGCAAAGTGCACATGATGTGGCAAGGGAACATCGCATAATCTCTGCACTGGCTGGTAGCACTGTACCTGTACCTGAATGCCTTGGGCTTTGCGAGGATCTCTCGGTAAACGAAACACCCTTTTGCATTTTTGAATTTGTTTCCGGTGATGTATTGCATACAGCTGAGGATGCACAAGTACTCTCGGCAGATGCGCGCCTTTCACTGTCTCGTGATGTAGCAGAAGTGTTGGCCCGTCTGCACATGATTAACCCGGACACAGTGGGCCTGGGGGCTTTGGGACGTAAGGAAGCTTATCTGGCGCGCCAGCTAAAACGCTGGTCGCGCCAATGGGAAGCAAGCAAAACCCACCCAATTCCTGCAATGGAGGAAACATTCAGGTTGTTGAACGAAAGGTTGCCACAACAAATTGGTGCAACAATCGTGCACGGTGATTATCGGCTTGGAAATATGATTGTACGCAAAGGTCGCATACAGGCCTTGCTGGATTGGGAGTTATGTACCCTTGGAGATCCACTGGCCGATGTGGGATATCTGCTAAATTCCTGGGAAGATGCTGCCGCGAATTCTGTCGACCTTGCCACGGTGCCTGCAAGTGCGGCTGGCGGTTTTATTGATCAGGCCAGCCTGTGTGAAATTTATCAGGCTAAGACCGGTCGCCACCTGGATGACATAGCTTACTACCGGGCGTTTTCTCATTGGCGACTGGCTGCAATAGGCCAGGGTGTGTACAAACGATATCTGATGGGTGCAATGGGGGATGAAGTAGACCTGGAGGTTTATAAAGCCAGTGTGGGTACGCGCGCCGAACTGGCACTTACACTGCTCTCATAGGAATTTTTGCTACCGGTGCTGCGCTAGTATGAAGCGGAGATAGGTTCATCCAGACCTGTCTGTGGATAGGTAGCAATGATCTCGCCGTCCTGGTCGATAAAATCTATATTCATATCGTCCGGTTTTTCTACAGGCCAGTCCAGTGCAACTATCAGACAGGGGTGGGTCAGCATCTGGGCTTGCAGACTGTCCGGCATGGGCGTCTCCCATATGACTGGTATTTGCAGCTTTCCTGCAACCATTCGAGCGCCATCGGCGAGCTTCAGGGCGTACCCCGAAGTGGGTTGCACCCCTTTGGAGAGGGCGAGAAATTTAAGCGGCTGTGACTGATCCGAAGGTCTGGCTTCCTTGTAATCAAGCATTACGCTACCCCGAATGGTCGCAATTTCCGAGTAATCTATGCGTTTAACGCCTGCTGTCAGCCGTTCGCAGTTCTGGTATGCAAGTACACTCACAACCTCCGGTGTACCGGTGCATCCCGCTAAGGCAATCAGTATTAAAAAAAGTAGAGGTAAAGGTAAGATCCGAGCAGGAGGAATGCCGAAATGATTTTTCACTTTCCGGCAACAACCTCTATGAGAGCCAGAGAAAGCCTGAGATGCGAGTACTGCCAGTATAAACTACCTGACTCGCATCCCTTCAGACGCTACTACTTTGTCCGGGCCTTCTCGGCAGGGAGAAAAAAGGCGTGTCGGCAAACTGCGCCGAGCTTAGTATCGTATAGGGAAGGACACTTATAAGGGAGGACTGCAACGAAACCATTTCACGCCTGAAACTGTTAATGTTGTACGTATTATGTACAGTTAATCGAATGAGTCAAGAGTTTTGTACAGGTTTTGTACAATTAATTTTCAGATGGATGTGAAATAAGATTTGTACGCGGAAAAGTCCCTGAAATCGCACTCTATAGTGGTGACGTTAACTGGAAAAACCGGATTTTTCAGGGATAGGGATTGCCCTGGTAGTAATGATGTTGCCCAGGCTGTGTTCCAGTTGCGCGCGGGCGAAGCTTACATCTTCCCGGATACGGCAATGTAACTCAGCTTCTTCGGGTGCTTCCAGCACCTGCTCAGTAGTGTACTGCTCATAAGCATTGAGGCTGGAAATAAGAGAAACGAGGTGCCTCGTTGAGCTGTCTCCATAGTCCTTGGCCACGGATGCAATTGCCAGTAGCTGACTGTCGTCGTAACGTTTTGGCGTAGTTTTGCCGATTTCAAATTCAACAGGTTGGGCGCACACCGCCACCAGCTTATCCCAGGTGACAGGCCAGGCGAGCAGGGGAATACCCTTCTGTCGTACAGCTTCTATGCGCGTTTCTGAAGCATATTGATATACCGCAACCACCCTTAGGTCGGGCATGCGAACATGGATATCACGAATTTCGCTAAGGTTTAGCGTGGGGGTTGATAATGCCACGGCCGTCAGGTTGTTTAACTCACTTGGCCGGCTATTAAGAAATTCCGCAACATTGTGCCAGCGCTGGGTGACCTCCACGCGCTCCGACGTGCCGTCGTCTTGCTCCAGCATTATCAGGTTTGCACCTATCAGGCCAATATTTGGTAGCCGTGGCATGTAAGCGCCTGTGGAAGAAAAAGTTGATGCAAATGACGCTTGAGAGGACAGATTTATTTCTGCAACCGGTGTTAAACGTGCACTAAGCTGGTTTGTATCCAATTGGGCGAGGCTACTTATGGGGTGTCCCTGATCGATCAAACGTTTGATTTTATTGAGATTTTGTAGTTGTTCGTGGCTATAAAACCGTGTTTTACCGGTTTTCTGCGCGGGTTGCATGTCATATCGCCGCTCCCAGGCGCGCAAACACTCGGGAGAAATACCCGTAAGTTTGGATACGGTTCCAATTCTGTATAGTTCCTGCTCGCTCATCGCTACTTACTTGTACATAAACTGAACGGGGGGAACAGATTGTACAGGTTCTAGCGATCTTGTCCAGCTACCCCATTTGTACGCACAAACTCGCCTAACTCCCCTTGCAGGTAAAGTTTGTCGTCGTGCCCCTTTATGATTGCAATGCTGGCTATCGGATCGTCGGCACGTCGGAACAGGTGCTTACCGGTGGGTATCAGTTTTGTTCTTCGTCCACGGTGTAAAAACACCAATGCTCCATTTTGCAGGCGAAGCTGCGCATGCTCTTTTTCCCCTGCCAGCCATTGCTGCACACCAAAGCGTGTTGTAGAGGGGTAATATGTGCCGGTATATTGTTCAGCTATTGCGGCGGCAAGTATTGTTGTCTTGCTCAACTTGCCTTCCAATCCCTGGGTCAAGGCATTCTCTATAAGGGTTCGCAGTTCCCCAAGGGCTTTTGGGTTGTCGGTGTTGATAACGACAAAATACCCGCGCCCTGATTCACGATGTATTCCATAGCGACTGAGATACCCGTCTGCGTCTCCACCGTGCCCATACAGGACTTGGCCATTTTTTATCCAGCCATACAGGCCTGCACCGTAACCCAGCGTGAGTCCTGCCTGTGCAGCGAGGCTGGTTCGTGGCTTGAACAGCTGCTCAAAATAGGTAGATGCCAACAAGGTTTTGCCATTGCGGGTTTTGCCTTTGTTTAGAAGAAAATACAGGAAGGCCTGCATTTCTTCAGCAGAAACATTTAACGCGCCAAAAGCCCTGAAGCTCATGTTCCAGTAAGGTATAGGGCTTATGCCATCCGCTTTGAAACCACCCGGCAGGTCTGGAGCGTCTGCTTCGCTAAAACCTGCTCCCGGCATACCCATGTCCCTTAGTAATTGTGTTGCTGCTGTTTCGAAACTTCCACCTGAGGCCTGCTCGATAAGCAGACTGCTTAACCCCGGGTTCACATTGCTGTAGGAGTGTCGGGTACCTGGAGGCCAGTGGGTAGTGCGTGCGGTCGGGTTAACAGCCATCGCCTGGCGCAGGCTAAGCACGGCATTGGAGTTAAACTCCTGCGCGCTCAAATCACTGAGTCCGGAGGTATGCTCCAACAGATGAATTGCCTTGAGCGGCGACTGACTTTCCCAACTATTAACATAACTTCCAGGTGGCAGGAGCGCTTTAACAGGTTTGTCCAACTCGATTTTACCAGCATCAGCCAATCGCAACAGAGTGAGCGCGGTAAAGGTTTTGGTAATGGATCCAACGCGAAAGGGGGTGTGTACTGATACGCTCCTTTGTGTGGCCGGGTGCGCAAAAGTGTTGCTATACAAGACCTGGTTTTTATCCATCAGCACAATAGCAAGAGCCGGAATGTTGAATTTTATTTGGAGTGTTTTTACCTGGGAGACCAGCGTCTCGGGTTCTTTCCATGCAGCATAAACTTGCGGTGCAATCAGATTACAAAGGCACAGAAACAGGATTAATAAATGGCGAATCACCGGGTGCAACGCAAAGCTGCCGTGCGCCTGGTGTCTGTTGGGTAAAGATGTCCGGGCATTCCGCTGATCGTGTGTTTCCGGGGAATCTGCATTGTACAGAAATCTACTATTGGGTATTGTTGAGACAAGTCCACAGGCGCTTTGTTTCAGGGAGGCATGTCGTGAAATTTCAATCAGCCGGGATAGCTGTGTATTTGGCCATGCTTCTGGCAATAGGGGTCGCCTAACTTGGAGCAAAGCGGGCAATACCTCATCCCGGCACCCCAGACTATTGTTTGGCAGGCGCTTAATAATCCGGATTTACTCGCTGCCAGCCTTCAGGGTTGCGAGGAAATGACCAAAATATCGGACGACTCGTTTACAGCCAGGGTTAAGGCAAAAATCGGTCCGGTAAGCGCGACTTTTACCGCCGAATTAAAACTTTCTGACATTAATGAACCCGAATCGTACAGCATTGCTGTAGCAGCCAAGGGTGGGGCAGTAGGTTTTGGTAAAGGTAATGCGCGCGTTACCCTGCAGCCGGGAGTAGAAAACCCGAAAGACAGCACTTTGTTAAGTTATTCAGTGGAAGCACGTGTCGGCGGTAAACTTGCACAGGTAGGATCCCGCCTGATTGATGCGGCAGCGCGCAAAATGGCGGATGATTTTTTTAGTGCCTTCAGTACCGCCGTGGCACCAGACTCGATTGCCATTGCAAGTGAGGATACATCGGCAATAAGTGCTGGAGCTTCAATAGGTGTTCGGGTGGGTATTGGTCTTGCGATTGTGGTTGGCGTTTTACTCTTGTGGAACCTTTTATGAGAAAGACAAAATAATAGCCGGGAGGGCGTATGAAAATTTCCGTGACGGTTAATGGTGTAGATGAAGAACTGGAGATCACTCCCAATGCACTTCTGGCAGATGTGATTCGCGACCAGCTGTATTTAAGCGGTACACACATTGGCTGCGACACCAGCCAGTGTGGTGCCTGCACGGTGCACTTAAACGGTATGGCTGTTAAGGCCTGCACGGTTCTGGCCGCCCAGGTGGATGGCCAGGCTGTAACTACCATCGAGGGGATCGGTAGCCCCGCAGATTTACACCCAATGCAGGCTGCCTTCAAAGAGCACCATGCCCTGCAGTGCGGATTTTGTACCCCGGGGATGATCATGCGCGGCATTGACCTGGTTAATAATAGTGAAGTGCTGGACGAGGCGGCCATAAGGGAGGGCCTTGAGGGCAATATCTGCAGGTGTACGGGTTATCACAATATTGTAAAGGCCATGTTTAACGCGGCACTTGAAATGGCACCCGGCAAGACAACCGAACAGGAGGTGGTCTGATGAGTAAGGCAGTATCCAGTGCTGGCGTTTCCAATTCAGGAATAGGCGCGTCGGTTAAACGTCGGGAAGATGTACGGTTTATTACCGGCCAGGGCTCTTATGTAAGTGATGTAGAGATGCAGCGGCAGACCTATGCTGTTTTTATACGCTCACCCCATGCGCGAGCCAGAATTCTGGAAATTGATGCGTCCGCAGCCCTCGCCATGCCCGGGGTACTTGCTGTATTAAGCGGCGCAGAAATGGCGGCGGACGGGATCGCTGATTTACCCTGCGGATGGGCAGTGGTTTCCAAGGATGACAGTCCCATGAAGGTAGCACCCCATCCGACAATGGCTGTGGACAGTGTAAATTATGTTGGAGAACCGTTGGGCGTGGTTATTGCCGAAAGTCTGCAAATAGCACGTGATGCTGCCGAGCAGGTATTGGTAGATTATGAAGAACTGGATGCGGTTATCTCACTGGCTGGTGCTATCAGTGCTGAACAGATTTATCCGGAAATACCCAATAACCTCTGCTACGAGTGGGCCCTGGGAGACGAGGCAGAAACCAATGCCGCTTTCGAAAGCGCTGATCATATTAGCCAGCTTGATTTGTCGAATAACCGGCTTATTCCCAATGCTATGGAACCGCGCGCTGCTGTCGCCGAATTTGATGCGACTAACGACAGTTATACAATTTATACCACTTCCCAGAATCCGCATCTTGAACGTCTGGTACTCTCTGCTTTTGTACAGTTAGCGCCGGAACACAAGTTGCGGATTATCGCGCCTGATGTTGGGGGCGGCTTTGGCTCCAAAATATTTGTCTACCCGGAAGAAACAGCCGCTGCGTGGGCTTCGAAAAAAGTCTCCCGTCCCGTTAAGTGGACATGTGACCGGGCTGAGTCCTTTCTAAGCGATGCCCATGGTCGCGATCATCTCACCAGGGTAGAGCTGGCACTGGATAAACAGGGATTGTTTTTGGGGCTGCGGGTAAAAACTACCGCCAATCTGGGTGCCTATCTGTCACTTTTTGCGTCTGCCGTACCTACCTATCTGTACGGAACATTGTTGGCTGGTCAGTACAAAACACCTGCCATCTACGTAGAAGTGCAAGGTGTGTACACCAACACAACACCGGTTGATGCCTATCGTGGCGCAGGCCGACCGGAGGCTACTTATGTGGTTGAACGGATAGTTGAAACTGCTGCACGCGAACTGGGTATAGACCCGGCTGAGTTACGGCGACGAAACTTTATCCAGCCGTCAGATTTCCCCTACGAGACGCCGGTAGCACTTGTTTATGACACGGGGAATTATGGTGCCAGTCTGGATAAGGCACTCGAACTGGCCAGGTACGATAGTTTTGCCGAACGTAAGGCGGAAGCTCAATCTCGTGGAAAATTGCGGGGACTCGGGTTTTCCTGCTATATCGAAGCCTGCGGGCTTGCACCCAGCCAGTTGGCCATGCAACTGGGCGCAGGCGTTGGATTATTTGAGAGTGGTGAAGTTCGGGTAAACCCGACGGGTAATGTTACTGTGTTCACCGGGTCTCACAGTCACGGGCAGGGGCATGAAACTACGTTTGCCCAGGTGGTGTCTGATCGGCTGGGAATTGATCTGGACAGTGTAGAAATCGTGCACGGTGACACAGGCCGCGTTGAGTACGGTTTGGGGACATATGGGTCACGCTCAATTGCAGTTGGTGGCTCTGCACTGGTGTTGGCGACCGATAAAATTATTTCCAAGTGCAAAGTGATAGTTGCACATTTACTGGACAGTGAAGCTGATCTGATAGATTTTGAAGATGGAACTTTCACACTTAGAGACAGCAATCAATCCATGGATTTTGCTGAAGTAGCAGCTGCGGCCTACTTTCCCGCAACGTTTCCGGAAGATCTGGAGCCGGGTTTAACCGCTACAGCATTCTATGATCCGGATAACTTTACTTTTCCGGCTGGTACCCATATTTGCGAGCTTGAGATAGACCCGGATACAGGAGTAATTGAAATCATCCAGTTTGTCGCGGTGGACGATTTTGGCAAGGTTATTAATCCAATGATTGTAGAAGGCCAGGTGCACGGAGGGCTGGCCCAGGGTATCGGGCAGGCCCTGCTGGAGGAGGCGGTTTATGACGAATATGGTCAATTGCAGACCGGGTCTTTCATGGATTACTGCATGCCCAGAGCAGACGATGTTCCCAATTTTGTTGTCGATACCACGGTAACTCCCTGCACGCATAATCCACTGGGTGTAAAGGGTTGTGGGGAAGCGGGTGCTATCGGGTCTCCTCCAGCCGTGATAAATGCCGTGACGGATGCAATTGGCATAAAAAATATCAGCATGCCTGCCACGAGTGAAAAGGTCTGGCGGGCTTGTCAGCAGAGCAAATCCTCATCTGGGGGGGCGGTATAATGTATGAGTTTAAATATCATAAGGCATCCAGTCTTGATGAAGCCCAAAGCCTGAAAACCAATACGGCTGATGGAATTTATCTGGCTGGTGGGCAAACACTGATTCCTACCTTTAAGCAACGTCTTGCCGCACCTTCCGATGTTATTGATCTAGCCGGGATAGAAGAGCTGAGGGGCATCTCTACGAGCGGTTCTGTGTTGTCCATTGGTGCCATGACACTGCATGCTGAGGTCGCAGCGTCTACAGAGGTGCGGGACTCGATACCTGCACTGGCAGTTCTTGCCGGACTCATAGGGGATGCGCAGGTGAGAAACAGGGGCACCATTGGGGGCTCGGTCGCCAACAGCGATCCGGCAGCTGACTACCCAGCTGCCGTCGTTACACTTAATAGCAGTGTGATTACCACGCAGCGCACTATTGTGGGTACTGAGTTTTTCCAGGGACTGTTTGAAACAGCCTTAACAGAAGGTGAGCTAATAACGCGACTGGAATTCACAGTGCCCGATCGTTGTGCCTACGCCAAGTTTCCAAATCCTGCATCCCGTTATGCTGTGGTAGGCGTAATGATTGCAGAATATTCTGGAAAAATTCAGGTAGGTGTAACCGGTGCGGCCGGATGTGCTTTTCGCGCGCTGGCATTGGAAGATGCGCTTAATAGTGACGCTTCATCAGCTGCCATAGATGCTGTGCACATCGACGTTGAAAACTTTAATAGTGATATGCATGCCTCGGCAGAATATCGTGCCCAGCTGGTGAGGGTGATGGCCAAGCGTGCACTGGCAGCACTGTAAACTGGCGGAGTTGGTTAACTTGTATTCCCTGAAAAAATTACTCACCCAAATTTTGGGATCCTGGATGCTTGTGTCAGGTGTGGTCTGCGGGAGCGAAATCCGGGCAGCAGAAAATGTAATCTGGGTAACAGCCGATGGTATTCGCTGGCAGGAGGTTTTTCGCGGGCTTGATAACCGGCTTTTGGAAGATGAACGTTTTGCCGAAGACGCCGAAGTTGTTAGAACAGACTACGGACACAAAAACGCTGTTGAAGGTCGAGCACGGCTAATGCCCTTTTTGTGGAATACCGTCGCGCAACAGGGTGCACTTATTGGCGATGTTGACCACAACAGTTCGATGCAGGTAAGTAATGGCTGGTATTTTTCATACCCGGGATATAACGAAATTCTCACAGGTAAGGCCGATTCACGCATTAACAGCAATGACAAAATACCCAATGCAAATATCACAGTGCCCGAATGGCTAAACCAGCAGCCTGGTTTTAGAGGTAAGGTAGGTGTTTTTGGCTCGTGGGATGTATTCCCCTTTATCCTGAATGTAGAGCGCAGTGGGCTGGATGTAAATGCCGGGTTTGAACCTTTCCGGTTTTTTAACAATCCGGGTGTGCATCTGATGAATCGTCTGCAAACACAAACCCACAGTCCCTGGCGAAACGTACGCCTTGATGTATATACACATAATTTTGCACTGGAATATTTGCGCGAGCGTAAACCGCGATTGCTGTATATCGCATATGGGGAATCAGATGACTTTGCACATCAGGGGCGTTATGACCATTACATTGAAGCCACGCATCGCTTTGATGCATTTATAGAGGACCTGTGGGCTACTGTGCAGTCAATGCCTGAGTATCGGGATAATACCAATCTGGTAATTCTAACAGATCATGGCAGGGGAGAACTGCCGTTGGAAATGTGGCAACATCATGCCAGTAAACGAGCCGTGGAAAAACTCATGCCGGATGCACAGGGGTTTGAAAATGGTGTGGTGGGCTCCGAGTTTATCTGGATGGCTGCAATGGGGCCGGATGTTAAGGCCACCGGACTGTTGCAGAGCGAGCAGGTGGTATACCAGAATCAGGCAGCGGCTACCGTGTTGAGCTTGCTGGGACTGGACTACCGCAAATATGACGAGGAAATTGGCAAACCCTTGCGTGAAATTCTTAAATAGCCGTCAAATAAATTGGGGACAGAATACCTAATACCCTCTAAAATTAGTTCTCAACTTATTACTCACTCCTAAGCACAACTATGAAATTAGCAGAATTAAAAGGCAAAACCGTCGGCATGTGTGTATCTGGGGGTCTGGACAGTAAAACAGTTACAAAACGTTTGATGGAAGCCGGGGTGAATGTAATTTGCTTCTCTGCTGACCTTGCGCAACCGGATGAAGACGATATTCAGAATGTCGTCAAAAAAATGCAACCCTGTGGTGCTGAAACCGTACTCGTTGATCTAAAAGCCGAGATGGCTGAAGCCTGTTTTACGGTTATCAAAGCCTCCGCAACTTACGATGGCGGTTATTGGAATACCACCGGAATCGCGCGCGCTGTGTGTGTTCAGGGTCTGGTAAAAGCAATGAAAACGCGCGGGGTTAACGTGCTGGCCCATGGTGCTACCGGGCGGGGTAATGACCAGATGCGCTTTGAGCGATATACCCGCTCTCTCGCGCCCTCAATGGAAGTGTTTGCGCCCTGGCGCGATCACGAACTTTTGAAAGAATTCCCCGGGCGCACGGAAATGGCCGATTATCTTGCCACATTCCAGATTCCTGCGGTCGTTGGTATGAAAAAGCGTTATTCAACGGATGCCAACCTGGGTGGCTTGTCCCATGAAGCAGAAGACCTGGAACAGCTTGAGACCAGCATGCTGATAGTTGAGCCTACCATGGGCGTGTGGCCCCAGGATGCGCCGGATGAACTGGAAAACATCGAAATTCGTTTTGATAAAGGCCGTGCGGTAGAAATTAACGGCAACCGTGTAAGCCCATTTGACGCCATGTGTCTAGCCAACGATATTGGGGGGCGCAATGGCATTGGTATGAGCAATGCACTTGAGAATCGCATTATTGGTACCAAGAGTCGCGGAGTCTATGAAGCACCCGGTATGGAGTTATTAAACAGGGGCCTGCAACAGGTACTGCAGGCAACACTGGATCGACGCGCCAGTAAGCTGTACAAAAACCTGGGCAGCTTTATCTCTGACCAGATTTATGACGGTCGTTTCTTTGACACGGCGACCAAAGCTGCATTAGCTGCCGTGGACACCTTAACGGAACAGGCCAATGGTGTAGTTTCGCTGGACCTATACAAAGGTAATGTATTTTTTAACCACATGGGTGAACTTCCAGCGTCCTTGTACAATGAGGCAGATTCTTCCATGGAAGCCAGCGACGGTCTCAATCCCGAAAGCTCCCAGGGTTATGCAGATATACTGTCAGTAGAGGCGGTAGCGCTGGCCAAAGCCGGGCAATTTAAAGGTGATAGTTAAGTTATGGGGTCAGAGTAAAGTGCCAGAGTAAACTTGCATCAGTGGGTTTTACTCTGGCACTTTACTCTGACCCCATTACTTATGTCCGACCGTGCTCCCACTCGTCGATCCCGGTTATAAACCCGACAGGACAGTGGTGTTCATTCGAAACAGTTCCGCGAGCCTTGCCGATTAATTCCGGAATAGACCGCATCTCACAGCCGGGTGTAGCAATTATCGCAGCCAGTACGAATGAAACTCCCAGGTGCCCGTAGAAATACGCGAACCACAGGTTGAGTGGAACACCAAAAATCGGGCTGTCGAAACTTCCGGACACCAGGTATGCGGCGCCGGCTGATAATACAAGCACGGCAAGTGAGATGATAAGCGGAAGTTGCCCCCAGTTTTTTGTGAAGCCAATGTTCACAACGTAGTTGAATAGGCAGAGTGGTCCAAGTAGTAACAGGACCCGGTTATCCAGCGACGAAAGAGGTTGTGTCGTTGTCTGTTCCAGATAATAGTAAAGTTCATAAAAGGCGTATAAGCAGAATACGCCCAGTGACAATCGTACCAATCTTCCAATGGGTCCTGGTCGCTTAAGCGATCCGGCTGCAACGAGTTCAAGTGAGTCTGTTTGTTTCATTGTGAAACCTCCAGTTGCTTGTTTGGATAATCAAATACAAGGACAAATTCTGATAACAGTGAGTTGCCGAGCCTGGCTTCGGCCTCGCCGGGATTTGTGTTCAGGCTTGGATCGTAAAATGCCTCTGTAATATTTGTTTTTTGACCACCAAGTCGAACGCTTTCAAGCCTCACTGCGCATCGTGGTACGGCACCTCCGTAACCTATGGTTTCCGTACATTTATCCAGGGTATTTGGTGTAAAGCCGAGTCGTTGCAATCCACCCGGTGTGAGTAGTACGCCACCGTTGAAACCGGTGTCTACGGAAGTGCTGACGGCAATGCCATTAATTGACAAAAGACCTTGTACGAAGGGCATGGGATCGTCTGGATTAATGACCATCGGCAGAGACAAACCGGTTAGTGCGCGGTCTTCGATTAGCCCAAAGCTGATTTGTCTATTTGGAAAATCAACGACAACTCGTTTCCCGGCTAACACGTTGTACCCCAGTATGCCATGCACCGGTTGCCCAAGACGCTCGCTAATACCGGTCAGATCAACACCCAGAAATAATTTTCTTTCAGGCGACGGCGTACCGAACTGAACCTTCAATGGGGGTAGGAGGTATATATCAGCGGATTGATTGCCTGCGCCGCTACCCTGGGACCCAATGGGTATTGTGGGCCAGGTCAGTTCTTCAGCCAGGGAACTGTCTACTACGGACGGATCCGATCCAGTATCTACGAGCAGGTTGAAAGGTCCTTCCTGATTCAACATCAGCTTTACAAGAATTGCATTTCGCTCAAAGCTGAAAACAAGACTATTAATGTTTTGGTTGTCACCTGAACTACACGAAGCCAGGATTGTGCAGACAACAATTGATAGCAGGCGTTTGCTGCGCGAAGCCAATTTAATCCAATAGGTGTTGTTGCTGTGTGAGTTCATCGAGGTATCCGTTGACTACGTTCGTCTCCCTGCTGGATGGGAGGACATGCGACGTCGCCAAAAGAACAGTACACACAACAGTCTCCTGGTAGAGGGCGGAGCAATTCAGTACAGCCCTTGCAGTCGTAATAGAACTGGCAGGCATCGGTAGGCATCACTTCTTTTTCGATATGCCCGCAGTTTGGGCATGTAATTGTCGAATGCTGGATTACTTCACTCATTTTTCTATAGTAATATCTGTAGTCACTACAGGTGCAAGAGGAATTCGGATATGCCGTCAGATCGCCAGACAATAGGCAAGGTGGCCCAACGAACGGGGTGCCACATAGAAACCATTCGTTACTACGAAAAGGAGGGATTGTTACCGTCACCCGACCGCAGTGCGGCGGGTCACAGGCTTTTTAGTTGCGAGCTGGTTGAACGATTGGTGTTTATCCGCAGAAGCAGGGAACTTGGTTTTTCCATGCAAGAAATCAGAGGCTTGTTAGCCGTAGTTGACGGAGAACAAGTATCCTGCGAACAGGTAAAACAACTTGCAGATACCCATCTTGCTGACATTCACGCGAAAATTGGTGATCTGCGCAAAATGGAAAAAACACTTAGCGAACTATCCAGGCAATGTTCTGGTAAGGACATACCTGAATGCCCGATTATTGAAGCATTACAGGAGCATTAAAGTCTTGCACCTGTAGCTGCTACAGGAAATAGAATAGAAGAAATATTGAGTAGGTATCCTGATGATATTCGATGTTAAGAAGTTACTGGCTGGAGTTGGCATTATCGCAATGTTGTTTTCAATGAGCGCCTATGGCGATGCCCTCAAGCAGAGCTTATCCAGTGTTAGCATTGTTGTAGACGGCATGATGAAGAGTAAAAGCGGCGCCACCTGAATGAGCTGACCGAATTCGGTCGAAGCCGCTCTGTTAGAGCTGGCAGGTGTAAATAGTGTTGATATTGATCTTGCTACAGATAGATTCACGGTAAACTACGACGCTACAAAGGTGCACTCGGACGAGATGCGTGCATCCATTATTGAGCTTGGCTATCGGCCATTTATAGTGGCAAGTGATGCCAAGCTCGATTCTCCGGTGAAATCAACGCAGCTTGCCGATCTTGTATCTGTTGCACTTCGTGAAGCAGGGGAAAGAGGACAATTCGTATTCATCGACTTTTATGCGCCCTGGTGCGGCGCCTGTAAGCAACTTGAAGAAACAACTTTAAGCGATCCCGATGTTAAAACACTGTTATCTGGCTATGTTGTATTAAAGATTGATACCGACGAATATCCTTCCATCGGAAAATACTTCAACGTAGTGGGGTTACCCACTCTGCTTGTGTTGAATTCCAGCGGTGAGGAAATGTATCGCCACGCGGGGCCAATTGATCGAGAGCCTCTAATTAGAGACTTGCGTGAGGTGCCCAGTTATGGGGTCAGAGTAAAGTGCCAGAGTAAAACCCACTGACGTACAGCATTCTCACACGCCCGTTGACGTCATAATCCTCTCACATATCCTCACTACACACTCACAATACAAACTCCCGATCATGCAGTCCATACGATGCCTCGCCTTCCCCGATTTTGTCCGACCGAGTACCCCGTTCATATCGTGCATCGAGGAAATAACCGCCAGGCGTGTTTTACCTGCGAAGCTGATATCGCGGCCTATGCACACTGGCTCGCTGAGGGCGCGGCAAAGTATCAGGTATCAATACATGCCTGGGTGTTTATGACCAATCATGTGCATCTACTACTGACGCCTCACATAGACAATGGGGTTTCCCTCCTTATGCAGTACATCGGTAGACTTTACGTTAGACAGTTTAACTACCGGTACACACGAACCGGTACTCTGTTTGATGGACGCTTCAAATCTTCAGTGGTGCAGAGTTCGCAGTACTTACTCAACTGTCTGCAGTATATCGAACTCAACCCTGTTAGAGCTGGCGTCGTAAAAGATCCGGGAGATTACAAATGGTCCAGCTACCGATCTCACGCGTTTGGTCACCGGGCATATATGTGGACGCCGCATGTAATCTACACGTCACTGGGATCAAGCGACAAACAGCGGCAGTCTGGTTACAGAGCTCTCGTCAGCGATTCTTTATCGGTAGAAGCCATTGCTAAAATTCGTCACTGCATCAATACAGGGTTGGTGCTGGGAACGGAAACTTTCAGGGAACAAGTAACTTCAATGAGGAGATGAATCCAGTTTACTCCGACACTTTACTCTGACCCCAACCTGAACCATGTTTACTCCGGCACTTTACTCTGACCCCAACCTGATCCTGGTTTACTCTGGCACTTTACTCTGACCCCAACCTCTGTCGAGTGCACACTGGTGCTTTCACCCATGTCTGCCATACGTGCTGTGTGTAGAAAATTCACGTTAGTTTGCGAGCCCTCAACCAGCGGCCAACGTCCCTTGTACGAGAGAACCGTGCCGGGCAACACGCTATCGTCAATATGCGTAGTGAGCTCAATTGATCCTGTTTCATTGGCGACGGTTACCAGGTCATTTTCTGCGATATCCAGTCTGCTGGCATCAGCAGGATTCATGTGGAGCAATGCCGTGCCTGACTGTTCAATAAGGTGGGGGTCATTGGCGTAGGAATCGTTCAGCCGCCATTTCGATGCAGGAGTCAAAAACCGCAGGTTACCGTTTTGAGACGGGGCATCCGCCCAGGGCTGGGGCGTGCGCGGCAGACCCAAAGCAATGGCTTGCTCCGAGGCGATTTCAATTTTACCGCTGGGTGTACCAAAATCCTGCTCGGCAAACATCAACATAGGATCAGCGGTGAGTGCGAAATAGCCGCGTTTTTTTAGATCATCGAAACTCATGCCGGTATTCATTTGTTCCATCAGGGTGGAAATTATTTCCTGATCGGTTTCAAACAGTGCGGGTTCATCAAGTTTCAACGCTTTAGCTAGCCGACGAAAGATCTCGGCATTCGGCAAGGAATTGCCCATAGGATCAGAAATTTTGGCTTGCGCACCCATGTGCAAATGAAAATAGCTGAAGGTCAGGTCGTCGTACTCCAGAAAACTGGCCGCAGGCAATACGATATCCGCATAACTTGCCGTATCAGTCATGAAAACATCGCAAACCACCGAGAAAAGATCTTCACGCTGGAGTGCCTTGCGCAACTTTTTTTGTTCGGGTGCAGAAGCAAGCGGATTGGTGTTCCAGGAGAAGAAAACGTTGAACTCTTCCGGATCAGAGAGGCGTTCCGCCAGCTTCATGTGGCTAACCGTCTTACCCCCTTTTTTGGCGATATGTCCGCCGCCCAGCCAATCCAGATCGATTCCAGCCAGTATAGGTGTGATGTTGAGATAATAAAAACCTGCGCCTGCTTTACCGATATTGCCGGTCAGTGCGGGAAGTAAACCCACCGCACGCATGACATTGCCGCCGGTTGCCTGCCGCTGTAGGCCCTGTCCGCACCAAAGCAGGGATGGACCCCGTCCATAAATAGTGGCTGCTCGCTCGATATCGCCGGCTGCAACGCCGGTTTTTTCTTCACCCCAGGCGGGCGTGGCTTGGGCAATATCGGCGCTGATTTCTGTAAAGCCGATGGTATGGGCGTTAATATACGCCTCATCAAAATGGCCATCGCGTTGCAAACAGTGGAGCAGGCAGAACGCCAGGGCGGCATCCGTGCCGGGGCGCGGTTGCAGGTGCAGATCCGCAGATGCAGCTGTCTCTGTTAGAATCGGATCGACTACAATGACGTTACCTGTGGCATTGCCGAGCCAGTGTTCATGGGCGTGAGGTGCAGAATGAGATGGATTGGCGCCCCACACAAGTACGCAATTAGCATCTTTTATGGTGCGTGGATCGAAACCCGCGATTGAGTTGCCAAACAACAGGTGCCAGGCGACATGACCTGCGGCGTTGCAGATGGTGTCGGGATCCACTTCAGAGGCACCGAGGTAATTAAACAAGCGATTGGGAAAAAAATAGCCGAGCAACGACAGCGTACCCGAGTAGTGCGTGTGCAGAATTGCGGAAGCACCGTGGGAATCGATGGCATGCTGCATTTTCTCTGCTATGGCTGCCAGCGCGTCATCCCAGGAAATGGGTTCAAATTCTTGCAAGCCTTTTGCGCCAATCCGTCGCAAGGGCTGTTGCAATCGTGCTTTGGGGTCCTGCCACACGCCGTTGTAGGCAACGGCACACTTGCTACAGAGTTTGCCGCGCGAAACCGGGTGGTCGGGATCACCTAATATCCGGTGTTTGCCGTGATCTCGTTTTTCGACAACGATGCCACAGCCGTCATAACAATCTCTGGGACAATTTGTCTTGATCCTGTGCTTCATCGATATTTTCCGTGCTTGTAGATTTCCCGCTATTTCCAGCGCAAGGCGGTTGCTGAATTTTCAATGGGCATGCAATACTTCAAGATGTGCTGCAACCGAACGCGCCAGTGCATCCAGCGCATATCCACCTTCAAGGGAGCTCACAATTCTGCCTTCACAATAATCATTAGCAGCATTTACCAACAACTGGCTTATCCAGGTGTAGTCGTCCTCATTCAGACGCAGGTCGGCAAGTGGGTCCTCAGTGTGTGCGTCAAAACCGGCAGAAATCATAATCAGGTCTGGCCGGAATTTTTCCAAAGCAGGAATCCAGTCGCGCTCAATAGCTTTACGAAACCCAAGCCCTGCTGTACCAGCATCGAGTGGCGTGTTGACGATGTTTTCGCGTTGTACATCAAATAAACGGTTGGGGTAGTGCGGATGCTGGAAGCTGGAACAAACGAGCACTTGGGGACGGTCCTTGAATAAATCCACAGTGCCATTACCGTGGTGCACGTCAAAATCCAGAATCGCGACCCGCTCTACTCCCTCATGATCCAGTGCACGCATGGCACCCAGAGCGATGTTATTGATGAGGCAAAACCCCATGCTGCCGCTTTCCTCTGCGTGATGCCCGGGAGGGCGAACTGCACAAAATGCGCGCTTACTCTCCCCGGCCAGAACACGGTCAACAGCGACCTGCACAGCACCCGCAGCTAACTCTGCAGCGCGCATGGATTCGGCACACATTCCCGTATCCGGGTCCGCCATATAGAGCTTTTCTGTGCCCGCGAGTTTCGCCGACTCGGTGTACAGCTTAGTAATCATCGAGGGATTGTGTAAGGTCTGAATTCGCTCCCTCGATATTTCACTGGCCTGGATCTGATTGAATTCACTGAGTAGACCATTTGCTGTCAGGTAGTCGTTCACTGCTACCAGCCGCTCTGGCCTCTCCGGATGTCGGGGTTTTGCCACGTGCAGCAGGCAATGGTTATGGCTGATGTAGTCCAGGCTCATGTTTCGTTTTCCGTTCCTTGCGCTTATCCTAGTTTACCAAGCTTAATTCATCTCGCACTTTACGTGTAGCGTTTGCTATCGGCTATACTGAGGATACAAAATATAATGGAGACCGGGCCATGATCGTAGAACAAATCTGGACTGGCAATGCCTATCGAAACTTCAATTACCTCATCGCCTGCGGTGAAACTGGGGAAGCACTGGCGGTAGATCCGCTGGATTATAAGAAGTGCCTGGCCCTTGCTGAACAACGTGGTTGGACAATTACCCAAATAGTGAACACACACGAGCACGGTGACCACACCGGCGGAAATACTCCCATGATCGCAGCAACAGGAGCTCGCTTGTTGGCGCATGAAAATGCCGGAAACAGTATTGCAGGCATGGATCAGGGCCTGACTGCCGGTGATGTGGTGAAGGTTGGAAAAAGTGTAGAGTTGTTAGCACTGGATACACCCGGGCATACCATGAGCCACGTCTGCTTATTGTCTAACACTGATACACCGGCGCTGTTTTGCGGTGACACCCTGTTTAATGCGGGTGCGGGCAATTGCCACAACGGCGGTCATCCATCCGAGCTGTACGATACATTCTCCCGACAGTTGGCAACGCTGTCACCAGACACGCTGATCTACCCGGGCCATGATTACATTACCAATAATCTGGAATTTACCATGGATCGCGAACCCGACAATAATGATGCGGCGCGTTTACTGGAATCGTTGAAAGCTTCTCACAACCCGGATAAAGCCATGGTTACCAGCCTGGGCCAGGAAAAACTGGTGAATACCTTTTTCCGCCTCGGCAATGCTTCTGTGATTGCGCGATTACGGGAATCGTTCCCGGAACTTGCCGATAAGCCAGACGAGCGGGAAGTATTTGTCCATCTCAGGCAGCTGCGAAACGCCTGGTAGCCGAGCTGTAAAGCAGAAGTCAGCAAGCTAACGTTATTCTAGTAGGAAAATATCTGGTCCCAGCGACGGTCCAGATCCCTGATCGCTTCTGGTAACGGTTTGGCGTGGTAGAGCTTGTTGTCCAGTTTGCATAGCTCAAGGTCGAGCAGTTTTTCGATCGCACCATCTATATCAAAATTGGTCCTGTTTCCCAGTCTGGTATTTATCGCCGCGAGTAGTTGATCGGCAGACATAGGTCCACCGCAAAGTAGTTCCCCGTAACCTAGCAATACTTCCTTGCATTCGGATTCTTCGGCGTAATCTATAATGTTTGCCAGCACGCCTGAATTGTTATCCAGATTCTTAAAATACAAATTTTCGGCGAGAACTTTCATAAAACGAATTTTCCGGTTTTTGAAATTGGAAAATTGCTTGAATAGATAGGCACCCAAAGCGAAAGCGCTGCTTAACAATGCTAGTAAGGTTGGCTGGTCCAGAGTCGTGGCTTCATTGCGAAACCCTAGCCAGAACGCTATCAGGCCACCAACCAACAACAGACTGGCACCTATTTTGGTTGTCAGGATTATCAGTCCGCTGAGGAATGCGGGCACGCCAATAAATACCTTGTCAGAAAGTCGCATGCGAACCACGGTATTCGGGAACAACATTTCCAGATCCGCCTGGGGGATGTTTTCGAATAGTTTTAAAATTACACGGCCGTTTTGGTGGGTTTGTTCGCGGGTCTTAAATCGCACATAGATCAACACACGATCATAGTTGGTAAATTCGATGGTTTGGCTGGATAAACCAAACCAGCGTGAGAGCGTGATGTTGCGTAGAGATTTACCACGACGATAAAAAATCACCTTGTCAAAATCATTAAAGTCGACAAATAACCTGACCTTGAACACAGATTCCTCGGCCAGTGCTTTGTTGAGATCTGCTTCCGAAATGGGTGTGAAATTGGCAGCACATACTACTCTGTCCAACTCTTGCTCAAAAAATTCGAATTGTTCGTGTGATGCCGACGTGTTGGTGGTCGAGCTTGTGGACACAGCGTGAAAGGATTCTTTCAGGTTTTCCAGTTGTGCGTGGTAATTATAGTGGTACCAGGCAAAAAGTATTTTAACAAAGGCCGAAAAGGCTTCGCGTTGTGTCGCAGGCAAAGTCTGCTTGACCAGATTAACCACTTCCGTTTTGCTGAGTGGGATGTAAATCTCTCTATCTGACATTTACTGGATTTTGGCCCGAGGTTGTAAAGTAAAGTGTTGCGTGTTTCACCCTCGGGCGAGCCACGTAACATTTTCTATTGCCTGCGAAATTCTATCAGGGACTTGCCGTGAACTATGAACGCGATACCGCTATTAACGTTGTAGCGCATCCCGAATTTCTGTTAACAGCACTTCCTCCTTACTGGGAGCCGGCGGTGCTGCCGGTGCAGGTGCTTCCTCTTTTGCTTTAAGGGTATTCATGGCTTTTACAACAATGAATATTGCGAAAGCAATAATTATAAAATCTACCAGTGTCTGCACGAAGACGCCATAACTCATAAGTACTGCTGTAGTATCTGCTGTGGCTGCCTTGAGTGTTATTGCCAAATCGCTGAAATCGACCCCACCAAGCAACAGGCCTATTGGTGGCATCAGGACGTTGGCTACAAAGGTTGAAACAACTTTTCCGAAAGCACCACCTATGACAATACCTACTGCCATGTCGATGACGTTTCCGCGCATTGCGAAATCTTTGAATTCCGAGATCATACTCATGATTGTGTCCT
This sequence comes from Gammaproteobacteria bacterium, assembly GCA_021773565.1. Classification (GTDB taxonomy): domain Bacteria; phylum Pseudomonadota; class Gammaproteobacteria; order Pseudomonadales; family Azotimanducaceae; genus DC-out156. The sequence continues at coordinate 377,224 of JAJFJZ010000025.1, read as the reverse complement.
TCCTGTTCGTTTTTGATTGTTAGTTCTTGACTTCTTTCCAGAAGCTTATGTCCTGCACAATTTGTAGACTTATAACACTATCAAACTAAATATGAAACGCTATTGTCAGGCTCCTGCCTCGGATCCAGCGGTCCATGCACGCCACGCCATAACTGTAACGGTTAACAAGGTGAAAATTTGTACGGGTGCCCACCACGCGTGCCAGCTGGCCTGTGCACCGTCACCACAAATGGCAGCTGTGCCAATGGTAGCAATTTGCATCGTCGTCCAAACCGGCAAAGCGGCGAGCGGTATTAGCACCACCAGCGGCAGCGCCAGGTATTTGATGATTCCATGTACTTCAGGTAGTTGTGTGCTTGCAGACAAGGAAAATGAGAAACCGAGTGTAAAAGGTGCAAATATCAACAGCAGCAGCCATAGTGCATCCCCGTCTGCGTCACAGCCAGCCACTCCAAGCGTGGCTGCCCAGATACAGTGTGCATAGATAACCATCCAGGCTACTATGCTGATTCCCAGTTTCAATAAGACTTCAATGGTTGACAAATGTGTTTTCCATTTACCGCTGGTGCCAGGCTGGAATGAGCTTTGCCCAATGTATATATCATCACGTACTGGCGGTGGTTAAACTACTGTCCCCCGCGCAACAGCCTCCCGGGTTTTTCTCCGGTAGCTTGCCCATTCTCAAAGGTAACAACGCCGTTACAGATGGTGGCCAGATAACCGCTGGCTTTTTGTATCAGGCGTTTTCCGCCGGAGGGCAGGTCGTACACCATCTCGGGGTTGCCAAGTTTTAGCGCTTCAAAGTCAATTAGATTGAGGTCAGCTTTATAACCTTCTGCAATTACCCCACGGTCTTGCATGCCATAGAGTTGTGCTGTGTCCTGGGTCATTTTGTGGACTACCTGTTCCAGCGGCATGGTGGGTCCGCGGGTCCTGTCGCGAGCGAAATAACTCAACATATATGTTGGCACGCTTGCGTCACATAAAACGCCACAGTGTGCTCCGCCATCGGATAATCCAAATACGCTAAGCGGGTTTTTAATGGCCTCAATTTGTTCATCCAGGTTGTCGCGATATCGACCAAACAGGTATAGTAAGGGGATTTCGTCAGCCAGTGCGTCCATCAGAACATCTAGTGGCTCGCTCCCTTCTCGCTGTGCGATACCAGCAATACTGTTTTCAGCATGGCTTGGTTCGTAACTTAAGTTGTCCATGCGATAGATATGATCAAAATCACTCATGAACATAAAAGCTGCCTGTTGCTTCTTATTGGCTTTCCTTGGGTTTTCGGTGCGTATTCGATGTCGAAATTCAGGGTCACGCAGGCAAGAGATTTGCTCGTTTACTGGTAAATCACGAATATCCGAATAGGCCGGATAAATACTCATGGGGTTAAGTGTTCCCTTCAAGCTCATGAGTATGGAGGCAGGTCTGGCACCTACCTGTGGACGCCAGCTTAAGCCTTCTTTTTGCAAGCGCTCTGCTTCCTGCCAGACTCTGGAAGGTCCGGCCGTTGCCAGAGTGGTTACCGGCCGGCCGGTGCTGCGTATTATGTCTTCAATCCAGGCTACTTCGTCATCGTCCTGCAAGTAGTCCGAAATTATTTCGATGGTGCCATGATCTACCGTCTCGAAAGCACTGGCTATGGTAAGCATCTCCTGTGCACTTGCGTTAGTGCCCGGAATTACATTGCCCTGGGGATCTTTGTGGCCATAAAAACGGGAGGTGGAAAAGCCCATCGCACCTGCTTTCAGGGCGTCTCTGGTCAGGTTGGCCATTTCCTGCATGTCTTGCGGGCCAGCATCGTCATAACAACGATCACCCATAACGTAATGTCGCAATGCTACGTGGGGAACCTGCGTGCCAACGTCCATAGTGTAGGGGGTGTCGATGGCATCAAGATATTCTGAAAAACTCTCCCAGCCCCACTGAATACCGTCATGCAGTGCCGCACCGGGTATGTCTTCCACGCTTTCCATAATGCGTACAAGGGTTTGCTCAGTGCCGGGCTTAACGGGTGCGAATCCTACTCCGCAATTCCCCATAACGATGGTGGTCACACCGTGCCAGCAACTGGGTGTAATTTCCTTATCCCAGCATACTTGTCCGTCGTAATGGGTGTGGATGTCTACAAACCCGGGCGTTAACAGGTGGCCGTGGGCATCAATTTCACGGGTGGCGCTTTGCTGAATGCTGCCCACAGCACTAATCTTGCCATCTTTAATACCAACGTCAGCGTGGAATGCTTTGGCGTTGGTACCGTCAATAATACGTGCATTTTTTATCAATATATCCAGCATGGTATCTCCGGGATGTTCGTGGACTTCACCTGGTAAACAATTTTGCCAAAGCTGGCTTGGTAATTTTGCCCATGGCATTTCTGGGTAAAGCACGCATCATCTCGAAGCGTTTTGGTACCTTGTAGCCGGACATACAGGACTTACACCATACTTTTAGCGCATCAACAGACAATACCCCAGCGGACTCTTCGAGTACAATCACTGCCAAAACAGCTTCGCCCCAGGTTTCGTCGGGCACACCTATAACCGCACACTCTACAATATCTTTATGCTCAAGCAGGACACTCTCTATTTCCAGCGCTGATACTTTTTCTCCCCCGGTTTTTATGATGTCAACGGATGAGCGGCCCATAATTCGGTAATAGCCGGTTTCAAGAATCGCGATGTCTCCGGTTTTAAACCAGCCGTCCTCCGAGAAGGTATCTTGCGTTGCCTGTGGGTTCTCCCAGTATTCCAGAAATACATTTGGCCCCTTTACCCAGATTTCCCCTGGATTGTTGTCCCCTGTTACCGCCTGGTTCTGCTCATTTACCAGCATCAGTTCAACTCCGGGCAGTGGTTGTCCAACGGTCCCGGGTTTTCTAGGGCCGTGGTAAGGATTGGAAAGCGCCATGCCGATCTCGGTCATGCCATATCGCTCGAGCAAAACCTGTCCGGTGTGTTTTTTCCACGCAGTGTGTACTGATACCGGACAGGCAGCAGATCCTGAAATCATCAGCCGCATATTTCCAAATCCCTGACAAATAGCAATTGCCTGCTGGTTTTCCTGCAGATCATCCAGGGCCTTTATCATTTTTACGTAAATTGTTGGTACGGCCATAAACAGGGTATAAGTCTTGTTAGCCACACCTTCAAAGAGGCGTGGCATATCAAAGCTTTCAAAAATTTCAATGCGTGCACCAGCCGCCAGAGCGCAACACAGTACGTTGATGATTCCGTGTACATGGTGCATTGGCAAAAATAGCGGAATGACATCAGTTGCGTGCCAATACCACGCTTCAAGTAGTGTGTTCACTTGAGCGGTGAGGTTACCGTGAGTGGTGACCACGCCTTTGGGTTTGTTGGTGGTGCCGCTGGTGAATAACAGGAGCGCTCGGGCATCGGGCCCTGGAAGCGGTATATCGCGCTCGCTAATGGTTTCAGAGGTGTTATGGGTGTCACAGAGTTCAAGGGGAATTCCGAGCTCAGCACATAATGAATCTGAAACCTGCTGATGTTCTTTATCGGTAAATGCCCGAGTCACGCCAGCAGTGGACAGGGCGTACATAATCTCGTTCGGGGGAGTGTTTACATTTAGTGGTACAGCAACTCCACCCGCTCGCCAGATGCCCAGCAAGGCGACGGTGTAGTTAAATCCAGCCGGTAGTATAAGGGCTATGCGCTCCCCTCCAAGGGATTTTTGGCCAGGCACCAGTAGCGTGAGAGCGAACTCATAAAATAGAGTACGTAACTGCGCGTAATTTAAACAATGCCTACCATCTGAAAGTGCTACGTCTTCACCAGGATGCGCGGCCAGCCGATCAAAAAATGTTTGTGGTTGAAAACTTGAAGCCATGCCTGAAGGTCCTCCGGCCGGTGTTGTTATTGTCTCGATACTAAAGGAGCTCTGACTAATTATTGTATGCGATTAAAGCAGGTAAAAGGGAAGGTTCTGATTCTGGACGGATTCAGATAGTCTGTAATACATAAATAGAACGGCAATGTTTAGCAGAGCATTCAGGGGAGGCAATAACTTGATTTCCAATCGAGCCGCACTGGTGGCAGTAATCGTAGCGCTGGTAGCAGGTTTGCTCATTAGCCTGGCTATTCGTCCCTCAAGGCCTGAAACAGAAACCGCAAGCGCTGGAACGAGCGGAGGCGCGGAACAGGAAAGTCAACCCGCGCACATTCGCTGGCGAGTGCCATTGTATATCTCCGAAAATCTGCCTGTGCTGGGTGATAATCCGGTGTATGTTGCGGATTGGTTAAAACGGGCTAGCGGTGGGGCAATTCAACTGGACCTGTTTGATCCGGGTGAAATTGTTCCCGCTTTTTCTATTACCGATGCTGTTCGCGAGGGCAAGGTTCAGGCCGGGTTTACCTGGATTGGCTATGACCAGGGCAAGATACCCGCCTCAGCCCTCATTGGTGCAGCCCCTTTTGGCCTTGAACCCTGGGCTTACATGGGCTGGTGGTATAAGGGGGGAGGACAGCAACTCACCGAGCAAATTTATGCACCGCATAATCTTATGCCTATCCTCTGCGGCATTATTGGTCCGGAGACTGCAGGTTGGTTCAGGCAACCGATAACTTCGCTTTCCGATTTTGATGGTTTAAAAATTCGTTTCGCAGGTCTTGGTGGAAGAGTTGTGCAGCGGCTCGGTGCTTCGGTGACGATGTTGCCCGGTGGCGAAATTTTTCAGGCGCTGGAAAAAGGTGCTATTGACGCTACAGAATTTTCGCTTCCCATTGTAGATGATGCATTGGGTTTTGCACGGATCGCTAAAAACAATTATTTTCCCGGGTGGCATCAGCCTTACTCAACGGCGCACCTGGTTGTGAATCTGCAGATATGGCAACAACTTTCCGAATCGGAGCAGGCCCTGTTTCACACCACCTGTACTGCGGCCACCGGGCATCTGCTTGCACATGGAGAGGCGGTACAGGGCGGTATTATTCGGGGATTCGAGGAGGCGGGTGTGACTGCTCGGTATCTACCCATGGATATCTTGCGAGAACTCAAAACAGTTACCATGCAGGTGCTGGACGAAGAGGCTGGGAAGGATGCTGATTTTGCAGCCGTGTTGACATCCCAGCGTGCCTTTGAAGAAGAATACGCGCTTTGGAAGCGCCTGGCCTACCTGCCCAGAGATTTATAGTGGATAAGTTGCGTTTACCAGAAACTGCTTTTTCGCGCGCCATAGATGGAGCGTTAGATGTTATGGGGCGCCATATATCATGGTTGTGGCTGGTACTGTTGGGAGTCATTGTTGTAAACGTAGTAATGCGTTACTTGTTTGATGAGGGACACATCGAGCTGGAAGAACTGCAATGGCATCTATACTCCATCGGTTTTTTACTCGGATTGTCATACACCTATCAGGCCAATGGCCATGTGAGAGTCGACGTGGTGTTGGTGAAGTTGTCTGCGCGAAATCAGGCCTGGCTTGAGTTATACGGTATTTTGTTGGCCCTGTTGCCGTTTATCGTGCTTATCATCTGGTATGGCATCCCTTACGCCATGCTTAGCTTTGAGTTAAATGAAATATCCCAGGCCCCGGGCGGCTTGCCCTATCGCTGGTTTATAAAGGCCCTTCTTCCCCTGTCTTTTTTACTGTTATTGCTGGCAGCACTGGCTCGGCTTACGCGTTTGTTCGCTTTTCTGTTTGGCGCCACGGATCACCCTGAGGGTAATCATGAGTCCAGGTGAAATTCTTGCACTGTTGATGTTTTTCAGTTTTATTGCGCTGGTATTCACCGGCTTCCCCATCGCCTGGCTGCTTGGAGGGTTAGCGGTTGTGTTCACCGCACTGGCAATTATTTTTGAGGTGGATATGGGGTGGTATGTTGGCGTGGACTGGCCGTACACCTCATTGGTGGTGGACCGAATATGGAACGTAATGGAAAACTGGGTAATGGTTGCTTTGCCCATGTTTGTTTTTATGGGTCTGTTATTGGATCGCTCGGGTATTGCCAGAGATTTGCTGACCAGTATTGGTCGCTTGCTGGGCCCCTTGCGCGGCGGACTGGCAGTGGCGGTTACGGTAATAGGATTATTACTGGCAGCCACAACCGGCATAATTGGCGCATCTGTAGTCCTTCTCGGGCTGATAGGCCTGCCGGTTATGCTCGAAAATGGCTATAAGCCCAGTCTCGCGGCAGGTACTGTTTGCGCCGTTGGCACCCTTGGCATTCTTATTCCACCAAGCATTATGCTGGTGTTAATGGCAGATCGCATGGCGATGAGCGTGGGTGATTTGTTTTTGGGAGCGATGCTTCCGGGAGCATTATTGGGTGTTATGTACATCACCTATTTATTATTGGTGGGTTTGTTTCGGCCTGAAAGTGCCCCGGCTGCCAAAACAAAAGCCATTGACTTAAAAGCGGTTTGGGACCTTGTAAAGGCGATAGTACCGGCTGCATTTCTGATTCTTGCTGTATTGGGTAGCATTTTTTTTGGTCTCGCCACTCCAACCGAAGCAGCGGGGGTTGGCGCTGCAGGCGCACTGCTGCTCACACTCAGCAGGGGAGTGATGACTGTCCCGGTGTTAAAGGAAGTATTGCAGGGCACGACTAAAACTACGGCATTCATATTTGCCATCATGTTGGGTGCCACGGCTTTTTCGCTGGTTCTCAGGGGTCTGGGCGGGGATGAGCTGATCGAGCGCGCATTACTTGGGCTGCCTTTTGAAAGCACCGGGATAATAATTTGCATACTGCTGGCAACTTTCCTGTTGGGCTTCTTTCTGGACTGGATTGAGCTCACACTCATCGTGCTGCCTCTCGTATCACCCGTAGTAATAACACTGGGTTTCGACCCAATCTGGTTTACGGTGTTGTTTGCCGTGTGCCTGCAGACAAGTTTCCTGACACCTCCGGTGGGCTTTGCCATATTCTATCTCCGCGGTGTTGCACCGCCCGAAGTGGATGTATCGACTATCTACCAGGGGGTTATACCTTTTATCCTGATCCAGTTGGCAGGTCTGGTAATAATTTTTAACTGGCAGGCGCTGGTAACATGGTTACCCGATCAGGCGTATTGATGATGGACCGTCCCGAACTGCCTACAGTTAAAGCCTGGTGTAATTGGTCTGGTGCACATGTACACGATTTTGTGCGCTTTGAAAGTCCGGGCTCAATAGAACAGGTAAGCCAGGCTGTACAAGGTTGTCGTAGAGACGGACTGACCTTGAGGTGTGCTGGTAGCGCGCATTCCTTTAACCCTTTCTGGACCGATGATGTCATCCTCTCCCTGGACAATATGCAAGGCCTGCTCTCGGTAGACCCTCCGAACAATACGGCAAAGATACAGGCAGGAACAAAAATCCATAAACTGGGACCGCTGCTGTGGTCTGCTGGTTTGTCGCTTCCTCAACAGGGAGATATCGACCGTCAGGGTCTGGCTGGAGCGCTTTCCACAGGTACCCACGGTACAGGGATCACCTTACCCAGCATGCCTAACAGTATTATCGGGCTTACCCTGGTTACCGCCCAGGGTGATACGCTGGTCATTTCCGAGACGGAGAACAGCGAACTGCTGGATTACGCCAAAATATCCATGGGAATGCTCGGCGTAATTGTCGATGTCACTCTCAAGCTCAAACCGGCGTTTTATCTGCATGAAAATAACTGGCAGGGCGATTGGTCGGAGTGTGTAGCGTGCCGTGAAAACCTGGTGGCTTCTAACAAACACTTCGAGTTTTTCTGGGCCCCGAATACGGATATTTTTTCCTTCAAAACGCTCAATCGTACGGACCACGTAGCGCAACGTATGAGTAGCAGTGAATACATCGCGCCAGCATATGAGGTATTCCCAAGTGATCGTCCGGCGAAATTCAATGAAATGGAATACGCCGTGCCCTATGAACAGGGCTGGCGTTGTTTTTGTGAATTGCGGGAGCTGTTTTTGCGGAAGTTCCCCAGACTTCCGTGGCCTATTGAATATCGCACCATGGCGGCTGATGAGTTACCCCTGAGTACTGCCTACCAGCGGGAAGTGGTAACGCTTTCGGTGCATCAGGGTGCGGAACGCTCCTATCACGAGGTTTTTGACGCTGCCGAAACAATATTCAGAAAGTATGGCGGTCGTCCTCACTGGGGCAAAGTGCACTCCTTAAAAAAGAACGAACTCTCAAGTATGTACCCACAATATGCTGCTTTCTGTCGAGTTCGAGAACACCTGGATCCACAGGGAGTGTTTATCAACGCCTTCCTTGCGGAGTTGTTCGTATAAACTTCGCACTGCTAGTAAGCAGAGCTGCGAGCTAGTCGCGTAAACCCTTTGGCAGTGAGGGCTCGGCCCAGCGCGTATCCTTGCGCGAAATCAAACCCGAAACCGCCTATCGATTTTAGTATGTCCTTGTTTTCTACTCCCACTGCAGTGCTGCGAATGTGTTCCTGCCTGCACTCCCCAATATAGTGTTTGAGTTCGTTTTTGAGTTCAGATTGTGAATCGTCAAGGTGTTCCGCGGAAAACAGTGGGATAATCAGCTCCGGGTCAATCTTGATACTGCTTATTTGGATACCCAGGCTATTTCTGTTGTCCGCAGGTATGGCCGTATGACCCAGAATAAATTCTTTAAGCGGCTGGTGTTGGTGCTCAAAAAAATGGGCATCGATATTGTCCAGACACAGGCGTACACCCATTTTACTAAGCCCAAGCAGGCTGGCACTGTCGCGCTCCAGAAGCGCAGAAAAATCAGAATACCGAAGTTCAAGTTCCAGGCACTTGGGGTCCAGCCAGGTATTTTCCAGGCAAATGGCCAGGTTGCTCATAAAGTGCGGTGAATGAAATTGCTGCTGCGAAATATTTACCCCCAGTGTTAAGGGATGCGCCCAGGTTTCCAGCCAGGCGCTGGCGTGTGAACATGATTTACGAATTATCCAGTTGCCCAGACTAGCCATCTTGTTACCGGCTTCGGCCATTTGTACAAGTTGCCCCGGGTCAATGTTGTTAAGATCGAGGCCGTGCCAGCGCAGCAGTGCTTCTGCACCAGACAGTTGTAGCGTGTCAGTACTCCACACACTCTGAAAATGAATAGCGAACTCTTCGCGTTCGATCGCAGATGGTATCTGGGCTAAAACATCCCGTGGAGCGCGCGCCTGATAACAACGATTCCCGCCCTGCGCTTGTGCGTTGCGGAGTGCCTGATTCAGTTGCAGCAGGCTTCCGGCCGTTTCAGTAATATTGGCTATGTCGACAACTGCGATACTGAGTGTCACGAATGCAGTGTGGTGGTCGTAATCAAACGGGCTTTGGAACAGCGCCAGAATTTCATCATTTGTGGCCTCCTGTTCTGTTTCTGAATCAAGCACCCAGGCAAATTTCCCCAGTGCCAGGCTTTGTAAATCACAGTTGGAAGGTAGACAGCCATGCAGACGGTCCAGAAAAGCTTCCTGTAGTTGTTCTGCTGGAAAACTTGAAGCATCATCTGCCTGCTGAATGCTATCCAGATGATCCACACGCGCAAGGCATAGCGTGCCTGCATTGTGCCTGCCTAGCAGCATGTCCAGTTCAGGATTTGGTAAGTGCGTGCTCAGAATAGCTGTCCTTGCTTATCACTCTTGATTATCAAGCGCGTATCCTGCAAATAATAGCCCTTCAACAGCATTGTGAACCATGACGTGGTTAACGCTCTGGCCCTAAGTTCCGCGAACTAGGCTCTACGACTTTGACCCGACCTGCCCCAACGCGATTAATCAATCGTGCAGGCGATACACGCGTTTAGCTGTGCCACTGAACATGTCTTCTTTTTCGGAATCACTCAAGCCTGATTTATCGGCAATACATTTAAATGTATTCCAGAGTGTCCGATAGGACACACATTCCTTGTCGACCGGGAAATTGCTTTCAAACATACAACGATCAGGACCAAATGCCCCTATCGCATAGGTGTACCATGGATAGAGAAGCGCACAAAGAGCTTCGGAACCAATTGGATTATTTCGCTGGTTCGCGTGGAAAGGAGGTTCCCACGGTCCAACGCGCTGTTGGGCACCACCAACTTTCAAGACAACATTGCTGCAGGCCGCGATAGTGTCTATAGATTGGCGCCACTGATCGAACGCGTCGTTATTTGCACCTGGGTCAATTTTTCCTCCAAGATGATTAACTATTATTGTCACATCCGGTTGCATCCTGGCGAGCTTCGCCAGTACTGGCAGTCTTTGGTGATCGGGTGAGTAGTGATCAAAACTGAGATTATGTTTCGCGAGCATATTGTAACCGGCCATGAACTCATCGTTCAGATCTCGCGGAAAGGCGGTTCGCACGCCCCGAAAATATTGGGATGCAGCCATGTGTGCTTGTAATACCGGTTCAACTTTGTCGCCTAGTCGCAGATCTGCTGCACTGAATATGCCAGCGCAGAGTTGTGTGTTGCCGTACAAACCCGACCTGCTCAGGGCAGCTATTTCATGGACAAATTCTGTTTCTCCAACTGCTCTCAATTCCTCTGGGCCATCTGTCCGATAGAAGGCGTTACATTGTGCGAATACTGTCTGAACAATGTTGTGCCCTGACATAGCGATATCGTTTGATATTTCTTCACCAAGGTAAACCTTCTGCTGAAAACTGGTAAATGGCTCACCGGTCATTTTCCGCAGATCCCACAGGTGGTGATGCGGGTCTACGATAGGAAGCGCTGGTTCCAGAACAGGCTCCGGTGTTTCCTGCGCCAACCAGGATTCAAGAGGCGCGTTTTCTGTGTGGGTCATGACGGCTATTCTCGACTTTGTTGGTGTTATTATAGAACATTGGCCAGGTGTTACTTACTGATCTGATGGTCAACGATTGAGCAGGCTAATGCCTTTATGGTCGCGCATACTTTCAAATCGCCTCGTGAGCCCATCAAGGTAAGGGCTATTATTTGGTGTTACTGCATTTATTTCCTGAAGCTGAATTCGACCGCGCTGTGATAAAAGATGTTGAATCAGCTCGTAACAGGTTTCCAGCCCGGGGTCTTCAGCATCGATCAAAAAGGTAAGCCGCGCACCGTTTTTCTCTGCATACAGTGCGAGTTTGCCCGAGCTATAAACCAGATAGTTGCCTCGTCTGCGCTGGGGTAAAGCCATCGGTTTTTTATTCAATCCTCCCTTGAGGCCCAGGCCACAAGGGCTGATCGGATCCAGCGCGCTAATCCAGAAGGCGTTTTCCGGGAGTGCCCGGGAGAGTTTTAGAAGGGCAGCCGGTGCAGCAAACTGTGGACCGGAGAGCCCTTCTATAAACAATCCACCCACAAGCTCGCCGGATAATTCCATCAGGCGCATACACCGAAACAGGCGGCTCCACGCAAACGAGGGCGCTTCATGATCTATCATTTCGCGGCACACAATTCCGTAACGATCTACGAGCAGGCGTACGCGTTCCTTGTCCTGTTCCATTCGTGTAAGGGCATCGTCCCCGGTATTTCTGGATTCGACTATTCGCCACAAACCCGGCCAGCCCTGAGTAAGCCCCCGGATACGGCGAGCAAAGGTGCGCCTTGAAGATCGGCGGTTGTCCTTGTCAAACGATTGCAAACCGTTATCTTCAGGGGAGAGTTTAAACTTCATAGTCATGGCCTTATCCAGGGTAGCGATGCTGTTGGAAGTTAGATGTCCACGCCACACCTGGTCCCAAAAACCTGAATTAAATTGCTCGGCTCCCTGCCCACTAAGGTCCTGCAATTGATTGTAGGAATACTGCGCCAGCGGGTCTGTAAAAAGTTTGTAGAGATCCAGCGAGGGCTCTTCCGTTGTCGCTGAAGGCTCTTCTATTTCCGCTGAAGGCTCTTCTATTTCCGCTGAGGGCTCTTCCGTTGTCGCTGAAGGCTCTGTGTTTGCAGATATCAACTCCAGTTCCTGCTTCCATACCAGCGTTAGCTGGTGTTTTTCGCTGCCTATCCACACGAGTTCGTCGTTGGCAATCAGTTCGTCAAGCTGGTGTAGTGAAAAAGCATCGAGCCTGGCGGGGAGAAACTCGTTTAGCCAAATGTCTGTTGGTGCCTGCACACCGGAAAGTTTTTCCATTTTGTCCGCTACTGTATCCCCTGAAGCGCGGAAGGACTGCCAATCAGCAAAAAACGAAACAGCCTTCTCGAAAGGTATGGATACAATGGCCCGCCGTTTGGCATTTCGTTCGAAACGCAACAGGCTATCGAAATTTTGTGCGTCACAAAATTGCAGGTTCGAAACATTTTTCTGCGGGGATGGCGATTCTTGCGGGCTGCTCCAATAACCGCTAACCAAAGTTCCTTCATCTATCAGCGTGGCTATAAGTGCGGTTGCTATGGTGCCTTTTAGGGGTAACAGATTTGATATTTGGGTGAGCGTGCGTGGCCCATAAAAAACCAGAAACTCGCCAAGTAATTCAGCAGCGGTTCTGGTGTCGGAAAAGCGGTGGGAATCCCCGGTGTCCAGCCATAGTCGATTGATAACCGCCAGGTTCTCCAGATGGATGTACCACCGGTTTAAGCCACTGCCAATCCAGACCAGTCGATCACTGCCTTCAAATTCAGCCTGAAGCCCTTCTGTTAGTCTATTACACAGCGCAAACCACTCCAGCTGCGGAATACAGACGCGCTCCCTGGTCCACGCTTCCAGGTCGGAAAGGCTCTGTGGAGCATACCCGGTGTACAAACGCTGACGCTTTTCCTCAAACTCCTTTATCACCGCATCCGACAATACAATCTGTGCCGCCTGGCCAAAGGCTGCAGAGCGCAGCAGTTCATCAGTGAGCGCGCTTACGCCGGGAGTTTGTGGACTATCATCGGCATACATGTACTGGCTATTGATCTGGTTCCAGCTGATGTTAGCCGCGAACGGGCTTGGTCTGTCGGTGCATATTTGGGTACAGGTAATTTCGCCATTACGAAGTTCCGCGAGCATATTTTTGAGTTGTTCAAGATCAAACTCGTCCTGCAGGCAGGTGCGCCACGTTTCCAGTAGAATGGGAAAATCCGGATAAGCTTTAACGGCGTCCATCATGTTTTTTGCCTGCAGGCGGCTCATCCAAAGTGGTAAGCGCTGATTAAATTTCTGCCGTGTGAGTAACAGCGCGCGGGCGGAACATTCCCTGAATCGTGCGCCAAAAAAGCCGGAATTTTCCAGGGATTCCCGTAACAGTTCTTCAAGGTTTTCCGGCGTGACCAGACTCAGAAAAAGGTCCGGGTCGATACTGTGCTTTACCTGTATGACCACGGCGTTATTGTCTGCATGAATATCGGGACGATGGCTAAAGTGGCGTTCGTACGCGGCAGAGAGCGCCAGGGCAAATGGCTGATTTAATGTGCCGCCCCATAAGGTGTGAAAAACAAGTTGTTGTTCGTGATCCGGACCGTGGTAGCCACCCGGACCAGCTTTTACATGTTCGAGCAGTAAGTGATTTCTATGTGGCAGCCCGGTATTGGTGAACGCACGCTGGGCAGACAAGTATTCTGTAAGTTCTTCAGCGGCGCCTTCGTCAAAGCCATGTGTTTCCACCAGTTTTGCATGGAGTTTGCTTTCTCCGTGTTGTTGGAGCAGTTGATTACTGTCGCTGAGAAAAATTCCGATCAAATTGGAAAGATGGAAATTGCGGTTAAGGCCTTCCGACTTCCAGAACGGTGGTGGTGTCGTTTTACTGGCAGATTGGCTTACCAGAACGTCGTTGTGGGTGATGCGATTTATCCGCCAGTGCTGGGTACCGAGCGTAAAATTTTGGCCAACCCGGGCTTCCCAGACAAACTCCTCATCCAGTTCACCGATGAGCGCACCCGAATCAACGTGGCGTAATTTATAGTATCCACGGTCGGGAATGGTGCCTCCTGAATTGTACAAGGCAAATAGTGCAGCCTTGTTGGCATCCAGGGAATTGTTGATACGGTCAAATTCAATTCGTGGCTTGAGATTACGAATCCGGCTTTGTTGGTATCTTCCTGCAAGCATGTCTACCACCAGGCTATACACTTCAAAAGCCAGCGTTCGATAACAATAACTGCGGGTAACCAGCTCGAATAAAGCGTTTTTGTCCCAGATTTCCGTTGCCGTCATGGACACAATTGTCTGCGCGAGTACATCCAGTGCATTTTCCAGGGGTTTGATCGGTTCGATGTCCCTGTCGAGTACTGCGCGAGTAAGCGCAGCAGCTTCTACAAAATCCTGCGGGTGAGTAGGATAAAGCGTACCCCGACTGGTTTCCCCCACGCCATGCCCGGCACGTCCGATACGTTGAACCGTTGAGGCGATGGAAGGTGGGGACTGTACCAGTACTACCTCGTCCAGTGTGCCGATATCTATTCCCATTTCCAGACTGTTAGTCGCGACGATGGCTTTAAGTTCACCTGCTTTCAATCGGTGTTCGACGAGTGTTCTAATTTCTCGAGCCAGTGAACCATGGTGAGCGTATGCGACAGGTTCTGACTCATGGGCGTTAATTTTAAGGGTGATTTTTTCCGCCAACGCTCGATTGTTAGTGAAAAAAAGCGTTGATGTGTTCCTGTCAATATGTTGAAGGAAACTTTCCGTCAGGGGCTCCCAAATTTTAACGCCCTGGTTTCGAGCTGCTTTTGCTGATTGTGGAAATACCACTCGCATCACCAGCTTTTTGTCGGTTTTACTATCGATAATCTTTACAACTCGTGGAGTGTTGGCTTTTTGCTGTCCTCCAACAAAGGCTGCGATTTTTTCCAGCGGTCGTACCGTTGCAGATAGCGCAATCCGTTGAAACTCACCGGCGATGTTTGCCAGACGTTCTGCGCAGACCATTAACTGAACACCTCGTCGATTGTCGGCAATCGAGTGAATCTCATCAAAAATTACAGTTTTTACTCCGCTTAATGCCAACCTGCCTTTGGGGTTGGTTAGCATAAGATTCAGGCTTTCCGGGGTAGTGATTAATATTTCGGGTGGATTTCGTAACATCCGCTGGCGCTCATTCTGAGGTGTATCCCCGGAACGAATCTGTACCTTGATCTCTGCCATGGCGTCGTCAGTTTGATCAAAACATTGCCGCAATTCGCTCAGCGGTTCGAGCAGGTTGCGTTGTATGTCATTGTTCAGAGCTTTTAGTGGCGAGATATAAAGTACACGTGTAGTCCCGGTTTCCAGTTGCTTGCTAATAAACTGATTAATTGCCCACAAAAATGCGGTAAGCGTCTTGCCGCTTCCCGTTGGAGCAGTGATCAGTAGATGTTGTCTATTAGCTATTTCAGGCCAGCTAAGTGATTGAACTTCGGTAGGTTTATCGAATCGAAGTTTAAACCAGGCAGCGATTTGAGGATGAAATAGTTCAGTCAACACGGAATTGTTTTTAGAAGAGAAAGCCATGGTAGAACCTTGCCATGGTGGTTGGGCTTTTGTGAAGCCCCCGCTTTCGTTTATCGAAAGCGTGATGCAGTTCATTATCCCGAATATTTTCGGATATATCCCCTCTTGTGGCACGAGATTCGCATGGAAATATCAGGTAAGGAATATATGCGTAAATCGGATCGAAAAATCCGAAAAAACATCTCAATAATGGACTTTGAGGGACAAAAAGTGACTGCAATGGAAACACGGAGGCAAGAATGGACTACGTAGGCCTTGATCCAATGATTGGATTGGAGTGTACAAATTGTCAACGCGTGACAAGGCTTCCATATAGTGATCTGCTGGATACAGCAATGGACGGTGGCCATCTGGACTGCGAAGGCTGTCGCCTGGAAATTGACCATGGATGGACGACCGTGGGTCTGGTACAGAATATTATTCGACGGCGTATGGGAAGTGCACATCTGGAGCGTGCAAATTTACACAGGGCGATCTAGAAAAACGCTAGGTAGCCAGCGCATCCAGAATAAATACGAACTCCTCGGCTGTTTCATAAAGAGAATCAAAACGGCCTGACTTCCCACCGTGCCCGGCACCCATGTTGGTTTTTAACAAAAGCAGGTTCTGGTCAGTTTTTTCATGCCGCAAACGCGCCACGTATTTGGCAGGCTCCCAGTAGGTTACCCGTGGATCGTTTAACCCTGCCGTAACCATCATCGGCGGATAATCCTTCGATTCTATCTGTTCGTAAGGCGAATAGGACAGAAGATGTTCAAAGGCCGTTTTGTCCTCCAGCGGGTTTCCCCATTCCGGCCATTCCAGCGGAGTTAGCGGTAAATCCTGGTTCAACATGGTATTCAGAACATCCACAAAAGGTACGTGAGCAACTACCGCGCCCCATAATTCCGGAGCCTGGTTGGTTACTGCACCCACAAGTTCCCCACCGGCGCTGCCGCCTGCTATCGCGATCTTCCCACTACTTGTGTACTTGCGTTCGATCAGTCCCCGTGCAACATCAACAAAGTCGTTGAAGGTGTTTGTGCGCTTATCAAGCTTGCCATCTTCGTACCACTGATAGCCAAGATCGTCACCACCCCGGATGTGCGCTATGGCAAAAGCAAAACCGCGGTTGAGCAAAGACAGACGGGTTGTGGAAAATCCGGGTGGCACGGCATAGCCGTACGCCCCGTATGAATAAAGATAGAGCGGATGACTGCCATCACGTTTAAATTCCCTGGGATAAACTATGGATACAGGAACCTGCACACCGTCTCTCGCTTCGATCATCAAGCGCTCTGTCGAGTAGGCATCAGCTGAATAGCCGGAGGGAATTTCAAGTGTTTTACGCACTTCAAGCGCTGTGCTGGCAAAGTGATATTCCAGCACGGTAGGGGGCGTAACCATAGACTCGTAAGAGATACGAAGCACATCACTTTCGAATTCTGCGTTAGTACCTAACTCTGCCCTGTATGCAGCTTCGGGAAACTGGATGTAGTATTCATCCATGTTACAGGAAACTTCACCAGACAGAATTCTGATTGCGTCCAGCCCATCAATACGCTCCTGTACCACCAGATGCTTTTTCAGTGGCAGAAATCCTCGAATATAGAGGTGCGCATTCCCGTCCACCAGGGGCTGCCAGTTTGGCTCATCAGGATTGTTGTCCTCTACATACATTACAGAAAAATTCTTCTGGGTTTTGTTTGTTGTTATGAAAAAAAATCCGTCTCCATGGTCTACGCTATATTCGTGATTGGTACGCCGCGGACTTATCCTTTGCAAGACCTGGTCGGTTTGATGCAGATCCAGGTAATGTATTTCGCTGGTCACGTGATCCCCGCACGAGATAAACAAATATTTCTCTGATTGGCTGAGTGAAATGCCAACAAAAAAGGCTTCGTCGTGTTCGGTATAAATTACCTTATCGTTCTCAATGACATCACCCAGAACATGCGAGCGCACCTGATAGGGTCGCCAGTTTTTGTTCACTACTACGTAGTACAGTGTTTGATTGTCTTTTGCCCAGATAGGGCTGCCAATGGTGGCTGGAATTTTATCCTGCAACACAATTCCGGATTCGAGGTTTTTAAAGGAGATGTTGAACCTCTCGGATCCATCAGTATCGTCACTCCAGGCAAGGAATTTGCCATTGTTACTTATGTCATAGCCACCTAAGCGAAAGTATTCAAGACCTTCTGCGAGTTGGTTTTCATCAAGGAATACTTCTTTAGTTTGTTCTTCCCCCTCCTTCCATCGGTACCAGGTGCGGTACTGTGCCTCCTGATTATAGGCCCACTGATAATATGTGTTAGCTTCCCGGTATGGCACGGATTCATCGTCCAGCTTTTGCCGCGCTTTCATTTCGTCGAACAAACTCTCGATCTCATTGTGGTGTTTAGCCATGTGGCCATCAAAATAGCTGTTTTCGGCTTTGAGATACGCAAGTATGTCCGGGTCATTAACCTCCGGATAGTTGGCGTCCTGCAACCAGGCGTAAGGGTCGTTAAGCGTATGGCCGTGATGGCTTATGGAGTGTGTTCTGCGCTCGGCGACCGGCGCGTTTGTTTTTTGTGCTAGGGGCTTGTCTGTCATGGAACTGTAATATCCGAATTACTGTACAGGAACGAACAGATAGCATAACAGTTTAATAAGCCCTGAATAATTACCGCGCTTTGCATACGATAATTAACCCAGGCTTCCAGAACTGCGTGGGACGCTAACAGCGCTCTATGATAGTTACGTTTGCCAAACCACCACCTTCACACATGGTTTGCAGGCCCCATTTTTTATCCTGTGTGTGCAGGGCATGTACCAGCGTGCTCATAAGTTTGGTGCCGGATGCGCCCAGCGGATGCCCCAGGGCTATTGCGCCACCATTGCAATTTAAGCGATCGGGATCTGCATTTAGTTCCTTTAGCCATGCAAGCGGAACCGATGCGAAGGCTTCGTTTACCTCAAACAGGTCTATGTCGTTGATCGACATTCCGGCACGATCCAGTGCTTTTTTGGTTGCGGGTAGCGGTGCCTCCAACATTATCACCGGGTCATGTCCCAAAACGGTAAGCTGGTGAATGCGAGCCAGAGGTTCAACGCCTAAATCCTTTAAGCCTTGCTCGTTTACTACCATGACTGCGGATGCGCCATCACATATCTGGCTGGACGATGCGGCAGTTAGCCAACCGTCTTCTGCGATGGATTTAACCTTGGATATGCCTTCCAGGCTGGCATCAAAGCGAATTCCTTCGTCTACTGTATGCATTCCGTCAGCATCCCCGGACACTTTAACGGGCACAATTTCCTTATCGAAAGCGCCACTCCGGGTAGCTTTGATGGCTTTTTGGTGACTGCCAAATGCATAGGCATCCAGTTCTTCTCGGCTCAAGCCATATTTTTTGGCCATCATTTCCGCCCCGGTAAACTGGCTGAACTTGATATCGGGATAGCGTTTTTCCATGACGGGTCCGTAAGGCATACCAAATCCTGCTTTCAGGGCAAGAATGGTAGGCAAACCCATGGGAACACGGGTCATGCTCTCAACGCCTGCGGCGATAACGCAGTTCATGGTGCCGGACATGACAGCCTGGGCCGCGAAGTGCAAGGCCTGTTGTGAAGAGCCGCATTGACGATCGACACTGGTTGCAGGAACGCTCTCTGGCATACGCGAGGACAGCACACAATTTCGCGCAATATTAACGCTCTGTTCACCAGCCTGGCCTACACAGCCCATAATTACATCTTCCACCAACTCTGGATCTGCGCCGGTTCGGTCGAGTAGGGCATCCAGGGTCTGACCTGATAGTGCTGCCGGATGCCAATCTTTAAGACGGCCGTCTCTACGCCCACCCGCGGTGCGTGCCGCTGCAACTATATATGCTTCTGCCATGCCAATTTCCTCGTATCTTGTTGTTCGAATCTGTAAGTCATGTGAATTAAAGAACAAAAAAGGGGTCAGGTCCACTTAATTAGTGTAATTCATTTTGCCCGCAGCTATTGACGATCTAGCTGGTGAGGTAAGGCGAAATTATGAGTGAAATTTCCTTCTCAAACGCCTGTAACATGTCTGCACGCTTTAGGTCAGGGCGCATGATGTAGGCCAAAAAAGCCATTTCGGTGGTGTTATAGATTATATTTGCCATCACCACCACGTCTACGCTGGTTTTCAAATGACCGGCTTGTTGAGTTACTTTCAGGGCGCGTTCTATTCGAGCATGTGCGCTGAGGTCGGTATGTTCAACCGCTTCCGCCATATCCTGGGAGTTAACCATGTATTCGGCAACAAACTCTCTCCA
The DNA here is from genome assembly GCA_021773565.1 of Gammaproteobacteria bacterium. Lineage (GTDB taxonomy): Bacteria > Pseudomonadota > Gammaproteobacteria > Pseudomonadales > Azotimanducaceae > DC-out156. The sequence goes on along the minus strand of JAJFJZ010000025.1, from coordinate 357,669 downwards.
TAGATGCCGATCACGGCTTGAGACCATATCCAGCTGAATTTTTGCACCCGCATTAATGAGGCCAATTGGATCACTCACGTAGTTGTTAATGAGCGCTTCGGCCCTGGCTGCTGCCACAACCACATCCTTGAGCAACATGGATTGTACAATGGTCGATTTGGTTGGAAAGTAGTTGTATAACGTTTGGTAGGACATGTTTGCCACCTCGGCGATGTCCTTCATGGTAGTGTCCGAGTAGCCCCTTTGCTTAATCAGCTTTTCGGCAGCGTTCAGGATATCGTTTCTGGCCTGTTGTTTTTTTCTGGCGCGTAGTGACAAGCTAAATCCAGGGTGTATAATATTTGACAGAGTCTAATATTATAGCGTATAAAATATTTTATCAATAAGGGGTGAAAAGTGGTACGAAGTTTAAGTATTCAAACAGCCCGCGGTGACAAACTGTTGTACACCCTTTGCCTGTTCTGTTTTGTATGCCCCTTGTTCCTTACCGTAAACCTGCAAGCGACAGACGCTGATAAATCCGGGAACCCTGGTACAGTGACCGCCAGTCCGGTAGACGCGCATTCCCTGATAGCTGCTGCAATTGATCAGACGCGAGGTCTGTCCAGTTTCGTTGAGTTAAAGATGGTGATACACCGGCCCGACTGGGAGCGATCCTCGCAACTTAAGAGCTGGACTGAGGGCCGTGCGAATGCATTGGTGCGATTTTCAGCGCCCGCTAAAGATGCGGGTAATGCCACATTAAAACTGGCAGAAAAAGTATGGACCTATACACCCAAGCTGAACCGGGTTATTCGTCTGCCGTTCAGTCTGATGTCGCAGAGCTGGGCGGGTTCCGATTTTTCCTACAACGATTTGTCCCGTACTGACAATCTGCTGCATGAATATGACCTGAGTATTAAAGATACGCGCCATGAAGATGCACACACAATCTACACCATAATGGCCATACCGAAAGAGAATGCGCCAGTGGTGTGGGGCAAGGAAGAAATTGTTATTCGGGATGATTTCGTTCTTCTTGAACAAACTTTTTTTGATCAGGATATGCAACCGTACAAGCGAATGGAAATTCTGGAAGTGGGTGAATTGGGTGGCCGGGTGTTTGGAACACGAATGCGCATGTACAAGGTAGAAGAACCCGAACGCTGGACCCAGCTGGATTATGTGAATGCCGAGTTTAATCTGGAATTGAGTGACAATTTGTTCACCCTGTTTTCCCTCAAATCGGGTAAGTAAGTATGCCTGACCCGGACCGCTCAATTGCTCGCACGGTGCCGCTGGTATTAGCTATAGCATGGCGTAATCTGGGGAGAAATCGGCGGCGTACCTGGTTGGTAGGTGGAGCGATTGCCTTCGCAATTTTTCTCACGGTGTTTTTTATGTCGCTGCAAACGGGCAGTTATGTGGTAATGACCGAAAATGCCACCGGATTTCTCACCGGCCACATTCAGGTTCAGGCACCGGGGTACTCTGAGGATCCCCGCATGGAGACAACATTCTCCAATGCTGCCTCTGTGAGGGCGCAGGTATTAGCTAACACCAATGTGATAGAGGCTGCGCCCCGTGCCCTGGGTTACATCCTGGCTTCTGCCGGGGAGCGTAGTGTAGGCGCACAGTTGGTGGGCGTGCTTCCTGAAGCTGAATTAGCGCTTTCAAGCCTACCCGGGTTTTTGGTCAGCGGGGCGTATCTGAGCCCCGAATCGGATCCCGGAGCCTTGAACGAAAGCTCCGGTTTTCGTGAAGAAGCATTTATAGGACAGGTGTTGGCGCGCAACCTTGGATTGAGTGTGGGTGACGAACTGGTATTGTTGGGCAGCCAGAAACGCGGAGGGGTTGCCACTCTGGTGCTAATCGTAAGTGGAATATTTTCAAGCGGCCAAACAGAAGTAGACCGTGCCGTGATCCAGATTCCTATCTCAACCTTTCAACAGGCCTTTGAGCTGGATGATGAAGCCCATGTATTGGCCGTAAAAACGCGAGATGTCGAACAAATTGCACAAGTTAGAGAGGAATTGGCTACGACATTACCCACATTGCATGTACTTGATTGGCCATCACTGTTACCGGAATTGGACCAGGCAATAACTGTAGACCGCTTAGGTGGGCGGCTATTTTATGGGATGCTGCTGATAATGGTTGTTTTTAGTGTCGTGAATACATTTATTATGATGGTATTTGAGCGCACCCGGGAGTTTGGGGTTTTATTATCCCTGGGTATGCGCCCCTGGCCGATTGTTGGCTTGCTTCAAGTAGAAGCATTGTGGTTGTGCCTGTTGGGAATTATCGGGGGTATTGCAATGGCGGCCATTACAGTGATTGTGCTTGGCGAGATTGGCATACCACTCGGGGATAGTGCAGAGCTAATGAAAAACTTCCACTTGCCCGATCGTATGTACCCGGCATTTTCAATCGAAGCTAACCTTATTTCTCCAATAATACTGCTGGTGCTAATTCAGATTGCAGCCTTGTTTTCATCACTGCGGGTATTACGTATGGACCCCGTACTAGCCATGCGGTCTCGTTAGCATTATGTCTATCGCATGGCGCAATTTGTGGAGGAACCCCCGCCGTACCTGGTTGACCACGGGCGCTATAGCATTCGCAGTTTTTCTTATTCTTTTTTCCAAAGCTACCCAGGTAGGCGGATTCAGCACAATGGTGGAAAATGCTACCGCATTTATGAGCGGGCATCTGCAAATACAGCACGCCCTTTTTAGGGATGACCCCTTATTACGCCACCTGATACAGAACCAGAGTGAAACGATTAAGAGTTTGCGCTCAACACCTTCGGTTACCCAGGTTACTGCCCGATTGCAGACTTTTGCTCTGGTATCGGTAGAAGAACAGAGTGCAGGAGCACTCGTCATGGGGGTCGATGTTGTAAACGAAAAACAAATGTCCACTTTGCCAATCTCTGTTTTTTCTGGTCGCTACCTCTCTGAAGAACGGGGGCAGGTTCGGGAAGTATTTATGGGTAAATTACTGGCTCGAAATCTCGGAGCGAATTTGGGTGATGAGGTGGTTGTGTTAGGGAGCCAAAAAGAAGGTGCGGTTGCGGCCCTGGTGTTGACGCTGGTAGGCATCTTTGATTCCGGGCAGGCCGAACTTGATCGTAGTTTGTTACAAATTCCTATCGGAGTATTTCGCGAGGAATTTGGCCTGGGAGATGAGGCCCATATGCTGGCATTTAACATCGAAGATATTGATGAGGTTAACGGCGTTGCGAAGCAATTAAGAACCGGACTGGATGAAAACCTGCGAGTGTACACCTGGCAGGAATTGATGCCGGAACTACAACAGACGATAGATATGAAACAAAGCGGGTCGATGTTGTTTTTTGGGTTGCTGGTCTTGATGGTGACGTTTTCTATTGTAAACACCTACATCATGACCGTAGCAGAACGTACGCCTGAATTTGGTATGTTGTTGGCGATTGGAATGAAGCCCTGGTCAATAATCGGCATGCTGGTCTTTGAAGCGCTGCTGGTGAGTTTGTTGGGTATTGCTCTGGGTGTGATTCTCAGTGGAGCGGCAGTTGCTGTGCTCTCACTGATTGGCATTCCCCTACCCGCTGAAGTTGCAGACCTGATGAGGGCTTATCATCTGCCTGATCGCCTTTATCCAGGCTGGTCCTGGTCAGCTGCATTTCACGCTGCCTGGGTAATTTTGATCTCCACGCAGTTGGCCGCTTTTCTTTCAACCATGAAGGTTCGAAAACTGATTCCGGTTGAGGCGATGTTCAGACGTGCATAAGTTCTATCACATAAAATGTAAGCAACAAGGGGACCTAAAACGGTGCCGATGAAATTACTAGTACAGTTGAGCTGGCGTAATCTCTGGCGACAGCGGCGGCGCAATGGAATGATGTTAATGGCCATTCTTGTAGCGGTGGGCAGCCTGGTATTCACAAATGCACTCATTCGCGGGTATCAGTATGACATGCTCGAGGATGCTATTCTAAATCTGAGTGGCCATGTCAAAGTATTAGCACCTGGCTATCGCAACGACCCCTCAGCCGAGAGTAATTTTACCGTACCCGGCCAGTTTCATCCGGATATTGGCCCTGAGCATCTGTTTGGCTGGACCAGTCGCGTGGTGGTACCCGCCGTTATCATTAGCGAACGGGAGACCCGTGGGATACAGCTGGTAGGGATTGACCCGGCCGATGAACAGAACATGTCATTTCTGGCAAAAGCAACTATAGAAGGAACGATGCTGAGTTCCCCGGATGACAAGGGCGTGCTCGTTGGAAAAAAGCTGGTTGATCAACTGAATACCAAATTGGGGCGGCGAATTGTATTGATCACCCAGGGAGCGGATGGGCTAAATCGGGAAGCAGGATTTCGAATTGTTGGCACCTACGATGCGTCGGGCACATCGGTTGAAAAAATGTTTGTTTTTGCGGGCCGTGAAACCTTACAAACATTGTTAGGTACCAGTGCGGTCACCGAATTATCCGTAAGGCTGGTTAGCGAAAAAAATGAAATTCAGGTTAAAGAGGCTCTGCAGGCCCAGTTTCCGGACCTGGAAGTGCTCGACTGGAAAGAATTGCAACCCCAGGCTGGCGCGATGTTCGAATTTTCCGATGCCACAATACTTATCTGGTTTGTCATTATGGCCAGTGCGCTTGCCTTTGGGCTGGTTAATACTTTGATAACCGGTGTGATGGAACGGGTTAGAGAGCTGGGGATGTTTCGTGCACTGGGTATGCGACCGAATGCTGTGTTGTTGCAGGTAATGATTGAAAGCATTCTTATTGTAGTGGTTGGCCTTCTGGGGGGCCTGATCATTGGATATATGCTGGTGATCTGGATGAGTGGCGGAATAGATTTATCCGAGTTTTCCCAGGGCCTTGAAATGATTGGAATTCGTTCGGTAGTAGTACCACGCCTTCTGGTTCAGGATATTGTCCAGGTATCAGTCCTGACGACTGTACTGGGTTTTCTGGCAAGTCTTTACCCGGCAGTTAAGGCCGTACGAATTCGACCATTGGATGCGCTTAGAAAATGAACAATTACTTGCAGTCAAACTACCAGCCTCAGGGTAATCAGAAAAACAGGAGGAACAACAGATGAACGTAGTAGTACGTTGTGAGTCGCTTTGTCGTACTTATCAGGAAGACGCCTATCCCGTGAAGGCGCTTGATGAGGTTTCCTTCCAGGTAAATGATGGTGAGTTTGTTAGTCTGGCTGGGCCTTCCGGATCTGGAAAATCAACACTGTTGAATCTGATTGGTGGCCTTGACCGACCCACCAGTGGAGAAGTCTATTTGGGTGAAACGCGCCTGAACGATCTCGATGCTACCCATCTGTCTGATTTACGACTGTTTGAACTGGGGTTCATTTTTCAGGACTACAATCTCATACCCGTTCTCAATGCGCTTGAAAACGTTGAGTTCACAATGCAGCTGCAGGGTGTTAGTGCAAAGGAGCGTACTGACAGAGCACTCGCGACACTTGAGTCGTTGGGCCTGGGTGACCTTGCACATCGGCGCCCCTCGGAGTTGTCGGGGGGGCAGCAACAGCGAGTGGCCATTGCCCGTGCAATTGTAACCAGACCCAGGGTTTTGCTGGCGGATGAACCGAGCGCGAATCTGGATTCAAAATCTACCGAAGGATTGCTCGTGTTGTTGCAAAATCTGAACCGGGAGCAGGGCGTTACCATTATTACAGCAACCCACGATCCCATGGTAATGCGCTATGCGCGCCGCAGGGTGCAATTGGTAGATGGCCATATAGACGCTGATGAATCTGCAGAAACCTAGGCAAGCTCGCGTTGTTAAGGGCTTTCTGAATACACCAATCCTTCTGGAATTGCGTGTGCTGCTTATTTTGACACTTGTTCTCGTTCCCATGTCTGCCAGTGCTGGTGAGGCTGCACAAAACCATTTTGATACCCGATTTAAAGTGTTTGGAAGTGCAGCATATTTACCAGATCGGGATTTGCAACGCCTGTTGGACAGCACGCCCGCCCTGGACTTGAATCTGGACATGCGTCTTATGTGGAAGCGGTCCGCTGGCAGTTGGTCTTTTAATCTGGAGTCTTCCATCAATCATAATGCGGGTGACAGTCTCGCCTTTACGGGTGCCCCACAATCGACGCTTGACCAGTCTCCAGCTGATGATGCACGGCGCTTGCTAAATCTCACAACTGTAATTGATAGCGGTGAACACCATCGCCTGATTCATCGCTTTGACCGCGCTTCGCTCAGTTACCAGGCCTCCAACTGGAGTGTAACGCTCGGGCGGCAGGCCCTGAGCTGGGGCAGTGGAATAGTTTTTCAGCCACTGGATCTCTTTAGCCCCTTTGCGCCCACCACAGTAGACCGGGACTATAAAGCGGGTGACGACATGGTGAATGTTGAATACCTGTTTGCCAATGGCAGTGATGTACAAGTGGTTTCCATACTAAGACGTAATGAACAAAAACACTTGAATATGGATGAAGCCTCTACCGGTTTCAAATGGCATGGCTTTATTGGTGAGTCGGAATTTGAAGTCATTGGTGGTCGACATTACCGCGATGAAGTTTTGGGGCTGAGCATGAGCACACCTGTGGGCGGTGCCCTGGTTAGAGGAGATGTATTGCTTACGCATCTGGAAGAAGGAGGTACCATAGTATCGGGGGTGCTTAACATGGATTACAGTTTTACCTGGCGTGAGCGCTCAATGTATATATTCGGGGAGTACTTTCACAATGGTTTTGGAACCCATACCAACCCGGTGGTCATTACTGATTTGTCCGAAGAACTTGTACAACGCCTGCAGCGCGGTGAGTTATTTAATCTGCAGCGTGATTATCTTGCCGGTGGCCTGCAATTCCAGTGGCACCCGCTGCTAAGTCAGTCCACCTCCATAATTATCAATCTGAAGGATACCAGCAGCTTGCTCCAGTTCAGCTTTGCTTATGAACCCGGAGATCATCAGCGATTTCAACTGGGCTTGGTGGAACCACTGGGAAGCAGTGGAGAGGAATTTGGTGGCGTTAACATACAACCCGGGTTGACCACCGGTGGAGGTACCCGGGCTTACTTGCGCTACCTGTATTATTTTTAGCTGGACTTAATCTATGAGTACCGGTTTTGCGCCTTCTCTTACTGCCACATCTGCATTTTGCTTCGCCTCATACAATCGGGGGATACAGGTATCCAGTTCATCCTGGCTCCAGATACCGCTGCCCTTTTTGTAGGATTTAAGCAGGGCGGGTTGCTGCATTATGCTCACAGTACCCCGGGCAACATGGAGGATCTGCGCTGATATGGCTGAAGCAGCCTCGCTTGCAAGCCAGGTGACAACCGGCGCAATGTGTTGTGGTCCACCCACCTGCAGGTCCTCGTTTGCGACTTCTTCTCCCCGCGCTTCCCTGAGTGGAATGGTCATTCGAGTTAGCGCACCGGGTGATATGGTATTTACTGTGCACCCGTACTTAGCCAATTCCAGCGCAACTACGCGGGAAAATCCGGCGATACCGGCTTTCGCTGCTCCATAGTTTGCCTGACCGAAATTACCAAAGAGTCCGGAGACAGAGGAAAAGTTTATGATGCGGCAGTTAGTGCGATTAGTCTCCCGTATGTATTGCGCAAATGGACGGGTGCAGCAATAGTGGCCTTTTAAGTGCACCGCAATGACGGCGTCCCAGTCTTCCTCCTCCATTTTGAACAGGGTTTTATCCCGCAAAATACCTGCGTTGTTAACCAGGATATCCATGCTGCCAAAAGCATCAATCGCGGTTTGGAACAGGCTGCGCCCTCCGGAGACTTCTGCGATGGATTGGGTATGGGATACGGCCTCGCCGCCGGCATTGCGAATTTCCTCGACCACTTCGTCCGCAATTTTACCTGTGCCGGTGCCATCGGTATTGCCACCAAGATCGTTTACAACAATCCTTGCGCCTTCGGCTGCCATGCTGAGTGCGATTTCCCGGCCGATGCCCCGCCCGGCACCGGTTACTACAGCTACTTTCCCCAATAATCTATTCATATCCTTTACCTTAATGCCATTGCCCAATAATCTGTATGCTGGCTGAATACTAAACCGACTGAAATCAAATCGGGAGAACAATTTTCACGATGTATGGAGATTCTGGTATTGCTCTGGTGCAAGGCGTTCTGGAGAAAGGTGTTAAACATGTGGTTTTACTGATGCGTCATTCAGCACGTGAATACGCGGATGGCGTGCATGATGCTAAAAATCCGTTGACCGATGAGGGCAGGGCACTGAGCCTGAGATTTGGCGAAAAACTGCCACAAAATTTGTCCGTCAGGGCCTATCACAGCCCGGTGGGGCGGTGTCGGGAGACCGCTGAGCGTATTCTCAGCGGTTATGCCTCTAGAGGCGGCCAGACCACCCGTTATCGTCCCGTAGAGGGTCTGGGTGTTTTCTACGTGCTGGATCAAATGAAAATGTACCGGGCCATGCAAGCCGATGGAGGCCTGTTGCCTTTTACGCAAAAATGGTACGCAGGTGGCCAGGCCGCGGATATATTGATGCCGGCGCAAACGGCAGCACTGGCCCTGTTAGATGTACTGCGTGAAAAGCTGGAGAAAGCGCCTGTTGGCTTAAGACTGGATGTTTGTGTATCCCACGATTTAAGTCTTTTAACTGTGCTGGATCAACTGTTGGATCAGCCCAGTAAAAAATTTGGCAATGTAGAATATCTGGAGGCTATTGCTGTGTACTACCTTGGTGACCAGCTTGTGCTGCATAGCCGACATGGAGAGGTATTTGTCGATGGCTGATATGGCTGATTCAGAAAAAGTTTTTGAGAACGCTTTCGCGAATGGTATGGCTTTGGCTTTTCATGCAGCAGCGCGACCGGATACCATGGCCTTATGGACGGAATTTGGGCAATTGAGTTTTTCGCAGCTTAACGCCCGGGTGAATCAATTATCGCGCCTGTTTAGAAACGCGGGCCTTGGTGTAGGTGATGCGATCGCGGTGGTACTAAAAAATCGTTGCGAATTTGTTGAAGCCTACTATGCAAGCCAACGCACCGGGATTCGCTTTACGCCAATCAACTGGCACCTGAGCGCAAATGAAGTGGGCTACGTGCTGAATAATTGTGAGGCACAGGCGGTCCTGTTTGATGCAAGTCTTGAAAACGCCGCCAGTGCGGTAGTGCAGGCTCAATCCTGTGGTATACGTTTGTCCGTGGGTGGAGATATCGATGGCTTTCGGTCCCTTGAAGAAACACTGGAAAACTTGTCGGGGGAAGATATCGATGCACCTGTTCGTGGATCATTCATGTTGTATACCTCGGGTACGACTGGCCGGCCCAAGGGGGTATATAGAAAACAAAACCCGGTGACGCGAACTGCTGCACAGAGTTCCGCTAACTGGGATCCTGCAACGCACCTGACTTTGTGTACAGGCCCTGCCTATCACGCGGCACCCATGATGTTTAACGTGGTGTCTCCCCTGAATGCGGGAGTTGGGGTTGTACTCATGAACAAGTGGGATGCGGAATTAACTTTACAGTTGATACAGCGATTTGGTATTACCCACTCTCATATGGTTGCGACGATGTTTAATCGTTTACTTCAGTTACCGCAGCTCGTGCGTGAAAAATACGATTTATCGAGTCTGCTTTATGTAATTCACGGTGCTGCACCCTGTCCGGTCCACATCAAGCGCAGGATTATTGAGTGGTTTGGGCCCATCGTGTTTGAGTATTATGCGGCTACGGAGGGTGGGGCAAACTTTCTGGTCGACTCTGTTACGTGGCTCTCCAAACCGGGTACAGTAGGTAAACCGGAGCCTGCAGACGCTGCAAAAGTATTGAGTGAGGAAGGGCTGGAACTTGCACAGGGTGAAACCGGCCTCATTTATTTTAGAGCACCCGATATCGGGCGCTTTGAATATTTTAAAGCTGAGGAGAAAACTTCGAGTAGTTATATTGGAGACTGGTTCACCCTGGGTGATATGGGCTACTTCGATGCGGATGGTTATCTGTTTTTGAACGGCCGCAGTGCAGAAACTATTATCTCGGGGGGTGTAAATATTTACCCTCAGGAGATCGATACTGAACTGATGCAACACCCGGCAGTGCTTGATGTATGCACGGTAGGTGTGCCAAGTGACGAATGGGGTGAATCTGTTAGGGCAGTTGTGCAGTTGTGTGATGGGTATTCTGAAAGCGAAGCGCTGATTACCGACATACTGGATTTTGTAAAACCTAAGCTGGCTGGTTTCAAGATTCCTCGCGGAATTGATTTCATTGATGAACTGCCACGGCTGCCGAGCGGCAAAATCCAGCGTGGTCTGGTACGCAAAAAATACTGGCAAGGTCGGGATAGCCAGATTTAACGGGGTCAGAGTAAAGTGCCAGAGTAAGATACTCTGGCACTTTACTCTGACCCCGTTACTCTCATGCAGATTGGACACTCAGGTTACTGCGGTATCCTCTGGTGTGGGGTTTGAACACCAGATGCAGCGTCGCTTTTACGTCTTCGTGGTGGCTGCTACCGATGGTTGCCCGCAGGTTTTGCCCGTAGCGCAAGGTTCCCTGTAGGGTCTGCAAGCGCTGGATTCTTCCATCCGAGTAACTAAGCCATGCATACAGTATGTCTGTGTCGCGGCTTTCTCCCACCAGTCTTATGTGCCGGGCCCCCTGGGGAATTCGCAGTTGTTTATCCCGACGGTTCTGTTTTTTGCTGCGGATATTCGCGAACTCATTCCAGTGTTGCCTGACATCGCGCTCGAAACCATGGCTGTCATTGGTATTCTGATAACTGGCATAACGCCTGTGCCCTCGCGTCTTTTTTTCAAGTACCAGAGTGATCGTCTTGATACGTACGTTTGGGCCGATATACAGTTTCCAGTCGTCTGCAGATACTGCCTGCGAAACATTCAGGTTCACGTGTGCGTAGCGGTGTTGATTGCGTGCAAAGGGAATATGTTTGCGCTCGGAATACAGCCGTTTGGTCTTGAGGTAGGCATAACTCTCCCGCGCATAACTATGGTGCGCCTCTTTTCGAAATGCAGCCTTGAGCACTACACGATCGAGCGTGTAATCCCGGGGTCGCAATCGTGAATAGTCGTTGATGAGCGACTTTAGTTTCAGCGTCTTTCTGTCTCGAAAGTAAACACCGTACATGGGTATGGTTACCGTTACGCGCTTTGCCTCACGGCGGTTGTGCGTTATGCGAAATTGAAAGCCGGAGCCCTGATTCTGGTAGAAATTTCTGTTATTGGAATAATTGTCACGAGAGTGTTCAGCATGTGCACTTGTGGCAAGGCCTGCCATGGCGAACAAGGCAACAACTACTCCGGCTAATTGACTGATTTTCCTGGTATGTATTTGCATCTCTACGTCCTCGTTGATTGACAGTGAACGCAGATTAGAACAATGAGCCTGAACAGAGCTTGAACTGAAACTAAACTGAAACTGAACCATGAGACGAGTAGGACGCGCTATGTTGTCGTTTTCAGTTAAGTGCTTTAGTCAAAAAGACTGGCAATGGGTTTTCTCCAGATTGCCGGGGATACCTTGCTGATTTTTATCGATGTACAGGCGTTAAAGTCCGCGAATGCTTTCAGGCCTTGCCTGAAAACGGGTAGTACCTGCTCCAAACCCAGTGAGGCATCAACCACGAGATTAATGATTTCTAGCTGGGAGTGCTTTCGGTGCGCTTTGCAATCCACGCGTCCCACCAATCTATCACCATACAAAAGTGGCAGGCAAAAGTAGCCATATGTACGCTTTGCAGCAGGCACGTAACACTCTATCTGGTAGTCAAATTCGTGCACATTTAGCGCTCGATCCCGTTGAATAAGTAAGTTATCAAAGGGGGATAACAGTTTTAACACGGGGCGTGGTTTGGATATTGGTTTTGCGCTAGCCAGGGTCTCCTGGATAAAAAAGCGCTCTGTCCTGGACGGCCCTGATGATTTCTCGCCGGATCTACCCAAAGAACCCAGGTCAATGAGTTTGCCTTCTTCCAGATCCTGAGCAACTACACGTGTTATGGCTTTGCGTAACTCGGCACTGCGCCGCAGGTATGAAATTGCCTTGAGCGTTGCGAACCCATTTGCCCGCAAATAACTGTCCACCAGAAATCGGGCATATTCGTCCAGCGTTGGTTCTTTGGTATTTACATCATCAGGCAGTACCCGTTCTGTCAGGTCATATACTTTCTGAAATCCAATGCGCTCTACAGCCATCAGATCGCCCTGCATAAAAAGTTGTTCCAGCGCACGCTTGGCGGGCTTCCAGTCCCACCAGCCCTGGGCGTTTGATTTACGGGTGTGCTCAAAATCCCGAGCGCGCAGTGGACCTTCGTCTCGTATTCGGTCGAGTGTGTTGCCCATCAATTTTTTATCCAGACTGCGGTACCAGTGTACTTCGCCGCCTTTTATGGCGTTTTTTCGAGGCAGGGTGTAGCGAAAATCTTTCATGGGTAAATAGGCAGCGGCGTGTGCCCAATACTCAAAAATCCGCCTTTTTTTAACCAGTTTATCCAGGTCACTAACCTGATAACCGGGAACTCTTGACCACAAAACATGGTGGTGCGCGCGTTCTACAACTGAGATTGTGTCGATTTGAATGTAACCAAGATGCTCAATTGCCTTAAGTACGCCGGTAGTTTTAGTGCCAAATCCATTTCGGCCCAATAATCCCTGCGTGGAAAGTGCCAGACGGCGCAATTGCAGCGCACTTATCGTCGGATTTTGTTGCGTCACTTGCCGTAGCCCCTGTTGTTGGTCAGAATCAGAGTAATTGATGGTCTTCTATATTGGTAATTATATGAATAAAACATTTTCAGCGCTGTATGCGTCTGCAGTGCCACAGCTTTTTTCTACTTTTGCGACCAAAAAGCATCGCGAAATGTTTCGGCTAGTGCATGTTCTTGTATTGTCGCTTTTTGGCGTTGCAGTATCCATGCAATTGAATGCGGCAACCACGGGTGCGATTCACGGCTCCAATGGAATGGTTGCGTCCCGTTCAATGATTGCATCCCGGGCCGGTGTAGAAGTTATGAAGGCGGGTGGGAATGCCATTGATGGTGCGGTAGCCACAGCGTTCGCGTTGGCCGTTACCCATCCCTCCGCGGGTAATCTTGGCGGGGGCGGGCTTATGGTCATACGATTGGCCAATGGAAATATTGTCACTAATGACCATCGTGAGAAAGCGCCTGCCGCTGCGCACCGCGATATGTATTTAGACGCTCAGGGCGATGTTGTAAAGGGGCTTTCTACCGACACTCACCTGGCTACAGGCGTCCCTGGCTCTGTTGCCGGTTTACTGGATGTGCTGGATGCGCATGGTGATCTCGAACGAGAAAAGGTGTTGGCCCCGGCGATTGCGCTTGCCAGAGACGGATTTCCACTCAGCTTCGATCTGGCGGCGGCATTTAAGCGCCGACTGGAGGCTTTCAGTAAACACCCCGCAACGTTTAAAAAATTCACTCGCGACAATGGTACGCCGCTTCAGGAGGGCGACGTTTGGAAGCAGCCGGATCTGGCAAAAACGCTGGTGCGAATTGCTGAACAGGGACGCGATGGTTTTTATAAAGGTAAAACAGCAGATTTGCTGGTAGCGGAAATGAAAGCTAACAACGGGATAATCACCCACCAGGATCTCGTAGACTACCAGTCTGTATGGCGTGAGCCGGTACATGGAACCTATCGGGGTCATGATATTTATGGAATGGCGCCACCTTCTTCGGGCGGCGTACTGGTTGTTCAGATGTTGAATATGCTGGAGCCTTACGATATTGGTGCGGCCGGTTTCGGTTCAGCCAGCAATGTACATAAGATGATTGAGGCAGAGCGTCGTGCTTATGCTGATCGTGCACGGCATCTGGGAGACCCGGACTATTATGAAGTACCCATGGCGATGCTGGCCTCTAAAGACTATGCAAAAAAACGTTTTGCAGATTTTAACCCTGCGCGTGCCAATCGAAGTACGGAAATAGACCCTGGCAACTTTGACAAGGAAAGTATGGAGACCACGCATCTTTCATCGATGGATATTGCCGGAAATATGGTGGCGTATACCACCACCCTGAATCTTTCCTACGGGATAAAAATGATTGCTACGGGCACCGGGTTTTTGTTGAATAATGAGATGGATGATTTTTCGTCAAAGCCCAACACTCCAAATTCCTTTGGATTGATTGGCGGCGAGGCTAATGCCATCCAACCTGGCAAGCGCATGCTAAGTTCCATGTCTCCCACTATTGTTACCAAAGATGGCAAGCCGCTTTTGGTAACAGGATCACCAGGGGGAAGCACTATTATAACAACGGTATTTCAGGTGATTGTTAATGTCATTGATCACGCGATGAATGTCGCGGACGCTGTGGCCGCACCGCGGTTTCATCATCAATGGCAGCCGGATCGTGTGATCTATGAAAACCGTGGTTTGTCTCCAGACACCGTGAGGATACTGCAAGACAAGGGCCACCAACAAATGTCTGCCTGGGTATTTGGTGGGGGTATCGGTGACGCAAATTCCATTATGTATGTAGGTGAAGAATTGCAAGGCAAGAGTGATCCGCGAAACGATGGCGGTGCGGCGGGCTTTTAGATCGAATGTCCACAATTGCTGAATTTGTACAGCGCCTGCCGAAGGCTGAACTACACTTGCACATTGAAGGCAGCCTGGAGCCGGAGCTGATGTTCCGGCTTGCGCAACGCAATGGCGTGTCCCTTACCTATGATTCCGTGGAAGAGATTCGTAGTGCCTACAGATTTTCCAATCTGCAGGAGTTTTTGGATATTTATTATCAGGGCATGGCGGTATTGCTTCATGAGCAGGACTTTTATGATCTGACCTGGGCATATATAGAACAGTGCCGTAGTAATAATGTTGTGCACTGCGAAATATTTTTTGATCCCCAGGCACATACCGACAGGGGTGTAGGATTTGAAAGTGTAGTGGCTGGCATTAGCAGGGCTTTGCAGGACGCCCGGGATAAGTATTCCATCAGTTCCCGGTTGATTATGTGTTTTTTGAGACATCTGAGTGAAGAGCGTGCTTTTGCAAGCCTTGATGAAGCGCTGCCGTACCTGCATCTGATCCACGGAGTTGGGCTGGATTCCTCGGAGTTGGGACACCCACCAGAAAAATTTGAACGTGTGTTTGCCGCAGCTCACGCGCTGGGTCTTAAAAAAGTTGCACATGCCGGCGAAGAGGGACCGCCGGAATATGTTTGGCAGGCCTTGCAGTTATTAGAGGTTGCTCGAATTGATCATGGTAACCGGGCGTTGGAAGATTCCGGATTGGTCCAAGCGCTGGTTAAATCAAAAATCCCGCTTACAGTTTGCCCCCTGTCAAACCTTAGCCTTGGGGTGGTGGACAGTCTTGAAAATCACCCACTTAAAACCATGCTGGATGCCGGGTTGCTGGTCACCATCAACTCTGATGACCCTGCCTATTTTGGCGGGTATCTTAATGAGAACTATCTACGCATAGCACAAGCACTAAAGCTGAATGCATCACAGATGTCAGTACTTGCGCAAAACAGTTTTAAAGCATCATTCCTGTCGAGTACCGAAATCGCTCTCAGGCTTGCCGAAGTCGAGCGCTGCCAGAGTCACAAATAAGCGTTGCGGCGGTATGTTCTTTGTAGTTTTTTGAAAGAACGGTGTCGACAAAATTCCAGCTCGATTTGATACGTGCCCTGTTTACGGATATGGAAATATAGCCGTGCAGGTTCAAGTCTACAAAGTGCAGGTGCGGTAAGGCCTGCATGATTCCCTCAGCGCGCTCTTTTGCCTCCACGGGATCTGTGACAGCCGGCGAGGTAACTGACGGGGAAACAAATTCTACCGCCAGGGATTTCGGATTATCTGCAAATGGGTTTCGCGAAATATCCATTGCCCATGAGCTGTGGATGTCGCCCGTCAGGATTGCCACATTGTCGATGTGGTTTTTTTCTATCATGTTCAGCACTTTAGTACGGCTGCCGGGATAGCCGTCCCACTGGTCCATGTTGAGAACCTTGTTGTCCACGATGAGTTGTCCAAACATGACCTGTTGGCCTATTAATCGCCAGCGGGTATTGCGTTGCTGGGAAGCTACCAACTGATCTTCCAGCCAGTTGGATTGTTGGTCACTGATTATTCTTCTGGACGGCTCCTTAAGAGTTTCGTTGTTTGTATCTGCGGGCGCTTGTTGCTTACGGCCTTCCAGGCGAGTATCCAGCATCATCAGGTCGACAAGGTCTCCAAATGCAAAACTGCGATAGATACGGGAAGCGGGTTCTTCCGGAAAGGCTCGAATCGGCATCCACTCAAAATAGGCTCTAATGGCGGCGCGTTTGCGCGCTATCCAGGTACCTTCATCCAGTTCAGGATTGTGGTTTTGTGCCCCTGTTTCCCAGCTGTTGTTGGCACTTTCATGGTCATCCCATACGGTAATAAAGGGGTGGCGTGCGTGTGCAGCCTGTAATTGTGTATCCGTCTTATATTGTGCATGGCGCTGGCGGTAATCACCCAGCACAGTAATTTCATGGTCAGGCAGATGCTTTCTTATTTTGGGTGTTTTATTGGCGGGGCTATTGGCATATTCATAAAGATAGTCTCCCAGAAATAGTACAGCATCCAGATCTTCAATTTTTGCCACGGCCTCGTAAACGTTAAAATGTCCGTAGATATAATTCGCGCAGGACAATACCGCCAGATTTAATTCATCAGGAGAGCTGTCACTCAGTGTTCGGGTGCGCCCCATACCAGAGCTGTGTCCCAGTGCGCTAAACCGGTAATAATAATCCTGCCCCGGCCGCAAACCCCTTGCATCCAGTTTTACGGTAAAATCTCGTGCAGTTCCCGTTACTACCTTGCCCTGTTTAACCAGGCGACGACCTTGTGCGTCGGCATAAACATGCCATGAAACCTCTACATTTTGTATGTCGGCACGTTCAGGTGTAATTCGAGTCCATAGTATTACGCGGTCTGAAAGTGGGTCACCGCTAGCTACACCGTGCTGAAAGGTATTAAAACCTGCACTGTTTTGAGAATGGTTACGGGATTTGCTGGCGCAGGAACCCAGTGCAAGTCCGGCGCCGGATGCCAGAAAAGTTCGTCGATTAAGTTTCATTGTAGCTACCAGATAGTTTGTGTGTCTCCCGAGCGCGGCAGAAGATTGAACAGTGGGTATTTATAACGTACTCGTTCACTAAATGCAGATAAAAACGCTGTCTTTGGGGATTTATTTTTGTTTTTCAAGGCCTTTAAAAAACAATTACCGACCCTACATTTAGGGTATGGAAAGGCCAGTGGCCTTGATATCAATAAGTTGAAACTTTCAGGAGAAATGAGATGAGCGTTGTCAGATGGAATCCAATCAGGGAGTTTGAAGGATTGTTTGGTAAAGGCATGGACCAGGCAAATTACCAGCACGTGGAACGACCCAGCCCCTGGCATCCCCTGGTGGATATACGGGAGACTGGAAACAGTTATACCATCGAGATGGAAGTACCCGCTGTTGCGGCAGAAGATATTGATGTAAATGTGAAGGACAGCGTTTTAACGGTTTCGGGTGAGCGGAAATTAAAGCGTGCTGAGGATGATGAAACTCGGGCTACGACCCACCGTGTAGAACGCAGTTATGGAGCATTTGCACGTAGTTTCAGATTGCCGGAGGATGCGAATGAGACGCAAATTTCAGCACGCTCTGAAAACGGTGTGTTGTATCTGGAAATCGCAAAGCGTGAAGAAGTATTACCCAGAAACATCAAGGTTGAAGTGCATTAAACAGCGGTAGGCTTGTAAATAGAAGCAGTCGGGTTCATTTTCACCCTATCCCCTCTCCTCATAGTGAAGGTGGACCTGACCTGCTTTTGTTTTGTAGTAGTGCATAAGCGCGCGCGGACAGTTGTTGGATGCCAGGTTGAATTGCCCAGTAATTTGCCCGTGAAAGATACAGGCGCGCGTTCAGTTCATCACCTATTTCTCGATAGGTTTCCCCCAGGTAAAAATTGAGTATCGGTGCCCATGGCGCTCTCAGGTAGGCGACCTGAAAATACTTTATGGCTTCCCCGGGCCTACCCATAAATAATTGCGTCATTCCCATGCCAAACACGCCATCGATACGTTCTGGCGTGTTTCTCAGGGCTTTACGATAGAGATTTTGCGCGAATTTCAGTTTTTTAAAACAAACATCGGATCGTTTTGCCAGACAGGTGCTTACTATCATGTTGGCCAGCTGAATCTGGCTGGATGGGTGGTTGGGATATTTGTCCAGTGTGGCTTCGGCAAGCCTGATCGCCTTGTCGGAATCACCAGTGGATGCATAAATTTCCGAGAGGTGTGTCAATGCCGATAGATCCTGCGGGTGGTGGGACAATTGTTTAACGAGTAGTTTTATTGCCCAATCCGGATTGTGCACCTGCATGGCTCTGCCCAGAGTGGCTCGTACTTCGTAGGGACTAAGGCAGCGAGTATCTGGTTGTGGGGTTGAAGCAGGCGGAGTATAGGCGATAGATTGTTGAAAGGGACGGATTCTACGGGCATAAACTGCCAACGCTTTTTCCATATTCCTGATGTTGGTGCTGAAACTTTCCCGAAAAGCCGTTTCGTTATCCGCACCATTATTTATTTGTTGAAGAAAGTTATTGACCTGATCCTGAGTGTGCGGGCCGTGTCTAAAATAGTGTACCAGCAACCACGCTTCTTCATAAAATTTTCTGGTCTTTCTCTGGCTCCACCGGGACTGGGAGTTTTCGGACAGCAGTTGTTCCAGATCAATGTCACGGCCAACAATATTGTTAAACATGTTTTCGGGTACCTCGCCCAATACTATCCCCTTACGGCCGATTTTAAGGGTGGAGAGATACCCTGCCATCCCCTCTTCGTACCACATGGGATGAAAGTCCTGGCTGGTTTTGCGCATCAGGTAATGTACGTACTCGTGTGCAGCAACCCGGTTACGTAGCGCGCCGGGTTTAGATGTACCCAGAACAAGAATTGACTGTGTGAGTGATGGCTGCATAAAACCAATGTATTTGCTGGTTCCTGTGAGTGTCTTGAAATCTCGCTGGCGCCGAAAAGCAATTATCTGTACACGTTCCAGAGGTGGCTCGTCCTGTAGTTCAAGTGCGACCTGGGCTGCCACCCTGAACTGTTCAAGAAAGTTGTGAAGATGCAGGGCGCGCTCGGCTTTCAGGTCGGTGGAGAGTTCAAAATAGGCTGATTCGTACCTGCACCATGCATTGTCCTCGACTGCTGCAAAGGACAAACTGCAAATAAATAGAATTATGCAGCTGCTAGACAATTGCCATTTTGCGTGCGGCATCTTTGTCGGCTCGCACAGTAGCAGCTTGAACGAATTGTACATTTGCTTAAGCGTTTTAGTTCTCCCTTGCATAGCCAGGATGCTATTCAATACACTCATAGTGTTCCAGAACGCCACACCGATAGGAGACAGGTACCATGCCAAAAGGTAGTCGCCCAAATAATTCTACTAACATAAGATCAAAAATTGCGTTTTTCATTTTTGCAGGCCTGGTTGGCATTTATGCGTCTCCTGTGGTCTATGGCCTTGATAACTGGAATCTTGATTGTGATGCCGTTGATACCGGAGGTTTTCACAATGATGCGGGTACTGAAGGCTACCGCGCGGCATTATTTACCCGCAGCAAATTCAGGCTGGAAGAAAACCTGGTGTTCAAAAAAATGCTTACGGGTGAAACCCATGCACCAGACACAATATTTTTGACAATGACAGATAGCAAAGATGAGAGCATTGAGCTGCAATGTAACCCGGTAGCGGCTGATCTGGAACAGGGCGTTAGCTGCGTTAACACACCGCCTTCAGAAATGCTCGTGATAAACACAGGCACACTGCGCTTTACGCGCTCTTCAATTGGCGGATGGGCTTTTTATGATAGCCGCGTCGAACAGTCCGGTGATTCCATCTATGTGGAATACGGACATTGCAAATAGTTAGCCTGCGTCCGTCGTCTCTGCTTCAATGGTTTCACCCTCTTCCAGAATACGCATGACATCCTGATCGTTGAACCCGTCTTCCTTGATTTCCATGGGTGCAGTAACATCAATTCGCTCTATGTCACCAAGCCGTTCTATTACATCAAGGCTACGGGTCTGGATGTTGTTCGTATCCCCTGCAAAGACCGCAGCAGAGAACAATCCCAAGGCTAATATTACTATTGTCTTCATTTTTGCTTCCTCTTTCTATCGATTATTTTATACCGATTTTGATTTTTCTGGGCGGTTATGGTCCCAGATATTTTCCTCATTCAGTGAATAAATGTGGCGAAAGGATGAGCGTGGGGCAAAACGCATAATAGAGTTGTCATTCTCCAGCCACAGAATTTTGTCCGGTAGTCGTACTGCGAGTCTGGCGTGATAGGCGTGTTCCCTTCGATCCCAACCAACAACTATGCGAAGGTCGTCTGCCTTAAACCCCATCTCCCGCAAAATAAAATATTTCGCGGATGCAAAGTCTTCACAATCGCCGCCGCGTTTCAAAAAAGAAGCCAGCGTGCTCCAGCTATTGCGTGAGCCTTTTTCCGAGAGTGCCAGGGCTGTGGAATTTGAACGCCGGTCTTTTCGATACCTGCGTTTGTTAACAAAGCGGTTAACCAGTTGCAGTTTCTTTCTGTCGGGTAAGTTTTCACCGTGCGTAATGATATGTGCCAGCGCCAGTTGCCTGGGAGTACAAATTGCTTCGTTCTCTTCGGAGTTTGCGTTGGGGCCGCTGCATGTTTGAATGTTGGGTTGTTGGACAAGGCGATGTTGATCAACAATATGTTGCCAGGCCGGCCATTGTGCGGCCGGAGCCAGGTAGTCTTTTGCCTTGTCAAAGCTGTACGTTGAGGTATCAGCATTAACCTGAATGTAAAATCCAGTACACAAAAGAACAATTGTCAAAGTTCTGGAGCATCCCATGGATTAGCTGCTCACCACTGTTAGCGAGTTTTGCGTGTTATGATTCTGAACCAGCCATCTAATCAGTGCAATGTAAATTTGGCTGTGAGTGCAGTATTTTTTGTGAAGGAGTGAACTTAGACGTGTTTGAGATGTTTTATGCCTATTAAGGACCACGTTCGCATAGTCATTTTCGAGGCAGAAACATACTGGGGACGAATTTTTGATGTCGCACTGCTCTGGTGCATTCTGGCCAGTATTTTGGCTGTCTTTCTTGACACCATCGAAGCAATACATCTGGAATGGGGTATTTGGCTGTATCGTATCGAATGGTGCTTCACCATTTTGTTTACCATCGAGTACGCACTTCGCCTCTGGTGCATCAATAATACTCGCCTTTATGCCACAAGTTTTTACGGAGTAGTTGACCTGCTAGGCATTCTGCCAACTTTTCTCAGCCTGATGTTCACAGGTGCCCAACACCTTCTGGTAATTCGCGTGCTCAGGGTACTTAGGGTATTCAGGGTATTACGGCTGGTACGATATGTGGGCGAAGCAGAACAGTTGATAAGTGCCCTTGTTGCCAGTCGTCGCAAAATAACGGTCTTTGTCTGTACGGTATTAACTATGGTGATTGTGTTCGGCTCGCTGATGTTTGTAATTGAAGGCGGGGAAAATGGGTTTACCAGTATTCCTCGCAGCATCTACTGGGCGATAGTTACACTCACGACGGTCGGGTATGGCGACCTGACACCGCATACAGCACTTGGCCAGGCAGTCGCCAGTCTCGTAATGATAATGGGCTATGGGGTGATTGCTGTTCCAACCGGCATTATTACTATGGAGCTGGGTGAGGTGGCCCGTAGACGTGCCAATACCAATACCTGTCCTGAATGTTCGGCTGAGGGCCATCGGGAAGTGGCTGCTTTTTGCTGGCGATGTGGAAATGCATTGTATGAATCAAGAAGGGATGAGAAGCCTCAGCCAGAGAGCAGCTAGTACGCTTATATTTTCAGGTGCGGCCCATAACACTTGGGCTACAGCCATAAATCAGGCAAAATACGTCCCCCGATATCGGCACTAGAGTTTTAACAACAAAAGTAAGCGCTCCGGCAGGACCATGTCCGGGTGCACTAACGGAGATCCTTATCCATGAGTATTGACAGCTTTAAATGTCGCAGAACCCTTACCGTAGGTGATAAGGAATATGACTACTTCAGTCTCCCTGAGGCAGAGAAAAATGGCATAGGAGATATCAGCCGCCTACCCTTGTCTTTGAAAGTGCTGCTGGAAAACCTGCTGCGTTATGAAGATAACAGCACGGTGAAGACGGAAGATATAAAATCCATTGGTAGCTGGGCCCAGACTCCGCCCGATGCCAAGGAGATTGCCTACCGGCCAGCACGGGTACTGATGCAGGATTTTACCGGCGTACCAGGGGTTGCTGATTTGGCAGCGATGCGTAGCGTTGTGGTGGATGCTGGTCTGCCTGCAGATATTATTAATCCTCTTTCACCGGTAGATCTTGTCGTAGACCACTCGGTGATGGTCGACTATTTTGGTAACGAAGGGGCCTTTGAAGCCAATGTCGAAAAAGAAATGGAACGCAATCAGGAGCGCTATCGATTTTTGCGCTGGGGCCAGAACGCCTTTGATAATTTTCGGGTAGTACCTCCAGGTACGGGGATATGCCATCAGGTAAATCTTGAATATCTGGCACGCTCGGTGTGGACTCGGGAAGAAAACGGAAAAACCATAGCCTACCCGGATACACTGGTCGGAACTGACAGCCATACCACAATGATTAATGGGCTTGGCGTACTCGGATGGGGTGTTGGGGGTATCGAAGCAGAAGCAGCAATGCTGGGTCAGCCAGTATCCATGCTCATTCCGGATGTAGTCGGCTTTAAGCTTACCGGTAGAGCAAACGAAGGTATCACCGCAACAGACCTGGTATTGCTTGTGGTTGAAATGCTGCGAAAGCACGGGGTGGTTGGCAAGTTTGTGGAATTCTACGGACAGGCGCTGGAGCAACTCTCACTTGCTGACAGGGCAACTATTGCCAACATGGCACCAGAATACGGGGCAACCTGCGGGTTTTTTCCCATCGATAGTGAAACTATCAAGTATCTGACCTTGTCGGGGCGCTCCACAGAGACCGTAGAGTTGGTGGAAGCCTATTGTAAAGCACAAGGCATGTGGCGGGATGCAGAATCGCCTGAACCGGTGTTTACCACGACGCTTGAACTGGACCTGTCTGAAGTTGTGCCCAGCCTTGCGGGACCCAAACGTCCCCAGGACAGGGTATCCATGATAGACATGAAAACTGCATTTGACTCAGCGCTGGAGTTGGAGGGACGTGCAGACACCAAGGATATTAAGGTTAAGGTAGGCGATTATGAACTTGGCCATGGCTCGGTGGTACTGGCCGCAATTACCTCCTGTACCAACACCTCCAACCCGGCTGTTATGCTGGCATCAGGTTTGTTAGCAAAGAAAGCGCTGGACAAAGGTTTACGCGTGAAGCCCTGGGTCAAAACTTCATTGGCACCCGGCTCAAAAGTAGTTACAGAATACCTTGAAGCAGCCGGATTGCAGGATAGCCTGGATGCTCAGGGTTTTAATCTGGTGGGTTATGGATGTACCACCTGTATCGGTAACTCCGGACCACTTCCCGAGCAGGTTTCCAAAGCAATTACTGATGGCAAGCTTGTAGTTGCCTCGGTCCTCTCTGGTAACAGAAATTTTGAGGGGCGGGTACATCAGGAAATACGCACCAACTGGCTGGCAAGTCCACCACTGGTAGTGGCTTACGCCCTGGCAGGTACTGTTCGTATAAATTTGGCAGTGGATGCCATCGGGCAGGATGCAAACGGTGACGATGTGTATTTGAGGGATATTTGGCCTTCAAACAAGGAAGTGGCGGACGCAGTTGCCGGGGTGTCGGTAGATATGTTTGATCGTCAATATGCAGATGTATTTACCGGACCTGAATCCTGGCGCGCCATTGAGACGGAAACCAGCGGAACCTATGGCTGGGCAGAATCTACCTACATCAAGCAACCCCCGTTTTTTAGTGTTGGCGAACAACTGGATCAACCCATTGAACTTAGTGGCGCCAGGATACTGGCCGTATTGGGTGATTCGGTTACTACCGACCATATTTCACCAGCAGGCGCTATCCAGGCGAATAGTCCTGCCGGCGAATATTTGCAGCAGCATGCTGTGAATGTCGCGGACTTTAATTCCTACGGCTCACGGCGTGGCAATCATGAGGTAATGATGCGTGGTACTTTTGCTAACACACGTATCAAAAATGAGATGGTACCGGGTGTGGAGGGCGGATATACCAAACACATATCCAGTGGTGAACAACTGAGTATCTATGATGCAGCGATGCGTTATGCCGGAGAGGATATTCCCCTGGTGGTTTTTGCCGGAAAGGAATACGGCACAGGGTCCAGCCGGGACTGGGCTGCCAAAGGCACACGGCTGCTGGGTGTAAAAGCTGTGATAACAGAGAGTTTTGAGCGTATTCATCGTTCCAACCTGATTGGCATGGGTGTTCTACCCCTGCAATTTACCGATGGAGAATCCCGCAGCAGCATTGGCTTGAAAGGCGATGAGGTGATAGCTATATCCCTGCCCGAAGGTGTGTCTGAAGTGAGCACCCGCCAGGAAATGATAATGACGGTTACTCACGCCGATGGAGAGACTTCCCGGCATACCTTAATGACGCGGCTCGATACCGATGTAGAGATAGAGTACTTTAAATGCGGAGGCATTCTGCAGTTTGTACTGAATAATCTGGTGAAAGAGGCCAGCTAAGCTGCCTTGCAGAGGAGCATTACAGGAGCAGGGTGAATGAGCACCCTGCGAATGCCGGATGCCGTTCTGTTTGATATGGATGGCTTGTTGCTTGATACAGAGCGACTGCATTTGCAATGTTACGCAGAAAGTTGTCAACGGCATGGCCTGGTGCCGGATATGCAGGCCATTCATGCCAGCATCGGCACCACCTGGCAAAAAACCCGCGAAACTCTTGAACATGCGTATGGACCCGCCTTTCAATGGGACGCTGTTAGAACCGATTGGGAGCATCTATATCGAAAACGCATAGACGAGAAACCGGTGCCCGTCAAACATGGCGCGAAAAATCTGCTCCTGAAACTTGCAGAGCGAAATATCCCCTGCATTGTCGTGACTTCTACAGCACAAGCAGAAGCAAAATCGCATCTTAAAGCTGCAAAGCTGCATACTTTTTTTGTGGATGTGGTCGGAGGTGACCAGGTAAAAAAAGGTAAACCTCATCCTGGGCCGTATTTGGAAGGACTGCGGCGGCTTAAACGCGATGCCAAAGACTGCTGGGCATTGGAGGATTCCGATAATGGAGTTACTTCCGCGCTGGCTGCGGGTTTATCCGTATTTCAGGTTCCCGACCTGGTGCAACCTGGCGAGAGATTACCGAATTTGAATTACACTTTGTGCGGTTCCCTGAACGATGTTCTGATACTGGTTCAGGACCTCTCCAGGGTGTAGACAGTCTCCAGGTGCAGTGGATATCCCCCTCTTAAGCGGACATGTACAGGTCCCTGAATTGACGTAAGTATCAGGCCAACTTCAGGCGCTTGCTGTTGTGCGTCAGCCGATAAAAACCCCTTCGAGGTGAGAATTTACCCACAGGTGTATTAATATGCTCGCGATGTAGCCGACTGCGATCACCGGTGTCCACTTGAGATGCCCGAAGAAGGTGTATTTACCGTGCGCCTGCCCCATAAGAGCCACGCCCGCGGCTGAACCGATCGAAAGCAGGCTTCCACCGACGCCGGCTGTAAGCGTAACCAGCAGCCACTGCAGTTCGTCCATCGATGGCTGCATTTGCAGTACCGCCACCATGACAGGAATATTGTCGACTATTGCCGATAACACACCTATCAGGGAGTTTGCGATGGTCGGACCCAGGTCTATGTACATCCACTCACTGATTGAACTCAAATAGCCCAGAAAACCAAGCCCCCCAACGCACATGATGACGCCGAAAAAGAACAGGAGGGTATCCCACTCTGCACGCGCTACTTCCCGAAAGCTATCGAATGCTGCCACGTCACCCACCTGGCCATATTCTGCCTCATCGTTAGGATGGGGTTGGTGAGTAACTTTGAGGTAGTAGCCATAGAACTTCAGGATTGCGAGCCCCGTCATCATGCCGAGAAAGGGTGGCAAATGCAGAAAGTTGTGAAAGCTCACCGCTATGACGATAGTCAATGCAAACAGGCCAACAATGACAAATGCACCTCGTTTAATACGGACGTTTTCTTTCGCCACTTCAGGTACGGTATTGGGGACTGCCAGGCACATCGCAGCAGCTGGGATGGCGTAGTTCACTATCGACGGAATCAACAATAAAAAGAATGTCGTAAACTCGATATGACCGGCTTGCCAGACCATCAGCGTGGTAATGTCGCCGAACGGCGAGAAGGCACCACCCGCGTTTGCTGCCACAACAATATTGACGCAGCCGATTCCAATGAAACGATCATTGCCTTTGCCCACTGCCATAACGACCGCGCACATCACGAGTGCAGTTGTGAGATTGTCGATCATCGGCGAAAGGAAGAAACTGATTGTTCCGGTAATGATAAACATCTTGCGGTAACTGAATTCGCGGCTGATCAGCCACGAACGCAGTCCTTCGAAGACACGTCGTTCGGACATTGAATTCACGTAAGTCATTGCCGCCAGGAGAAACAGGAACAGTTCGCCGAACTCCACCATAAACGCACGAACCGCGTCCTCGGCGCTGTGATCGATACCATTTTGAGCATAAGTCAGGCCGATCAGCCCCCAGATGAGGCCAGCGGCCAGGATGACAGGCTTGGACTTGCGAAGGCTTGTAAACTCCTCGGCGACTACCAGAGAATAGGCCAGCACAAAAATTACAAGACAAGTTATTCCCACCCAACTATCGGTGAGATTCAGTCTTTCACCTGTTTCATTAGCGCTCTGGGCAAACACTGCGACGGGCGGAAGGAAAACCAGGGAAAGTAAGAACAGGTTTCGCATCGCTGGAGGAAAGTGAGATAGCCTAGACATACTTTAACTTATAGCATGGCAGCGTGTTTCGCTTGAACACGCAGCGAAAATCATCAGTATATAAGGTAGCTATGTCTGCTCCGCTGGATTTCTGAAACTGTCTGTCAAATTTGATCTACTCCACATAATGAATACTTCAGGATATGCAGAATCTTATTGCCTGAATTTCTCCTCTAACTTCAGGGTGTCTACCGTAAACAGGCGTATGCCCTCGGCCAGTTTTTCGGTGGCCATGGCATTTTCATTGTGACCCCACCTGAACTCCTCTTCGCTCAAGGTATGGGCTGGGTCCGAGCTAACAGATGAGCCACTGGATAAAACCTGGGTTAGCGGACCGGTATCAGCTTTTAATTCAGCCAGAAGTGCTGGACTGATAGTTAATCTATCGCAACCCGCCAGAGCTTCAATTTCACCCGTGTTTCTGAAGCTGGCCCCCATCACAACGGTACTGAATCCGTTTTGTTTGTAGTAGTTGTAGATTCTATGTACCGATTGTACGCCCGGATCTGTATCAGATGTGTATTCCTTGCCGGTGGATTTTTTCCACCAATCAAGAATACGTCCGACAAAGGGTGACACCAAAAATACGCCCGCATCGGCACAGGCCATAGCCTGCTCGAAGGAAAACAACAGGGTGAGGTTGCAGTTTATGCTTGATTTTTCGAGCTCTGTTGCTGCTTTAATTCCTTCCCATGTGGAAGCCAACTTGACAAGCACGCGTTCGCGGCCGAACCCAAGCTCTTCATAATGACCGATCAAACCCTTGGCCCTTTCTACCATCGCATTTTTATCAAATGATAACCTGGCATCGACTTCAGTTGAGATTCGCCCTGGTATGATATTGAGTATTTCCCTGCCAACAAGAACAGAAAGGCGATCACAACACATATCCATCTGTTGCTGGTTACTGGAACTGCCATTGGTATTGCTTTGGGCATACTCCCTGGCGTTAATCATCAGGTGCTCGTACTGTGGCAGTGCTGCTGCTTTTAGTAACAGGGACGGGTTGGTTGTAGCATCGAGTGGTTCATACTGTCGAATAGCCTCTATGTCACCCGTATCGGCGACGACATCAGACATGGTCTTTAGTTGTTCAAGTTTGTTGCTCATGTATTAGTCTCTGGGATTTGTGTTTGTCTTATTTTCGTGAGTTGAGCCACCAACGCATGGTAGTGGTTACCAGGTCTGCCGCATCCTGTTGAACGAAATGCGCAGCATTGGGCGCGGTCACAATAGTGAGATCGGAATTTATCCAGTCCCAGGTATTGTTAAGTGCATCTGACGACAGTGCTGTGTCCTTCAGTCCGTGAAAAATGAGAACCGGAAAATTCAGGGTCGGCGCCAGTGGCGGCAGGGGCGCATTCTTATCCGGAACGCCTGGATAGTTTTGTTTGTAGTAGGCCAGCATGGCATTAAAGTCCGATTTTTCGAAAGCCGTAACATAACGTTTGCGCGCTATTGGGTCAGCTACCCAAAATGACAGGCTCTGCGCATTCATTGGCCCACCAAATAGTATGTCCGGATCTTCCGGTTTCCCTTGCCGAAATACCTGTGCGTAGTTGGTATTGGCCCTGGCTTCACTATTATCCCTTTGCACCCTGGCCAGGCCATTTGGGTGTGGCAGGTTGAGTATTACCAGTTTGTCGACCAGTTCTGGCAGCGCAAAGGCCAGATTCCAGGCTACAACTCCACCCCAGTCGTGGCCCACGATAATGGCTTTGTCCTTACCAAAATGTCGAATGACTGCCGCAACATCTGAAACCATATTAGGCATTGCATAATTCTCATCCCCTGCAGGCTGGTCACTGAGGTTGTACCCGCGCTGATCAATTGCAACCACCTTGTAATGCCCCCGTAATCCTTCCATCTGGTGACGCCACGAATACCAGAAGTCTGGAAACCCGTGAATCATGATAACCAGAGGCCCCGTCCCGGTAGTTGCATAGTGAATTTTGGTGCCATTGTTATCGGCGTACCCATGCTCCACTTCAGACCAGATATCTGCGCGGATTTCAGACAGGGAAAGGCAATAGATGAAAATAGCGATCAGGTATTTTGACATTTTGGAAGACTCCGGCGGATGCGCTTTGTTTCACATTGTATAGCACGGGGCCGGGAGCCAAAAGTGCCGTTAGTCAAAAGTGCCAGTAACAAGGAAATTGCTTCCGGAGTTTGGCCTGTAAGAGGTATCAAAAGCGAAGTGGTTTTTACTCGCTGGTGATCCGGTTACACTGGGTTTTTGATTTGGGGAATGTGCCAATGCAATGCGAGGAAATCGAATACGAAATTATTGGTGAAACCATGCAGATGGTGGAAATTGAGCTTGATCCCGGGGAGACGGTAATCGCCGAAGCTGGTTCCATGAACTATATGGAAGAGGGTATTACCTACGAGAGCAAAATGGGTGATGGCTCCAATGCAGACGAAGGTTTCATGGGAAAACTATGGCAGGCGGGCAAACGGGTGATAACGGGTGAATCCCTGTTTATGACGCACTTTCATAACACGGCTTCCCAGAAGCGTCGGGTTGCGTTTGCCTCGCCTTTTCCTGGAAAGATTATTGCCCTGAATATGACAGAAATCGGCGGCAAAATTATCTGTCAGAAAGATTCCTTTTTGTGCGCAGCGCTTGGTACCAGCCTGGGTATTACCTTTAATAAAAAACTGGGTGCCGGGTTTTTTGGTGGTGAGGGTTTCATTCTGCAAAAGATTGAAGGCGATGGTATGGCCTTTATGCATGCCTCGGGAACACTGATCGAGCGTAAGTTGAACGGAGAAACCCTGCGGCTTGATACAGGTTGTCTGGTCGCATTTTCTGATGGTGTGGATTACAACATTGAGATGGTGAAAGGCTTGAAGAGCATGTTTTTTGGTGGTGAAGGTATGTTTCTTGCAACTTTAAGCGGTCACGGAACGGTATGGATTCAGTCTCTACCGTTCTCCCGATTGGCAGACCGGATTCTGGCGCACGCGCCTTCAAGAGGTGGATCCAGTCAGGGTGAAGGCTCCGTTCTGGGTGGTGTTGGGCGTATATTGGACGGCGACTAGATTTCAGGGAAGCTTGCGGTTTTGAAGGACAGTCATGCAAAAACTTGAGGTCTATCAGTCCCTGTGGGGCATGGAACAACGTCATCCGACAAATAGCGAACCGGAAAATGCCGAGAAATTTCATAAGGTAGCCCAGACCGGATTTCATGGCATTTGCATCGACCTTGCTGCGCATGAAGTGGGTGATTTTGTTGTGCTTCAGCCACTCTTTGAGACCTATAATCTGGGGTGCATGGTTAACGCTTTTCCGGCTTCAGTGCAGGACCTGAAACCCATTCTGAACCTGGCAAAAGACTTTAATGCCTGCATGGTGAATGTGATTGGAGGGGTAATGCCGCTGACCCCGGCGGAGGCCATCCCGGTGTTGTATAGATGGATGGAATTTGCGGACGAGATCGGCTTACCCATTTTGTTTGAAACCCACCGCGACAGTACGCTCAATGATCTGTATTACACCTTACAGGTCATCGACTCAATTCCGGAACTCCGCTTGTGTGCAGATTTGTCGCACTTTGTGATAGATCGCGAGATGCGGACACCCATCAGCGATCGGGATGATGGCTTCATTCGACGAATACTTGAAAGGTCGGACTGCTTTCAGGGGCGGGTTGCAAACAGGGAACAGATCCAGATTCAGCTGGATTTTCCCCAACATCAGGAATGGGTTGAAATATTCAAGACCTGGTGGAAACTCGGCATGCAAATGTGGAAAACAAGGAACCCGGATGATGCAACGCTGGTTTTTTTGTGTGAGCTGGGCCCCCCGGCTTATGCCATGACCGACAGAAATGGGCTGGAGTTGTCTGATCGTTGGGAGGAAGCCCTCCTGATAAAATCATGGGTGGAAGAAATCTGGGAGGGCCTGGATTAGTCCATCTGAAATTATTTAACCCACACACCGCCTTTATTGCCGCTATATCCAAGACAACGATAGGTAGCATCAACCAGAGATTGGCCGCGTTCGTTCAGGAATACTCCGCGACCCATTTGGTTCATGGTATAGCCAAAGGCAAGATCGCATTCAGGATCAGCGAATCCAATGCTGCCTCCCGCGCCAACATGCCCAAACGCCCGGGAGCTCAGTATTACGCTGTCTGAATTTTCGGGTGCGGCATTGCGGTTGTCGATAGATTTCATAAAACCGCTTGTAAAACGCGTAGGGACAAGCAGCGTAGCATCTCGTTGGCTGGCCACGGATATTTCGCTCATTCGCACCAGGGTTTCGCGGCGTAGAAATTGTCGTTGTTCAAACTCGCCATCGGCGGCGAGTGGAACATACATTCCGGAGAGCCCACGGGCATTGGTAATGCCGCCTGCAGCACCTATTTCCGAGGCATGTGCTTGTCGGCTATTGGCCAGGTGCCCTCCGGAGTTATGAAAAGCCAGGTGGGATATTGAGTCTTTTTCGCGTAATAATGCTTTGACAAAATCTGATTTTGCAGCACGTGCGTTCGCCCGATAATTGAGCATGGGTGCAACGCGCGGTTCTTCATTTTCTGGCAGGCCAATCCAGAACTCGATGCCGAGCGGGTCTGCAACCTCTGTCTTAAAAAAACTGCCAAGACTTTGCCCGGAGACTCGACGGACGAGTTCGCCAACAGTCCAGCCAAAGGTAGTCATGTGATAACCGTTGCGCGTG
This sequence comes from Gammaproteobacteria bacterium, assembly GCA_021773565.1. Taxonomy (GTDB): domain Bacteria; phylum Pseudomonadota; class Gammaproteobacteria; order Pseudomonadales; family Azotimanducaceae; genus DC-out156. The sequence continues at coordinate 326,055 of JAJFJZ010000025.1, read as the reverse complement.
CCAGGTTCCCAGAAGGGCGCCTCTGCAGCAAGGCGCTCAGTCATGTATTGCCAGTCGTAATACGCTCCCTCTTTCAGTGGTTCCCTGAATGCCGGTACTCCTGCAGAGTGGTTTAGCAGCATGAGCACAGTAACTTTTTCTTTGCCGTTTTTCGAAAATTCGGGCCAGTAGTTACTAACAAGCTGGTCAAGTTCCAGTAGACCTCGATCAACAAGAATATGTGCACACAGTGCGGTAGCTGCCTTGGTACAGGAATAGACAACCGACAGGGTGTCCTTCTGCCAGGGCTCTTCGGTTTTTGGCCTGGCCCAGCCGCCCCACAGGTCTACTACGGTTTCACCACAGACCCTGATGCAGACACTGCCACCTACTTCATCGTGATCGTTAAAATTTCGAATGAATTGCCGGGCCAGGCTCTCGAAACTGGACTCATAGCTTCCAGAAACCATACCCTTGCGGGTAGTTTCATTTATGTGAATCATGCGGGTATGACGGTCGGCAAATACCGTTCAATCAACGGGATCGAGTCGAATCGGAATGGCCGTGTCCCTGCCGAAGACCCACTCAATGTAGGCGTCACTCCAGCCATATTTGTCGCGCAATAATTCGTTGCCGATGTCCCTGAGTTCCGGGACAGGAACAGCAGTATAGTTTTTGGATACATCGTTTCTGGCCACACTTACAGAGGGGTTTGACAGAACTTTATTGTACCAGCCGGAACCGGTATCACCGGTACGCAGGTACTGATGGCCTTCGTAGTCGAACACCCACAGGCGGGTTTGCGCGGTTTCGCCTTTACTATCCGTGGTAGTTAGCACGACTACCTCTCCGGATTCAGATGCCACGATCTGTGCCAGAAACCAAACAAGCATCACCGCTATAAGTATGGCAAAAACTTTGAGAATTATTTTCATTGAGCTGTCTCCGGTACCGGGTTGGCAGGGTTAGGGCAAAAGATCATAGTGCATGCAATTTTACAGGCAGCTCGGAATATCCTTTTACAAAGCTTGAGAGAACACGTACGGGTTCACCTACTACTTCAATTTTGCTAAAGCGATTTAAAATTTCTTCCCACAATACGCGAAGCTGCATTTCCGCCATTCTGTTTCCCATACACCTGTGTATTCCAAATCCAAAAGACAAATGGTGACGCGGACGGGCACGATCAATGATAAAATCATTGGGATTTTCAATCGCTTCTTCGTCGCGGTTTCCCGAGACGTACCACATTACGACTTTGTCTCCCGCCTTGATTTTTTTACCGCGAATTTCTGTGTCTACAGTTGCCGTGCGTCGCATATAAGCCAGGGGCGTTTGGTAGCGAATTATTTCTGAAACCATGCCAGGTACCAGCGCATGGTTATTTTTAAGTTTTTGGAATTCGTTGGGGTTTTCGTGCAGAAATAGTACACCGCCGGTCGCAGAATTGCGTGTTGTATCGTTGCCTCCAACAATAAGCAGTATCAAATTTCCCAGATACTCCATCGGGTCCAGGTTTTTTGTGGTATCACCGTGCGCCAGCATGGAAATCAGGTCTGCGCTGGGTGGCTGGTTTGCCCGCTCATTTCTTAGCCTGGTAAAGTATTCCAGACATTCCAACAAGGCCGCGCGTCTAACGGGTTCTGGAGTGGGGCCTCCGGCCAACTCACCTGAAGTTGCCATGTCTGACCAATAGGTAAGCTTGTATCTGTCTTCAAAAGGAAAGTTGAAGATTGTAGCCAACATTTGCGTGGTTAGCTCAATCGAAACAAGATCTACCCAATTAAATTCTTCATCGAGTGGCAAGCTGTCCAGAATAGTGCACACCCGCTCGCGAATGATAGATTCCATTTGGGCCAGATTGGCGGGTGCGACCACCCCCTGAACGGCCGCACGTTGTCCATCATGCTTGGGTGGGTCCATAGCAATAAAGCTGGTCGTTTTAAAGTCTTCCTGACGATCCGGCAAGGTAATGCTTGCATCAGACGAGAACAGGTCGTGGTGTTTATCAACATAAAGGATGTCTTCGAACTTTGTAATAGACCAGTAGGGACCAAAATTGCTGTTTTTGCAGTAGTGAACAGGATCTTCCTTTCTCATCCGTTCAAAATAGGCCCAAAAATTGTTGTTTTCGAAAAGTTCCGGCTGGCTTACGTCAAAATCTTCCAGTGGAATGGCATAGGGATCCTGCTGATTCATGTCCAACGCTTCGCTCATGGTAGTTGCCTCCTCGATTCATCACGGTTTTTTACTTTGAAGTATTCTATAACAAATGTATAGGCTACGGTTTATTGCAAGTTATACCGCAGCCGTGTTCGGTTTGCTCACATCAAGCAGATAGACGATGGCCGCACTAACCAGATACAGCACAAGAAATGTGGCAAAAGCAGGTTTGTAGCTACCGCTGGTGTCAAACACCCATCCGGCGAATGGTACGCCCAGCAATTGAATCGAAGCCATGGCTGGACGCATGGCTCCCAATACCCTGCCAAATGATTCCCGGCCAAATGTTGCCCCAACTACGGCTCCCTGCATGGGCACTACACCACCCATACCAAAGCCGAATAAACATGCGCCCAGCAGGAAGGCAGTGTATCCCGAGAAAAACAACATGATTGCCTGCCCGACAAACTGAAAAGCGATGCCCAGCCATAATGCATAACGTACATCCCATCGATCTACCAGAGAGCCATAAATCAGCTTTCCCAAAATGCCAAATCCTGCAGTTGCTGATGCGATAAATGACGCGGCTACCAGACTTAGCCCCCTGTCCGTTAACTGAGGGATCATATGAATAAGGGTTGCACTTTGAATACAAAACAACAAACCCAGAATCGCAACCAATATCCAGAAGTTCGGGTTGCTCAGAAATTCACGGGTAGATGCAGGTTTCACCGGTTTCAGGGGTGTGGATGATGCCAGTGCGCCATCAGGAAACAAACCGATATCTTCCGGTCTGCTGATGACAAATTTGAGTACGATGGGCACCACAATAACGAGCGTTATAGCGCCGTACAATATAAAGGCAGATCGCCAGCCATAAGTGCCAATAATCCATGCAGTAATAGCCGGCATCAAAACGCCCGAAACGGATATTCCCGTGGCAGCAATGCCAAGTGCACGTCCCCTGCGTTTGAAAAACCAGTTGGTTACCAGTTTGGAGGTTGCCAGCTGACCCATGGATCCTGCACCAAAGCCGATAAAAATTCCAAGCACCAGGTACATTTGGGTGGCGTTTTGTACAAAGCCCAAAAGCGTAAATCCGACACCCATTGACAGGGCACCGCAACAAATCACATTTTTTAGCGGGTAGCGATCAAGAGCGCGTCCAATAAACGGCGCAAGTAAGGCACCCACGGCAAAGGTCACTGTGATTCCGATAGAAATTCCCAGGCGGGAATTACCGAACTCTTCTGCTATGGATTTGAAAAACACGCCGTAGGAGTAAAAGAAAAACCCAACGGCGATAAAGTCGACAAAGAAAGCAACTGCGACCATACGCCAGCCATAAAAAATGCGCGCAGAATTAGCGGGGGATATTTCGGATGGCATTAAGTAATAGCTACTTTGTCTTATCCATCGCTTTTATATAGATGTCGCCCAACGCTTCGTTGCGGTAATCGAGCTTTGAATCTCCAGCGGGGTATTTACTCAGCGAAAGTATATACGCAAGGATGTCTACATAGTCCTGACGAGGTAAACCAGCCGGATTGGTTTCCGGCATTGTGGTGCTCATAGTTTCATACAGCAGTGCAAGCGTTCGTCCTTCCCAGGTTTTAAGCACTGGCTTGAAGTACTTTTTGTCATGACAAATCAGGCAGTTGGTTTTGTACAGCCTGGCACCTTTTTTTGCCTGCTCTTTTGTGTATACACCGCTGTTTAAAGAGCGCGCATCATTTCCCAGTATCGCCGGGCTAATACAGCATGCCAAGAAAACAAGAAGTGACAAAAAGCGCATTAATCAGGCAGTGTCATGGTGGTTAACGTGCTGCCAGTTTGTAACATAATGTACTGTTTTCCCTCATGTACGTAGGTCATCATACCGTAGTTACTGACTTCGGGAACTTCAACCTTGCCCCTTTGTTCGCCGGTTTTCTTGTCTACGGCAAACAGATGCGGTGTGCCGTCACTGGATTTCGATGCATAGATCAGGAGGTTTTTGGTAACGGTCATTTTGGCGATAGCGCCGGTTCCGGTATTAGGTATATCCATATCCTTCAATTGGGGATGGTCAAGTACAATTTCCGGAGTCTCGCCTACAGGAATATACCAGAGATGTTCTCCCGTGTTCATGTCGATGGCTGTGATACGACTGTAGGGGGGTTTGAATATCGGCAGATCGTCCGGCCCGCGTACACCTACGCGTCGCAAAACCGCATAATCGGCAAGGGTTTTTCCCGTTGGGTTCTTTAAAAGCGCATCGCGTTCTGCGCCGGGCGCTATTATCTGTGAGGTACAGCCTTTGCGAGAGGTAATGTAGAGTATGCCTGACTCGGGATCTGCTGCACTTGGCCCATCTATATTGACACCGCCCATGTCTCCCGGACACCACAGGGCAGCTTTTTTCCCCAACTTGTTGTCCCTGTGTATTGGCGGGTGAAACAGGGGTCCTATCTCGAATTCACTTAACGCGGTTATGGCTGCCTGGCGTAATTCTGGCGTAAAATCAATCAGGTCATCATGGCTCAAACCCTGCATATCATAGGGTGCAGGCCTGGTCGGAAAGGGCTGTGTTTTGGACAGTTTTTCGCCTGGAATTTTTGATACCGAAACTTTATGTTCTTCAATCGGCCAGAGCGGTTCACCGCTTACCCGGTTAAATGCGTAAACAAAATTTTGTTTGGTGGTCTGTGCAACTGCCGGAATGTTTTTTCCATCCACCGTGAGATCCAGCAGAATGGGGGCGGTAGGCGTGTCGTAATTCCAGATATCGTGATGCACCATCTGATAATGCCATAGGCGTTTGCCGGTTTTTACATCAAGCGCGATCAGACTGGTACTGAACAGATTATCACCCGGGCGGAACCCTCCGTAAAAATCGACCGTGGCTCCGTTGGTGGGTATGTAAACAATACCGCGTTCCTGGTCAGCCGATAAAGGTGCCCAGGAGGAGATGTCGCCGGTCCACTTCCAGGCATCGTTTTCCCAGGTTTCATGACCAAATTCTCCTGGACCAGGCAAGACATTAAATTTCCACAGAAACTTCCCGGTGCGCGCATCGTAACCCAGTATATCGCCAGGGACGTTCTCTATCCTTGATTGGTTGTATCCCTGTTCGTGAGAGTTTCCAACCACAACTACATCGCCAACCACGATGGGTGGAGAAGAAGAAGTGATATAACCTTTGTCGCTCTCAAGACCCTTGTAGGGGTCCCATTTATGTCCAAGGTCTGCTAACAGGTCCACTACACCTGACTCTGGAAAGCCTTCCACGGGTACCGGTTTACCAAAACCTTCCAGCGGGACACCCGTTTTTGCATCCAGTGCAGTTAGAAAAAAGCCAGGTGATACGATGTAAATAATGCCCCGGCCGTCTATATTTGCGTACGCAATACCTTTCCCGTAGTCCTTGCGCATGGAGTATTCATAGCGGGCTGTATTGGCTTCCCGGTAAGTCCACAGGGTTTCGCCGGATTTCGGATCAATAGCCACTACATAGCGGCGCGGTCCTGCAACGGTATACAATATCCCGTCGATATAACTGGGTGTTGAACGTCCGCTTTGGGCGTTAAAACTTGCACCGTCCCAAACCCAGTTCTCTTCAAGTTCTTCAAAGTTTTCTGCATTGATCTCATCGGCAGGGGAGTATCTGGTGTGGGCTGAATCACCACCCAGATAGTGCCATTGGCCATCTTTTGTACCAGCCGGAGGATCGCCTGCGAATACAAAAATACTAAAAATCGACACCAAAGCCATCACCCATTTGCCCATTGTTTTCTCCTACCCCAAAATTAATCGCTATGGTTTAGCTTAACCCAAGCACCGCTGCATTTCGATTGCAGCATTAGGCATAGATATGTGTATGTGCGAACGGAAACGCTGATGGATGATCTGAATCAACAAACTAAAACTGATTCATGGTATTTGCGCCACCACCCGCCAGAAGCGCATTCTCTCCTGAGAAATATTCCTTGTGGTCATCACCCACGTTAGACCCGGCAAGGTCCTGGTGTTTAACCGATGCCATCTCACGCCGGATTTCCTTTCGCTGCACATCGCGAACGTAAGCAAGCATGCCCAGATCACCAAAATAGCCCTCGGACAATATATCCGTGCCCAGGGCGGTGTCATGGTAGGTTGGCAGGGTTATCAGATGATGGAATATGCCGGCTTCGCGGGAAGCATCTTTCTGGAATTGTTGCACCAGACGGTCGGCTTCAATGGCCAGTTCGGATGCGTCAAACTTTGCGTCCATGAGGCCTTTTGCCACCTCTTCAGGGTTGGGATAAGCTGAGACATCTTTCCCGGCTTCTGCCCACTGCGCATACACCTGTTCCCTGAAAGCCAGTGTCCAGTTGAAGGAAGGGGAATTATTATAAACCAGCTTTGCGTCCGGAATAGTTTTGCGAATCTCATCTACCATTTCTGCGATTTGTCTGACATTGGGTTTTTCAGTTTCGATCCACAACAGATCCGCACCGTGTTCCAGACTGGTTATACAATCCAGCACTACGCGATCAAAGCCTGTGTTTTCCTTGAAGGAGTAAAGACCGTTGTCCAGGCGCACAGGTTTCACCAATTTACCGCCCTGGTGAATGGTAATATCGTTTTCCTGTAGTTCCTTGAGATCGTGAACTTCCCGGGTTTCCAGAAACTCATTGTATTGGCTGGCAAGATCTCCAGCCTTACGCATTACCGGTACTTTTTGGGTGAGGCTGGCGCCAAGGGAATCCGTGCGGGCAACGATAATGCCATTTTCGACGCCCAACTCCAGAAACGCATACCGAATAGCGTGGATTTTTGACAGAAAATCCTCGTGTGGCACCGTCACCTTACCGGCTTGATGGCCACATTGCTTGGCATCGGAGACCTGGTTTTCTACCTGAATTGCACAGGTACCGGCTTCTATCATACGTTTCGCCAGCAAATAGGTAGCCTCTTCGTTACCAAAGCCTGCATCTATGTCGGCGATAATTGGTATAACGTGCGTCTGGTAATTATCAATGCGCTCGATAACTGAATTTACGTCTCCGCCGTTTGCACGCGCTTCGTCCAGCTCAACAAATATGTGACGAAGCTCGCGAGCGTCCGCCTGTTTCAGGAAGGTATAAATTTCTTCAATCAGGTCGGGCACAACGGTTTTTTCGTGCATGCTTTGGTCTGGTAAGGGGCCAAATTTGGATCGCAGCGCGGCAACCATCCAGCCACTCAAATAGATATAACTTTTGTCCATTGTGCCCTGGTGTTTTTTAACGCTCATGGCAAGTTGCTGGGCAGTAAATCCATGCCAGCATCCCAGGGATTGTGTGTAATTACCCGAGTTCAGGTCATAGTCCGCCATGTCTTTGCGCATAATTTCGGCGGTATATTGTGCGATTTCAATTCCGGTGGTGAACCGGTTCTGGAGTCGCATACGTTTAACATATTCGGGATTAATTGAAGCCCAGGTATTTTGGTGTGACGCACACAGGTTGTTGATGGCTTCGATTTCGTTCAAATACGCGGACATGGGGAGTACCTCGGTATAGTTCCTGGATGGATAAAAAGATTGTGCAATTTATCAGGGTAAATTGTAGAAGTTAATGGAATATTATTACAGTAATATATTCCATTAATTCATGAATAAGCCCGGGTAAAATCAGGCGTTGGGCGTTACCAGATATTTTTCACCAGTTGCCATTTTTCCATAGGCGGCAATCGCATCGAGCTGCAAAATACCCGCCAGTGAACACTGGTGGGTGTAAGTGCTGCTAAAGGTGGTTTTGATTTCAGCAGCGACGCGTTCCCGAAGCTTTTGCGTCGCTTCCATGCCAATGCGTTGCAGAAAGGGGGGTAGCAACCAGCCACCGAGTCCCCAGGCCATACCAAAATTCCGGTTAAGCTGGGTTGGGGAACGATCCAGCCCGCCATAAATATAAACCTGTTTGTGCACAGTAGAGCCATACCGGCTATATTCCTTCGCGTTAGAGTTGGCAGCCACTTCCATAGCAGTGAGTATTTGGCCTGCCAGTGTTCCTCCTCCGGTTGCGTCAAAGGCAAGCGTTGCGTTGGTTTCGGTGAGGGCCTCAATCAAATCCTGCATAAAGCTGTCCAGGCTCGAATTACAAATGTGAGTAGCGCCCAGATTTTTCAGCAACTCTACCTGCTCTTCACGACGGACAATATTAACCAGCGCAACGCCATCCTTCAGGCAGATTTTGTTTAACATCTGTCCAAGGTTTGAACCAGCCGCGGTATGCACCAGAGCGGTGTGGCCTTCAAGTTTCATTGTCTCAACCATACCCAGTGCGGTTAGTGGATTTACAAAACAGGACGCGCCTTCAGCAGCAGTTGTGCCAGGCGGCAACAATAAACAATCCCTGGCTTTAACACATCGGTACTGGGAGTACATAGCACCTCCGAGCAGTGCAACGTTTTTCCCGAGCAGGGCCTGGGCTGCATCGGATTCGCCAGCCTTGCAAACTTCACCGGCGCCTTCGTTTCCCACTGGCAGGGACTGGTTCAGGCGGGCTGCCATGCCCGGCATTAAGGCCTCGGGCACTTTAGCAGTGATTACCGGACTGTCACTGGTTCCTGATGCTTCCGCTGTGCGCATATCGGCGGCACCAAAGAGCAGCCCAAGGTCAGAGGGGTTGATTGGGCTGGCACCTATTCGTACCAGAACTTCATCTGGTCCTGGTTCAGGGATGTCTACTTCTACAAGGTTTAGTTGAAGATTTCCCTTGTTGGTAATGGTTGAACGCAGTTGTAAGGCAGTATTGCTGGATTGGCTCATGGTAATTCCCGGTATCGTGCTCAATTAGCTACTATGAATTAACCGGCGTGCTTACGCTATAGCAAAAATAAATATGCGTGTACTGACTAATCACATTGTATGTCGCCGCCTAATTCGCTAAATTAATCTGCTTTCATTAATGATCCCCAGTGGAGCCGTATAATAGATGTTGCATTACCAGCTTGTTCTTCCCGTACTATTTTTTTCATCCCTTTTAATATTCGCAAGTTCACAGATTTCGGCACGGGAGCTTCCCACAGGCAAACCTCAACGCGAGGGCATCTCCCAACAACGCCTTGATCGCATTACAGCGCATATGAATCAGGCAGTAGACGATGGCGTGATGATTGGCGGGATGGGAATGGTTGCCAGGAATGGCAAGATTATCTATAGCGAAGTATTTGGCCAGGCCGATCGCGAAGCAGACAGGGATATGAGGGCAGATGACTTGTACCGCATTTATTCCATGTCAAAACCGGTGGTAAGCGTTGCCTTGATGATGCTGTACGAAGAAGGCCTTTTGTTTCTGAATGACCCGGTGGCTAAATATATTCCCCAGCTTGCAAACCTTGAAGTTGCCATCGCAACGGCAGATGGCAAAACAAAGATGGTCTCCGACGGAACAAACAGTTCATCCACCAGCAGCGTGGAAGAGGACAAGGCCGGTAAGACGCGCAAAGCTAAATCCCAACCCACCGTGCGCGACCTTATGCGCCACACCGCAGGCTTCACCTATGGAGTATTTGGTAACACCGAGGTGGACCAGCAATATCGCACGGAAGACATTTTACAAAATGCAGACCTGAAGGAATTTGTGACCGGGTTAGGCAAGATTCCCCTGCAGTTCGATCCGGGTACCCGGTGGCATTACAGCGTTTCGGTAGATGTAATGGGCCGGCTTGTAGAAGCAGTTTCCGGCATGCCGCTGGGTGAATTTCTTGAGCGGCGCATTTTTGGCCCACTGGACATGCGAGACACTGCGTTCACGGTTCCAGCAGCCAAGATGGACCGCCTGGTGCAAATATATTCGCCCGAAGGAATAACTGAAGGTCCAATGGCGTTCTTGCAACCTGCCACCAGTAATATGCTGGTGCCAACCCCGGAAAACTTTAGTAAGGACTTCATGGAAGGCGCCAGCTTTCAAAGCGGTGGGGCGGGATTGGTTTCCACGGCACGGGATTACATGCGTTTCAGCCAGATGATGCTCAATAATGGAGTATTGGATGGTGTCAGGATACTATCGCGCAAAAGTGTTGAGTTGATGACAAGCAACCATATGGCTGGCGTCGAGCATCCCTTTGCGGGAGGGCGTGTCGGTTTCGGTCTGGGTTTTGCCGTGGCCCTGGACCAGGGTTCCGTGGGTGAACTTGGTTCGATAGGTGAGTTTAACTGGGGTGGTGCTGCGGGTACCACTTTCTGGATCGACCCCAAAGAACAGCTTGTGGGTTTATTTATGGTGCAGAGCATCCCGCACCGCACCCGTTTGGGCAAGACCTTTAAATTACTGACTTATCAGTCAATCGTAGATTAACAGGGAATTTTTTGTTTTTGTAAAGTTTGGGAGTAGTGGCAGTTATGTTAAAAAATATTCAGTTCAAAACCAGTCGGGCAGTCTGTTACGGGAGTCTTGTGTTTGCTGTTATTTCCCTGTGCGGGATGAATCTTTCAGCAGCAGACTATGTTGCTCCGCGGGGTCCGGATGGGAAACATCCTGATCTGAATGGAATTTGGCAGGCGATGAACGAAGCGCATTACGACCTGGAATTGCATGTCGCTCGCGCGTCCCTGCAAGTACGGGAGGGTCCTCAGGGCCCTGTACCTTCGATACCGACACTACGAATGGGTGCGGTTGGTGCAGTTCCTCCCGGTATGGGCGTCGTCGTTGGGGGCAGCATTCCCTACAAGCCGGAAGCACTTTTGAAGAAGCAGCAGAACCAGAAAAACTGGAGTGAGCTTGACCCGGAAGTAAAATGTTATTTACCCGGCCTGCCCAGGGCAACCTACATGCCGCAACCCTTTCAAATTTTTCAGGGTGAAAATTCCCTGTTCTTTGCTTACCAGTATGCCGGTGCAGTGAGAGATATATACCTTATAGACAGAGGCGAGGCACCCATAGATTCCTGGATGGGACAGTCTGATGGTGTTTGGGATGGGGACACGCTGGTTATCACGGTTACCGGGCAGAATGACCAAACGTGGCTCGACCGAGCAGGAAACCACCACAGCGCACAGCTGAAAGTTACGGAACGTTATACACCGATGAGTGCAAACCATTTGCAGTACGAGGCTACTATTGAGGATCCTGAAACTTTCACCAAACCCTGGGTGATACGGATGCCGCTATACCGACGCGTAGAGCCGGGTGCGCGTCTCATGGAATTTAAATGTGTCGAGTTTGTAGAAGAGTTGATGTACGGACAGTGGCGTCGGCAGCCATTGGAGAGGTAAGGAGAGGTAAGGAGAGATAAATAGAGGTCCAGAATTGAACAAGCGCTTAGGGGTGGACAAGTGAATACGCGTAAATTGATGCAGACAAATACCTTCCTGGCAGTTGCAGCGCTGCTGTTGGCCGGGTGCACCGCTGTTCAGTCAAACTCCCGCTCCCAATTTTCTGTCCAGGCAGCGCCTGCCGGGAAAAGCTCCCCTGATCTCAGCGGTTATTATGATGTCGCGACATTAACGCCCCTGCAACGCCCCAAGGCATTTGGCCATAAAAAATTCATTTCCAGGGCCGAGGCTGATGAAATCGCCGAGGTGGAACGCAAACTTCAGCTGGCGGGAGAAAAACAAAGTGACCCCTCCAGAAAAGCGCCTCCCGAAGGTGGAGATGGCTCCGAAGGCGCGTCGGGAAACGTAGGTGGCTACAATACATTCTGGATTGATCGGGGCGATGACGCCTTTGCAATTGATGGCAAGTTCCGAACGTCCATAATTCATACGCCGGAAAATGGTCGTATGCCTGAGATGACAGCACCGGCTCTCAAAAAGTTTATGGCCCGCCGGGCCACCTATCGAACCAATACCGGAGAAGCCTGGTGGTTGCAGGCAGGCACAGTTGGGCCCTACGATGATCCTGAACTAAGACCGCTTGGTGAACGATGTTTGATGGGTTTTGGTAGCGTTGCCGGTCCACCTATGCTTCCCGTCTTATACAACAATGTTAAAAGAATAGTGCAGACTCCGGACCACGTTATGATCCTGGTGGAGATGGTGCACGATGCGCGCATCATTCGCTTAAACAGTGAACATGCCCCGGCAACCGTCAGGTCTTATTTGGGAGACTCAATAGGACACTGGGAGGGGGATACGCTGGTCGTGGATACGACAAATTTCAATTCACGGCCCGCGCTGTACAATGCAACAGAAACATTACATGTGGTTGAACGTTTTACCCGCACAGAGGATGGCAATCTCCTGTACAGTTTTACCGTTGATGATCCGGCTGTATGGGATGCACCATGGAGTGGGGACTACCCCTGGCCTGCAACAGACAGTGTGGTTTACGAATATGCGTGTCATGAAGGAAATTATGCCCTGGGTAATATTCTACGCGGTGCTCGACTACTTGAAGCTGAGACCCGGACAGCCGCAGGTAAATAGTTTTACAATGCTAACGATGGCGTTTTTTATAACAGTTTTAGATTAGAGGTGTTTCAGATGAATGTTGATTTCTCCCAATTGTTCAATGCACGTTGTATGACAGCGTTAGTGGCGATGACCGGATTATTACTAATTCCGCACAGCGCACAGGCGCATCATGCCTTTGGAGCGGAGTTTGATCCCAATCGTCCTTTGATACTGCGCGGGCCTGTCACAAAAGTAGAATGGGTAAACCCTCACGCCTGGATACATCTGGAGCATACCGATGAAGACGGCAGCAAGGTTAGCTGGATGGTAGAGGGGGGAACGCCCAATACACTATTGCGCCGTGGAATAAACCGGAATTCGCTCAAAATTGGCACAGTCATTGTTGTTGATGGCTATCAATCCAAAGACCGCTCCAACCGTGCCAATGGCAGGGACATTACATTTGAGGATGGATCCAAAATATTTATGGGGTCATCAGGTACGGGTGCGCCAAAGGATGGTTCGGACCCCACTGACCGTTAGTACTCCAAAATAGATAATTCCTGCCACCAGGCCCAGAAAATGGGCCTCCGTGACAACAGGGCTTTCGATGAACTGTTCCATATAAGTAGCGCTGGACACATCCAGGCTGTGTAAGTGCTCAACAGCCACTTTACCTGTCAACAGAACTATTACGGTCCAGGCCAGCGTTGGAAGATGGTTCTCTCCCGTTCGCGTGAGCGAATACAGCGCTCCGACTATCAACCAGGCGTGTAACACCCCGGACAGTCCCAGGTAGTAGGTGTAGGTAGTCCACAAATACAATCCGCACGCAATGAGCATGGCAGCCAAAACCGCTGTGCCCAGCAAGTGCTGCCATGGCAATCTGAATAAAAACTGGCACAACACCAGGCCGAGAATATTTAGTCCAAGATGCTGCCAGTTAAGGTGAATGAGGTGTCCACTGAATATGCGCCATAACTCGCCGTTCAACACGCCCGCACGCGTTAGCGATAACAGGGTTTTGTCCCCCCAATATTGAAGGCAAAGCAAAACGGCAAGCGTTACCAGACCTGAAAACAATACCGGGTATTTAGCTGGGAGTTTGCCCCGCATGAATCTTTTTTACCTGCAACCTGAACGGGAGTAATAGCACTAGAACGAGCAGGGTTATCCACCCTGGGTTACCGCCGCCGCCAGATTTTTTGGCAGGAGGGGGAGGGGGTGGAGGGGGCGGAGGTGGAGGAGGACTTCCATCTGCACCTGTAACAGCAACGCTTACCTGTGAATTAATGCCCTGCGTGGCCCCGATTAAGTTAAACATTTCGAGGTTAAATGTTTTTCCACTTCGACTGGATTCTGCCGGGATTTGTATTTCAACGACGCGCGAAGTTGTATCTCCACTGTCCCAGTGCAGCGGTTGATTTGATATCGGGGTATAGTCACCGGGCGCACTCGCGGTTCCATCTACAGTGCGCAGGCTCACGTCAACAGCGCCGGTGAATCCCTGTTTGCGCATTAATGTCACAAATACCGAATCCAGCTCCTGGTTTGACGTGACCGTAGTGTTCAAAAATTCCAGTTGACCACTGTCAGCGGTATCCGCTATGTTCACGCGGGCGATGTTGCTCTGCCCCAGTAATGCGTTCTGCGGGTTTAACAATCTGACGAATAGCAACTGTTGGTTTTCAAGCTCGGAATCCTGAAGTGCCGAGAGCACCACTGTTTTTTCGCTGGTTTCACCGTCCGCCCAGTTAACGCGGGATGTAGTTGTTGTAAGATCACTTGCATCAGTGTTGGCGTGAATCAGTTCTACATCTATCGACGCGCTCCCTGCAGATCCGGCTGTTCTGCTTATGTTCAGGTTTGCCGAAGTACCCTCCACGAGTGATACCTGGCTGGCGGTGAAATTTATCTGTCCCGCAGCGCTTTGTTCGGATTGTGCTTTCAAGGCAAAGAACCCTTCACCTATGTTACTTGCCAGTAGTGTTCCACTTGGCAGATACGGGTATGCACCCCACGTGCCTGTGAACCCGCCGTTGTCGGTAGCAGGAACCGTATCAAAAAATGCGGTGTCGAAGGGCTGGGCCGGGTTTTCAATATTAAGAATGGTAAAACCCCGCGTATAGTTGGACATGTAATATCTGCTTCCGCGACTGAAGCCATTGTGGTCTATGGAATTGACATCGCTTACCCACTCCGCGTGCAAACCTGGCGCTCTCAGGTCAGAAAGATCAAAAACGCGTACCGTGGTATTCAGACTAAAATTTCGCTCATCCAACTCATCGTGTACAAACAAAAACTGCTTGTCTTCGCTGGTCCATCCTGAGTGTACATAACCGGCATTGGGGTATGCGGTAGTGGATAATTTAACCGGTGCGGCAGGGTCAGTAATGTCCCAAATGAGAAATGTGTCTTCGTTGAAATCGAACAGGATTTCGCAATAGTCCAGATTTCCGTCTGCACACTGTGTGTCTTTACGTGCGTCTCGAATAATCATGGACGCTGCGTCGTGTGTATAACCCTCTCCCGTTGCGTTGAGGGATGGCATATCAGGGGTGTTAAGCGAGAAAGCAACAAACTCGCCATTAGCAGGTGCCGAGCCTAGCATGAGAACCTGGGGTGTGGCCAAATCAGATTTTAGACCAAAGGTATAATCAACTCCGCTAACAAATACGTTGTGTGACGATGTGATATTGGTAGTAAGGGGTAACAGGCTGGCGCTGTTTGGTAAATCACTCAGGTCGATAATGGATAATGAGCTGGCAGGATCCTCGGTGGATATATAGGCATAAACGCGCCAACGATTGTCATCAGTATCAAAAAACTGGTGTACCTTCATATCCCGCCAATTGGACACTGAGCGATCAACATGGGCAATTTCTCGTGGTGCATCCGGTTGACTGAGGTCAATAAATGATGTGCTATTGTTTAAGCCCATCACCGCATACTCACGCCCTGTATTGAGATCTACAAAACCCCAGATATCGGTTCCGGATGTAGGCGCACTGGCGAAATCCTCCAGCGCAATATGGGACAGCAAATCAATACCATCACACGGGAAAATATCTGCCATGCCGTTGATACACGGATTGCCTATATGACTCTTTTGTGCGGCAACGACCAGGCTTCTGGTTCGCCTCGATTTTATTTGTTGGTCCTGGGGCATCGCTTTCTGGTCGCTAACGACATGAAAACCACGTGCACGCAAAATTTCCCTGGTTTCTACCGGAGCACCAAGAATAGTGGAGGGAAATTGCTTGAGGTTCTGGTTTCGAAAATGGGAGTTACGTTGAAAACTTCCGCGCATATCCTTTGCCAGTGTCATCAGAAAGTAGGTGTCTTCAGCGGAGCGCACATGATATGTGCCTTCGGCTGCAAATATAGGGTCGCCCTTCCTTGCGTGTTGCGCAGCATAGGCAATGCTCTGGCAAGGTCGAAACATGTTAGCGCAGTTTCCCGTATCCGTTCCGTCAACTGCCAGATAACGTGGCTTGGCCGCATCTGCCCATGCAATAGAATCAATTACCGGGTTACCCGAGGCCGCTATCACAAGTAGAATAATGGCCAGCCAGGAGTTTGGTTTTATGCGAAATTTTGGTGCGCTGCTCAATTTTGCATTCTCCGTTTTACAACTTGTAGGTATATGTGTACGTATGAATATAATTGCATTGTGACCACAAGCCTTACCACAGTAACAAAGCTAATCCTGGCAGGTTGTCTAATGCTTATTCTAGCCTTTTCTGCCTGGCGTTTGTCACTATTCAAACCCCTGTCTTTTTTGACTCAGGAAAGCGTGATTAGTGCAGAAACAACTGCACTGCAATTGCGCTTTGATACGGTCCGGCGGACTGGTACGGGGGCGCCTGTTATAAAAGATTTACGTTTTTATGTACATGATCTTCAGTTATTGGCGTCAGACGGCCAGGTTTTTCCCATTCACCTGGATAATGCTGATGGGGAGCATGGTATCGCGCTTATAGACATGTCCCGCCAAAGAAGTGTTCCCTTACCAGCGCGTGTATCCAGTGCGACACTTTCTGCAGATATTAACGCAGTCGCATTCAAGCTTGGCGTACCCTTTGCCCTAAACCATGCTAATCCCCTCACAGCGCGGACACCTCTGAATGAAAGTGCCATGTACTGGGTTTGGCAGCAGGGTTACAAGTTTTTCAAACTGGATTCTACCAGTGCAAGTGGAGAGGGCGTTTCCTTCCATTTGGGCAGTGCCGGTTGTGAATCTGAATCTGCGCTCAGGCCACCAATTGTTGAATGCAGGTATCCGAATCGGGTATCCATTGTCTTGGGATTGTCAGGTTCTGAAGGGCTGGTGATTCAGGTGAATCCCTGGGTGGTGCTGCAAGCCATGCAAAATCACAATATGAATTTATGTAGTGCGGCAGCGAACTTTACGGACGCATGCGCCGCTGCCTTGAGCTTGTTTGGCATTGATCCTGTGAGCGATCGGTGCGTTGGTGATTGCCGGATCCAGCAGGTATTCACTGCCAAAATCATGGCAGATGCGGATGAGTAAGCGGCTCTCCTGTAAGGCTCTCTCCTGTTTGTTGTTTCTGATAAACGCAGCCTGTAGTGATAAGCCGCCGCAAAAGATGAGTATTTTGCTACCTTTCGACCTGCCACAAGCGGTCATTCCACAGGACAATCCCCTTACGAAAGAAAAAGTACGCCTTGGCCGATATCTGTTCTATGACAAAAGGCTATCCGGAAATGGCAGCATGAGCTGTGCAAGTTGTCATCAACCAGCGTTGGCATTTACCGACGGCAAGCGTGTCGCTGTAGGGTCAACCGGTGAATTGCACAGCAGAAATACACCTACGCTTGTGAATGTTGCATATATGCATCCCTTAACCTGGTCCAGTCCATTGATTCAGGAACTGGAACAGCAAATTCTCATTCCGCTGTTTTCGGATACACCTGTGGAAATGGGCGTGAGTGAACATGAGCATACGATACTGGAGGCTCTGCGGACGCAAGAGCCTTACCCCGCGCTTTTTGAGGCCGCCTGGCCAGGGCAGGAGGATGCCTTCGACTTTAACAATATCGTTATGGCGATCGCGAGTTTTGTACGCAGTATCCTGTCGTTTAACTCGGACTTTGATCTTTATGCCTACGGTGCACAGGATACTGCGCTGAGTGATTCGCAATTGCGCGGGCTGAATTTGTTCATGTCGGAAAAGCTGGAGTGTCACCACTGTCACGGCGGTATCAATTTTTCACAATCCAGCACGCATGCGCTTAACAACGCATCTGATAAACCATTTCATAATACAGGTTTATACAACCTGCATAATACGGGAGATTATCCCGAGGTGGACCGTGGTTTGTTTGACGTAACGGGGTTACAGGAAGATATGGGCAAATTCAAAGCCCCTTCCCTTAGAAACGTTGCACTAACAGCCCCGTATATGCATGACGGGAGTGTGGACAGCTTGCGCGAAGTACTGGATATCTACGCCGCGGGAGGCAGAGACATGCGCGCTGGAGTTTATGCCGGGGACGGTCGCTTAAACCCGCATAAAAGTGTATTTGTGCGCCCGCTTCAGCTCAGTGAAACAGATATTGAAGACCTGCTGCAGTTTTTGCATGCTCTAACGGACAAAAGTATTTTGATGAATGAAAATCTGGGTGATCCCTGGCTTAATAACTAGTCAGCACCCGCCGGATGTTGTTCTACAGGTTTGTCGCTGCTATACGATTGGTGCCCTGGTTCAGCCCGAGGTTGTTTTTTTCCAGTATGCGCTCTGCACGATAGCTGGCTCGTACCAGGGGGCCGGATGCCACCTCCATGAAGCCTCGTTTCAGGCCCGCTTCGCGATACCGCTCAAACTCGTCAGGGTGTACCCAACGGGCAACTTCGAGGTGGTTTGGCGTAGGGCGCAGGTATTGACCGAGGGTAAGTACCTGTACCTGATGTGCACGCAGATCATCCATCGCCTGGAATATTTCGTCATCCGTTTCGCCGAGCCCGAGCATCAGGCTTGTTTTGCTGATTACCTTGGGGTAAGCGTGTTTGGCATGGGCTAGCACGTTTAGTGTTTGTTGATAGCCAGCTCTGGGATCCCTTACCGCATGAGTCAGGCGCTCGACCGTCTCGAGGTTTTGGGCAAATACTTCCAACCCGGACCCCGCAACGGTTTCAATATGTGCGAGATTGCCGTTAAAGTCGGGGGTAAGTGCTTCTACTGCTGTTTCCGGATTAACTGCTTTAATAGCCCTAACACTGGCGGCGTAGTGTGCAGCACCCCCGTCTGCCAGATCATCCCGGTCAACTGACGTCAAGACAATGTATTTAAGGCGCATCAGGCGCACTGATTCTGCCGCATTTGCAGGCTCCTGTGGGTCCAGCCATCCCCCCGGATTGCCTGTGTCTACTGAACAAAATTTGCATGCACGTGTGCATACTGAGCCCATCAACATAATAGTGGCGGTACCGTTACTCCAGCATTCTCCCATATTGGGGCAATGGGATTCTTCGCATACCGTACTCAGTTTGTTGGAATGTACTGCGTTTCGCACCTGATCAAACCCGGCACCACGCGCAAGTTTTATGCGCAACCACGGTGGTTTGCGCTCAGTAATTACAGGTTCAGTTGCAACTTGTTTCATGCCATTTTTGATGGCAGTGAAACCTTGAGGGGTACGGAACTTCTTGCCGCTTGGTAAAGGTGCATCTTTCATTTGGTGAATAATACCAGAATTCTCAAAAATGGTTGTTTTCCCTGTTATTATTCAGGAGTAGGTAGAATGAACATAAACAGGAGTAGTGATAATGGGATTTATGGAAAAGTATA
The DNA here is from genome assembly GCA_021773565.1 of Gammaproteobacteria bacterium. Classification (GTDB taxonomy): domain Bacteria; phylum Pseudomonadota; class Gammaproteobacteria; order Pseudomonadales; family Azotimanducaceae; genus DC-out156. The sequence continues at coordinate 306,762 of JAJFJZ010000025.1, read as the reverse complement.
CTGATGAGTGTTATGCCTTGCTGAGAATAGTTTCAGGTTTTTTGTTTTTGTGGCATGGGACAAGCAAAGTACTGGGGTTTCCGGGTGATGGTCCAAGCGAGTCAGTAATGATGCTGTACATTGCTGGTCCGATCGAAATGATAGGTGGCATTTTTATCTGTATTGGTTTTATGACGCGCATTTCTGCGTTCCTGGCGAGCGGGCTTATGGCGGCTGGTTACTGGATGGCCCATTTTAGCATGGACAACGTCTTTCCTATGCTGAACCATGGTGATGCTGCGATTCTCTTCTGTTTTGTATTTCTTTCCATTGCTGCGCGCGGTGCAGGAATGTGGAGTATCGATTCAGATTAGCTGTTCAGGGGCGCAGGGTTCTAGCCAGCATACAGACACTCTTTGCCCCTTGTTCGGTCGTTTGCTCGCCAACCGGGCTAAAGCCCAGCGTGGTGTGAAAGGCCATGGATCCGGGGTTTGCCGGTCTGGTGTTTACTTCACAGGTAAGCACCGGGCAGATGTCTGGAATTTGCGTTATCAGGTGCGTGTAAAGTAAATCTGCAATGCCGCGGCGCCTGTATTCACTACTCACCACAATTCGGTCTACATAGGTGAAAACGGGGTACGTTCTGACAAACCACTGGAAATTCATGCTGCTGTAGTCACCGTCCTGATCCAGCGCTAATAGATACCCCGCCACGTGCCCCTCAAGGTGTGCCACCCCGAAAGAAATACTTTGCTCGTGTAAATGTATTAAATCTTCGATACTAATGGAATTAACGTGGGGTACAGCCAGCTCATTTAAGGCGTGGATCGCCTCATAGTCGTGGTCTGTGGCTTGCCTGATTTTGATAGCTGTACCCAACTGCTTACCCTCCAAACATATCGTGATGAATTGTCGCTTAATTGTGTTTCGCACCGTCTGCTGTCCCGGGTTTCGGCTTGAACAGGCTTGAGATTTTGTCCCGAGTAGTCCTGAGTGCCAACCAGGCATCTACAGCGGCTTTCAAGTTAGTATCCTGGGGCAAAAGATAGGCTTTTTCCTGAAGATTCAGATTTTCTTTCATGGCAGGGCATAGTCCGGGGTGGAGCGCGCTTTGGTGTGTGACTTCTATACGATCGGTAATCATTACGTCTGCTTGCTTGCGGATGATTTGTGTAAATATACTACGATTATCATCAAACCGTTCGATTTGGGCCCGGCGAATATTATCGTCAACAAAGCGCTCGTTTGTGCCCCCCGGGTTTACGATGAGCCGCACGTCGGGCTGGTCTATTTTGTTCAGCGTATCAAATCTATCAACATCCTCACATCGCACGATAGGGGTTTTTCCACCACTCAGATATGCCGTGGAAAAGTAGGCACTTTTTTCACGACTCTCGGTACGTGATACGCCGCTCATTGCGATATCAAAATGCCCTGCATTCAGATCATGCATGAGCGTTGGCCAGGTGGTGGGTACAAATATTATGCCGACACCAAGGTGGTGCGCCAGCTCGTGTGCAAGCTGAATATCTATTCCCGAATAATCAGCGCCATCCGGGGTAATCTGGCGCAGGGAAAAAGGTGGGTAATCACCGGTTGTACCAACCCGCAACTGAAGCGTACCCAAAATTTGAGCAAGCCTGTCGGGATATAAGCGTATGTTACCCAACGCATCCAGTATCGCCTGCCTGGTGGCTTCACTAAGTCCCTCAACAATGAGATCCCCGGCAGGGTTTTCATCACGCATTTCATGTGCTGTGGGAAGTTGTGCAAGTATGGCATCGCCAAGCTGAAGTAGCCGGGGCCGTGTTTCCCCATCAAGGTCTGGTGCTACAAGTGGCGCGTTATTATCTGCCCACTCGCTAAACCAGTAGTTCTGGATTTCCTTGGCAGCAGAGATTTGCACTTTGAAAAACTGTTCGCTTGATGCAGGCGTAATCCCATATCGTAGCGCGCCTTCGGATGCTGCATCCACAACGACCGCTTCGCGCTGCAAGTCTTCAACAGGCAGTTTGTGGATCCATTTGTAGGCGGCGACGTTTTGCATGAGTGCCAGTCGCTGGTTTATCGACTGCAATAAGGGTTCAGTCGTATCCGTAACTCCATGTTCGGAAAACCAGCTTAGACAAATACAGCCGATCAGGCCTGCAATACGACAAGGCGTCATCCTGACTATGCTAAAAATACATTGTGCTGAGGGTGAAAGATAATACCAGCCACATGAGGATAGTGAGGGGAACCCCTACTTTTAGAAAATCAGAGAAGGTGTAGTTCCCTGCATTCATAACCAACAGGTTGGTTTTGTATGCCATGGGCGTCGCATAACTCAGGTTTGCACCAAACAATACTGCCAATACAAAGGGCTCTGCAGGAAGTCCTAACTGGGCTGCTATATTAATAGCGATGGGTGTTCCGATTACTGCTGCTGCATTATTGGAAACAACATTGGTCAGTACGGCTAACAATAACATTAGGGCGCTAATAATGTAGGACGGGGTAAGATCCGCGGTCAGGTACAGGAATACGTCTGTTAAGTACTCAGTAGCGTGCGTTTCTACCAGGGCCATACCCAGCGCCAGGGCAGCAACTACAACAAAATACACGGAAGGGCTAATGGAGCGAATTGCTTCTCCCAAACGCAGACAGCGGGTAAGCAATAAGAGCAATGCACCTGTTGCAGCAGACACAGCAATGGGCATTATGCCGAAGGCGGCGCATCCAACCACACCAATTAGAATTAGAAAAGCCACACCAGATTTTGAGCCAACAGGCACTTCCAGATTGGCATCCAGAACAAAAAACTCGGTACTGCGCTTCATGCTTGCTATTTGTTCGCTGGAGCCCTGAACCAGCAGCACGTCAGCCGGTTGCAGAATAACATCGGTTATTTGTTCTTTTGTTGACCAGATATCCCGACCAGCACGATGTAGTGCCAGCACTGCCAGCTGATATCGGGATAGAAAATTTGCGTAATTCAGGTTGGTATGATCCAGAGAAGAACCCTGCACCACAGCAATCTCGGCTACCATTTGGTTTTCGGAGCTCAGTGGGTGACTTTCGTCCACTACATGGCCGCCGGAGAACAGCGTGGCTTTCAGGGCGTCACTAAAACGCTGCAGATTAGCCGGTGTATCCTGCACTCGCAGGCTGTCACCTGCCTTGAGTTGCACATCTGGCAAGGGATACAGATAACTGTCACCCCGTTTGATGCGCACAACCCGTATATCACCGCCACACATTTTAACTGCTTCACCCAGGGACTTATCGATCGCAAGGGATTCATCTCCCAGATGAATACGGGCTTCGAACAGGCGGGGAGAAACATCGCTGAGGGCAATTTTTCTATCGGGAAGTAACAATGGAGCGACAAGCCAGAGATAGACAATTGCAACCGATGCAGCGATTACCGCCGGACCGGCAAAATCAAACATGCTGAAGTGGGGTAGACCCAGGTCAGATGCGATGCTTACCACCAACAAATTGGTCGAGGTACCGATAGTGGTTGCCATACCACCCACTAGTGTGGCAAATCCCATTGGCATGAGTACGCCCGAAGCACTGCTGTTGGTACGCAGACAGACACTTATCAAGATAGGTAATAGCAATACGACTATCGGAGTGTTGTTAACAAATGCGCTAAGTGCAGCAGCAATTATGAGGGTTGCTGCAAAAGAAATAAAAGGCACCTTGCTCCATGCCTGACCCAGTGCGCGACCCACAGGTTCCAGAGCCCCCGTGCGCACCAGACCTTGCCCTACTACCATCAGCGCACAGACCGCAATGAGTGCTTCATGGGCAAAACCCCGAAAAAACAGGGTTGGATCGAAGGTGTTTCCGTCTTCTGTGTAGGGGAACAGGCTGAATCCAGCCGCCAACAGCATCAGTATGCCCAGCGAGGATAATTCCAGACGTATTTTTTCCCGGGAAAACAATATCAGCGCCACTAGCGTGAGTAACAGCGACGCCAGTGCGTGGTTATTTGGAATACTTGGGAATTGCTCTATTATCAAAATGACCGTACCTGATAGTCTGCCGGAAGATAGTACTCAAATGCAGGACGTCGGGTAAGGGTAAAACGCGACGACCGAGATGTGCACTGCTTGCAATCGAAAATTGGCAGTCTATCATTAGCGCTGATGGCAAGTCTCATATTGATAACCTTGAGGCATAGCCTGTTTTTACGTTTTTCGCTGTTGAGTATCCACAATGTTTTATTGCTTAAAGCCAAAGGAGATTTCTGGGTCAACCACCCGCCCTTCAACCCGCACGCCAAGCGAGTTGCAACTGTCTGTGGGCCTGGTCAGAATCGCAGGCTTAGTCGGTCTGGACGTCTGATTACATACAACATGTTCCAGGCGGCCTTGAGCTGAACCGCCTTTCATTTACAACCTCGGAAGGCAAATATGCACCGGGGTTTTTTGTTTTTAGGAGTTAACGATGGAACACTCGGGTGAAATAGAACGAGATTCACAATTGTACCGTATGCGACACAGCCTGTCGCACATCCTGGCCCAGGCCGTATTGGATATGCGTCCGGGCAGTACCCTCGGTTTTGGACCTCCCATCAGGGACGGTCTGTATTACGATTTTATTTTGAGCGCACCTGTAACTGAGGAGGATTTTCCCGAGCTGGAAAAACGCATGAAAAAAATTCTCAAGCGTGGTTCCAGGTTCGATAGGGAAGAGCTTGAATATGATGCGGCGATGCAACGCCTGGATGATATGAATGAGCCCTACAAGCGGGAATATGCCGAAGAGCTGTTTGTTAAACATAATCTTAAAACCCTGAGTTTTTATCGCAACGGACCCTTTCTGGATATGTGTGAAGGTCCGCATGTGAACACTTCAAAAGAAATACCCCGGGATGCATTCAAAATACGCAACGTGGCGGGTGCATACTGGCGTGGTAACGCAGACAACATTATGATGACACGCATTTATGTCTGGGCATTCAGCAGTAAGGAAATTCTGGACAATCACGTAGATAGTTACCTTCTGGCTCTGGAACGGGACCATAAAAAACTCGGCCGTGAACTCGGCATTTACACTATCGATAACGATATTGGAAAGGGATTGCCGCTTTGGTTACCGAATGGAACGGTAATTCGCGATGAGATTGAAAAACTGGCCAAGGAATTAGAGTTTCAGGCAGGTTACCAGCGCGTTTCTACTCCGGATCTGGCCAAAATTGGCCTGTATTACCAGACCGGACATTTACCTTATTACAGCGATCACATGTATCCCACTATGGAAGTAATGGAAAACAGCATATCTGAAGAAGGTGAAGATAAGCTGATCAAGGAATCCTACGTACTGCGGCCGATGAATTGCCCACACCACCACAAGGTGTTTTCTTCGCAGCCACGATCCTATCGCGATTTACCGGTTCGCCTGGCTGAATATGGCCAGGTTTATCGCTGGGAAGATTCAGGTGCCGTGGGCGGACTGGTACGGGTGCGGGGTATGTGTATGAACGATGCACATATATATTGTACGCGAGAGCAGATCAAGGATGAGTTCAAGGCGGTTATGTCCATGTACAACGATGCATATCGCATTCTTGGACTGGATGAGTATTTTGTGCGTTTTTCCCGTTGGGATCCGGAAGATCCCAAGGGAAAGGAAAAGTATGTAGATGATCCGGACGCCTGGGCAGAATCCGAACAGATTCTGAGGGAGGTGCTGAACGAACTACAGATAGATTATAAGGATGCACCCGGAGAGGCGGCCTTTTATGGCCCCAAGGTAGATATCCAGTTTCCCACCGTTACCGGACGTGATGAGTCGGTGAGTACAGTTCAGCTGGATTTTGCTGTCCCAGGCAGACTGGGCTTGAAGTACGTTGGGGCAGATGGCGAGGAACATACGCCGTACTGCATCCATCGAGCGCCGTTTAGTACGCATGAAAGACTGGTGGCGTTTTTGCTGGAGCATTTTGGCGGCGCATTTCCCACCTGGTTAGCGCCCTTACAAGTGCAGGTGCTCACCGTATCTGAACATTTTGACGACTATGGCAATGCATTGGTTGCCAGCTTACGCAAGCATTATGTGCGCGCAGAAATGGCTACTTCCAATGAGACCGTGCCTAAAAAGATCCGCGCGGGTACCACTCGTAAAATTCCCAATCTGCTTATTGTGGGAGAACGTGAACAGGAGGAGGGCACAGTTACACTCCGGCGCTATGGAGAACGTGAACAACACACCATGGCATACGCAGATTTTGAAACAGCCCTGTTAAAAACAATTGGCGAGCGCGCACTCCAGTTTTTGCTACCCGAATAGACAGGCAAAAAAGGCTCGGTTGCAACTATCCTTACCAAAGCAACCGAGCCTGATTTTATGTTTTATTGTTGGCTGCCGTCCAAAAGATGGGCTACATTGGGCTCTGTTTTCAGATCCAGATTCGCCAATTGTCGGGACAACTGAATGTAATCCAGAAGAATTTGTCCTGCTTCTTCCGAGAGCGCATCTCTTTCATCATCCTCTTCTTCAATCCCGGATTCAGGCGGCTCCATAAGCTCTGGGTTAGCCTTGGCAAGTGAGTCGTCATCTGCGTTCTCAGCTTTGGCATCCGTTATCTTTTTCGCTTCTGATTTTGCCAATGCCTTTGCTTCATGAATTTCATCCAATTCATCAAGTGAGCTTACCGGCACCTCCCCTTTGGCAAGTCTCAGCTGGTTCTCCAGCTTTAGGCGCCAGGCATCATCATCCAGTTTTTCCTGTTTGCGCGTTGTTTCGTTCAGGGAAATATGGGTGCGCTTTCGGTTCTCGATGCTGCGTAAAGCCAGCGCGTCAAGGTATTGAAACTCAGCGTCATTCTTGGCTCGAGCAGCATGCCTGGCCTGCAGCGTTCCAAGAAAGGGCAGCAGTTCATCGGCCGTGCGGTAAATAGCGGGTTTAATGGTGTCGTAGGGCAGGGCGTCCTCAAGAGAACTTTCACCGACCCTGTCAACATCATACAACTCCGGGAACTCGATATCGGGAACAACGCCCTGGTGCTGCGTGCTGCCACCGGAAATTCGATAAAATTTTGCCTGGGTTATTTTGAGCTGGCCGCGATTCAGTGGTACCAGCGTTTGTACTGTACCCTTACCGAATGTCTGGCTGCCAATAATGAGTCCCCGCCCATAATCCTGAATGGCACCGGCAAAAATTTCGGAAGCAGATGCAGACAAGCGATTAACCAGCACCGCCATGGGTTTTTCCCAGGCTATGCGGCCATCTTTATCTGAATAAATACTTGCCCGGCGCCGTGCCTGTTTAATCTGCACGGTTGGACCAGCGGGAATAAACAGGCCGGTGAGCTTGTCGGCTTCCTGCAGGGATCCGCCACCATTATTGCGTAGGTCCACGACCAGTGCCTCGGCACCTTCTTCCTCTAGCTCCAGGAGCAGTCTTTCTACGTCCCGGGTAGTGCTCTTGGGTTCGGGATCGCCATTTTGAATGGCCTTGAAATCCAGGTAGAAAGTGGGAATGGAAATAACACCCACTTTATGTTCAACGTCATCCACGACGATGGTGAGCAGCTTTTTCTTTGCTGACTGTTCTTCCAGTTTTACCGTGTTACGGGTAATGGAAATTATCTTGTTAGCGTTATCGGCTTCCCTGTCGAACTCTACCTCAAGTCGGACTACAGATCCCTTGGGACCGCGAATAAGTTCTACAACATCATCCAGGCGCCACCCAACGACATCTATCAGGGGGGCATTTTTACCCTGGCCCACGGCAATAATCCGGTCCGATGCTTTAATGAAACCACTCTTGTCTGCCGGCCCTGATGGGATCAGGCGCACAACTTCGGTGTAATCATCTTCGGTTTTTAGCACAGCGCCAATTCCGTCCAGGGAAAGTGACATATTGATGTTAAAATTTTCCGATATGCGCGGTGAAAAATACTGTGTATGCGGGTCATAGGTTGCTGCATAGGCATTCACGTACAGTTGGAAGGCGTCCTCGCTCTTGGTACGTTTGGCCTGTTTGAGGCGATTTTTGTAGCGTTTGGTTAGTGTTTCCTGAATTTCAGGAAGCGCTTTGTCATTTAACTTGCTACTAATGACGGTTGCCTTGAGGCGCTTGCGCCACAGATTATCCAGCTCACTCTGGCTTTTTGCCCAGGGTGAATTTTCACGGTCAATTTCTATGGATTCTTCTACGTTAAAATTCATCTTGTCGAGACCCTGGTCCAGCAGGGCCAGCAAAAACTCGAGGCGGTCAATCAGTTGTGTCTGGTAACGGTTGAACATTTCAAAGGCAGGATTCAAATTTCCGTCACGCAGGGCATCATCCAACTCGTAGCGATATTTCTCCATTGCCTGAATATCAGAAATCAGGAAGTAAGCTCGGCCCCTGTCCAGCACGCTTAAGTATTTGTCGAATATCTGACTCGAGGTATTGTCGTTTAATGGTTTGTTCAGGTAGTGATGATGCCGTAGTTGCTCAACAATTGAACGGCTGGTGCGTGGGTGTGCGTCCAGCGGTTCCAGACTGCTGGGTGCGCTGGATGCAAATGCTACCTGGCTCGCAATATTTTCTGAATCGGGAGCGCTCTTTTCTGCCTGGCTGGTGCCCGCAACAAAGATCGATATTGCAAGCAATACGACGAAGCCAGACAACAGACGCGAAGAAAATTTGTTATTTCCTGTTTTTTTATTCAAATTTATTATCCAATTTCTGTGACATCCGTATAATCTGACGCTCAATTCTTACAAAGGTTTCGTAAGGACGAAACCGGTTGAATCCGAGTATCGTTAGCTTATCCCATACTATACGGGCTCGTGTGAGATTAATGTAATCTGTTCAAGGTAAACATATGTACAATTTAGTAGCTTCGCAAGTGGCAGAAATGTCCAAATCTTCACATACGCGCAACATTCAACCCAAGTTTGGCATAGCAGCGGCTCTTATTGCCACTTTATTCCTTATATCGGGCTGTACCCCGCCTGAATCAGATACAGGTGAAACAGGGGAGTCCAGCCAAACGTCCGTGTTAACTGATGACATCTCGAAAGCCAGTTATGGCATGGGTTATGGTCTGGGCGACAACATCAAGAGCCAGCAGGCAGATATGCTTAACTACGATGCCTTCTTGCTGGGTGCAAAAGATAGCCTCTCAGGAATTGAGAAACAGGTCTCAGAAGACGAACTCAAGTTAGCTTTCGAAGCCTTTCAAACTGCCAGCCTGGAAAAACAAAATCAGGCCAACGAGAAAATTATGGAAGAAGGACGTAAATTTTTAGCCGAAGTTGCCGCGCGGGAAAATGTAGTAAGCCTGGAATCAGGAATGTTGTACGAAGTCATGGTTGCGGGTGACGGCCCGAAACCTGTGGCCACCGATCAGGTGCGTACACACTACCATGGCACTCTCATCGACGGCACCGTGTTTGACAGCTCTGTTGAACGGGGCCAACCGGCGACTTTTCCGGTTAACGGAGTGATTCAGGGTTGGGTTGAAGCCTTGCAGTTAATGTCGGTTGGTTCAAAGTGGCGATTGTTTATCCCCGCTGATCTCGCTTATGGCGACCAGGGTGCTGGTGGATTAATAGGCCCGGGTGCCACGCTGGTCTTTGAAGTAGAACTACTTGAAATTGTTGCCCAGGAGTAACTAACAGGCTAACGCGAAAGGTATCAGTCTATGGCACTCGATCGTCAGGCTAAATTAAGCCGTAGAATCGTGATAATAAGCGTTCTGGTTGCGTTATCTGTCTGGTACCTTTCCGATGTTCTGGATTTTGACAAAAGAGAGCTGTGGAGTTTTGTGACCTCCAGTTTTCTTTTGGTATTCCTCGTAATTATCGCGGCCTTTGCGGGAGTAGTGTCGTTTAAATTTATTCAGGCCCGGCAACGGGGAAAAGACCGATCTGACAACTCCGGATAATTTGACCCGGCTTCAGGTTTAGCTGAATGGTCCTTTGTCAGGTCGTTATGGCAGAGCGCGAAAAAAACGGTCGGTACGCGGCATATAATAGTTATCGTAATCTACCGAGAATGCCACTGCGTGCGCTCTGCCAAGTATGCGTTCACGGTCAACCCAGCCTATCACGCGAAAATCTCCACTATTGTCCCGGTTATCGCCCAGTACCAGATAGGAATCTTCGGGTACCGTGATCTTGGGAAAGGACTGGTTGGCAGGATTGAAACGTGAAGGAATCAGCATGACGATATTTGAGTGATCTTCGAGTATTTCATGATAGAAGCGATACTGTTTTTTGTTTGGCAGGTCAATCTCTGCTATTTCCGCCTCAGTAAGCGGTTTATAACGGGCAGCTTTACCATTTACAATCAGTTTGTTTCTTCTAAGTTCAACCGTATCACCGGGCGTACCAATCACACGTTTTATGAACAGGCGCTCATCTTTAGGTGAGGGAAAGGTGACAATTTCTCCACGCTTGGGATTACTCCACCGGTTGATGCGTGTCATGGTGAATGGAACGCGCAGATCATAAGCAATTTTGTTTACTACAACGCGATCGCCAATGAGAATTGAGGGTTTCATACTGCCCGAAGGAACATGATTCCAGTCGGCGACAGCTGACCTGAATACCAGCATGAGTGCGATAAACAGAAAGAAAAAACGCCACTCTTTCCAGAAGGCCCGTAACTTTGTGTAATTGTCTGTAGTCATACTGCTAATTTAGCCTATTTGTAAATATTTGACACCGTTGAACTGCATTAGTTGTGCGGTGTGTCGCCATGGCGAATAAATCGCAGTAGCTGTGTCAGTTTTGGAGCTTTACCAGTCATAAGTATACCTCTTTCAAAAATACGTCCTGCCAACCGAAGTGCCGCATAAATAGAAACAAGCATTAGCAGTGTTGTAAACAGGTAAGTTAGCGGTCCGGGAGGAAAAGCCGCCCTGTTCATCATGGCGAATGGAGTAAATGGAGGAATCCATGACATTACAATAGCCAGCGTTCCATTGGGATCCTTGCCTATCGGAATCATCACCAGAAGCGGGATGAACAGAATGAGTTGCACGGGCATTATCAGGTTTTGTGCTTCCTTTAACGTATCACAAAGTGATCCCACGCCACACAATAGAGCAGCATAAAACAGGTACCCCAAAACGAAGTACACGGTAAACGAAGCCAGGTAAAAAGGATTGCTCACAAGGGATGCAAGATCCAGAGGCAGGGGCGCGCCCAGTAATACCGGCAGAGCCAGAATTAGTACAAGAACAGCGGAAAGCCAGCATGCCACTATGGTAAGCCCTGTAGCGGCAATACCCAATATTTTGCCTGCCATTAATTCTCTTGCCGACACGGAAGACAGGAGCACTTCAATAAGCTTGTTGGATTTCTCCTCGATGGTATTGGTGAGCAACATCTGCGTTATCGCAAAAATGGATATCCACAGCAAATACACGAAAACCACAGGCACCCACTGCTGAAGCGTGTCGCCTACTTCTGCAGATTCCAGCGATCCTGTTTCAGAAATTACCTGGGTGTCAAAATTTACCGTCTGCTGTATCCAACGGGCCACTTGGGGTGCAATCGATTCTTCCCGTATCCGTTGTGTTTGCACGACGGTGGTGACGACGCCTGCAAACCACATTTGCAGGTCCCGGTTTGTCAGGTTTTTGGTAACGTAAACTGCGCCTTCTGTGCTGCTCATCGGATCTTCGGGTATAAGAAAGTAACCCAGCAACTGTTCTTTTTTAATCAGTTCATTGAGTTGTTGAACCGAAGGGTTTGCCAGTTCAAGGTATTTATAGCGAGCAAAGCTGGCATTGGGCACAATTTCAAGTACCTGATCAGGATGTTCCTGCCACCATGCTACAAACTGCTCCAGCAAAGTGGGTGCGTCGGTAATAGATGCATGTTCACGGTTTAGCGTGTAGAGCAGTTGTATTACATCATCGACAAATAGATCGGTATCGCTTTTTTGCGAATCCGGACCACTGGTTTGCATGCGAACCTGTTGCAGAAGTGTCAAAGTAGCCTGATCGGCTTCAGTTTTTGCGGATGGCAGGATGCTGCTTTCCAGTACAGTCTGCACATCACTTCTGAGCAGTTTTTTTTGCACGGCTTCAAGCACCCAGGAGGAATTATCCACTACCGTGTATTGCACGGGAGCGCTGGATTCGCTTAACAATAAACTTACCGTGGTCAACAGTGCAACAAGCACCGGCATGAGTAAAATACTAAGCCAGAACCCCCGCGTCTTCACATTTTCAAGATATTCACGCTGGGCGATTAGCAGTGCATTAGTCATTGGTTTCTGACTCTGTTTCTGACTCTATAGCCTGGATGAAAATGTCATGCAGGCTTGTTTCGCTGGTATCAAAGCGCCTGATGTACAAAACATCGCTCAACAATTTGAGCACATCCTGACTACTGGTCCCTGGCATCAGGGTAAGCTCTGCGTGTTTACCAGCATCGTTAATGCGCTCTACTCCGGGGATGTTACGCAAAATGCTCCCGTCGCCATCGTAATCGATGCTTATGTTACGAGTCTGCTTGCCACGAATTTCGGAAAGCGGGCCGCTTAGTACCTGTTTGCCTTTGTTGATGAGCAAGATTGCATCGCAAATCTGCTCGGCCTGCTCCATCACGTGCGTCGATAAAATTACCGTGTGGTGTTTCTCTTTTAGTTCCAGAATAGTGTTTCGCACCAGTTCTACATTTACCGGATCGAGTCCAGAGAAAGGTTCATCCAGCACAATCAGTTCTGGCTCGTGGATGAGGGTAGCAATTATTTGCACTTTCTGGCCGAGACCCTTGGATAAAGTTTCACATTTGTCCATGGCCCGATCTGCAAGACCAAATTTTTGCAGCATATCCTGCGCCTTGTGTCTGGCGTCATTGCGCGACAAACTTTTCAGGCGTGCGAAATACACCACCAGATCGATAAGGCGCATTTTTTTGTACAGGCCTTTTTCCTCGGGCAAATAACCTATGCTACTTTTGACCAGTGCAGGATTTGTGTTACCCAGCACCTGCACGCTTCCGGCGTCAGGCTGGAGAATTCCGGTCATCATGCGAAGGCTGGTAGTCTTGCCAGCACCATTTGGTCCCAGATACCCGTATATGCACCCTGTGGGTATTTGTACATTCAGATTGTCCACAGCAGGGTTTCGGTCAAAGTATTTACAGACACCGCTAAACTCGACCGCCGCGGACGCATCGGGCATTGCCCTGGAAGCATGCATATTTATGTCTACGGAAGCTCTTCGGTATCTGCGCGGGATTTATTAAACTGAACCAGTTGTTCTGCACTTGCCTCGCCCTGGTACCTGGCTTTCCACTCCTTGTAAGGCATCCCATAAACCAGAGACCTGCTTGTTTCGTAATCAATTTCCTGGCCCAGCTCTGCCGCCGCCGCGGTGTACCACTTGGAAAGACAGTTTCTACAAAATCCCGAGAGATTCATAAGGTCAATATTCTGTACCTCCTTATGTGCGTCAAGGTGTGCGAGCAGGCGGCGAAAAACAGCCGCTTCAATTTTTTGTGTGTCGGTTTCGTTCATACAAAGTCCAATTAAAATATGTGCCTGCTGTCCATGTTGATCGCCCGCTATCTAAGAGGCAAGAGCAAGCGGTATGATAACATTTTACACTGCGAGATTTGCGTCATCATGATTGAAATATTCAGTGACCCAGGCGCCTGGCTGGCACTAGTTACGCTGGTTGCTCTTGAAATTGTACTGGGCATCGACAATATCATATTTATCTCGATACTCACCAATCGACTGCCGCAACAGCAGAGATCCAGAGCGCGGACTATTGGCCTCGGCCTGGCCATGATGATGCGTATTGGTCTATTACTTTCCCTGTCCTGGTTAATGGGCCTTAGTGATGACCTGTTTACTTTTCTGGGGAAAGGCATGTCCAGCAGAGACCTGATTTTGCTGGGCGGGGGCCTGTTTCTGCTCGGAAAGTCTACGCGCGAAGTGCATGACTCCATAGAAGGGGAGCCGCCGATGGAAATTCGCGCCGGTGGGTCTGCCTTCGTGTCAACACTCGTCCAGATTGCTGTAATTGATATTGTTTTTTCACTGGACTCCGTCATAACAGCAATTGGTCTGGTAGATCAGATTGAAGTCATGGTGATAGCTATCGTTATTTCTGTGTTGATGATGATGTTTGCAGCCCGACCCATCAGCAGGTTTGTAGAACAACACCCCACGGTTAAAATGCTGGCCCTGAGCTTTTTGATGTTAATTGGCCTCGCGCTCATGGGTGAGTCACTGGATGCGCATATACCGAAAGGTTACATATATTTTGCCATGGCATTTTCATTTGCCGTGGAGATGTTAAACGTTAAAGTGCGAGGTAAAAACCGTCCGATGAAACTACGCAAGGCCCAGCTGGGGGATTTTATTCCATTGCGCGGTGCGGAAACAGACTAACTGGCGGATGCCTGCGTGTCCCGGATAAATACCCATTCGTTGCCGTTGCTACGTTTTTCACAATAACGGTAGCCCTCGATATTAAATTGCCTGAGGGCTTTTAGGGTGGTGATTCGATTTTCGATGATATACCGCGTCATACAACCACGGGCTTTTTTTGCAAAGAAACTCAAAAACCTGTATTCACCGTTTTTTAGATCAAGAAAGGTAGGTGTGACAATTTTGCTGGATATCAGATTCGGGTCGATGGCCTGAAAATATTCCCGGGACGCAAGGTTTACAAGAACCTTGTGCCCGTTTGATACCAGAGTGTCATTTAAGTGTTTGCCCAGTTCGTCCTGCCAGAACTGGTACAGATTTTTTGCACAACCTGTCTTTAATTTTGTGCCCATTTCCAGGCGGTAAGCCTGCATGAGATCCAGTGGCCGCAGAATTCCATACAAACCGGATAAAATGCGCAAGTGTTTTTGCGCCCAGCTTAAATCGCGCTGGGACAAATTCCATGCTTCCAGCCCAAGATAAACATCACCCTTAAACGCCATGATAGCGGGTCGGGCATTGTTTGTTGTAAAGGGCAATTGCCACTCGGAAATTCGCCGATGATTCAACTCTGCAAGCTGTGGACTGATGTGCATCAGTTTCGCAATTTGACCGGAAGATTTTGCGCTCAGGGTGCTGATGAGTTTGCTTGATGCATCCAGAAATTGAGGCTGTGAATGCTTTTTGGTCCGTAGTGGAGAATCAAAATCCAGAGTTTTTGCGGGAGAAATAAGAGCGAGCATGAAGTTTGGATGTCCTGGTATATTGGCTTGTTGGTTAAGTGTCCATTATCACATTTTTTTGGCCCTGAGATTCACTAAATATGCTGCAAGCACGCCCCATCTTCCTTGATAACTGTGAAAAGCTTACAATTCGCGATCGGGACAATCGGTGCAGTGATAGATAATGACGAATTCTTCAAGCATGCAGGAAAATATCCGGATGAAACTGGATCAGGCATTTAGTCCTGATTTTTTGCAAGTGATTAACGAAAGTAACAACCATAACGTTGCACCTGGTTCCGAGTCCCATTTCAGGGTGACACTGGTTAGCAGTGCCTTTGAAGGATGCTCGCTTATTCAGAGACACAGGCTTGTGAATGATTGCCTGAAGCTGGAGCTTGACGGCCAGATTCATGCCCTGGCTTTGCATACTCTAACCCTGGATCAGTGGACGAAGCGAAATCAGCAGACGCCTGTTTCCCCGGATTGTAAGGGGGGTGGCAAATGAAGAGCGTGCTTGCCTTTTATAAATTTGCGCGCGTTTCAGACCCCAATCAACTTGCTCAGCAGTTACAGGTTTTCTGTGATGGTCTGGATTTGCGTGGAACTATACTCGTAGCAGAGGAAGGCCTGAATGGAACATTGTGCGGTAGCCTTAAAAAGCTGGAACGATTGCTGGGCCGATTGAAGGAAATTCCCGGCTTTGAAAAATTGCCCGGAAAGTTTTCCAGCGCGGAGCGGGGCAACATGGTTTTTCACCGCATGAAGGTTAAAGTGAAACCCGAAATAGTGGCGCTGGGGGTGCCTGGAGTGGACCCTTGTGCACAAACCGGCGAGCACGTGGATGTTGCTAGGTGGAATGCGCTGCTCGAAGACCCGGAAGTGCTCGTTATCGATACCCGTAACGATTATGAAATCGATATTGGCAACTTCCCCGGCGCAGTCAATCCACAGACCGCGTCTTTTAGGGAGTTCCCGGAGTTTGTTCAGGAGAACCTGGATGCGGCAAAACACCCGAAAATTGCGATGTTTTGCACCGGCGGTATTCGTTGTGAAAAAGCTTCAACCTACATGCTGGAAAACGGGTTTAAGCAGGTATATCAACTGGACGGTGGAATACTCAAATACCTGGAATCTGCATCTGCAGACGAAAACTTGTGGCAAGGGGAGTGTTTTATTTTTGATCAGCGTGTATCTGTGAATAAAAATCTTGAACAGGGTCAGTACGTTCAGTGCCACGCCTGCAGACATCCGCTTACGGGGGCTGAAACACAATCCGAGCACTATATTCCCGGTGAGAGTTGTGGGTATTGTCACTCCACCTTGAGTGAAAAACAAAAAAATGCATTTGCTGAACGTCAAAAGCAGGTGTTGTTGGCAAAAGCCCGGGGTGAGCGTCACATTGGCGTATCGCAGTATTCAAAAAACCGAAGCAGGGATTCAGCCTGAAGGTAGTTGGCTGGACTTATACACTACCCTCGTCCAGAGAAAACTGACCGCTAGGCGTTGAGCTGCCTTCCATACCCCCGAGAAGGTAATCGAAAAAGCGTTGTAAACTTTGTTCCTGGGATTCTGCTCGCATGTCTCCAAAGGCAGTGTTTGCCAGCGCCTGGGATGCAGAGAACCCCTGCACCATCAACAACCAGAAATACATCGCCCTGACGCGTCGTGTGTTTTCCGGTAGATCAGGGAGTGCTTTAACGAGCATGTTGTCAATGCGCACAGCAATTTGTTGGGGGTCGTGATTAAAAATATCCTGGATTTCCGGGCTGAGGTCTGATTGACACCTGGCTAAAAAAGTGACCGCCTGTTTACCCCATACATGTTTGGTATACAACAGGGCGTAGGGCGAGTAGGCCGCCCACATGATTTCCCGGCAAGTGAGTTTTTGGCCTTGAGCCGCTTTATTTTCCAGCGCTTTGAGTGCTACCAGCCTGGAGCTGTCCAGCTCCTTGCGCACAAAATGAATAATGGCTTCGATGATGCCGAGCTTGCTGCCAAAGTGGTAGTGCACGGCAGATGCGTTTTTGGTACCCGCGGCATTGTTTATGGTGCGCATGGAAACTGCATCTATGCCCTGATCGGCAAACAGCTCCATTGCTGACAAAATCAGGTTACGTTTGGTTTGTATTTTAGGCCGTGTGCCCGGTTCCACTTTCCACTTGCCTCATTATTATTATTTCTACATTAGGGAAGCTCTGATTAATTATCGTTTTCACAGAGTTGCTCACGCCTGTAACAGCAAGGTGCGTTTCGCAGGTAATATTGTCTATATTGGCAAGGAATGCAACACAGCTATGACAAGCGTGAGTACTTCCCGGATGGTGCAGTCTGCAGAAGCGCTGTTTGACTGGAAAGGTTGTTGATTATTGTACGCCTAACATTTTGGACAGTTCATTCCACACCCTGGACAACAGAATTGGCTGCGCCTGGCTGGTTGGATGTACCTGGTCTGCCTGCATCAATTCTGGCTGGTCACCAATGCCTTCCATAAAAAAGGGTATCAGGTGGTGTTCGGGCGATTTCGGTAAATTCTGGTAAATATTGTAGAAGGCTTCTGTATATCGGGTGCCGTAGTTTGGCGGAATTCGCATACCCAGAATGAGCACTTTTGCTTCAACACTCTGTATCAGCTCAAGCATCTGTTTCATGTTGTCCTGAATAATCTCTATTGGATAACCACGCAGGCCATCATTGCCTCCCAGTTCAAGAATAACGATGTCAGGTTTATGTAAAACCAGCATCGTGCCCAGGCGCGCCAGGCCTCCACCCGTTGTCTCACCACTGATACTGCCATTAACTACTACGTGATTGTCGTCGAGTTTATCCAGCTTTTGTTCAAGTAACGCCACCCAGCCTTCTGCGCGTTGTATCCCATAGGCAGCACTGATACTGTCTCCTAATACAAGTACTGTGTCCGCATTTAAGTGGGAACTAAACGGCTGAAGCAAAGCCAGTAATATACATAAGAGAGTACGTTTCATGTCAAATCCTGTAGCAGCTGCCGTGAAAGCAGTTTCTGTTTCCAAGCGTGTTCCAACCATTGATGGAGAGTTGTCTATCTTGGATGCGGTTTCTCTGGAAATCAATGCGGGTGAATCGCTGGCGATTGTTGGTGAATCGGGATCCGGAAAAACGACCTTGCTGGGAATACTGGCTGGGCTGGATCTTCCCAGCGATGGTCGGGTGTGGCTCGATTCGCATGAAATTACCGCTATGGATGAGGAACAGCGGGCGCGAGTGCGCTCTGTAAGTGTTGGTTTTGTGTTTCAGTCCTTTCAATTGCTGGGTAGCCTGAATGCGCTTGAGAATGTCATGTTGCCGGGGGAATTGAGAGGCGACCGCAGTGCAAATGCCGACGCTGCCGCCATTCTTGATCGGGTTGGTCTGGGCCAACGTACCAGCCACTACCCCCGTCAATTGTCCGGTGGTGAGCAGCAGCGTGTCGCCCTGGCCAGAGCGTTTGCTTCAAAGCCGCGGGTATTATTTGCTGACGAGCCGACCGGAAATCTGGATACAAGAACCGGTGAAACGATCATAGAATTACTGTTTGAGATGAATCGGGAATTTGATACTACACTGGTGCTGGTTACGCATGACAAAAAGCTGGCTGATCGATGTGATCGATCGCTTGAACTTTCAGCGGGCAAAACGGTTTTTCAGGCAGCGGCGGTGTTGAATGGGGAAAACTCTGTATGAAATCCCGATTACTTCCCAGCCTGTTGTGGCGCGATTGGCGCAGCGGCGAACTCGGTTTGTTGTTAACCGCGCTGATAGTAGCGGTAACCACCGTAGTCACGATATCCCTGTTTGTGGATCGCTTGCAGAGTGCGCTAACGGTTGAATCCAGCAATATTCTGGGTGCGGATCGTTTGATTACAGGTAGTACGCCCTTACCCGATAGCTTTACTGAGGCTGCTTCCGGCTTGCAAATAATGCGCTCAAATACCGTGAGCTTTTCGTCGATGGTATATGCGGGGCTGGATGTTGACAGTGCAAGCCAGCTTGTTTCCGTGAAAGCGGTTGAAGACGCCTATCCGCTACGCGGCACGATGAAGGTATCAGACCAGGCTTTTGGTACGGTTAGACACCTCACACACGGACCTGCTCGGGGCGAGGTCTGGATGGATTCGAGATTGTTTCCCGCACTTGGCCTGGTTCCGGGAGATTCGGTGGTGGTGGGCGAGGCTGAATTTGTCGCCACTCTGGCGATCATCCAGGAACCTGGTCGCGGTACGAGTTTTGTCGATCTGGCGCCACGCTTGATGATGCATATCGATGACATAAACCTTACCCGCGTGATCCAGCCGGGAAGCCGTATTTTTTATGCCTTGTTGCTTAGTGGCGCGGAAGCAGATCTGGATGAACTGAAGAGCCAGTTGGAAACACAACTGAAGCCCCGCTACAGGTGGCGCAGCGTGCGCGATTCAGCGCCTTCCATTGGCTCATCTCTGGACCGTGCTGAAAGCTTTTTGCTGTTGGGTGGATTGTTATCAGTACTGCTCGCTGGAACCGCAGTGGCTTTAAGCGCAAGGCGTTATGCCATGCGGCATTTTGATCACGTCGCTATTTTAAAAACGCTTGGTGCGACACCCTCACAGATCCAATGGGGTTTTGTACTATTGCTGGCCTTATTGGGGTTCGTTGCTACGCTCACAGGGATTATGCTTGGGGGTGGCTTGCACTTTGCAGTGTTATTTGCGCTGCAGTCCTTTCTTCCTGCTGAACTGCCTGCTCCGGGCTTCCATCCCTTCCTGCTAGGGGGCGTTACCGGATTTATCTGCCTGTTCTCTTTTGCCTTACCCCCCGTGTTTGATCTTAAACAGATTTCACCCATGCGGGTCATTCGGCGCGATCTGGATGTATCCCTTCGATCCAAAGCGCTGAGTTATGGCTTTGCCTGTGCAGGCAGTCTGATCCTGTTAATCTGGTATAGCGGAAGTATCAAACTGACCGTGTATTCCATAGGCGGTATGGCGGCCGTAGTTGTCGTGTTCGGAACACTTGCAACCCTGTTATTGCGCTCTACTACTGTCGTTGGGACCAGGGCATCCAGTTATGGGCGTCTGGCACTGGCTAACCTGCGGCGGCGATACCAGGAAAACGTGGTGCAGATACTGATATTCAGTATTGCTATTATGATGTTGCTGATACTGGTTCTACTCAGAACAGCGCTAATAGCGGAATGGCGATCGCAGGTTCCCGATAAAGCACCAGACCATTTTGTGATGAACATAGCGGAACACGAAGTGGAAGATGTTCAAAAACTTCTGGAACAAAATACCCACTATGAGGGACAGTTATTCCCAATGACGCGGGGGCGTGTTACCCACGTAAATGAACTTGGGGCAGATGAGTGGGAAAAGCAGAACAAGACGGATGACTCAACGGGTCCGCGTTTACGGGGTGAGCGAAATTTGAGCTGGACCTATGAGCTGCCCCTGAATAACGAGATTGTCTCCGGCCGATGGTGGGATGCAGATGATGTCCCAAACCTTGTTTCTATTGAAGAAGACTATGCGAAATCGGCCATGTTGGAAGTGGGCGATGTTATACAGGTGGATGTCGGTGGGGTGCCACTTACCGCTACTGTGGGCAGTATTCGAAAAGTGAATTGGGAAAGCATGCAACCGAATTTCTTTATTCTGTTTTCCCCTGCAATGATGCAGGATATTTCCACCACGTACATGACCAGTTTTCATTTGGGTGCGCAGGGCAAACAATTTTTGAATGTTTTACTGGGTGAGTTTCGAACACTTTCTGTGTTGGAAGTAGATAGAATTATTCAACAGATTCAAAATATTGTCGATCGGGTGAGTCAGGCCATCGAGTTAATTCTGGCGCTTGTGCTTACTTCGGGTGCGCTGGTACTGATTGCCAGTATACAGGCCGGCAGCGATGAACGGATGCGTGAGCATGCTCTGATAAGAACCCTGGGAGGTAGCAAATTACTGATTCGTGGTGCCTTGCTGATAGAGTTTATGGTGCTGGGGTTTGTTGCTGGACTAATTGCGACCATAGGTGCTGAATTGAGTGTGGCCTTGTTACAAACACAGGTTTTTGAGTTGGACGCACAACTTCACCCCTGGATTTGGGTAGTGGGCCCGCTCAGCGGATTGCTCGCGGTGAGTCTGGTGGGGATGTTTGGAACTCGACATCTGGTAGCCTCTCCGCCGGTAATGGTGCTCAGAGAGCTGGGTAAAGCATAAATGGAGATCGGGAAAATAGACACCGAGTTACAAACCGTGGATTCTGTTAACCAGACAAAAACCAAGAGAGAAAAAGACAAACTGCAAAAGAAACTTCGCAGGTTGGTGGGTCAGGCGGTGTCTGATTACAACATGATTGAGGAAGGCGATCGGATCATGGTGTGCCTTTCCGGTGGTAAGGACTCCTATACCATGCTTGATATTCTGCTCAGCCTGAAGCGCAGCGCCCCCGTAAATTTTGATCTGGTAGCGGTTAATCTTGACCAGAAACAACCGGATTTTCCCGAACACATATTACCCGGATACCTTGAAAAACTGGGTGTGGAATATCACGTAATCGAGGAAGATACCTACAGTATTGTTAAGTCAGTAACCCCTGAAAACAAGACTTATTGTCCGGTTTGTTCGAGGTTACGTCGGGGTATCCTCTATAACTTTGCCAACCGGATAGGTGCCAGTAAACTGGCTCTTGGGCATCATTTGGATGATGTGGTAGAAACACTTTTTCTCAACATGTTTTTTGGGGGGCGTATGAAAGCAATGCCTGCCAAACTTAAAAGTGATGATGGCGCGCATATTGTCATTCGTCCCCTGTACTATGTGCGTGAGCAAGTGATTCAAAGATGGTCGCAGGCCCAGGCCTACCCGATTATTCCCTGTAATTTGTGCGGCTCACAAGACAATATGCAACGCCAGGTAATTAAACAGATGCTGCAGGGCTGGGATAAGGAATTTCCCGGTCGGGTTGAAAATATTGCGCGCGCCATTAGAAATGTGTCAGCTTCACACCTGGGTGACCATACGCTGTTTGATTATCTGAATTTGAAGGTGGATAAAAAACTGGTACCGCTCTTTAAGGCCTAGGGAAGCCCACAGGGTGCGCCCCTTATTGCTGGTCCTTGTCCGGGTTTTTGTCGTGCGTCATATCTTCAGCGCGCAAAGTTACTTCTTCTGACGCCAGACTTTCAGCAGATTCGAGCACCTCATTTAGTGCCAGCTCAAAACTCTGCACAAGGCCCGGCAATATCCGCACGGTTTGCTTAATCAGCGCCAGTTCCAGCGCTTTGGATGCATCCTTTAAATGATCAGCAGCAAAACTGCCTGCCACGCCATGTAGATTGTGAGCCAGGCGTTCTGCTGAATCATAGTCTCCAGCCTGTATATCTGCCCTGATTTTATGTGCAGCATCACTGTAATACGTACCGAAATCCCGCATTAACTTTAACATCAGTTTGACGTTATTATTGTGGTTGTGAATAGCACGGCCGACATCAATACCTGCCACGCGACGTGGTAAGTTGCTGGGCACCTGTGGAGCTGAAACATCTGCGCTATAGGGGTTTTCCGTGCCCGGTACTGAAGAGCGGCGTTCACTATTCCGCCTGTCTTGCGTCTCAGGAATCAGTGAGTCTCCAGCCCGGCGCCCATGCACTTCGGATTTTGCGGCAAGTTGTAGCTGCGTGCGAATGCAATCCATCAGGTGGTCAAAGTCGATGGGTTTGGTGACGTAGTCATTACATCCGGCCTCAATAGCGGCTATTCGTCTTTCACTGAGGGCATCCGCTGAAACCGCAATCACCGGGACTCGGTTTCCGGTTTCCCGAATGGCCTTGGTGGCCGTGAGCCCGTCCATTATGGGCATATGGATATCCATAAGAATAATGTCGTAGTCGTGGGTCCCGGATTTATCCAGCGCTTCCTGACCGGTCCCGGCGATATCCACTTCCGCGCCTGCTCGACCCAGAAATTCAACCGCCAGTTGCTGGTTGATGGGGTTATCCTCAGCCAACAGCACAGACAGGTCTTTCAAAAGACCCGGACGAGCACTGCGGGGTGCCACTTTTGGTAGTACCGGTCTGGATGCATGGTGTGCCGCGGCATGTTGAAAATGTAGAGTGAATGCAAAACAACTGCCTTTTTGTGGCTCGGACTCTACCGAAATAGTTCCCCCCATGAGCTCAACCAGTTGCTTGCAAATTGCGAGTCCAAGCCCCGTGCCTCCATAACGTCGCGTAGTAGAGGTTTCAGCCTGTTCAAATGACCCGAATAGTCTGTCCTGTTCTTCCTTGCCTATTCCAATGCCGGTATCGCTAACCTTAAAACCGAGGACGAGATTTTCAGCGGTACTATTATTTAGTGAAACGTCAATGCCGATCGATCCCGTAGTGGTGAATTTAAGCGAATTACTAACAAGGTTTACCAGGATCTGCCTTACCCTGAGGGGATCTCCCAGAATCACGCCATCATCAGGAAAACCCGCCTGGGCACTGAAGTCGTCCCTTATAGCGAAATCGAGTCCCTTGCGTCGAATGTCTATCCGGAACAGTCGCTCGATATCCTGCAGGCTGTTTTCGAGATTAAATGGTATTTGTTCGATTTCCAGCTTGCCCGCTTCAATTTTTGAAAAGTCGAGCACATCATTGACGATGGTTAGCAGGGATTCCGCTGCATTGCGAATGGCGGACACGTGTTCGTACTGTTTTCGCTCCAACTTGGAATCAAGCGTCAGCTTTGAAAACCCTATGATGGCATTCATGGGCGTTCGCACTTCATGGCTCATGTTGGCGAGAAACTCACTTTTTGCCACTGAAGCAGCCTGCGCTATTTGAGATTTTTTCTCTGCCTCATCCCTGGCTACCCTGGCGGTTATGTCTACTACAGAGCCATCAATAAAATCCCCGTAGTCCGGGTCATTGGTTATACGCGCATTGAGTGACATCCAGAAAGTGGTTCCGTCCTGGGTGATTCCTTCCGCTTCAAATGCAGTTGCGCTGCCCTGCTCATCCAACAGGGACATAAAAGACTGAGCCCGCTGTTTTTGAAGAAAAACGCGCTCCAGCAGATCGCGATAATCATCCATAAACTGTGAGCTTGAGCTAAAGCCAAAAAGGTGCGCAAGGGTTGGATTGGCCCTGATTAGTTGACCCTCTGTTGTTATTCTGAACAAGCCCTCATTGGCATTGTCGTACAGCGCCCGGTATTCATCCCGAGCCGACTGCAGGTTGGAATACAGGCGAGCGTTTTCGATGGATATCGCTGCCTGGGAGGCCAACAGGCTCAATACTTCCACCCTTTGTGCGGTAAAAACTCCGGTAAGCCATTTGTGTTCTACGTACAGGACTCCCAGCAATTCATTGCGGCTGAGAATGGGTATGCACAAAATAGAGAGTGGCTGTTTCTCCTTGATGTAGGGATCCTGGGTGAACACATCTTCCTCAATGGCATTGGTAAGGGCTAATACCTGTTTGGTGCGTGTCACAAACTGAATTACACTCTGTGGTATATCTGGTGAGTCGTCCATCAATACCGGTGGGGATATCCGCTGTGTAATTCTGTCATCAGCAGAAGCTATCGCTTCTACCTGCAAGCGGTCATCGGTTATCAATAACATACAGGCCTTTTGTGCGCCGGCATGCTCCAGAGCCAGACGTAGCAGTTTGGTAAGGACGCGATCAAGGACGATTTCACCGGAAATGGTTTGTGCAGCACGTAGTACGGTTGTGGTGTCGAGTATCCGCTGGCCAAGCTCCTGGCTTTCGTAGGTACCACTTACACTCGCAAAATCCCGCACCGTTAAATCTACCAGGTCACCCACACTCCACGATCCGGTTTCGGTGCGGGAATGTCGCTGTTCGGCAATCATGGAATGGAATTCCTGTTCCATCTGATTCACCTTGGCCAGGGCACCCCATCGCAGGTATGCCTGATATGCGTTGCGCACAAATAATCGCGCAAAGTCTGCACGGGAAGTCTGCTCGCACTGCCTTGCGGCTAATTCGTAAGCCAGTGCCTCATCATTAGCCAACCCGAGTTTACGCGCATCTTTTGCTGCACTTTCATAGTATTCAAGGGCTTTTGTGCTGTCTGATAAAGACCATGCAAGTTCTGCGCGTAATATATTGAGTTTTGGACCAGCATATCCAAGACCCTGTTCTTCCCACTTGCTGAGTTGCCTGATAGCCTCATTAACTTTGCGAGTAGCGTCGGGGGAGGCGGTTTTAATTTCAATCAGTGCTGCACAAAAAATGTAGTAGACTGTAAGCGGACTTCCTACCAGTGCGCCAATAAACTTTCGGGATTCTTCCAGGGTGCG
Organism: Gammaproteobacteria bacterium; assembly: GCA_021773565.1. Classification (GTDB taxonomy): domain Bacteria; phylum Pseudomonadota; class Gammaproteobacteria; order Pseudomonadales; family Azotimanducaceae; genus DC-out156. The sequence goes on along the minus strand of JAJFJZ010000025.1, from coordinate 281,374 downwards.
TTTGGCGCCAACAAAGTCATTGAAAATTACGGCAAAATAAATGCGTTGTACATAGATGTGTGCGAACGCAACCCTGTCTTCAGGATTGTTTACACTTACCATATTTATGTGCCCGGACAGGTTCTCCCCGCTGTCATCCTGGCCCAACAGGCTGGTTACCATCTGGTGCATGTATTGAACTATATTTAGCGCTGTTGTATGCCCAAACTCTGAAACTTCGGACAAACGTGCCAGCATTTCACGATTAAGCGAACCCAGCTCCATGCCTCTTAACAGTGCATTGGTTGAGTAAAAGGCGAACGCAGTGAGCGCGAACTCGTAGTCCTGTTGGTCGATGCTGCTGCGCATATCGTGGGTAAGACTGGCGAGGGTTGACTCCAGGCCGATGCTCCAATGCAGGACAAGTCCGTTGAGAACAATATTGGTGCGAATGGTAAATTTATCTACGGGCAGTTGCTCAAGAAGAATGTGTGCATTTTCAGCGAGAACGGCTGCTTCCGTGAATTCACCTTGTCCAATTTTGCTGACAGCGAGAGCGGCATAAGCAAATGCACATTCTGATGACATACCTTTTTCTAAAGACAAGCGGATAACATCTCTTGCCAGGTTTCGGGTTCTGTCAGAGTTTGAGTGATAACCACAATGTAGTAGATAGCAAATTATCCTGAAGCTCTGTTTTAACTGTACGTCGAACAGTTTGTTTGCCTGCGCCGGAACCACGCGCAGTTCAGGTTTTCCAAGAAAGGGGTTATAAAAACGCGGTGCCGAACCAAAGTTGAGTACATCCAGGCAGGAAAAGCCCTCATCCAGTGCTTTTTGAAGCTGGTTACGTGCTATTGCAGCACGTAACCTGATTTCCCGTAGTGATATCTTATTCGATATGTCGTGATTTTCGATCTGATCATCGGGCAGCAGGTGGTCCAGCTGTTCAAAGTCGCCACATAGAAATGCAGATTCGCATGCGCAAAGAATCAGTTCCATGCACAACTGGTTATCGCCTTGATATTCCTCAACAGGAAACAGCGCCAGCCCGCTACGACAATACTTGTATGTGCGCTGGAAAGAATTTCTGCGTTTGGCAGCAAATGCAGCTATGAGGTTGTGGTGCGCAATATCATCCCGGCGAGGGTTTGTGGTATCAAAAGGATCACAGGCAATGTTCAGGTGATCCGCGATCGAAAGAATGGTTTCTTCGTCATTGCGTTTTTCGGCAATCAGGTTGTCGGCTATTTGCAGGTGAATATTTTGTTTTTGTTCATCCCCAAGCAATGAATACGTTAGTGCGCGAACGCGCGGGTGTGAGAACTGATACATAAGTTCCCTGTCAGTGTTATCTCCGACTGTTGCAACCAGGCCTTTTGAAACAGCTTTTCTCAAATGTCGAGTAGTACTTGCAGGATCGGTCTGTAACAGGTGGGTTAAAGCTGTCAGGGAAAAGCGCTCACCCAGACAGGCACCTATATGCATGGCATTTAAAGTTTCAGCAGGCAGATCCAGAAACTGCTTGGCTATACGCTGGTGTGAATTGTCCGTAAAGTAATGTTCACGAACCGCCTGCATGTGCCACGACCATAAGTTTAATGTTGTGTCAAAGTACACCGCGTCCTGGTCGTATAATTCGAACAATAAATCAATAATGTGTTGTGGAACGCCGTCAGTCTTGATTTGTATTTCACTGGCTAACTCACGAACTTTTGCCTCTGAGAGCATGAACATATCCGACAACATGGAGCGCACGTCAGATTTCTCCAGCAAGCCCAATGGAATATCTACAGTACGATTAAAGTGCCGTAGTTCGGAAATGTCGGGGGTATCCTGAGACTCCGTGCACAATATGGTCAGCATATTGCGACACTGGCTTGTCAGGTCAAGTAATTCTGCCAGGTGTCCGGTATCGATATAATCTGCATGGTCCAGAATCACGACAATGGGAGTGGGGCTGAAGATCTGTAGAAGCGTACGTAATATCTGGCCCGTATTGTTGCTGGACGCCTGTGTGTTTATGGCTTGCGGAACATCCAGAAAGTGCGCGAGTTCCGGTACCAGAGACACAAACTGGTCGCGCTGTGATTCAGGAATGCGGATTAATCTGTTGCGAATATCCCGGGTTTTTTCGTCAGGCAATGAAAGGGTTCGCCTGTACAGAGCCCGCACGAGTGACTGAATCATCTCACTGCCAAGCGCATCATCGAGTGGGCCGGCGCAGCTATATAAACCCTGTCTCTCTGAAATATTTGCGCATATGGCATCTGCAAACCGGGCCTTGCCCATGCCCTGAACACCATGAACCCTGGCCAGGATGGTGTTGCCTTTTTTGATGCTGTCCAGTAACTCGTTAACCGAAGCTAACTGGTCTTCTCTGCCATACAGCCGCTTGGGCAGACTGAGTTGCCCGCGTTCGTCATCACGCGCAAGCGGAAAAGTCGCAGTTTTTGAATTTTGTTCCCATAGTGATCTTCCGGATTCGATGTCCGTATAACTTGAGTAAGCGCTTTGATAGCGCTGTTCCGGCTGTTTTGAAAGCAATTTGTTTATAATGTCAGATAGCCAGACCGGGGTATTCGGATTTACTTCTTTCAGGGTCGGTGGTGTTCTCGCTATCTGAAAATGAATCAGTTCGAGCGGATCAGAGCTGTTAAACGGGGGTGTGCCACTAAAAAGTTCAAACAGGGTGGCTCCCAGTGAGTACAAATCCGTACGGTAGTCTACAACGCGATTTACTCGACCAGTTTGCTCTGGAGAAATATAGGGCAGCGTTCCTGTCAAATTGCTCGCTGAGGCAGATTCAGGATATTCCCGTGATGAAAAGGTTGCCAGGCCAAAATCAATAAGTCGAATCTCGTTGCTCTGTGTAGAATAAATAATGTTGGACGGATTAATGTCCCTGTGGATTATCCCTTCATCATGAATAGACTGAAGCGCCAGACACAACTCGCTGGCAATGGACAACTTATCCTCAAAGGCGAGAGTGCCGGAGGTGACCAGTTCACGCAGGGAAGCGCCTTCGATATCTTCGAAAATTAGTTGAAACGAATCTTCAATCAAATGCAATACACGGGCAATGTAGGGGCTCGTAATGGATTGATTGATCGAATATTCGTGATGGTAGCGCGGGATGGCCGTTGGATTGGTTGAAGCAGACTTGATGGTTTTGAGTATTACCTTCTGCTCACGCCAGATAGCGCGTTCGACCAGAGTTGTTTCACTTTCGTAGACACACTCCTTAACTATGGGATCCCCAGTACTCATTTCCTGGTACACATAGTCAGTTGCTCTTGCTTGTTAAAGTCTCGTGCTAATGGATCAGTGAATTTCTGGTGTGAACAGGTAACCGGTGCCATGAATCGTTGCAATGATCTGGGCAGAAGAAGCCCGTTCACCCAGTTTCTTGCGTAGTTGTCCAACCAGCACGTCAATGTAACGATCATCCGGAAACCACTCCCTATTGCGAATGCGCAGCATCAGCTGGTCTCTGTTCATAACTTCACCGGCTTTTTCCATAAAGGCCAGTAACAACTGGTATTCACCAGCTGAAAGTTGTTCTACGGTACCATCCGGGGAAGTGAGTTCCCGCTTGTTTAAATCCAGTCTCCAGTCATCGAAAGTTCTGATGTGGTTTTTCTTGCGCTGGCTCTGCTCAATATGTACGCGACGTATCAAATTTTTTGAACGGCTGAGTAATTCGCGGGGATCAAACGGTTTGGTAACGTAGTCGTCAGCGCCACTTTCCAGCCCCAGAATTCGATCGATCTGTTCCTGTTTACTGGTTACCAGGATAATACCAATATCAGAGGTGGCGCGAATTTCTCGCGTGAGGGTGAGGCCATCCTTACCGGGAAGCCTGATGTCGAGCAATACCAGTGTAATCTGTGCCGAATTAATAGTGGAAATTACTTCTTCGCCTGACCCCAGAGCAGTAACCCGAAAGCCTTCTTCTTCGAAGTAGGATACAAGTTGTTCTCGAGTAATGGGCTCGTCTTCTACTACGAGGATATGATCTTGATCTGCCATAAGTTCCCTGTCCTGGTGGAACGCGTTAAATGTGTCATTACCTGCTAAAGTTCTAACACCTGTTTACCTGGCTGTGCAAGCACGTTGCGCTGGCATAGTTGTAAATCATGTTGGTATCGACACCCTGGGCCGGGTGAAGAAACCTGTTCCTATTATGGTGTAATTGGGTCTGTATGCTACCTAAATTCAGTGTGAATTTCGCTGATTGGGTATCCTATCACGTCAAAACTGTGCAGGGAGTCTGGAAAATGGGCAGCGTAAGGATTTCACCCGAGCAACTTAGCCCCATCGCGCTGGAAGGTGTGATAGATGAGTTTATTAACCGGGAAGGAACTGATTACGGACATAAGAACTACAGTTTGGCAGAAAAACGCCAGGCCGTGCTCTCGCAATTAAAAAACGGTAGTGCCGTGATAAGTTTTGATCCCTCTAGCGAAACCACTTCCATCATTGACAGCACACTTTTTGGTACGTCCTAAAATTTTTTTACCCCTCCCAGGCCTCAATTTGCCCGCACTGTGAACCAGATCACACTAGTAGAACGCTCTGAATTGGTGATGTTGACCGAGTTCGCAGAACCGTAGCTTCAGTCACCTAAGCTACGGTTCTGCAACAACCCCCCGGTACGGACTACCGGTTAAGGCAACGACATGGACAGCGCTGTGGTGAAAGGCTTCAGTTTTCAGGCGGTAAAACTTATGCTCGCGATTGCAGGCATATTGCTGCCTGTATTAATTACGCAGTCCGCTCAGGCGGTTGGAACCATCGCCGGGCGCGAAATCAACAATTCCGCACAAGCAAACTACGCTATCGCGGGTGTCGCCCAGTCTGAAGTAGATAGCAACACCGTACAGGTTTATGTAGACGAACTGCTGGACGTGGTGGTGGTAAATGACGATGGCGCTCCGGTAAGTGTTACTACGCCCGAGACCGCAGCAGAACTGCAATTTACCATTACCAATACCGGAAATGGCAGCGAAAGTTTTCGCTTGCTTGCTGATCACACAGCCATCGGTGACGAGTTTGACCCGGCCCTGTCGCAAATTTATCTGGAAAGTAACAGCGCGCCGGGTTTACAGACCGGGGGGGGTGGTGACACTTTATATATAGCTGGAACCAATGACCCTCTTCTCGCTGCGGACGAAGCACTCGTCGTCTATGTGGTAAATGATATTCCCGAGAGCCTGAATCAGGATGACCAGGGTTTTATAGATCTCAGGGCTATTTCCACTACCGTTTTTGCCCAGGCCGGTATCGACGACCCGGACGACCCTGGATTTCCTGTTGTTGGTACGCAATACGCCGGTGCGGGTGATCTGGATGAAGTTGGTGCTGCCAACGTCAATGCCGTAGTGGGTACGAGTCATAACCCTGCATTGCTGTTGATAAGCGCAAGGGGCATTTACGACGTAAGCGCTGCCCTCGTTACCCTGGTAAAAAGTGTGGTGTCGGTACTGGATCCCTTTGGCGGGGCCGCCGTGGTTCCCGGATCAGTTGTAACTTATCAGATTGTAGCCAGCGTCACGGGTACGGGCACCGTAGAAGACCTGTTAGTCACAGACGCCCTGCCCGCTGAACTTGAATATGTTGCCGCTTCCATTGTCGTAGCGTCAGGCTTACCGGCTGGAGAAGACGCAGATGATGATTTTTTACCAACGGGAACGGATAACACAGGATTTAGTGCACCGGGCACTGTAACGATAAGTCTGGGTGATGTGGTCGCCGGTGGCGCAGACATCACCATTACTTTTAAAGCAACCATCAGGTAGTAGCTGTAACACTACATCCATACAGTAAAAGTGGAGTACAACATGAGAAAGATAGATATGAATATTAAAATGGCCGGGCGCGCAGTGGTAACACTGTTAGTTGCTTTAAGCAGTGTGCAGGTGTTTGCCGACGTAAACCTGAATACCTCGGTGCAAAAGGTTCAGACATACCTTGGCGATGACGGCCAACAAAGAACACGGCTCGTCCCGGCTATTGAAATAGTGCCCGGAGACGAACTTCGTTATGTCATCGAATATTCCAATGTCGGTGACCTGGCAGTTGATCCCAATAGCATTGTCATTACAGACCCGATTCCGAAAGACACAGTGTATGTATCTGGAACGGCATTTGGTTCTGGAACCGAAATCAGTTTTTCCGTGGACGATGGGGAAAGGTTTCTCGCTGAGCAGGATTTGCGGGTAGATAAAAATGGCGTGGAAACTTTGGCAAGTCCGGAAGATTACACCGCTATCCAATGGAAATTTGGACCGGTTCTTGAGCCCGGTCAAAAGGGCCACGTTTCGTTTAACGTGGTTTTGAAGTAAGCAGCTCCGGACAACTAACAGTTCGGATATGAGAATTTTATTTAAGGATGAAAGGATGAAAGCAAAGATATACAAAGGATTTGGCCGGATTTTTCTGGCCGTGGCCTTGTTCCTGTTTGGCACAAGTGCAATCCTGGCTGCCGGGACAACGTCCGGCACAGACGTTACCAACTCGGTTACGCTGGACTACGATGTCGGCTCTATTGCCCAGACTCAGCTCACTACTTCGGTTACCTTTGAAGTGGACAGACTGTTGTCGATAGTAGTCGCGACCCAGGATGGTGATGTAGTAGGCGTATCCCCTGGTCAGTCTGAGGCCATATTAAGTTTTGATGTAACTAATACCAGTAACGCTGATATTGATCTGTTGTTGGGTGTGGTTGATCAGAATGCTACCGCGGTAACAGGGTTTACCAATGCAGGACCTACAGCGTTTGATGGTACCGGTATAAAAGTGGCTCTGGATACCAATGCCAACGGCATATATGAGTCAGGTACTGATACGGATTTAACAGCCGTAGGTAACCACTTTAGTTTGCCTACAGCGTTAATCTCGCCCGATGTTGCGGTAAGAATATTTATCGTGGCTAGCGTTCCCCTTGGAGCCGGTAACTCGGATCAGGCCACCTATAGCCTGGTTGCGGCTGCGGCTAGCGGAACCTCGGTAATACAGGCCGATACCAACAACCACACTTCACCCGGTGGTGCAGGTGCGACTGATGTGGTGGATGACATTAATGCTGTGCAGGATGTATTTGGCGATAACGTATCGACGAACACGGAAGATGGTACCTATAATTTTGTGGGAGATGTTTCGTCCGCGACCCAGGATACCAATTCCAACGGCCAGCACTCGGATACCAGCGCATATGTGGTCGCCAGCGCATCACTGACACTTGAAAAACTGGTGCAGATAATCTGGGATCCAATCAATGGTTACCATTTTAACGCTGATAACAGTGATGTCTTGAGTGGCAATAACCCCAAGGCCATTCCAGGATCTATCCTGATGTATGTTGTTGCGGTTGAAAATTCCACCGGTGCTGATGACGCAACGGATGTCACAATAGTAGACGACCTGTCTGAAGATTTGACCGAGGGCATAGCTACTACTACCGAAGGTGTTGCTGACATTCTCAAACCCGACAATGTGACCTTTGCCACCATTGGCGTGGTAGATATTCCCGATGCGGCTGACGAGAGTCAATTGACGATTATTGATTGTGATGGAACGGTAAGCAACGCTGCCTATGGTGCAGCACCTGAGGTAACCCAAAACATTGGCACCTGTTCTGCCGACGAGACCGGAATTATTGTCTATTTCGTAACCGTTAACTAAACAGTTAAGTTGATGGATTGAAACTTATGCCAGGGACGGTGTATATCATTGCAAACGCGACGCGTGTGGTGCAAAAGTACCACGCGCGTTTCGCGTTTTTGACGTTTGCTGTTCACCGGATGCTGGCGCGACTGAAACATGGCAGTGCAATGCACTTTGCAGCGCTCGTGTTATTGACATTTGCTGTCTCTCTTGCCAGCTCACAAGCTTCGGCCGTGCCTGCCAATTATTCGATTGTAAATACCGTTGATGCGAACTATTCAGTTAACGGCAATGTATTTTTCTATAGTGCCAGTGCTACTGTTGTTACAGACAGTAATGCCGGAAATAGCCCACCATCCGGAATCGTGATCAATAATCTTGAGATAGACGAGAATGCAGCCGGTGCCATAATTTCGAGCATTCTGGTCGAAGACATTGATCCCGGGGATACGCACACATACGTCGTTTCCGATAGTCGTTTTGAGATCGCAGGCGGTGAACTGAAACTTGTAGAAGGGGTGTTTCTCGATTATGAAATCGAGCCCCTGGTAAGTTTGTCGATAACCGCGACAGATCCTGGGGGTGCTTCCGTTAGCCAGGATTTTGTGGTGACGGTGCTGAATGTAAATGAAGTGCCCGTGGATATCGAGTTATTCGACACAAGTGTGGAGGCTAACACGCCGGGTGCAAACGTTGGGAGCTTAAGTACCACAGATCCTGATGCAGGTGATACCTTCACGTACAGCGTGGTAGATTCCCGCTTCGAAATAGTGGGTGACGAACTACGATTGCAGGACAACATCGGTTTGCCCGCCGGAATAACTGTTGATCTGGAAATAGTGGTTACAGATGCCGGTGGCCTAGGTTATAGCGAGATTTTTGTAATTGAAACTCCACAGGATACAGCACCTTCCGAGGTAGAATTTCTGTTACTGGCGGACGGAGTTCCCGGCGGCGGTGTGTCCGGCCCCGACGTTCTTTTTGTTGCTGTCAGCCAATGTAGCATGGACTCTGATCCGGATGGTTTTTATGAACAGAACCCCACCCCTGGCAATTCCCGGGGAGAATCGGTAGCAGTCCCGGCAACGCACGCGCTGTTACAGACGGGCGTGTACAAATCAGGAGAATCAGCGTTTTTCCGGCTTAACGATAAGGATGCCAACCAGGATTCCCTGGTCGTTGAAAGTGTAATAGCCACCCTATCTTCCAGCGTAGGTGATTCGGAGTTCGTGCGGTTTTTTGAAACAGAAGCAGATAGTGGGGTATTTGCCGGGTATATACAGACAGCGAGCGGTGCTGTTGTGCCTAACGATTGCATTCTTTCGGTGGGAGAAGATAGCTCCATCAGTATTGAATACACAGATGCGCGCGACCCCGCGGATGTGAGTTCAGCAACGGCACGGGTAGATCCCTTGTCGCTGGTTTTTGAATCTGCAACAGGCCAGCCGATAAGCGGCGTTAAAATTAGCATTGTTGATGCTTCCACCGGACAGGCTGTAGCAGTATCTGGTGACGGAGTAGCTTCGAACTTTCCTGACACTATGCATTCTGGTAACACCGTTAGGGATAGTTCGGGCGCTGTATACCAGTTTGCAGAAGGCCAGTACCGTTTTCCCTATTTACCGGCAGGCCAGTACAAACTGCTGGTTGAGCCCCCCAACAGATTTGCTTTCCCCTCAGTAGTGGCAGATTCAGATCTGCAGACTATACCGGGCGCACCCTACCAGTTATCCGGGGCATCTCGTGGTAATGTTTTGGTAGTCGGAGCCGATTCTGTCTTTCAGGTGGATATTCCGCTGGATTTGCTGGAAATAGTGCCCACCAGTAGCAGCCTCGACCTGCTTGTTAGTTCACCAGGTTCCGCGACCGCTCAGAATTTGCAGTTTGGAAACTCACAATGTCGTGTGGGTGATGCCTTCCAGGTTTTGTCCCCACCGCTTACACCGGCTGGCGAAATTCAACTGCCTGCAACGCTCGCTGTGGCCGGTGCTGAGAGCATTCAGTTAGGCGACTCGGTTTTTGTGCGGGTTGAAGATCGTGATCAGGACGCAGACCCCTTTGCTCCAGACGTAGTCAAGGTATACGTAAGTAGCGAAACCGACATGGACAATAACCGTGATACGGAAGAATTGCTTCTCGCTGAAACAGGGGACAGCACTGGCGTGTTCACCGGACACGTTATAACCGGGCCCCTGCCAGGGGAAGATTATGATTGTCTTTTGAATGCGCAGGCCGGCGATGTGTTCGAGGTGTCATATATTGATTTGAAGGACCACAGAGATACATCCAGCGCCCAGGCACAATTTAGACGTGTATTCAGGGTGTTTGACAGTAGTACCGGTGAGCTGTTGGACGGTGCACAGGTAACACTGATTGACGTTGCCACTGGCTTACCTGCCCGGGTGATAAGTGAAGATGGCGAATCCGACTATCCTGCCACTGTGGTTTCTGGTGAGGAAGCGGTAGATTCTGCGGGTAATCGTTTTACCTTCACGCCGGGTGAGTTTCGCTTTCCATATGTTGCCCGGGGTACCTATCGTTTAAGCATAGTTTCGCCCCTCAGTTATGTCTTTCCCTCCATCGTGGCTGACGATGCAATCCGGTTACTGCCGGGAACAGATTATCGCCTTACGCCCGCGTCCCGGGGCGGGGATATTGTCGTTAACACACCTGGCAGACCAGAAAGCTTCGATGTGCCCCTGGACCCGATCGCTGCAGAAATATTTGTAAGCAAAGTTGCCAGTAAACAAAGCGTAGCTGTGGGTGATTTTATTCAGTATCAGGTAAGCGTTGAAAACCCGCATGTCTCGGGAACAGTCTCTGACCTGACTTTGGTAGACGTACTGCCGGTCGGGTTTAGATTGGTAGAAAAATCCTCCCATTTTAATCTGGACACCCCGGTAGAACCCGAGATATCGTCTGACGGCCAAACGCTGTCTTTTAACATCTCCCAGCTTGGTCCGCAGAGTAGTTTTACCTTGCGGTACGTGGCGCATGTGACAGCCGGAGCCAACAGGGGACGCGCAGTAAATAGTGCCTATCTGGTGGGCCGGGGTGTAGGAAACTCCAATACGGCAACCGCCAGCGTGACGGTCGGTGAAGACCTCTTGCAAAGCAAGGCCACCGTTGTGGGTCGCGTTACCACTGGTGGATGTGGGGCTGATGCGACCGGCTTTGCGTCTGCGCGCGTTTTTTTGGAAGATGGCAGCTATGTTCTGAGTGATAGCGAAGGACGTTTTCACTTTGAAGGACTTGAGCCCGGAACCCATGTAGTACAGCTTGATGTCGGCAGCCTGCCCGAGTCCCAGCAGGTGATTCCCTGCTCTGACGGGAATGCCTTTGCGGGTACCCATTTTTCACAATTTGTGGATTTGCAGGCGGGAAGCCTGTGGCGGGCAGACTTTTATCTGGGTGAGCGACCTGCGTATACAGAAAATGTCCGCACGCAATTAGACAGTGAACTTGTAGAGGGGATATCCCGGGAGCGCAGGCTTAGGTTACGCTACAATCTGCGTAGCCAGGGCATGCCGCTGATCGATCTGAAGTCCATTGTCATGTTGCCGGACGAACTTGCCTTTGTACCGGGTTCTGCACAGTTAAATGGACAATCCATCGGTGATCCCGAGGGCATAAAATTCAATGCGCTAACTTTCAGAATGGCAGATCTGGAAGGCCCGGAATCTCGAGAACTGGGTTTTCAGGTAAGTGCAAGGGATGACGCAAAGCGGGTACAAATAAAAGCGGTTTCCCTGTTTCAGGCTGACTCAAAACCAGTACGAACCCCCGTGTTAAAGAATACTCTGGTTCTGGAACCTTCCGAGAATTGGGTCGTGCAAAATACTGCTGCCCTGAGTTCAGAAGTAGAAATCAACAATAATGTGCGGAACGATGAAGACCGTACCCATATGCAAGACTTCGGGATTGTTGAAATCACCCGTGATCGTGAGGTCAGTATTGGTGCGAGGGTGGATATCCCTGAACTTGCAGATGACGAAACGCCAGTTTTTGATATCGCGTGGCTGGCCTTACAAAATACCGATGCTGAAATAGTCTGGCCGACGGCTGACCTGAACCCGCGAATACCTACAAGCAACGTGTATGTAAAACACAAGGCGAGTGAGCGTGTGCAGGTGTTCGTAGATGGTGTTGAGGTAAATCCACTTTCATTTGAAAGTGTCAGCGTGGTACCCGCCACAGACAAGTCCATGAGCAGGTGGCGAAATGTACCGCTCGAAGCCGGTGATAATAACCTTGAAGTGCGAATTACCGATAAAAATAATACGCTCACTGTACTAAAACAGTTGGTGCACTATTCGGGATCTCCCATTCGAGCAGAACTTGTTCCGGATGTATCTCAACTGGAAGCGGATGGACTAACACCAGCGGTTATTGCAGTGAAATTTTATGACCGGGATGGCTATCCGGTTCGCCCAGGGCTTACCGGCAGCTTTTCGATCGACGAACCCTTTGTAGTTCTAAATCAGGCCCTGCTGCAATCCCAGATTGATCCCAATATTGGCCGGCGGGATTCGCAAAAGTACCTGATTCGTCGCGATGGAATCGCATACATTCAGTTGGAACCCACCACAGAGACAGGCGAGGTAAGACTTCGCTTTGATTTTGGTGATAATCGCTTTGAAGAAGTTAAGGCAAAATTGGTGCCTGCGAAACGCGACTGGGTATTGGTAGGTTTTGGTGAAGGTTCGCTTGCGTACAACAAACTTAGTGGAAATATGCGTGCGATGGATGACGCAGGGATTGATAAGGAACTGGGTACGGCGGGTCGGGTAGCGTTTTATGCGAAAGGTAAAATATCCGGTAGCGTGTTGATGACGATAGCCTATGACAGCGACAAGAAGCTGGAAAACAGCCTGGGTCAACAAATTGATCCGGCCAGGTACTATACGCTTTATGGGGATGGTTCAGAGCAACGCTATGATGCGCAGAGTCAGCGTAAATTATACGTAAAACTGGAGAATGAAGAATTTCGGGCTTTGTTTGGAGACTACGATACCAGTTTTGATGGATCTGAATTATCCAGATATAACCGCAGGTTTAATGGCTTCAAAAGCGAGTATAGCGGAGAAAAATGGAAAGCTTCGGTGTTTGCTGCGAAAACCGATCTTGCACACATACGTGATGAATTGCGCGGGGATGGTACCTCCGGGGTTTATCACTTAAGCAGATCTGGTCTGGTAGCCAACAGCGAATCCATTGTAATAGAAACTCGCGACCGCTTTAGAAGTGAAGTGATACTGAGTCAAAAGAAGCTGACGCGTTATCTTGATTACACGATCGATTACGGTGGCGGTAACGTTATCTTCAAGCGACCGGTTTATAGCCAGGACAGCAATTTTAATACCACCGTGATCATTGCTGAATACGAAGTTGCGGGTCTTGGGCAAGGTGATAGTTGGGTGGCTGGTGGGCGACTTACCCGCAGCTTTGATGAAGACAATGCCCGCTTGTCCGCTACTTACGTTCAGGATGACACACAGGGTGTTGCAGGCAAACTTGTCGGTACAGACCTGCAGTGGCAGGTAAATGATGATAATCGGATTATTGCTGAAGTTGCCAAATCCGATACACAGCTCTCGGGCAAGGGTTCAGCCTATATCCTGCAAGCGGAACACCAGTCCGCGAAAATTGCGGGCAGGGCCTACTTTCGCCAGCAGGATCGGGAATTTGGTATGGGCCAGCAAAATGCTGTGGAAGCGGGTACACAAAAAATTGGTTTTGAGGGTGAATATCGCGCTTCCGAAGCTATTCAGTTTCAGGGCCTAATGTATAAACAATCAAACCTCGACGACGACACTGAGCGTAGTGTTGCAGAAATGCGTGCCGAGTATCGACTTGGAAAATCCGCCTTTAACGCGGGCGCACGCACCGTAGAGGAACATAATGCTGCGGGTGAAAATGGCGTGGCGCGTCAACTCACACTGGGAGCGAGTCACTCCATGCTGGATGATAAACTGCAGCTTAAGTCGAATGCAGAAATTGATGTCGGTAAGGGCAACAGCTCTGATTTTCCAACGCGGCTTTTACTGGAAGCGGACTATGAATTAATGGCTGGTGTTCAACTTCTGGCCGAGCAGGAATTGTCCTGGGCCAAAACCAGAAATACCAGTGATTCCCGACTGGGGATAGAGGCACAACCCTGGACGGGCGCAAACATCAATACCGCAGTGCAACGCAGTGGTGGTGAAAACGGAAACCGTCTTTTATCCACCACGGGTGTATTGCAGCAATGGAGAATTGACGATCAGTGGTTGTTTGATGTGGGCTTTGATCGGGTACACACGCTGGATAAGTCTACTGCCGGCGCGACGAGTCCCATTCTGGCTCCATCAGGCAATGCATTCTCTAATACCGCAATCACGCCGGTAAATGGCAGTTTTAATAACGATTTTGTAGCTGCCTTTGTCGGAGCCGGGTATCGACAGGAAAATTGGGACATGAGTTCCCGGCTTGAATTTCACAAGGGAGACCTTGCGGATAAATGGAATGTCCTTATGGGAGCAAGTCACCAGTTAAGTGCCGGTAGAGTTCTGTCTGCTAGCGTGAGTCTTTTACTGGAAGAGCGGGCCAATAGTGCTAAAACGCTACAGAGTGATGTTCGACTGGGGCTTGCATGGCGGCCTGATTCCAGTGAATGGATATTCCTGAACCGTCTGGACTGGATTTATAGTAGCCAGGAGGATGGGCTGTTCGATATAGGCAGCAATAAACTGGTGGATAATTTTAATGCCAACTGGCAGGCAAACGCGCGCACTCAGCTCTCCCTGCAGCTGGGGCTTAAATATGTGCTGGATCAGATTGACGCACAAAATTTTAATGCCTTCACTGTATTGGCCGGAACCGAGCTGCGTTATGATCTCGCGCCAAAGTGGGATATAGGCATGCGTGCGTCCTATCTGCATTCCGGTTCTGCAGAAAACACTCGGTATTCCTACGGTTTTTCGATTGGCCATAGTCCCGCTAGAAACCTTTGGCTTAATGTGGGTTATAATGTGCAGGGATTTGAAGATGAAGACTTTTTTGCAGCGGCCTACACAGCTAAAGGTCCTTATCTGGGTTTTCGCTTCAAGGTTGATCAGGATAGCATGCGCTCCTTTCTTTCCTATGCAGGTCTTCGTAGTGGAATGTTTGGCAGATCAGGGGACATACCACGCGGGTTGTAATAACGCTTTTAACAAGTCGCAGGTTTAGGGGATAAACAAAAAGTGAAATGGATCAGGCGTGTCGGGCTGGGGATGCTTGCGCTGGCAGTTATTACCGGGACAGGTCTGTGGATTATTTTACCGCCCGTTAGCTACCCCGTCATGGGCAGCCTGGCGAATTTTTTCCCCGCGTATTTCGATGCGCCCAGTGCAGATTCCGATGTCATTAATGAACGACTAAAACTTGCCGATGGGTACCATCTGAGTCTCTTTGCCCGGGATGTACCGGGTGCTCGTGTATTGCGTAATACCAGAGCCGGAGATTTACTGGTATCCAGTTCCGCGCTCAATCAGGTATTGTGGTTACAGCGTGACCTTTCGGGCGATGGCCATTCAGCACAAAGAAAGGTATTACTGGATAATCTTGATGGTCCAAATGGACTGGATATTTTTGAGGGATATTTATACGTCGCTGAAGAAAGCAGGATTGGCAGAGTAGCGTTTGATGAGGATCTGGGTGAAATTCAGAGTGAATATGAAGTGTTGGTGGATGGCTTGCCGTCGGGTGGCAACCACTGGCGCAAGACCATCCGGTTTGGGCCGGATGGTCTTTTGTATCTGAGCATCGGGTCCAGCTGCAATGTCTGTCTTGAAGTCGATGAGCGCAGGGCGGCGATGTTACGATTTAGTCCCGCGGGCGAATTCCTGGGAATTTTTGCATCCGGTTTGCGCAACAGTGCGGGTTTTGACTGGACGCCTGACGACGGTGTCCTGTTTGCGACCGACAATGGCAGAGACCTGCTGGGCGATGATTTTCCACCCTGTGAGTTAAATGAAATTGTGGAAGGTGCTTTTTATGGCTGGCCGTTTGCCAATGGTATGGCTAATGCAAACCCGATAGCAGACCCTGATTTTGGGGTGGGGCGGGAAACAGTCATTGCATCGTCGCAGGTGCCTGTATTTGATTTTCCGGCACACAATGCACCGCTGGGTATGGTATTTTTAAAGGGTAAAAATCACCCCCTGAAACTGGACATGTCCAACACCAACGTGGCACTGGTGGCCTTGCATGGCTCCTGGAACCGCTCCAGGAAGGATGGTTATAAAGTAGTTTCGCTGTCCTTTAATACGAAAGGAGAGGTAGAAATGCAGGATTTTTTGAGTGGTTTTCTGCGTGATGGAGAGGTGATTGGCAGGCCTGCTGAACTTAGTGAATCGAATGACCAGTTTGTGTACATATCTGATGACTATGCCAATGCTGTTTATCGTGTTGCCCCAGGCGAGAGCACAGGCCTAGGTCCAGGATTGGTGGATTTATCATCCGGCGAAAATTCGCCTGCAGGCTACGCGAGATCAAAAGTTTCAGAGGAACAACGCCAGCAGGCATGGCTTCAGGGGCCAGCGCTATTTCAGAGCTCTGGATGTGTAGCTTGTCATGGTTTTGTTACCGATGAAATTGTTTCGAAAGCTATTGCTTCAGAGGGGCGCGTGCCCTTGCTCGATACCGCCCGGCGGATGAATCTGGATACAGTAATTAAGCTATTGGAAAGACCTAAACCGCCAATGCCGCCTTTTCAGGGTAGTCCTGAAGAAAGCAGGTTGTTGTCGATCTATTTGTTGGAAAAAACACTTTAATGGATATACAGGTAAGCCCCAGAGGGGCAATGGAGTTACTGTCCCAAAGAGAAGTACAGGAACTCACTCAAACCAGCGATTCAAATTTGTTATCACTGTTTCGCCAATGTGCACTGGCTGTATTAAACACGGGTAGTGAATCGGATGATGCCTGTGAAATTTTCGAGCGCTACGCAGATTTTAAGATAGAAATTCTGCAGCGCACCCGTGGTGTTAAACTGGATATTGTAAATGCGCCCGAGCAGGCCTTTGTTGATGGCAGGATAGTGGAAGGCATTCGTCAACACCTGTTTTCGGTGTTACGGGACATTTTGTATCTTGGTACGCAAATAGAGCACAGTAGTCTCTATTCCAATTCCAGCAGTGAAAATATTACCGAAGCGGTATTTCATGTACTGAAAAACGCCCGGGCACTTAAACCCAATCGCGCGCCCAATATAGTAGTGTGCTGGGGTGGACATTCGATATCCCGTTACGAATACGAATATACCAAGGAAGTTGGATATCATCTGGGATTGCTGGGTTTTGATATTTGCACCGGTTGTGGATCGGGAGCGATGAAGGGTCCCATGAAAGGGGCCGCTATCGGCCACGCCAAGCAACGAAATCGCGAGGCACGTTACATAGGCTTAAGTGAGCCTGGTATTATCGCAGCAGAACCCCCTAATCCAATGGTTAGCAACCTGATAGTCCTGCCAGATATTGAAAAACGCCTTGAGGCCTTTGTACGGATGGGCCACGGTATTATCGTTTTTCCCGGTGGTGCTGGCACCGCAGAAGAAATTCTGTACCTGCTTGGAATACTGATTAGTCCTGGCAATGAAAACGTCAGTGTGCCGCTGTTACTCACAGGCCCGGAAAAGAGCAGGCCCTATTTTGAGAAAATAGATGCGCTTGTTTGTGCGACACTCGGCAAGGATGTGTGCTCCAGATACGAGATTATTGTGGGTGATTCCCACGCAGCCGCCCGCTGGATGTCGAAACAGATTAAAAAAGTCCGGCGGGAAAGACGCAGAGACGGCAATGCGTATTACTTTAACTGGTTACTGAATATTCCTTTCGAATATCAAACGCCATTTGAAGTAAGCCACGAGTCTGTTAGTCAATTGGTGTTGAGTCACAATTTACCCCCGCATGAGCTGGCTTCCAATCTGAGGAAGGCTTTTTCCGCAATTGTGACGGGTAATATTAAGGAGAATGGTATTCGGGCGGTTCAGGCACACGGACCTTACGAGATTCGTGCAGATGAATCCATAATGGCGATGCTGGATGAATTACTGCAGTCTTTTGTTGAGCAACATCGAATGAAATTACCCGGCAGTACCTACCATCCCTGCTACAGGGTTGTTCCCGGTTCCTGATCTGATACTCCACTGTCTGCACCAGGACAGGTATAATGCAGCCTCTCGAAACTGGCCCTGAATTGTGAACAAAGCAATACTAAATCTTTCTGCATTATCTTGTGAGCGAGATCAGCGCGTGCTTTTTGAGAATCTGAGTCTCGAGATTCGATCCGGAGATGCCGTTGAGCTGAGTGGTCCTAATGGAAGTGGCAAGACTACACTGCTGCGCTGCCTTGCCGGGTTAAGCCCTGATTATAAGGGGGACATCCAGATAGGCGATTTTATCTATCTGGGCCATTCCAGCGGGTTGAGTGGTTTATTGAGCGTGCGTGAAAACCAGCGTTGGTATGCCTCCCTGAGTGGAAAAATGGTAAGTGAGGAAGATCTTGATGATGCATTGTCCCGGGTTGGCCTGGCAGGTTATCAGGGTATTGCCTGCGCCCAGTTGTCCGCAGGAGAAAAACGCCGGGTAATTCTGTCCAGGTTGCTTTATTCCAATGCGGCCCTGTGGTTATTGGATGAGCCCCTGACCGCGCTGGATAAAGAGGGTGTAGCACTGGTGCATGACTTGATTGCTTCACATTGCAAGTCGCAGGGCGCCGCCCTGTATGCAACACATCAATCCCTTGCTCTGGATGCAGCACAGGCACTTGACCTGGGAGAATATGGCGCGATTTCAAAAACAGAACGCCCGTACAGCCATATAGCGAACCCCGAGCACAATGAGTTTCCGGTTGATGTCTGAGGTGGCAAACACATCAGACAATACTGCCAGCCGGAGTACTTCGGTCGTTGTGGTAGTGCAGCCATCGGATGTGTCGATTGGAAAGCAATTTATTGGACAGTTAATCCGCGACCTGAAGATCGGTTTTCGATCGCGCGGAGATTTCATCAATCCCTTACTCTTTTATGCGCTGGCAGTAATGCTGTTTCCCTTCGGCCTTGGTACCGATGCCACAATTCTGAAAAATATAGCACCGGGTGTTATGTGGGTTCTGGCCCTGCTTTCGGTGCTAATGTCGCTCGATACCCTGTTCCAACGGGATTATATGGAAGGAACGCTGGAGCAACAGGTATTACATGGAGCGCCTCTATCTACACTCGTACTCGCAAAAGTGCTGGCACACTGGATTACCACTGCCTTGCCCCTGGTACTTGTTAGCCCGGTACTCGCAGTAATGCTCTATCTTCCGGGGCATGCGATTCCGGTACTGGTGTTATCCCTGCTTCTGGGTACGCCGGTACTGTCGTTGCTGGGCTCGATAGGTGCGGCGTTGACGGTGTCTGTGCGCGGTGGAGGTTTGTTGCTTGCCTTGCTGGTATTGCCGCTGTATATCCCGGTGTTGATATTTGGTGCCAGTGCAACGGCTGCGGCAGCAAATCTGGACGGGCCCGGTTATGCCGGGCAACTCCTCTGGCTTTCGGTTTTTATGGTGTTATCCATTACACTAGCACCATTTGCAGGTGCAGCAGCACTACGTATCAGTCTTGAGCAGTAAAGGGGAACAATTGTGGGTGTACTGAAAACACTCTGGCATAAGCTGGGCTCACCTCGCTGGTTTTATGACATGAGCCGCTCCTGGTCGATGATATTTGGAATTCTGGCAGTATTGTTGCTGGGCGCAGGTACACTATGGGGGCTGGCATACGCACCTGCTGATTATCAACAGGGCAACAGTTTTCGTATTATGTACCTGCATGTACCGACTGCGTTAGTTGCACAAAGCAGTTACCTGATGATGGGAATAGCCGGTGTGGTTTTACTGGTGTGGCGAATGAAGCTGGCGGATGTACTTGCCGCCGCCATTGTACCCATTGGGTTTTCGATGACGCTCATAGCCTTGTTCACCGGGGCAATTTGGGGCAAACCAACATGGGGCACGTGGTGGGTATGGGATGCACGTACAACCTCAATGCTGGTACTGTTATTTCTTTTCATTGGCGTGGGTGCATTGCGTGATGCGATTACCAATCTGGAAACCGCCGGGCGGGCGTGTGCTGTGCTCGCAATAGTAGGCATGATTAACATCCCGATTATCAAGTATTCGGTAGACTGGTGGCTTACCTTGCACCAGACTTCAAGTTTTTCTCTGGTGGAAGCGCCTACCATGCCATCCTCTATGTGGGCACCGTTATTATTGAACGTGCTTGGCATGTATTGCTTTTTGGGCGCGGTACTGACATCCGCGGTTCGAACAGGAATACTAAAGCGTGAGCAGAATACTGCCTGGGTAAATGAAGTTGTGGAGCAGGAGCTTGCCTGACATGTTTTTTGACAGCTTTAGCGCTTTCCTGGAAATGGGCGGCCACGGGTTTTATGTGTGGCTATCATTTGGGCTGACTGGCTTACTGATCATCGGTAACGTAGTACACGTACGGATGGCCCGGAGAAATTTTTTTCGTGAACATGCACAAAGACAAACAAGGCGCAAGCGAAGCGGAACCGTTCCTTCGAACTCCGGTCAAAACCAACAACACAAGGCAACAGAACTGTGACAAGAACCAGACGCGGGATGCACCCTGTTCGCCGAAAACGGCTTATCATAGTTGTCTTTGTTTTTTCCGGCCTGGCGCTAGCCGTAGCGCTGGCCATGCAAGCCCTCAATGAAAATATTAATCTGTTTTATCCACCCGATGAAATCGTTGGTGGACACGCGCCGCTGAATACGCAAATTCGCGCGGGTGGAATGGTCAAGATGGGTAGCGTCAGGCGTACTGCAGAGGGTGTGGATGTTGAATTTGTCATATCCGATCTAAAAAACAGTGAATTTGTCGTCACGTATACCGGTATTCTTCCAGATATGTTCAGGGAGGGGCAGGGTGTTCTGGCTACTGGAAGGTTGCTGGATGACGGCTCTTTTCTGGCGGTGGAAGTCCTGGCAAAACACGATGAGAATTATATGCCGCCAGAACTAATCGATATGGGAAAGAACAATGATTCCTGAGCTGGGCCATTTTTGTCTGATCATTGCGTTGAGCATAAGTGTGGTGCAATGCCTCACATCTTTTACCGGTGCATACAGAAACGACGCAATTTTGATGCGTGTGGGCAGCTCCATGGTGGCTGGTCAGTTTGTTTTCGTGCTGCTGGGTTTTGCAGCTCTTGTTTACGCTTTTGTGAACAGCGATTTCTCCGTTGCCTATGTTGCGCGAAACTCGAATACGCTGCTTCCAATGCAATTTAAGGTAAGTGCGGTGTGGGGTGCGCATGAAGGAAGTTTTCTGCTTTGGACATTAATCATGTCTGCCTGGACGCTGGCCGTGGCGGTGTTCTCCAGGCATTTGCCTGGGGATGTCAGGGCGCGGGTATTAGGTGTAATGGGCGTGTTATCTGTAGGTTTTCTGTTGTTTTTGCTGGTAACCAGTAACCCCTTTGAACGTATTGTGCCCTTCGCGCCA
Source organism: Gammaproteobacteria bacterium (assembly GCA_021773565.1). Classification (GTDB taxonomy): domain Bacteria; phylum Pseudomonadota; class Gammaproteobacteria; order Pseudomonadales; family Azotimanducaceae; genus DC-out156. The sequence goes on along the minus strand of JAJFJZ010000025.1, from coordinate 260,190 downwards.
GACAACGGAGCTGATCTGAACCCCCTGCTTCAGGATTTTGGGTTAATTGTGCATCCACCACTACTTTACACAGGATATGTAGGGTTTTCTGTCGCTTTTGCCTTCGCTATAGCCGCTCTGTTAAGTGGCAAACTTGATGCCAGTTGGGCACGATGGTCGCGCCCCTGGACGAATCTGGCCTGGGCTTTTTTAACCGTGGGCATAACGCTGGGTAGCTGGTGGGCCTACTACGAGCTCGGTTGGGGGGGCTGGTGGTTCTGGGATCCGGTTGAAAATGCGAGTTTTATGCCCTGGCTTGCCGGTACTGCCCTTATTCACAGCCTGGCGGTTACAGAAAAACGCGGAACTTTTAAAAGCTGGACCGTGCTACTGGCTATCACCACATTTTCTCTGAGTTTGCTCGGAGCATTTATTGTTCGGTCCGGGATACTAACCTCGGTTCATGCATTTGCGGTTGACCCGGAACGGGGTTTATTCATTCTTGGCTTTTTTGTGCTGGTGGTGGGCAGTTCACTGGTGTTGTATGCGATGCGCGTTCCACTCATTCGTAGCAGGGTAAATTTCTCGGGTCTTTCCAGGGAAACTTTTTTGCTTACCAATAACCTGTTGCTAATAGTTGCCCTGAGCATTGTTTTTGTGGGTACTTTTTATCCCCTGGCCTATGAGGCTGCCACCGGAGGCGGTAAAATTTCTGTTGGTGTTCCTTATTTCAACTCCCTTTTCATACCTGTTATGGCAGTACTGACTTTTGCTCTTGGAGTTGGACATACTGCCCGATGGAAAAAAACCGGCACGGCTTTCCTGGTTAAAAAATTGGGCTTTGTACTGCTAGTCAGTTTTGGCCTTGGAGTGGTATTGCCACTTTTGCTGGATGGAGTTTACCGCTGGGAGGTGGCACTCGCGCTGGTTCTGGCCGTGTGGGTAGCGGCTACCCATCTAAAGGACCTGTGGTTTCGAGCGGGAGGCAGTCTGTCAGGTCTGGCCCGGATTTCTGCTGGCTACTACGGAATGTTGATTGCGCATCTTGGTTTTGCCGTTGTATTGGTAGGCGTATGTATTACCAGTCATTACTCGCTTGAGCGCGATGTGCGCCTCGGTTTTGGGGAGTCTCTGGAACTGGGAGGCTTGAATTTTACTTTCCAGGGGGTTGCGAATACGCAGGGCGATAATTACAGCGCTACTCGGGGCAGTTTACTGGTCAGCGGGGATGGGTCGTCTTACTGGTTATATCCGGAAAAGCGTAAATATTTATCCAGTAACCAGGTCATGTCTGAGGCGGCCATAAATGCCGGCCTTTTTAAGGATGTTTACGTATCACTTGGCGAGCCCGTTGCTGACAATACCTGGACCTTGAGAGTGCATTACAAACCTTTTGTACGCTGGACCTGGCTGGGTGGCCTGTTTATGGCCTTGGGAGGCGTTTTGGCAATTGCTGACAAGCGCTATAGACGCTTGCGTCAAACCGGAAGAAACCCCGCTACTGCAACACTGGGCGGGGCGACGGTTTAGCCATGGGCCGATTACGCTTGTTTTTGCCGCTCTGCGGTTTTTTGCTGCTCGTAGTTATGCTCTGGTTAGGGTTCTCCCTGAATGATCCACACATATTACCTTCTGCATTGCTGCAGAAGCCCTTTCCCGGGTTTGAGCTGCCTTCTTTGCAGGACGCGGAAAAGACGCTTACACAGGAAGACCTGAAGGGAAAAATTTTGCTGGTGAATGTGTGGGCCACATGGTGTCCTACCTGTAAAGCCGAGCATGCGGAATTAATGCGGCTGAAGGAGCAATTTGGGCTCGAGATAGCTGGCGTTGTTTATAAGGATGAGCCGGACAATGCCCGCCGTTGGCTTGCTGCCTACGGGGACCCCTACATTTATAACATCATTGATCGTGATGGCCGTCTGGGTATAGATTTGGGCGTTTACGGGGCCCCGGAATCATTTTTGCTGAATGCTGAAGGCAAAATACTGTATAAGCGGGTGGGTGAAGTAAATGCGCGCATCTGGCGCGATGAAATCAGGCCCCGTTTGGAACAACTCGAATATTTTGATTTGGATCAGCAGCGATGAATTTTTTTCAAAATAATTACTTACCCGTGCGCTACATAACAGTACTTCTATTGCTGGCACTGCTGTCGCCCGGCATGGCGGCGCAAGGTGTAATAGACGCTTTTGAATTTGAGAGTGTGGAACAGGAAGCACGTTACCAGAGTCTGGTAGCAATATTCAGGTGTCCGAAATGCCTGAATACCAATCTTGCCGGGTCTGATGGGCCAATTGCCAGTGATTTGCGCCGGGAAATTCATCGTATGGTGAAGGAAGAACAAAGTGATGCGTATATCTCCGGGTTTATGCAGAGTCGTTATGGGGATTTTGTATTGTACGATCCGCCCTTCAGGGTAGATACCTGGATATTGTGGCTTGGTCCACTGGTATTTCTAATATTGGGACTGGCATTTTTGCGACGTTTTCTGGGGCAGCGTGAACCTGCCATGACGGACGAGGAACGTAACGAGTTGGATCAGCTGTTGGCCCGGGGCGAGCGCTCGCCGTCTGGAGAATAGGTGTCCATGTCATTTCAATTCTGGCTCGTACTGCTGTTGTTGCCCGCGCTTGGTTTTCTGGTGGTGCCCTACCTGCGGCGCGGTGGGTTCTATGATCAGGATAATGCACATATAAGCGATACTAATGTGCAACTTTACGAAGCGCGGCTTCAGGAGCTGGAGAGTGAGTTGGCCGCGGGACAAATCCAGCAATCCGAGTTTAAGCAACTTGAAGAAGAGCTGGGGCTGAGTCTGCTGGTTGATACAAGAGCTTCGGACAGTGAAAAAGATGTACCCGGTCCCTTCAATGGGCGCATGCATCTTACCCTGGCTGCATGCAGTGCATTGGTGATCATCCTTTGCTCGTTGTTTATGTATGCTCAACTGGGAGCATGGCCAGAAATTGAACTTCAAAAAGCCGCTCGTGTGCTGGAACTGCAGGATGCCCCGGCTGAAGAAATGCAGGACTTTATCCAACTGTTAAATTCCCGATTGCTATCTGAAGCAGAGGACACCAATTCCTGGTATCTGCTGGGGCATGCGCATCTGAAACAGGGGTCTTTTCCGCAAGCGGTACGCGCGTTTAGCAAGTTGAGTGCGCTGGTTCGGGGTGATGTCAATGTGGATACTTCGCTTGCCCAGGCCCGGTATATGGCTGATGACGGGAATATTAGTACAGAAAACCGCACGGCGATGTTAAACATACTCAAGCGTGCACCCCATCAACCACTGATTCTGGAAATGCTGGCGATCGAAGCCTTTAAACTTCGAGATGCGAGTGCCGCTATTCGTTATCTTGAACAGGGTCTGGCGGGTGGCCTGACCGGGCAACGCGCTGAGAGTTTTCGCTCAGGAATACAACGAGCACGCGAGATGGCGTCTGGCAATCCTGTCTCCAATACGGATTTGTCAGCCGGTACCGATAACGGTGTTGAACAAAATGGGGAAGGTGCTCGCATTTTGGTACAGCTTAGCCTTGATCCTTCTATTCAAGCCTCTGCAGATACGGTGGTGTTTGTGATTGCGCGTGAACAGGGCGGTATGCCTATGCCATTAGCCGTTAAGCGACTGAGGGTAGGTGATTTGCCGGTAGAGCTACAATTTACCGATGCCGATGCCATGGTGCAAAGTCGGCTTCTCAGTCAGTTTGAGACTGTTGAATTGGTTGCCCGCCTGAGCTATTCCGGTCAGCCATCCCTGCAACCCGGAGATATTGAAACTCGCCTGGGGGATATCGTTGTTGCACGATCGGATGCGCCAATTGTTCTACGACTTGAACCTTAGACAAAAGCATAAGAGAATAGCGATATAACAAGATGACAGGCCGCATGACGGATCTGCACGAGACGGGGTGAGATAGTTAACACCTTGATCATAATAATAAAATAATAATTATAAAAAATAGTAATAAGCAGAAAGGTAACACACTCAGATGACAAGACCCGGAGTACACATATGGAGTTTAAACCCGCACAGAGCTTGACGGAGCAAATTGCTGACCATTTGGAAGACGAAATAATCTTTGGACGGCTGGCGCCGACCGAGCGTATTCAGGAGCTAAAGGTAGCAAAAAACCTGGGCGTCTCTCGAGGATCCGTAAGAGAGGCATTATTGATACTTGAAAACAGACATTTAATCGAAATAGTACCCCGTAGGGGTGCAATTGTGCGCGATGTGACACGCGCGCAAATCGAAGACCTGTCAGACTTGACAGCGGAATTACTGGGATCCCTGTTCTCCCGGGTATCCCGCAAGTGCCATAACGGCTCTGGAACAGACGTTCTTAAGTCTTTTGATGCTGCAATTACCCGTATGCGAGCAAGTGACGCACTTGAAGGGGACGAAAAGGTTGCTGAGTTCGTGGCTGGCCGAGTCGGCCTTATCGAGGCTGCATTCAGGGTGGAAACCAATTCCTATCTCGAAGCAGTTATACGGGCCATAATGCCGGCCGGACAGCGCCTCATTTACATGGCTACGCAACACCCCTCGTTTAATCCGGCGGCTTCCCTGGTGTTTGGCCAATCCATAAAGCATGCCATGATTGAAAATGATGTGATGCGCATAGAAAACCTCGTTCTGCGACATTACAAAGCCGAAAAAACACTGGCGCTGGATATCTCGATTCATTAGGCGAACTATAATTTGTCTGGGCTTCCCTAGTGTTTTTTGTGGTACTCCAGTAAACTAGCGCGGCGGAGGAAGGCTTACCCAAAGACCCCCCGAGAGGGTCCTAAAGCTGCGCTTGAGGGACGTGAAGTAAATATATTGCCACTGAAAGATCGTCAATAAAGCGGGCGACTCAAGGTGGGCTGTAGAGTACCAGTTACAATATGCGTCTAAAGCAAATAAAGTTAGCCGGGTTTAAGTCATTCGTTGATCCCACTACGGTGGCGTTTCCCCGCAATCGTAGCGCAGTTGTTGGTCCAAACGGCTGTGGTAAATCCAATGTAATTGATGCTGTTCGCTGGGTAATGGGCGAGAGCTCAGCAAAACAATTGCGTGCCGACTCCATAACCGATGTGATTTTTAGCGGGTCTTCTACACGCAAACCTACAGTTCAGTGTAGCGTAGAACTGGTATTTGATAATTCTGATGGCCGTATCGGTGGTGAATATGCCGCTTATAGTGAGATAGCACTTCGACGTCTTGTCACCCGGGACGCGAGTTCCACTTATTTTTTAAACGGTACAAAATGTCGGCGCCGTGATATCCAGGATGTTTTTCTGGGCACCGGGTTCGGGCCGCGCAGTTACTCCATTATCGAGCAGGGAATGATCAGCCAGCTGGTTGAATCCAAGCCAGATGAGTTGAGGGTATTTCTGGAAGAAGCTGCCGGAATATCCAAATACAAGGAACGGCGGCGCGAAACTGAAAACCGGATTAAACATACGCGAGAAAACCTCGATCGACTGAATGACATTCGAGAAGAGCTCGGACGGCAGCTCAATCATCTTAAAAGACAGGCAGCAGCGGCAGAAAAGTACCGCGAATTCAAGATTCAGGAGCGCAAGGCGCGGGCAGAATTGTATGCTTTGCGACTGATAAAAATTGAATTGGAACTGGAGCAACGAGAAGCCCGAATCAGGGCTTTGGAAGTTGAACTGGAAAAAGCACAGGCCGCACGTCAGTCACTGGATACTGCGATTGAAAAATTGCGACTGGACCATACCGGGCATAGCGATCAGTTTAATTCCGTTCAGGGCAGGTATTATCAGCTCGGTGCTGATATTGCGCGCATTGAGGAGGCTGTACAGTTTAATGAACAGCGGGTCTCCCAGTTGGAACTGGATCTGGAATCAGTCGCACAGCGAAGTCATGAAACGACCCGGCAGCTTAAGATGGATGATGAGCAAATCAGCCAGCTCAATGCGGAGCTCGTCGACTTGCGCCCCGATCTCGAATTGGCGGCACACAGTGATAAAACATCCAACGCGCTGCTCGTGGAAATTGAAGAAACTGTGCGCCATCAACAGGAAGACTGGGAAAAATTCAGTCTTGAGCGATCCGAGCTCAGGCGCGATGCAGAAGTTCAGGCCTCCAGCATAGAACACCTTGAGCAAGTGATAGTACGCTTGCGTGGACGCATGCAGGGCCTGGAAAGTGAAGATCCCGGAGAGCTTACCAGCTCCGATGGAAAAGTAAGAAACCTTGCCCTGGAAATTTACGAACTGGAAACTGCGTTAACCCGGGTAGAGAGTGAAATTGGTAACAGTATTCTACAACTGGCCAAGGCTCGCACAGATTTGCGCGAAACCGAACGCAAAGTGGAGGAAGAACGCGCAAAGGTGCAAAAACTTCGCCATGCTCTTGCCGCACTGGAAGCGGTTCAGGCTGCTGCCCTGGGGCGCCAGACCGGTTTGTCCGAGGACTGGATCAAGCGGCAGTCCCTGATAGACGCACCGCGGGTTGGAGACAAGCTAACGGTTGTTGCAGGTTGGGAACTTGCGGTTGAAATGGCGCTTGGCGATCGTCTGAAAGGAATCTGTGTAGAAAACCTGGATAAACATCTGGATAAACTTGAGGCGCTTAAACAGGGTTCAGTGTTGCTTCTGGATGCAGGCGCTGTTGATGTTTCTGAGAGTGATTTGCCACAGCTAGCCACTTTTGTGCGTTCTGACCAGGAACTCGGCTCGTTGTTACACAATGTGTTTGCAGCGGAATCACTGGAGGTCGCCCAGCAACACCGCGCCAGCCTAAAACCGGGTGAAAGTATAATTACCCGTTCCGGGGTGTGGTTAGGCTGCGATTGGGCAAGCGTTGACAAGGCAGATCCCGAAGACTCGGGAATCATTCAGCGTGGACGTGACCTGGAAAGCCTGAGCATCGAAGTAGAAGCTGCTGAACAAAAACTCAATGATCTCCAGTTGAAGATCACCCATGGTAGGAAAAACCTTGAAGAACTGGAGGCCGCCCGTGAGTTGCAACAAAAACAGGCCAACGAAGCCAGCCAGAAGCTTGGACACTTGCGAGCAGACCACGGCGTCCACAAAGTACGACTGGAAGAGGCAGATGCCCGGCGCGTGCGCCTTGAGCGGGAACGATCGGATATCACCGAGCAGATAAGCCATGAAACCGAAGGACTGAATCAGGCGCGGGAAGCACTGACGATTGCAGTTCTTGCCCTTGAAAAACTGGAGAGCGAAGGGAACAACAAACAAAGCCAGCGTGAGGACAGCACGCGTCAGCTGGAATCTATACGCCAGAAGGCGAGAAGTGATCGCGATCAATACCATGCCGTTAGTGCACGCGTTCAGGGAATAGAAACACGTTTGCAAGCCACAGAGACCGCCCGTCAAAGATTGGTAATGCAACAAGATGAGTTGGCTCAGCGCAAACAGGATCTGGATAAGAGCATAAGCGACAGCAAAACGCCTCTGCCGCAACTGCAACAGGAACTTACGGAAAAACTGACCAGCCGAATAAAAGTGGAACAGGATTTGGGCGCAGTGCGAATTCAACTGGAGCAGTCCGAGACCAAGGTGCGCGAACAGGAATCATCTAGAGGTGAGAAAGAAGCTGCTGTTGAAGCCGTGCGCTCAAGTATTGAACAGGCACGTATTGATCGTCAGGGACAGGTAGTTACCCATCAGGGTATAAAAGAACAAATATCGGAAACAGGTCTGGAATTGGCGGATATCAAACAGTCCCTGCCCGAAGGCGCGAGCGATGTTGAATGGACTGAAACCCTTGAGAAGCTGGTACGACGTATCGAGCGACTCGGACCTATAAACCTGGCCGCTATTGAGGAATTCAAAAGCCAGTCCGAGCGCTTGAGTTATCTGGATGCACAAAATGACGATTTGATGTCCGCGTTGGAGACCCTGAGAAACGCTATTCGTAAAATTGATCGTGAAACCCGTTCCCGTTTTAAAGAAACCTATGAAGAGGTAAATGCCAATCTGGGTGAGTTGTTTCCCAAGGTTTTCGGAGGGGGGCATGCCTATCTGGAAATGACAGGCGAGGATCTACTGGACACAGGAATCAGTTTGATGGCAAGGCCTCCAGGCAAACGAAATTCAAGTGTGCATTTATTATCTGGCGGCGAAAAAGCGATGACCGCCATTGCGCTGATATTCTCCATATTCAAACTCAATCCCAGCCCGGTTTGTTTGCTGGATGAGGTAGATGCGCCGCTTGATGATTCTAATGTTCAACGATTTGCGCGACTAATTAACGAAATGTCGGAAGCCGTGCAATTTATCATCATCACGCATAACAAAATTACCATGGAAATGGCTGATCACTTGATGGGAGTGACCATGAACGAGCCTGGTGTTTCCAGACTCGTTTCAGTTGATGTTGAGGAAGCGGCAGAGCTCGCTGCAGTATAAAACAACAGTACCGGCTTGATAACCGTTCATGGATTAGGAGCGTAAACAAAAATATGGATATTAAAGACTGGATTCTTATTGGGGGCGGTGCCCTGTTACTTGCCGTTGTGGCACATGGCTTTTGGCTGGCATTACGCAATCGAAATGGCACGCTTCGCATGGCCATCGACCAAAACCTGCCACGCGGGGAATTTGATGAACTGGATTTGTTACGTTCTGAACTTCCCAACGGGGGGGCACGCAGGCGCAGCGAAAAAACAGCTTCCCGGAAAACTGTGGACGCTGGCAGTCTCGACGTGCAGCAGGCTGGTTCCATTGATGAAACGGACGTGTTGATGACACCTGTGGTCCCATCAAGAGACAAGGTTTCAGCAAAACCCGTTAGTAAGAGTGCCAGCCCAGTCAGGGTTTCTTCCGGTGGTGACCAGTCCAGTTTTGATCTGGAAGGCGATGCCATTGTGGCAGAGCCGCGTCAGGATGTGAAAAAGTCAGATGGACTTTTCGGGCCACGAAAAAAAGCTGAACCACGTGAAGAATCCAATAGGGTGCAGGACGTTGAAGAACTTATTGTGATAAATATTTTTGCGCTTAATAAAGGTGTTTTTGAAGGCAGTGATCTGGTTGAAATGTTCATGCGCAACGGCATGAAGTATGGCTTTATGAGTATTTTTCATCGCCAGGATCCCATGACAAAATCAATCCAGTTCAGTGTTGCCAGTGCGCTGGAGCCAGGATGCTTTGAGTTGAGTGATATTGATACCTACCAGACCCCAGGCGTTAGTTTATTTCTACAGTTACCCGGCCCGCAAAATGCTATAGCGAGTTTCGAGGATATGTTGTCAGTGGCGCAGGATATAGCTACAACGCTGGGTGGCGATCTTAGAGATGAAAGTATGAGTGTTATGACCACGCAAACTATAGAACACTGTCGGCTGAGAATTCACGACCACACTCGAAAGTGCATGTCCCGGCAGGCATGATCCGCCGGTAGGCAAATGGCCTCAAAAAAAGTTCTCAAAGAACTGGTTAATCTGCGGGAAGTTCTGCAGCGACACAACCGCCTTTACCATGTTATGGACAATCCGGAAGTATCCGATGCGGAATATGATGAATTATTCAGCAGGTTACTTGAAATTGAAAAGCGGTATCCGGAGCTCGTAACTGCAAGTTCCCCATCCCGCCGCGTAGGGGCAGAACGTCTCAAAGCCTTTAAGTCAATTCAACATCGCATTCCCATGCTTTCTCTGGAGAAATGTACGCAAGCAGGTGAGTTACTTGATTGGCAAACACGCGCCTCTAACCACCTTGGCGACAGTAGGAAACAGTCCGAGCGTGTAATTCATTATACCTGCGAGCCCAAAATCGATGGGGTTGCTGTGAGCCTCGTGTATTTAAAGGGTACTCTGGTATCAGCAGCAACACGCGGAGACGGGCGTACCGGAGAGGGCATTCTGGAGAATGTTCGCACCATAAAATCCATCCCACTGGTGCTTGAAGGCGATAATATTCCCAAAGAGCTTGAAGTGCGGGGGGAAATTTACATGCCGGTGCAAGGCTTTCACAGCTTTAACGAGCGTGCAGCGGATTCTGGCCAGAAGCTTTTAATAAATCCGCGTAACGGTGCTGCAGGGAGTCTGCGACAACTGGACCCCAAGGTCACTGCGCAACGACCCCTTACTATGTACTGTTACAGCGCAGGATATTATTCCGATGACTGGCAGCCATCATCCCACTGGCAGGTGTTACAGGTCTTTAGTTCCTGGGGCTTAAGGGTTAACAATGAGACATCCCTTGTTGAGGGGGTGGATGCCTGTATTACTTATATCGATGCGCTGCTGCAGCGTAGAGATGCGCTGGCTTACGAGATAGATGGGGTAGTAATTAAAGTAGATGACCTGGATTTACAGAATAAATTGGGTGAGCTCACCCGTACACCACGTTGGGCTATCGCGTATAAATATCCTTCCCAGGAAGCAACTACAATACTGAAAAGTGTAGATTTTCAGGTGGGTAGAACCGGCGCGATTACCCCTGTGGCTCGGCTGGAGCCGGTTTTTGTCGGGGGTGTAACCGTAAGCAATGCCACCCTGCACAATATGGATGAGATAAAACGCCTCGGCCTGAAAGAGGGTGACCGGGTATTATTGCGTCGTGCCGGGGATGTGATTCCGAAAATTGTGAAGGTGGTAAAACCCGCTGACGATTCAGAAATATCTTCGGTAGAGATACGTTTACCAGAATTTTGTCCCGCGTGCGGTACCGCAATTGTAGTAGCACGTGATGAAGCCATAGCTCGATGTCCTGCCGGTTTGTATTGTTCTGCCCAACGCAAGGAAGCCTTTCGACATTTTGCCTCACGCCCTGCTATGGATATTGATGGCCTGGGAGACAAAATTGTAGAATTGCTTATAGAACACGAGTTGGTAGAGAAATTGTCCGACCTGTATGCCTTAAGGGCAGAACAGATTGCCGCTCTGGATCGGATGGGTGAGAAATCAGCTAACAATATTGTTAAGGCCCTTCAGGAGAGTAAATCTACCACACTTGCCCGATTTTTATATGCGCTGGGTATACGGGAGGTTGGGGAAGCCACCGCGGCAAATCTTGCAGTACACTTTGGCGATATTGATGCCATCAAACTTGCAGACCCTGATTCGCTTATGCAGGTGGAGGATGTGGGTGAGGTCGTGGCTCAGAATATTGTTCGATATTTTTCCAATGCACAAGCGTGGGAGGATATTGTTGCACTGAGAGCTGCGGGGGTGCACTGGCCAATAGTTGAGCCAGCATCCAGGCAGGACACAGTTTTACCTCTGCAGGACCAGACCTGGGTTTTAACAGGTACCTTGCAGGAAATGCCGCGTACACAAGCCAAGGCGGCCTTACAAAAACTGGGTGCAAAGGTTGCCGGCTCAGTATCGGCAAAAACTACCTGTGTGGTTGCTGGTGAGAAATCGGGCAGTAAACTGGCCAAGGCCCAGGAGCTGGGCATTCGGGTTATTGACGAGCCAGCATTAATGGAGTTGCTTGGTAGCCATGGGGAGAGTGAGTGATATCCTTGCTTGAATCGAGTTTACTTACCCTGGTGGGGTGTAACTGACACGATAAATGGCACCGGCCTGATCGTCCGAGATTAGCAGGTCACCGTTGGGTGTTACCAGTACGTCATTGGGTCGACCCCAGTTATTTTCTCCCGTTAACCAGCCGGTTATGAATGGTTCGTATATTTTTTTGTCTGCTTCAAAGCGTAGAACAGAGACCTGATATCCGACTTTTTGCTTGCGATTCCAGGATCCGTGCTCAGCTATAAACAAGGCATGGTGGTATAGGTCCGGAAACTTGTTTCCCGTGTAAAAGCTGATACCCAGGGCTGCCGAATGAGCCTGTATCTTGTGTTCCGGCCGAACAAAATCTTCTGTACTTTTACCTTTACCAAATTCCGGATCGGGAATTTCTCCCGCATGAATGTAAGGGTAGCCGTAATGTGCCCCTACAGCCGTAACTTCATTTATCTCTTCAGCAGGTACATCATCCCCGAGCATATCCCGGCCATTGTCAGTGAACCAGAGCCTGCCTGTGTCGGGGTGCCACGCGAGGCCAACGCTATTGCGTATGCCCTCGGCATAGGTAGACAGGGTTCCGAATTGCGGATTCATACGTTGAATACTTGCAAACACCGGGTTATCAGATAGACAAATATTGCAGGGTGCACCGATTGGTACATAGAGATAACCGTCGGGTCCGACACTCAAATATTTCCATCCGTGATGCGTTTTATCCGGCAATTTATCGCTCAGCACTTTCGCTGCGGGTTTTGAGGATGGTGAATTCTGTATTTGATTATCTATGTCCTCATACTTTAGTACGCGATCCAGAGCGCCTACGTAAAGGTTGCCGTCCAGCATGACAACTCCACTGGGCATAGTCAGGTTCTCGGCTAGAACTATGACTTCGCGATTATTGAAGTCCTGGTCCGATCCTTCTTTTTGCACCAGGGCATAAACCTTTCCTGCTCTTCGTGTGCCCACGTAGAGTATGCCGCCTGCACTGAGTGCCATTTGGCGAGCGTTAGGCACTTCATCGCTGACAAGGTTAATAGTGAATCCTGGCGGGAGGGACAAGTCAGCCAAATTGGTTGATGTGTCAGCAGCAGTAATTGGGGATGTATGCAGACAGCTTGCCAGCACTACGATAGTGAAAAATTCCGAACTCAGGAATGACAATTTCCGACGCATCTCAATACCGATACCTGCTGATTCAGGCCCCAAGTTAACACAGCTAATCCGCAAAGCCGCTAATTTTCGCCACCGCGCAGCGGTGCTTCAAAGTGATAAAGACTGTCCGCACGAAATAGCGTAGGCTCACATGTTTTCTTTGTAAAGCATGTAATCATTACTGCAATCATGGCTTCGAATAACCTCAATGACAGTATAAAGAAAAGCATCCAGGGTGCGTACAGTGCGTGGCTGGAAGCGCGTGATTTTAAGCCCCGACGTGGGCAGCGCGAAATGATCGCAGCTATTGCGCGGGTGCTGTGCGGTGATGGCCCGGAGGCGCGTATTGCGGTAATAGAGGCGGGTACCGGCACCGGTAAAACAGCTGCCTACTGCCTTTCAGCCTTGCCTATAGGTGCTGCATTGAAGAAAAAAATTGTCATCAGTACCGCCACCATTGCTCTGCAGGAACAGATCATTATGCGAGACCTTCCAGATTTGCAGGCGCGCACCGGCCTGCAGTTTGAGGTAGCACTTGCGAAGGGACGACGACGATATGTATGCCCAAAAAGGCTGGATGACCAGGTTGGCAACCAGGGACAGGGCGAGCTGCCCGGATTCCTCGAACTGAGTGATGATGATCTGGCGCAATACCAGCGCTTGTCCGATGCTTATAAAAGCAATCAATGGGACGGTGAAATTGATTCCTGGCCGGATGCCCTGTCAGGAGATATCTGGCAAAGTATTTCTACGGATCACCGTGGGTGTACGAATCGCCGTTGCAGTCACTTTAGTCAGTGCCCGTTTTTTCATGCGCGTGCGAAACTGGAAAATGTAGATCTGATTGTAGCCAACCATGACCTGGTTTTATCTGATTTGAGCCTCGGTGGTGGTGCGGTACTTACGCCTCCCGAAGAAACCATCTATGTACTGGATGAGGCCCATCATTTGGTGGACAAAACACGTCAGCACTTTACACGCAGAGCGCGCATCCAGGGCTCCATTCAGTGGCTCGACCAAATAAATGCCAATCTGGGAACGATGGCACAACGCTTTGGACGTCCCGCTGAGTTGTTGTCCGAAACCCAAAAAATTGTCCAGCAGGCACCGCTGGTTGCAGAGCAACTGAGTAATATTGGTTTGTTAGTGGGTAATCTCGAGTTTGATCGCCGTGATGAAGACCGAAAGATCTTCCGGTTTAGTCTGGGCCGTGTAGATCAGCACATTGCAGACCTATGCGGGGAAATGAAGTTGTTAATCACTCCCCTTAATAACCGCCTCGAAAAAGTGCATGAATTACTGCAGTCGGCGGTGGATGGTGAGCTTACCTGGCAGAATCAGGGGGAAGCGGAAGACTGGCTGGGTGTAGTTGGCCAATTGCAGCAACGTGGATTGCTAATGGATGAGCTATTTCGTGATTACGGTGCCTCGGGAACGAGTGCAACGGAGAATAACGCGCGCTGGATTACGTATAACGAGAGTGAGATGGGACAGGACTACGAACTGGTAAGCGCTCCCCTGGTACCCGGGAATATTCTCAAGGAGGTGCTATGGGACACCTGCTTCGCTGCTGTTTGTACTTCAGCGACATTAACAGCACTGGGTAATTTTGACGCGTTTTTGAAACAGGCTGGCCTTAAGCCGGCGCTGGCAGTGAAAATTGCCAGCCCCTTCAATTATCCGGAGATAGCCACTTTTTGCGTACCGGATATGCGATCAGATCCTCGAGATTTTGATGCGCATACTGAAGAAATCTCCCGATTGATCCCGGAGTTGATGGCACAGGAGCGCAGTGGGCTCATTTTGTTTAGCTCCTGGCGGCAGATGGATGCAACACTAGCGCTGTTCAGCAAGGATGTGATAGATCGCCTGTCGGTGCAGGGCACAGGATCGAAGCAAAACCTCATGGACGGCCACCGTGCGCGCGTCGATCGCGGTGAGTCGAGTTATCTGGTTGGCCTGGCAAGTTTTGCTGAAGGGGTAGACCTGCCGGACGACTATTGTCGCCATGTGGTTATTGTTCGGTTGCCTTTTTCGGTACCGGACGATCCGGTGGCGCAGGCTATGGCCGAATTGATTGAGGAAAATGGCGGCAACAGTTTCTTTGAGCTGTCATTACCCGAGGCATCTATGAAACTGGTGCAAGCATGTGGACGATTGATTCGACATGAAGAGGACTATGGTCGCATTACCTTATTGGATAATCGCATAATAACGAAACAATATGGACGACAATTGCTTGCCGCCTTACCCCCTTACAAGCGAGAGCTACCAGCGTAACTCAGGTTTTTTTGTATGCTACAACGCTGTCAATTGGATTGTCAGTGGGTATCAATTTGAAATTGCCTTTGGAATAAACCACCAGACGTTCATTTTCGAAGTCATCCACAATTTTATTGAAGAAGACCTGGTAGTCTGCTTTGCTAATACCGGAAATCTCATCCGCAATCTGTTTCCGGCTGTCGAAACTTAATATCCGTGCATCCAGATCGTTCCAGTAACGAGAAGTGCGTCCGCTCAGGTTTTTGTCCTTTTCCACCAGACGGGAAATCAACGCCGCCTTGTGTGTCTCGAATTCACCATTATCCATGGATTGCAATACACTGGAATAATCCTTTAGAAAATTCTGTGTATGCTGTAACAGTTCCAGTGAAGAAACACTGGGTGATTGAACAATGAATGCAAGCCCCGGGGTGGTCCGCATTACGGCAGGAACCGCTGTAACTACATAACCCAGTTGCTGCTCTGTGCGTAGTTGCGAGTAATAAGGTTGGCGTATAAGTTGGGCGCTCAGGCCGTAGTAAGCGCGGCTGGAAAAATCTGCGACATCGGATTGTATGTACGCAACCAATGCAGAATCAGCGTGGTCAACTGCCACGTCCAGAGCAGCGCTGCTCGCTACTTTTCGTATTTGTGGTTCCTTACGTTTTATGTCCGCCAGATTCAGGTTTTGTTGAACAATGGCCAAAATATTATTCGCTTGTTCTACACTCACGTTTCCGTGTTGAAGTATGCGTACAGCTACCTGGGACAGGTTTTTCTGCACCCAGCTACTCAGGTCATCGGGTGTCACAGAGCGTACTTCGCGTGCCAGCAGGGCGGGTGGCCAGTTACCTGAATCAACCAGCTGTTTGAGCGTTGCATAGCTTTGGGCAAAAGGGCGCTCGGAAATAAAATTATCCCAGTTTCTGGCCAGCTCAGATTGGTAGAGGGCCAGTTTGTTCGCATCATTGCTCGTCAGCGGTAGTTCCTTAAGCACAGCTTCCAGCAAGACGGCCTGTTTTTGATTATATCCACCAATAGTAATCTCAAAACCTGAGTTGGTAGCACTGATACCGTAATGCAGCCCTGCCAGCCTTGCGGGGTAGGTCAGGGTATTGAGACGATCATTAACCAGTCTGGCATGCAGCCGAGCCCTTACCAGGTCCCGGGCACTGAGGTTTCCCGCTTGCGTATCAATAGCGATATTAATGTTGGCCCTGGGTACACCAAATTCAGCGTCCGGGGCAATCCATGCACTCATACCGATGTTATTCCCTGGAGTACCTGCCTTAACTTCCGCCATTTTGACCGGCGCCTTGGTGGGCGAGCTTATAAGGTCCAGCTGGTCAGGAAGGAATACATTCCGCTCGGGTAGTTTCAAGCCAAAGTATTCTGCATCACGCCGGTTTGTGGAACTGACTGGTGTCACGTTTTCCAGCGAATATGGCACTTTAAACCAGTCTTCTACCTGATCTGTTTGCACATCGGGACCCGTCAACTCGGTAATCATGTTTTCTGGAGAAAGAGCATCAAGGTAGGACTTGATTAAGGCTGCATCGAATTCCTGCATCAGGTAATTTGCTACCAGTACGTCCTCGTCAGGGTATAAACGGAATTGAGGTGAGAGGGATGATACGTAACCCTGTGCGCTGCCTTTCTCCTGAAATTGAAAACTCAGATCTGCGACCAGCGCTTGTTCATCATATCGCCATGCTTCAATGCCATTATTTTTAATCATTTCGATGTAGGCGAATAACATTTCCTCTATTTCTGTCACATGGGATCTACCGTTTTCGGTAAGGGTGATGTTTATTTGAATCAGGCCGGTATTGTTGTCAATTCGCCCACCACCAGCGCCCAGGTTTTCGATCCAGCCGCGATTTTTCAAAGCTTCATGCAAGCTGCCTGCGCCTTCGTGACCGATGAGATTGGTGATGTAAACCCCCGGCTTTTTTTGGTAATGCAGTAGAGGAGATGGCACGGGAAAAGCAAAACCCAGGTTGTAGCCACTCTTAATCGTCTGATATCTGAGCAGTTTCGGCAGGCTGCCTTCAGTAAACAGGACTTCTGTATCTTGCCACTCCGGTAAATTTCGGTTTGGAACCGCAGAAAAATAATTCACTGCCAGGCTACGCAAGATCTCCAGATTCTGGTTGCCTAGTACAACCAAGGCCATTTGGTTGGCAGAATAGCTATTTTCGGCAAACTCGAGCAGATCACTGCGAACATCCCCGGAGAGCGTCTCCAGGCTGCCAATAGTAAAGCGGGATCCCGGATGTTCCGGATTAAACAGCTTGCGGCTCACCGCTTGCCCCCGCCAGCCGTCGTCTTTCAGTTGAAGCTGGTATTCAGAATTGACGGCATTTTTTTCCCGTTCTACGTATGCGGCGTCAAAGTTGGGCGAGATAAAAAACTGGGCGAAGCGATCCAGCCCACCTTCCAGGAACTCTGATTGAATATCAAAAAAGTAATTTGTGTGGTCCGGTGCCGTGTAGGCGTTGTGGCTGCCCCCATGGCTTGAAATGTAGTTGCCGTATTCATCTGAATCCGGATACTTTTCGGTGCCCAGAAACAACATATGTTCCAGAAAGTGTGCAAGTCCGGCCCGATTTTCCGGGCTACTGTAACTGCCGCGGAATACGCTCACTGAAGCCGCCGATTTTTCTGCACCGGCATCCGATATCAACAGCACAGACATTTTGTTGGGCAACTCAAACAGTTCGTATTTCCTTTGGTCATTCGGGCTTTGTGCCAGGGGTACGTTCGTCTGGCAACCCGCCAGAAAAAGGCCGATGAGCAAAATGGAAGTATTCAGGTAAAGCGATGTGTGCGGTCGATTTCGCATGATCTTTTGTCGTTCCCGTGTGTGTTAGCTTGTTGGGTTGTACTTATTAATAATCCAGTAGTCCATGCTGAAATAGCGTCCGGCACCGGTAAAAAGTAGCGATAGCAGCATTATAAAGTATGTGGCCGCAAAACCCGCATTAATACGCCCTCTTGCCCCGCTTTTCCTTGTCTAACCAAAGCTGATTGAAGAATTTTCAAGTGCTTAGACACACGCCCTGCAAGAGGTTCCCGGGCTTTTTGGTTTAATTTCTGCCGTTCAGGGTGTGTTCAGATGGCGGCCACTAAGCTGTGCATTCTCAAATAACTGTTATCAGAGGTGTGAAATGGCAATACGAACTTTCCTTAAACCGCTACTGCTGGGCCAGGCTGTGTTATTGGCGACTTTTGGCGTGAGCGCTGCTCACAGTGCAGCCCGGGACGAAGCAAGGGTAGTAGATGTAAAACCGGTCTATGAAACGGTAAGAATTTCGGTACCTCGCGAAGAATGTGCCCAGGAGCGTGTGCCTGTTTATGCTGATGATGGTTATAGAAGGTCAAAGTCCCGTTCGGCTACGCCAGGTCTGGTTGGTGCGATAATCGGTGGTGCAATTGGTAATAGTGTTGGCCATAACAAAACCAACAAGCGAGTAGGGCTTGCGGTTGGCGCCTTGCTCGGCGGCGCAATTGGAAATGACATCGCCAAAAAGAACCGGGGTTATGGCAATGATGACTACCGCAGAAATGAACGTCGCTACACCACACAGGAAGTGTGTACAGTCTACGATGACTGGCAATCAGAAGAACGGTTGGCGGGTTATGATGTTTCATACAGATATGCGGGTGAAATTTATACTACAAGGATGGATACTCGCCCTGGTGATACTATTAGCGTAAATGTGCGTGTGACACCGGTATATTAGGTAACAAGCGAGTTTAACGATGCAGCGGCAAGGTAGTACAATGAATGGTTTCATACGGAGGGTTTTCGCGATGAAAACTTTACGGGTGCTACTTATTGCCACTTGCCTGGGTGTTGTTTCGTTTTCCCATGCGGAAAACACTGACCCGGTATTTGCCCAACAATTGGCGCAACAGTCCGGACTGTCCATGCAGGAAGCAACCGCCATTGTGCGTCGGGCAACCCGGGGGCGCGTCGTATCCGCCAGCCCAACAAAAAACGGTGGTTACAAGGTCAGGGTGGTATTGGATGGTGGGCGCGTTAAAACCTACAAAGTAGATCGTAATGGCAGAATGAAATAATGCGCATTCTTATCGTGGAGGACGAGCACAACCTCAGCCAACAACTGGTTCGTCACATGACAGATACCGGGCTTGTTGTGGACGCAGCGCAGGATGGCGAAGAAGGACTCTATTATGGCCGGGAATATGACTACGATGCGGCGGTGATAGATTTGGGGCTGCCCAAACTCAATGGAATTGATCTCATCAAAAAATTGCGTGCTGAGGGACATGGTTTTCCTGTACTCATACTAACCGCGCGTGAACATTGGGAAGACAAGGTAGCCGGGCTGGAGGCGGGTGCCGATGATTACCTGACCAAACCATTTCACATGGAAGAACTTCAGGCACGCCTGAATGCCCTTATCAGGCGCGCTGCCGGATATTCTTCGCCACTGTTAACTGCAAACGGGCTGAGTCTGGATACAGGCAAAAAGGAAGTTCGGCTGGATTCCAGACTCGTTGAATTAACTGCCTTTGAGTACAAAGTGCTTGAATATCTGATGTTAAATCCCAATAGGGTTATCTCCAAAACCGAACTCACAGATCACATGTATGATCAGGATTATGATCGCGATAGCAATGTGATAGAGGTTTTTGTCGGACGATTACGTAAAAAACTCGCCAGGGAAGACGAAGCTGTACTTATTCGTACCGTGCGCGGACAAGGTTATCGTTTTACCACCGATACTTAATCTGAGCTTCTCCGGGAGGCATCAAAAACCAATTGAAATTGGGATTACAAAAGCGGCTCATCATCATAACAACTCTGCTGCTTGGCTGTTTTCTGGGCATAACCGGTTGGGTTCTTGATCGTTCCTTTACTTCAAGTGTAGAAGCGGGGGCACAGGAACAACTGCGGCTGGTTGTATATGGTTTGATGGGAATTGCTGAAGAGTCCGGTGACCAGCTGGTGTTTCCAGAGTTACTACCAGAACCACGTTTATCCCAACCTGAATCCGGACTGTATGCTGCTGTTCAGAATGCTGATGGCCAGGTCATATGGAGCTCGCCTTCTCTACTGACCTCAGAAATAGATTTACTGGCATTTAGCCAGAAAGTTGTGCCGGGAACGTTTTTATTTGAACAGCACGGTAAACAATTTGATTTAAAATATTCGGTTATCTGGGAAGCTGCAAACGAGTCTCTTTTCAGTTTTCGCGTTATGACGGACAGCTTACCCTTTCGTGCAGAAATCAAGGAGTTCCGCAGAAACCTGACAATTGGGCTGGTTGCAGCAACTGTCCTGTTTGTTTTTGGCCAGTTTGTGGCTGTGGGTTGGGGATTGAGGCCTATTCGATTGATGGAAAATCAGGTACGCGAGCTTGAAGCCGGCACGCGAAAACGCCTTGGAGTAGACTTCCCCCCCGAACTTCAAGGCCTGGCCGCAAACCTCGACCGATTTGTAGAGCATGAGGAAAATAACCGAACACGGTACCGTGTTGCTATGGAAGACCTTGCCCACAGCCTGAAAACGCCGCTGGCGGTTGTGGGTAATGAGTTGCAGGGAAGCGGTTCTGCAAACCATGAGTTAATGCAGGAACAGCTTAACCAGATGCAAAATACCGTGCGCTACCAACTCTCACGCGCCAGTAGTGCGAAGTCTTCCCTGATAACCGGTAAAGTGGCATTGTCGCCGATAATTACCAGAATGGTCTCTGCCATCTCAAAGGCCTATGCCAACAAACATATGGAGGTCGAGGTGGATATTGATTCCACCCTTGGTGTGCGCGTAAATGAAAGTGACCTGATGGAAATTCTAGGTAATCTCATCGAGAATGCGTTCAAGTACGGAAAATCCAGAATACGAATCGAGGGCTTGCTTTTAACCCAGCAAAACTATGCAGGAGATTCTGCACAGGTACTATTGAGCATAGAAGACGATGGTCCTGGAATTAAACCAGCAATGCGAGAAGCCGTACTCACACGCGGTACGCGTGCTGACACAGTGACTGCGGGACAGGGGATTGGCCTTTCAGTGGTAGCGGATCTGTTGGCGGTTTATGGTGGAACACTCGACATTCATTCCGGAGAGTCAGGCGGTGCAATCATGAGCGTACAATTTCCAGTCTGAAGCAAGCACCTGGATTCTAGCTTTCTCCCCACATAAATATTGTCAGGAAGTAATCAACAAAAGGGCTGCCATCGCTGCAAAGTAGCGCGCACTCAATACTGCCCTGTGCTTTCCACAGCTTTGGGTGCTGCACCAATCCAGTGCCAGCCGTTCAGGATTCAGGGTTTCTGTTTGCCGCTTGGCAAGTCCTGATTTCAATCGCTCTACTTGCATTTGCATGCGCAACTGTTGGTCGGACGCATTCGAATTCAAACCTGCTTCAAGTTCTGCTCGCACTACCGTTTCAGTTTGATCACGAGCAGCCTGGATAAAATATAGTTCACGCTCTTCGGTATCATCGTTGGAGTAAAGCGCAAACAGATCACAGACTCGTTTTTTACAGCCTGCAGCGATCCTGGCATATTCCCCTTCCGGCAGGCGAGTCTGAAAAAGTGTTGTGATTTTCAACAAACTTTCTTCCAGCTCCTCTGGTTTGGTGATGATACCCGTGAAAATACTACTCTCCAGGGCAATCAACGCCGTGTCCAGCGCTTTCAGAATTTCCAACCTTACTGCGCGTTGTTTTGTGAACGTGCTTTTTTCGAGGTCTTTGAGTTTTATGCCAAGTTTCCTGACCTTGTTTGTCATGCTTGCCGGAGCGTTAGAAGTTTTTGTAGTAAGCGCGCGATGTAATACAACCAGGGGTTTTATCTCCGGCACCACGGTATTCTGCTCGGACAGATTCGTCTCATACTGGCTTATGCTTGCCAATAAGGCTTCGTATTCCGCCTGTAGAACTGCATTCTCTTTGACAAGGGTTTCCTTGTGTTGCCTGGTCTCTTCTTCCCGGCGAGCAAATATTTTGTCACTGAACTTTCGAAACTCTCTCCACAGGCGTTGGTCCGGAACCCTGGGGGTTACACCGACCTCACGCCAGGATTTTTGCAGGGATTTGGCTTCGTCAATAATTTCAGCCAACGATGTTTCAGCTTCTGCCAGAGTTCGAATCCGGTTCACCAATTCCTGTTTTTGGTCCAGGTTTTTGTTCCATTCCTCGTGCAGTTTCTTGTGGATTTGTTCACACGCTGCATCAAATTTCTTCTGCACTGCACGCATCTTGCTGCGATCAATAGGAATATATGAATTCCATTCAGAGCGCGCAGCGCGCAGGATCTTTTCACTGGCTTTCCAGTCCGCGACAGAGGCTTTGTTCCAGTCGTTTTCCGCTATATAAGTCCCAAGCTGAATGAGCACTGTCTTGCGTTTTTCGAGGTTCCGTTTGCGGATATTACTCTGTTCGTCGAAATAAGCCTGGCAGGGCACAAAGGCGCGGCTTGCCGCTGCATCAAAACGAAGGCTTAGCGCCCGATTTGCACGACCCAGTTCCTGCCATTTTTTTCGAAGCCGTTTCAGGCTATCAGCTTGCGTTTCCGGATCAAGTGCATTATCAGCAAGTTTTTCTACGGCCTCGCATAACTCAATTTGTTTCGGTTGTGCGGCAAAAGCGCGCCAGTCTTTCAATTCATTAAATTTTTTGTCGACATCATTAAAGCGGCTGAGCAGCACGTTGTTTGGGTCGGCAGGCAATAAGCGGCTTTTAGTCCTGCAATCTGCGTGCAAGCCAGTAGCACTTTTCATATTCCCTTCAAGGAGCAGCCCGTCGAGCTTATCAAGTGACCGATTAAGCTGATTGGTTAGCCGTGTACTGACACCTTTACTATGTTCCACAAATTCATGGAGTTTAAACCTGGACTGCTTCAATTGATCCAGCAGATCTGTGTCAGCCATGGCAGGTTGCATTTTGTCGAGGGCTTGCAAATTGTTTGAAAGTTTTGCAGAGGCCGCCTGCGCTCCCCAAAAATTGTGATAATTTTGAGGCTCGGGTTTGGAATTACCAAGTTTTTTAAGTATCTCTTCGTTCTTTAACAGCTGGTCTTGCATCTCTTTTAGCAGTGTACGTGCGACGCTGTGTTCTTCGATCCCATTCGGGTTTTTATCCGTCAAAGGCTCGCTTTGCTTTTCCGGCTCTGCAGCTTCGGAATCGAGAGACTCTTTCTGCATTTGTTTGAGTCTATCCTGTTCAGCCCTTTGTTGTTCCAGGCGCTCGTCAAGCTCAAGCGCTGCTTGCGCCAGCAGTTTTTCTGTCTTTGCAATTTTCTCCTGCAGAAGATGCAGGCGTGTCAGATCAGCGCTGGCAAATAATTGCGCGTCCAGCGCAGATTTATTTCCGGTTTGTACGGCCAGATTATGCTTTCTGTGTTGATTAAGAATTGCATATACAAGATGGACCTTTTGGGAATCCAGGTGCTTGATAGCGGGTAGTTCTTTTTCCAGAAACGCGATTGTAGCCAGCCGGATACGTTCGCTTTCCTGTTCCCGGTCAGCAAGTTGTTCGCGAAAAATTTTTATCTTTGTTATTTGTTCGCGAGCAATGCGATTCACATTCTTGTTATTGTTTCTACTGGCTTTTTCAAGTTCCTGCAGTTGTCCGAGATCAGCAATTTGAGACACCAGCCACTGTCGCACTTCATCCGAAACGCAGCCAGGCACCAGGGTGGCGATGTCTATTTGCGAATGCAATTTAACCAATTTTGCCTGTTCGATGTTTGCAGCCTGTTGCAACAAGGATAATTGGACGCATGGAATTTCAAGCAGTTGCGGCAAGTCCAGCACTTTGGACCTGAAGTCGATGTTTTGTGCTATTCGCAAAGCAGCGGTCTGGGTGGTTTCATCGCAGTTGTGCGTTAACAGTTGGGAGAGTTTTGCAAAGTCAGAGATTAACTCCGTGCTGGCCCGCCTCACCAGGGGATCGTCATACGATAAAGCGAGTGAATATAGTTCATCCTGCTTTTCAATTTGTTCTTCTTCTGACATGTTCGATAGCCGATTTAGAATAATCTGCGCATTGCCCTCGCTTAAGGCGACATCTTTTTTGAATATCTTTTTAAACATGCTGTACCAGGAATTTGTCCTTGTTTACTGTGCTATATGCAAAAGTAGTTTTCCAGTTTACTCGAATTTCTGTTCTTTCCACCACGGATAATATTCCGGCATATCCTTGCTGACCTGCATAGGGAATTGAGCGGGTCGTTTAGCCAGAAATGATTCCACTCCTTCCCGACAGTCCGGCGATCGTCCCATATGATATATACCACGCGAGTCTATCTTGTGTGCATCCATTGGATCACTGGCGCCCAACATTTTCCACATCATCTGTCTGATTAGTGCCACAGATACTGCCGAAGTTTCATTGGTGAACTGGTTTGCGAGCGTACGCGCTTCTTCCAAAAGGCTATCACCCGGATGAACACTGCGCACAAGACCACCCCGCAGAGCTTCTGCCGATTCAAACACTTTGCCAGAATATGCCCACTCCAGCGCCTGGCTGATGCCGACCAGTCGCGGCAAAAAATAACTGGAGCACGCCTCGGGAACAATGCCACGGCGCGAGAACACAAACCCGAATTTGGCACTGTCTGCTGCCAAACGAATATCCATAGCGAGTAACATGGTTGCTCCGATTCCCACAGCTGCGCCATTAACGGCAGCAATTACCGGTTTTGTACAGTCAAAAATGCGCAAGGTCAGTCTGCCGCCTCCATCACGCTGAAGGCCAGAAGTCCGGTCGTCACGCGCGTCGGCATCAAAGGTATTTCCTCCGCTGGAGAGATCTGCCCCGGCACAAAAAGCGCGCCCCGCACCAGTAATTATGATGGCACGAATTTCATCGTCTGCATCTGCTCTGTCGAATGCATCTATCAGCTCCGTCATCATCTGGCGAGTGAAAGCGTTAAGTTTTTCGGGTCGATTCAGGGTAATGGTCAGAATCGAATTGTTCACCTCAAATAGTATTTGTTCGTAAGTCATACTCTTGCTCATAGTGGATTGCTGAATGTTGTACCTATGTTGCCCGCTCTTGCTGTGGTACGCCAATCATTCCTAAGGCATCTTGTATCTGATTGGGAGGCCGCATAGTATTTAAACTGCATTCTCGGGGGATCGTTTATTATGGATTTGGAGTTGAACAGTCAGGATTTGGCATTTCAGCAGGAAGTACGGGCTTTTATTGATTCTGCCTGGCCCGCACAGGCCCGCGGTCGCAAGACTACGCCCACCGGGGGATATGCTGGAAAAAGACCGGCAGAAGAACAGCATTGGTTTGATGCGCTTGTAGCTCGAAAATGGTCTGTACCTGACTGGCCGCTGGAACACGGGGGAACAGACTGGACTCCGACACAAAAATACATCTGGGACAGGGAAACTGCGGCAGCGGGCTGTCCAGCTATGAGTGCCTTTGGAGTGCGGATGTTGGCGCCGGTGCTCTATACCTGGGCCAGTGATGAGATTAGAGAACAACATTTACCTTCTATCCGTGATGGCAGTGTCCAATGGTGTCAGGGATATTCAGAACCGGGCTCGGGTTCGGATTTGGCGTCCCTGCAGACCAAGGCTGTGCTTGATGGAGACCATTACATAGTTAACGGAACAAAAACCTGGACCAGTGGAGCGCACATTGCAGATTGGATGTTTTGTCTGGTGAGGACCGATTTCAACACCCAACGCCGGCAACAGGGTATCAGCTTTATTCTCATCGACATGAAAAGTCCTGGTGTCGAAGTACACCCCATTTATCTACTGGGCGAGCAACACACGGTTAACAGCGTATCGCTGGTAGATGTTCGGGTTCCGGTTGAAAATCTGGTTGGAGAGCAGGATAAGGGCTGGACCTATGCAAAAGGTCTTTTAACACATGAACGCACAGGAATTGCTGGCGTTGCACGCTCGCAAATCGCTCTCAGGCAATTGCGGGATCTCGCGGCTGCAACGGAACAAAACGGTGGCGTGCTTGCAGAAGATCGAAGTTTTGTTGAAAAAATTGATGCTGTAGAAGTAGAACTAATGGCGCTTGAGATTACCGAGCTGCGTACCCTGGCAACTGTTGAGAAGGGCGGAGCACCGGGCCCGGAATCTTCCATCCTAAAACTCAAGGGAACGGAAATAAGCCAACGTATTGCTGAGCTAAAGGTTGAAGCGCTCGGGTATTACTCAATGCCATACCCCGACGAACTATCTTTGGACAACGAGGGTCCCATCGGCCCGGAAGAATCACTGCCGGCATTGCAGGCTATGTTGTGGGGGCGTGCTTCAACTATTTTTGGTGGGTCTACCGAGATCCAGAAGAATATTGTTGCAAAAGCAGTGTTAGGGCTTTAAGCAAACGAATTATAATTTCGATTAATAAACCTCTGGTGAACAGCGCCGGACTAACAGGAGTTACCAATGGATTTTTCTTTTACTGACGAACAAAATTTACTGCAGGAGAGCGTGGCGCGGTTCATCCAGAATGACTACGACTTTGAAACCCGGCAGAAAAATTGTTCAGAAAGTGCTGGTTTTAATGCTGGTAACTGGAGCACATTTGCCGAGCTGGGATGGCTGGGAGTGCCCTTTAGCGAAGAAGATGGGGGCTTTGGTGGCTCAGCCGTTGATACCATGATTTTAATGGAACAGTTTGGCAAAGGCCTTGTTGTGGAACCTTTCTTGCCATCTGTGATTATGGCAGGCGGTGCTTTAAAAGCAGGTGGGAATGCAGAACAGAAAGAAAAATTGCTGGGTGGAATCATAGATGGTTCTGTACAGGGAGCGTTCGCGTATGCTGAACCACAAAGCCGTTACAATCTGGCTGATGTGACTACAAGCGCTGTTGCCGAGGGTGACTCTTTTAAACTAAACGGTCACAAGGCCGTAGTACTCAACGCGCAGAACGCAGACATTATAATTGTGAGCGCCCGAACTTCCGGCGCCCAGAGAGACGAAGCCGGCATAAGTGTGTTTGTGGTCGATGCCAATGCCCTTGGCGTCAGCCGCAGAGACTACCCAACGGTGGATGGCTTACGCGCATCGGAAGTGGTGCTGGAAAACGTTTCCGTTCCAGGTTCGGATCTGTTGGGAACACTTGATGAAGGTTTCGCTGTGGTGGAGCAGGTGATAGACGAAGCTATTCTGGCCATAGGTGCAGAAGCAGTGGGCGCAATGGAGGTGCTCTACAAGAATACCGTTGAATATTGTAAAACCCGGGAGCAGTTTGGCCAGCCGATTGGCAAATTTCAGGTATTGCAACACCGCATGGTAGATATGTTTATGGAACATGAGCAATCCAAATCCATATTGTTTATGGCGGCGATTCGCCTGGACGAGGGTTATGGTCCTGTGGCTCAGAAAGCCGTTTCCGCGTTAAAGGTCCAGCTGGGCAAGTCTGCCCGATTTGTGGGTCAAAGCGCTGTGCAGTTACACGGTGGAATGGGCATGACTGAAGAATTGAACATTGGTCATTACTTTAAAAGACTCACCAGCATACTCACCCTGTTCGGGAATGCGGATTTTCACCTTAAGCGATTCGGTCGCTTGTAAAGTTTTCTATGGCTCGTTGGGACAAAGCTGCCAGCAGTCCAATTCCTGACTGGTTTTGGGAGAGTATTGAGACTGAAGCCGAAAGCTTTACTGTGGAAGTTGAAGAGTGCGAGGTATTTTACCGCTGCTGGGGAGATCCTTCCAAACCGGCAATTCTGTTGATACACGGTATGTATGCACACTCGCACTGGTGGGATTTTATTGCGCCAAACCTTCTGGACAGCCACTATGTTGTGGCGATGGATCTGAGTGGTATGGGTGATTCTGATTATCGCTATGCATACTCCGGTTCAACCTATGTTCAGGAAGTGCTTGCCGTAGCAGACGCTGCCCGTTTGCCAAACGATTCCACTTTGGTTGCACATAGTTTTGGTGGATTGATTGCGGTGAAAACCCTGAATGTCGCGCCAGATCGTTTTGGTGCTCTAATATTGGTAGATTCAGGAATTCGACATCCGGATGATCCTGCACCGGAACTTCCCCCTCCAGGTACACGGGCTGCAATTTACCCTGACAGGGAGTCTGCACAGGCCCGGTTTCGCCTTCAGCCACCCCAACCCTGTGACAACGAATACCTGATTACCTACATTGCAAAAACATCCTTGCGTCCGGAAGATGGTGGCTGGACCTGGAAGTTTGATGAAGACCTGCCGTCCACACTCAGTAATGTAGAGCGCAAACCGGAAGATTTCACTCGTCTCGGGCTAATCCCGGGCTTTAAGGTGGGCCTGATTTATGGTCAGAACAGTATGCTGTTTAGCGAAAAAACCGTTACCTATGTGCAGGCGCTCCTATCCGGCACTGAACAGCATACTGCAGAATCTATCGCAGATGATGTTATACCCGCCGTTGCTATACCTGATGCCCAACACCACGTTTTTCTGGACCAACCGCTACTTTTTATCGAGGCACTGCAGAATATGCTAGTGCGGTTTAGTCCCAGTTAAGTGCACCGCCGGTTTGGTAGTCGGTTACCCGTGTTTCAAAAAAGTTTTTTTCCTTTTTTAGGTCCATAAGTTCAGACATCCAGGGAAAAGGATTCTTAACCGCTGCAAACTGTTCAGGTAAACCAATCTGGTTAAGCCTGCGATTGGCAATAAACTTCAGGTAATCAGCCATCATGTTGGCGTTCATGCCCAAAATTCCCCGCGGCATCGTGTCCTGAGCATATTCAATTTCCAGTTGCGTACCCTCCAGAATCATCTCGATTGCCTCTTGCTGCATTTCGTCATCCCACAGTTCAGGATTCTCGAGTTTGATTTGATTGATTACATCAATACCGAAGTTTACGTGCATGGATTCATCACGGAGGATGTACTGAAACTGTTCGGCCGTACCAGTCATTTTGTTGCGACGTCCCATAGACAATATCTGGGTGAACCCGCAGTAGAAGAAAATGCCTTCCAGTACGCAGCAGTACGCGATCAGGTTTTTAAGTAGCATTTTGTCGGTTTCTATTGTGCCCGTAGTAAAGGTTGGGTCACTAATTTCCTGTGTATACTTTAATGCCCATGAAGCCTTGCGAGCTACCGAGGGAATCTCGTGGTACATGTTAAAGATCTCTCCCTCATCCATGGCCAGTGATTCAATACAGTACTGGTAGGCATGCGTGTGTATCGCTTCCTCAAAAGCCTGCCGCAATAAATATTGGCGGCATTCGGGATTGGTTATTAGCCTGTAAACTGCCAACACCAGGTTGTTGGCGACCAAAGAATCTGCCGTTGAGAAAAAACCCAGGTTACGTTTTACGATTACGCGTTCATCGTCCGAAAGGCCGGTTGGGGACCGCCAGAGCGCTATATCGGCGGTCATATTTACTTCCTGAGGCATCCAGTGGTTGGCGCAACCATCAAGATATTTTTGCCAGGCCCAATCATACTTAAAAGGGACGAGCTGATTTAAGTCTGTCCGGCAATTTATCATCCGTTTTTGGTCGACTGTAACGCGCTTGCCGCCTTCCAGTTCGGCGGGTATGGTTTGCAGACTTTCAACCTTTGGCGCCGTCAGCACCGGGGTAAGGGGCGCAGATTCGTCTATAAGATCAGCCGCTGGCTTATCTATAACTGCCGCCGCTGACTTATCCATAAAAGCCGCCGCTGGCTTATCCATAAAAGCCGCCGCTGGCGCTTTTACAAGAGCCGCAGCGGGCGCTTGAACTTCCGCCGCGGGCTGATCTATAACTGCCGCCGCGGGCGCTTGCAGGGTGGTAGGTGTCACCGGAACGGTTATATCTACCGGCTTGTTTTCAGCCTGCGGTTTTACACGGCTTGTAGCATCCGCGGCAGTTTCAGGTTCGTTGTAGTCGTCCCAACTTAACATAATAAAATTCCTTCTCTATTACAGAGATCTGAGGTAAATCGCTAGAGCGTGGTCTACTGGCATGCTTCACAATCCGGATTGTCGATGGAGCAGGCCAAAGGAACAGCTGCGGCCGACCCCATATCCAGTTCCAGATCGAGTTCAGTCGAAACATTAGTGTTGCTGGAGGGCTCCTGTTGAGAAGAAACCGCATTAAGAGTACCTCGATCCACAGTAGATTTCTCTGTAGCCGTGGCACTGAGTGCACGCAAATAATAAGTAGTTTTCAATCCTGATAGCCAGGCCATTTTGTAGGTGATGTCCAGCTTCTTACCCGAGGCTTCCGCGATATACAGATTCAGGGACTGGCCCTGATCAATCCATTTCTGGCGCCGCGCCGCTGCTGAGACCAGCCATCGGGGTTCCACTTCAAACGCGGTTGAATAACGTTGCTTTAACTCCAATGGCACCCGATCTATTGAAGCCAGGCTACCATCGTAATACTTGAGGTCGTTAACCATGACCTTGTCCCATATTCCATGGGCTTTCAGGTCTTTTACCATGTGTGCATTCACCACTGTGAACTCACCTGAGAGGTTGGATTTCACATACAGGTTCTGGTAAGTGGGCTCGATGGACTGGGATACACCGGTTATGTTTGCAATAGTGGCTGTTGGTGCGATGGCCATGACGTTTGAATTTCGCATACCGTTACTCTTAACTTTGTTGCGAAGTTCGCCCCACGCCAGAGTTGAATCGTAGTTTGCGTTCAGATAATTTTCGCCACGCTCCCTACCGAGTTCCTTAAGGGAGTCCAGCGGCATAATACCACGACTCCACAAAGAGCCTTCAAATGTCTGGTAGCTACCACGCTCTACTGCAAGATCGCTGGACGCTGAAATAGCATAATAACTTACCGCCTCCATAGATTCGTCAGCAAATTTCAGGGCTTCTTCAGAAGCATAGGCTATGCCTTGTTTATACAGGGAATCCTGAAAACCCATTATGCCGAGACCAATCGGTCGGTGTCGCATATTTGAAGTGCGTGCCTGGGGCACTGAGTAGTAATTTATATCAATCACATTATCTAACATTCTGATTGCGGTGCGAATTGTGTTCTGCAGCTTTTCCAGATCCAGACCATTCTCAGTAGTGTGTTGAGGCAGATTTACTGAACCGAGATTGCACACGGCTATCTCTGTTTCAGAGGTGTTCAGGGTTATTTCTGTGCACAAATTGGAGGAATGTATAACCCCGACGTGTTGCTGGGGGGACCGGACGTTGCAGGCATCCTTAAAGGTAATCCATGGGTGCCCGGTTTCAAACAACATGGAAAGAATTTTTCGCCAGATGTCAGTCGCCTTAACCCGTTTGAATAGTTTTATCTCTCCGTTGTCGGCCATTTTTTCGTATTGTGTGTAGCGCGCTTCGAAGGCCTGGCCATAAATTTCATGCAAATCAGGGGTATCGTTGGGAGAAAATAACGTCCAGTCGCCTTCTTCAAACACACGCTTCATAAATAGATCCGGAATCCAGTTTGCGGTGTTCATATCGTGCGTGCGTCTGCGGTCATCCCCGGTGTTTTTACGCAGCTCTAGAAATTCTTCGATATCCAGGTGCCAGGTTTCCAGGTACGCACAAACAGCTCCTTTGCGTTTGCCTCCCTGGTTAACAGCCACGGCAGTATCATTTACGACTTTCAGAAAAGGTACTACGCCCTGGGACTTGCCATTGGTGCCCTTGATTCTGGCTCCCAGTGCCCGAACCCCCGTCCAGTCATTTCCCAGACCACCAGCCCATTTGGATAACATGGCATTGTCTTTGATTGCGCCGTAAATCCCTTCCAGGTCATCGGATACGGTAGTGAGAAAACAGGACGATAATTGGGAACGCAGGGTGCCAGCATTAAACAGAGTTGGGGTAGAACTCATGTAATCGAAGCTGGACAACAAATTATAAAATTCTATTGCCCGGGCATTTTTATTGACTTCTTCGATAGCAAGGCCCATTGCTACTCGCATAAAGAAAACCTGAGGCAGTTCGATGCGGATTTCGTTGCTGTGAATAAAATACCGGTCGTAGAGCGTCTGCAGGCCCAGATAGTTAAATTGTAAATCCCGCTCTGGCTTGAGCGCGGCACCCAGACGAGACAAATCAAATTTCAGCAGCTCAGGAGAGAGTAATTCCAACTCCGTGCCCTGGTTTATAAACGCCAGTAATGCTTTTGGATACACCAGCTGCATTTGTCCCTGGGTTGCGGAATAGTTGTCATCATCCAGGGCTGAGACTTTCAGAAATCCCAGGGCTTTGGTGCGAATACCGTCCATTAGCAAACGCGCTGTTACATAGGTGTAATTGGGTTCTTCCTCAACGAGTGTGCGCGCTGTGATAACCAGACAGGTATAGACATCGTCAATACTTATGCCGTCATACATATTCGGCATGGCTTCATCAATGATGCGAGCGCTGTCAACATCGCTCAGGTCGGCGCATGCCTCTGTTACCAGAGTGAGCATTCGTTCCGTGTCCAGTGGTACCAGCGAACCGTCGGTTTGGCTTACTTTTAGAGTAGTGGTGAGAGCGATGTTAACTACGTTCTCCTGTTCACGTCTGATGCGTGCCCGCTCCTCCCGGTACAATACGTAGGCTCGCGCTATTTTTTGCTCACCGGAGCGCATCAGTTCAAGCTCTACCTGGTCTTGTAGTTCCTCTATATGCAATGTCCCACCGGATGGCATTCGCCGCTCGTAGGTTGCAGAGATTTGTGCGGTTAGTTCACCCACAAGCGCCCTGATGCGAGAAGATTCCGCCGCTGTGTTTCCCTCTATGGCGAGGAAGGCTTTCATGAGAGCGACACTTATTTTTGTGTCGTCATAGGCCACAACGGTACCGTCTCTTTTAATAACTTTGAGTTGGCCTGGTGCGGTGGCGGTTAAGGCTGCTGACAGGCCTCCACCACTTTGTGCCGGAGTCGCGGAATCATCAGCGCCTGGCTGTTCTTTAGATTGCATTTGTTGTATTGCTCCCGGGTGGATGGTTGCACCATCTCGAATGATGTTTTCTGGTTGGCTGTTCTGCCTGTGCTCTTGCAGGGCTATGGATATAATCCACCATAAATACTGCTCCCCAATCACCTGGGCCAGTGCCCAGAACGCTGGACTGGTTACCGGTTATGCGTCTGTTATATAGACAGATTAATATCGCATGAGCGATGGGGAATGAAACACCGTTGTGGACCAAGTCTATCTGGCCGTATTTTTGGCTGTATTTTTCAGCCGTGTCTGCTTCCCGTACTTGCTATCCGAAATTGCCCGCTGCCTGTATTACGACGTCCGAATTTCTCCAGTCTGGTGCTTGTACCTTCACCATTGCTTCAGCTGTTGCTTCTGCGAATATTCCCGGTACTACTCAAGTCACCAATTAGGCAGCTATCCTTGCAGTGCAGACTGGGTTTGGGAGGGTTAGCCCACTATTTTCCCCTATTTTCCACAATTTCTCATCAGGAAAACGCTAGGGTAGTTTTACCAAAAAACCCTATATATGGGGGTTACCTTCCTCAGGACTACAAGATAATGCGATGCACGGCTTATTGCAAGTCTCTTTTCGGCGATAAGTTTATGCTCGCTTTTTTTTCGTTATTTCGGGAAAAAATTTGCCTGCCAAGGCCTGAATTGAGCTAGTTTTTTTTAATCTGCTTGCAAGACACAAGTGCGGACCACTCGCTATATACTGATAGGATACCCATCCATAGTGGAGGAGTTGTGGTGGCATACTTAATGGCGGTGGATCTGGGTACATCCAGCTCCAGGGTGATTATTTTTGACGGGGATGCGCGTGTGATCGCATCGGGGCAAAAAGAATTTGTCTCGAAATTCCCCGACAATGGGTGGGTGGAACAGGATCCGGATGAAATCTGGATGACTACCCTTGCAGCAGGTCGTGCTGCCCTGGCGGATGCAGGACTCAATGCAAGCGATATCCTGGCAATGGGAATTACCAATCAAAGAGAAACCACCGTGTTATGGGATGCGACAACCGGGACTGCAGAATACCCGGCCATCGTCTGGCAAGACCGGCGCACAGCGGCTTACTGTGAAACCTTGCGCAAGGCCGGAAAGGAAGCCATGATTAGCGACATTACCGGCTTGTTAGTTGATCCGTATTTTTCCAGTACAAAGCTTGCATGGCTACTGCATAATAACCCCGAAAGAAGCGATGACATCTTGCAACGGGCTGCGAGGGGCGAGCTAAAATTTGGTACGCTCGATACCTATCTCATATGGCGTTTTAGCAAAACAGCATCACATAAAACAGATGCCAGCAACGCTTCGCGTACGCAGCTTTTTGATATTCGCAACCAGTGCTGGAGCGATGAATTACTAGCGCTGTTTGATATTCCACAACAATTATTGCCGCAAGTGTGTGATAGCGCGGCAGACTTTGGAACATGTGATGCCGAGTGGTTTGGAAGTGATATACCCATCACGGGAGTCGCGGGAGATCAACAGGCAGCGTTGATAGGACAGGCCTGCATCAATTCCGGGATGACAAAAAGCACCTATGGTACCGGTTGTTTTGTCATAACCAATACCGGGGAAGAACTGGTTCGATCCAGCCAGAGACTGTTATCTACTGTTGCCTACCGTATAAATGGCGTGCCCACCTATGCAGTTGAAGGCAGTATTTTTGTTGCCGGGGTAGCAATTCGCTGGCTAAGGGACCAGGTTGGCCTGATAAGCAACGTAGCAGAAATGCAATTGGCAGCAGATTCCTGTGACGGAGATACTGGCGGTGTCTATTTTATTCCGGCATTTACCGGGCTGGGGGCGCCCCACTGGCAGACAGATGCCAGGGGGGTGCTGAGCGGGCTGGGTCTGGACACGTCAAGAGATCAGATTATCACCGCAACCTTGCAGAGTGTGGTATTTCAAACCAATGAACTTTTATCGGCTATGGGTGACGATGGAGCGACAGTAAGCCGGTTGCGAATAGACGGCGGGATGGTGGTGAATGATTGGCTATGCCAGTTTTTGGCAGACATATTGAACATTCAGGTGGAACGCCCCAAGTGTATTGAGACTACCGCCCTGGGTGCTGCTATGTTGGCGGGTGTTGGCGCAGGGTTGTTTAAGAACCTGCAGGCAGCGGCTCAAAGCTGGCAGCTGGATAAGCGCTTTAGTCCTGATATTGAAGAGTGCGAGCGCGAACAACATCTCATGGGCTGGTCCCGGGCCATGCGTGCGTTGTTGAGCACACTCCAATAAATCCGAAGGTTTTTGCTGGGTCAAATGACTGGGATGTAAGACTTTAGGGCATACATTTCTATTACAAAGCACTGCGCAACCCATAAATTCATTAACCGGCAATACCCTATACTTAACATATTCCAATTAGCAGGCCCGGAACGTGAATCTGGTATTACCGTATCTAGTAAATTTGAGAAGCACCCTGATTGTTGCAACGGGTTTGCTTCTATATACGCTGATATGCTGGTTAGCATTGAACCAGGGCTTGCTGCTGGCGGACGGTTTGTTCATTCCGGTAATTTTTGGTATTTGGGCGGTAGGCCTTATGCTGGTTCCGCTGGCGTTGCTAGCCGATTTTTCACGACGTTACCGAAACCTTAAAGTAACGCTGAAACGATTGCAGCAACTTGCCCTCAGGGATGACCTCACAGGGGTAAACAATCGTCGTCACCTTATAGATTACCTGCAGCGCCAGAAAGCTGCTGTGGATCGTGGCGGCCCCACCTTTTCCATTTGTTATGCGGATCTGGATCACTTTAAGCAAACGAATGATTTGTACGGGCATGTTGCGGGTGACCAGGTATTGCAGGCATTCGCCGAACTAGCCGCTGCGACAGTGCGGGATGTGGATTTTGTTGCACGCATTGGGGGGGAAGAATTTGTACTGGTTTTGGCCGGTGCCAGTGCCAGAGACGCATACCCGGTTGCAGAACGATTGCGGCACGGGATGCTTAATATGGTGGTAAGGCCCGGGGACCCGGCGTACCGGGTAACTGTTTCACTGGGCATCGCCCAGTATTGTAACGAGGAAGATGTAGATGAACTACTACACCGTGCAGATGTAGCCCTGTATCAGGCAAAAAAATATAGAAATTGCACGGAAATAGCACCTTCCGTACGCATGGTCGGTTCAACCGGAAAGCTTCACGCCTGAATAACGCGGGGGACGTGATCTTTTTTGGGTAATCGGTTACCCTTCAGATAGTACTAGCAAGCCCCGCTGTCAGCGTCTCAATAGGCCGGAGTTAAAAGGGAAGTGAACCGGCGTCAACATACCCGCCACCCCATATCTATCAGCGCACTTTTGCATCCTGGCAAAGGGCGTTCATGGCTGTGCACGATCCGTGATTTTTGCGAAATGGGGGTGCTATTAGTTGGTGCGGGCGGCAGCAGATCCTTGCAGGCAACGGGTTCAGAATCCCGGCCCGGAGACAAGGTAGACCTGCATTTTTCAGTACCCACGGAATTTGGCGAAAAACACTTCAGGCTCGGCGCTATCATCGCGAGATTTACCAGTCAGAATATGAGTGTTGGTGTGCGTTTTGAAAGTCCCCTGGAACCGGAAATATTTTCTGCACTTATGGATTTTGCGGTTGCTTCGGGTGTGGTCGCATCCGACCCGGACAGCGACGAGGACTTTGTAGCCGGTGAAGTTCCGGAATCACTGTTGCGAGACAGGCGCATTCCGGATGAGGATGCGAAAAAGGTCCGCACAGAACTCGAGTTACGAACGAGCGAAATTGTTAGTACCATCTGTACGCAATTTTTTGAAAACAGCGCGCGCGAATTGCTGATCAGGGCCAGGGATGCCGGCACGAATGCTGGCCAGATGATGTATTTTGAGGCATTGGATCAGCTGGAGGCGCAAAACGATGTTATCGGAGCGCGTTTTCACGATGAAGTGATAGGGCAGATCAAAAAGGTATCTGATGTTAAGGCGGTTCTGGAAAAACGCCGTCGCCAACAGTCTGGTGGAGGGGATGGAAAATCCAATACAAAGCTCGCCCTGGTTGATACAGAAGAGTTTGAAGAGTGGCTGGCCGTGGCGGAAGTGGTTTCAAAAGCAGAGTCACGCAGTAGGGAAGCCCTGGTTGATATTCGCTTGCAACTGGGCCTGGTGGTAAAACCATGGGGACATCAGGATATTATGCCGGCAGGACCGGTGGTACTCACCTGGGCATTTCATGATGCCATTGAAGACCTGGATCTGCGGCGTAATGTGCGATATGAGCTGTATCAGGTTTTTGAAGGCATTATGTTGCAGGAATTGCCTGAGTTTTACACGGCGCTGTTGGCGTATTTAACCGATACAGGGATTTTTCCTTCCCTTGAAGAAGTCCATGTAGCAGTTGCACGCTCCAAAATGGGTAAGGGAGCTTCAGCCCGCGCCCGCCCTGGTATGTACGAAGAAATGGAGTCCTCGGTACGTGAGGCAGCAATGGCTGCGGATGGAATACAGACCAATCGTACCCACAATCCTTTTGAGAGTGGTGCAGGAAATGCTGAGGTCTATAAGGCAGCAAGAGAATTATTGAGCCTGGGGCGCAGTGCCAGGAAGCGGCAGGGCATTGAGCCGGGTGTGGATTTTGCGCCAGCCGATGCTCAACCGGAACAGCGCTATCATACCAGCGATATTCTGGAAGCGATGACACGGGTTGAAACGGAATTGGGTGATGACGCAGCGCTCAGTGATACTCGACTGAAACCACGATTGCTGCAGATTCTCGAAAATACCCATGGTGGAAGAAAAGCCATTGGTGAAGAGCAGTACGATGCGCTGGATGTAATGGAAAACCTCGTTGATTCCATGCAGGCCGATGGATTTCTTACAGAAGGCATCCGGGACTGGTTGAAGCGCATGGAATTAACCCTGAATAAAGTAGCGTTAAGCGATCCCGGTTTTCTGGCTTCGAATGTCGAACAGCCACATAGTGCGGTACAGGTATTGAATACCCTGGCCCGACTGGGAAATGCCAAGGATGCGCGTGATGGTATTGAGCGCAATGTGGGTCGCAAGGTCGATGAACTGCTGGACCGCCTGGTTAAGGAATATGATTCCAACCCGGAAATTTTTGAAGAAATTTTACATGAATTGAATCCGCTAGTGGTTCAACAGAGCAAGGCTTATCAGGGCAATGTTGAACGCACGGTTAAGACCAGCGAAGGGCATCAAAAGCTTGCGCGCGCCAGACGCTCGGTGGTCAAGGAACTGGAGCTAAGGTTAGCCGAACGAAACGTACCTGATTTACTGCTTGAACTATTAAACCCGGGTTGGCGAAACCTGATGGTTCACACTTTTTTAAGGGCAGGCCCGGAGAGTAATGAGTGGGCTGATACGCTGAATATACTCGATCAGGTAATGGCCCAGCTAACGGGAACCACCAAGCCGGGAGATGCAGATTATACAGAGCCCGAGGTACTGCTAAAACGTGTAGTCGAGGGCCTGAACAGTATCTCTTTTGAACCTGCCAAACGCACACCCTTGATAATGGCGATGAGCGCAGCGCTTATTGGTGATGCTTCCGGTAACAAACAAAAATGCGATACCACCTTTGTACCAGCAGAAAATGTGACCCGGGTTCTTGGTCTGGCAGACATACTGGCGGATGAAAATCCAAGGCCTGAATCCGAGGATGAGGATGTTCAACAGAGTTGGGGACAGTCACTGGACAGAGCACGGCGTATACATGTTGGTGAATGGGTAGCGACAAGTGATAACCGGGGTAGACCCCTGATATTATCCTTCGCCTTCGTAGGAGATAACTACACCCAGTTTGTGCTGGTAAATCGCAAGGGCGTAAAAGTGCTTGAGTTTAACCT
This sequence comes from Gammaproteobacteria bacterium, assembly GCA_021773565.1. Taxonomy (GTDB): domain Bacteria; phylum Pseudomonadota; class Gammaproteobacteria; order Pseudomonadales; family Azotimanducaceae; genus DC-out156. Next base: position 221,671 of record JAJFJZ010000025.1, on the reverse strand, counting down.
CAAGGAGCTGACCGATCAGTTGCATGATGGCAGAATTACGCTCCTGGAAGACTTTGATATGCCGCTCATGGAGCGTGCTTCGCAGCGCATGTTGCAGAACATGCATGATGATTTGATGTTCCAGTCCAGCCATGACGAACTAACCGGGTTGTTCAACCGGCGGGAATTTGAACGCAATCTGGAAGCTTCCATCACACGTGCCAAGTCCCAAAACAAGCAACATGTCCTGATTTATCTGGATCTGGATCAGTTTAAGATCGTAAACAATACCAGTGGCCATGCGGCTGGAGATGAGCTTCTTAAGCAGGTGGGTGTGGCGTTGGGTGAGCTGCTAAAAGACAGCGTTGAATGTCTGGCCCGATTGGGAGGAGACGAGTTTGGTATTCTGATTGAGAATGTCCTTACCCAGGGCGCGCGCCAGCACGCCCAGGATATCCTCCAGGCTGTGCGCGATATAAAGTTTGACTGGCAAGGCAGGCAGTATGCCATTAGCGCCAGTATGGGTTTGGTCTTTCTGGATCAAATTACCGATAGTGTCGATGCAGTTATGCGCCATGTCGATGAAGCCTGTTACATGGCCAAGGAAGCAGGACGTAATCGTATTCAGGAATACGAGATTGGTGATGCGCGGATGATGCAACGCCATGGTGTAATGGAATGGGTAACAGCACTTGACAAGGCGGTAGATGAAAATCGTCTGATATTGAACTGCCAGAGAATTGCGCCCCTGCACAATCAGGATCCCGGTGCCGCCCATTATGAGATATTGCTTACCATGCGCGATGAGTTAGGGGATGTAATTGCGCCCAACGATTTTATTCTGGCAGCAGAAACATATAATCGTATGATCGTGGTTGATCGATGGGTAATAGAGAATACTTTTAAGTGGATGGCAGAAAATCGCTCAAAAGTGGATCGATTTTCCGGTTTTTCCATAAACGTTTCCGGGCATTCGGTCAATGATGAAAGTTTTTCGGAGTTTATTATGGAGAAATTTTCGAAATATCAGGTTCCCACCGTAAAAATTACCTTTGAGGTAACCGAAACAGCAGCAATTTCAAACCTGGAAAATGCCGTCGACTTCATGAACCGTATGAAAATTATCGGCTGCAAGTTTTCGCTGGATGACTTTGGCACGGGCCTTTCTTCATACTCTTATCTTCGTAACCTGCCGGTTGATTACGTCAAGATTGATGGGGTTTTTGTAAAGGATCTGGAGAATAATCCCAGCGACTATGCGGTGGTAAAATCTATCAATGAAATCGGCCATTACATGGGCAAAAAGACCATTGCCGAATATGTTGAAAATGACGCAATTCTGAAGCTGTTAACCGAAATAGGGATCGACTATGGTCAGGGTTATGGAATTGAAAAACCACTGCTCCTGAATGACCTGAATCCTTAACGCCGGGATTAGCGCAGCAGAAACTCAAGCAGTGCTTTTTGGGAATGCAGCCGATTTCCCGCTTCCTCCCAGGCTACTGAGCGCGGGTCGTCCAGAAGCTCAGCACTTATTTCCTCTCCACGGTGGGCCGGGAGACAGTGCATGAACAGCGCATTTTTGTCGGCGAGATCAAGCAGTTTCTTATCCACCTGATACCCCTCAAAAGCTGCCAATCTTTGTACTTGTACGTCTTCATGTCCCATGGAGGACCAGACGTCGGTGATAACCAGATCGGTATTTTCGACGGCCTCCTGTGGTGTCTCTACTAGGTGAATGTTGTTACTTTGATCAATACGATGCTGATCCGGGCGAAAGCCTGGCGGGCAGGCGATACGAAGCTCAAAGCCAAATTGGTCTGCCGCATTCATGTATGAATTGCACATGTTGTAGCCATCACCAATAAAGGCGACTTTTTTACCTGCAATTGAGCCGCGCTTTTCCTGGAATGTCTGGATGTCTGCCAGCAATTGACAGGGATGCAGGGTGTCCGACATCGCATTTATCACAGGAACGCTCGCAGCCCGGTTAAACGCTTCCAGGCGCGAATGATCTGTAGTGCGTATAGATATGATATCTACCATCTGCGAGAGCACGCGCGCACTATCTTCAACAGGTTCTCCGCGCCCGAATTGGCTGGAACTGCCTTCGACAAAAATCGCGTGTCCCCCTAACTGAAACATTCCGGTTTCGAAGGCAACACGGGTGCGTGTGGAAGACAATTCAAAAATCATTGCAAGGGTTTTACCCTTGAGTGGATAATGTTCCTCGCCCCTTTTCAAAATGGCCTTCAGCTCAATGGCGCGATGTATCAGCTGATTAAGTTCTTCCGGGGTAAAGTCCAGCAGTGACAAAAAACTGCGCATGATTACGCCATTTCCAAAATCAATTGAGATACTGTCGCCACTATTTCGTCGGCCTGGGCTTCCTTCAGAATGAAGGGTGGTAAAAGTCGCACCACATTACCCTGGGTTACATTTATGAGCAGACCTTTGTTAAGTGCCTGGCCCACGATGTTAGGACAATCCGTATTGAGTTCAATGGCCAGCATTAATCCCTTGCCCCTGATTTGCCGCACCTGATTACAACCCTTCAGGTTCTTTTCAAAACCCTCCAGCATGCGTCTTCCCAGAAGTTCTGCGCGTGCCAGTAGTTTATCTTTTTCAATGCAGTCCAGTACCGCCAGTGCTGCGGCGCAAACTATCGGGTTCCCACCAAAAGTAGTGGCGTGTGATCCCGGCTGCAGTATGGAGGCAGCCTGCCCGCGTGCCATGCAGGCACCAATGGGCAAGCCATTGCCAAGGCCTTTCGCGGTAGTAAGAACATCTGGCAGTATATCTTCATGCTGGAAAGCAAAAAACTTGCCGGTTCGACCGTTACCTGTTTGCACCTCATCGAGCATAAGTAGCCAGTTTTGCTTATCACAGATTTTGCGCAATCCAGCCAGATAATTGTTTTGTGGAATAACTATGCCGCCTTCTCCGAGAATGGGTTCCACAAGAATCGCTACAATATTACCGGTATTAGCTGCGATAGTGCGTATCGCTTCCAGATTATCGTAGGGTGCACGCACGAATCCTGATAACAGAGGCTCAAAACCCGCCTGAACTTTACGACTTCCTGTTGCAGTTAGGGTTGCCATGGTTCTACCGTGAAATGAGCCTTCAAAAACAATGATATTACCGCCGTCTTTTTTCTGCTGGTTGGCATACAAGCGGGCAATTTTTATGGCGGCCTCGTTTGCTTCCGCTCCGGAATTGCAGAAAAATGCCGCGTCCATTCCTGCCAGTTCGCACAATTTTTTGGCCAGTTTCCGGGCGTTCGGGATGTTGTACAGATTTGAAGTATGTAACAGGCGGCCGGCCTGTGAAGCTATTGCTGCAGTGACTGTGGGATGTGCATGCCCCAAACTGGTAACTCCAAGACCGCACAAGGCATCGAGGTAACGCACGCCTTGCGTATCCTGTAAATATGGCCCCTCACCGGTTTCAAAAGCAACCGGGAGTTGGGCATATGTATTCATGAGTGTCATCGCATGGACCCTGACGTGTACCAGAATAAAAAAGGGCAGCTTTGAGCTGCCCGAGAGGGCATTATACGCATACGGCAGCTTGTGGAGTCAACCGCTTTGGAGCTGTATAAGAGACACAATATGGATGGTGTGAAACTTTCTTTATTCAGCAATCGCGTGCAGGCGATATGCGACGAAATGGGCGTTACGCTAAAAAGCTCTGCCTTCTCGCCTAACATCAAGGATCGACTGGATTATTCGTGTGCGCTTTTTGACGCACAGGGCAAACTCTTTGGCCAGGCCGCGCATATTCCAGTTCATCTTGGCAGCATGGCATTTGCGATGCAGGAGTTGGTGGCACAGTTTGACTGGAAGCCAGACGATATGGTGATGGTGAATGATCCTTTTCTGGGTGGAACCCATTTACCGGATATCACAGTTATAAGTCCGGTATTTTGCACGGATACCCTATGTGCGTTTGTGGCGTCCCGGGCCCACCATGCCAATATTGGCTCAGACAGTCCAGGCTCCATGCCGCTTTCAACCCGGCTTGAGGAAGAGGGCTTCATCATTCCTCCAACACGCATGTTTGAAGGCGGGAAGGCAACGGCTGCATTGCTTGCATTGTTTGAATCCTTGTCCGGAGAGCCGTGCGTTTCCCTGGATGCCTGTCGCTCCAACCAGACCCTTGGCGATTATTTTGCTCAATTCGGAGCTAACAATAAGGGGAAGGTGCGGTTGGAAGAACTGTTAGCAACCGAAAGTATCGATGCCTTTGCTGAGAAGGTCGATAACCTGAATGACTATGTTGAAAGGCTAACACGAAGTGCGATAAAAACAATTCCGGACGGTGCTTACGGTTTTAGCGATGTGATGGATGACGATGGCGCCGGTAGCATCAACATTCGTATCAGGGTGGTTGTCAGTATAGAAGGTGACAGTGTATGCGTAGATTTTTGTGACACCGATGATCAGGTAGCCGGTAACATTAATTGTCCCAAAGCGGTTACAGCCGCCGCAGTGTATTATGTTTTTCGCTGTCTCATGCCTGCGCGAACACCAGCAGCGCATGGCAGTTTCAGAGCTATCAACATTCTCACTCGAAAGGGAAGTCTTGTTGATGCCCGATATCCTGCTGCTGTTGCTGCAGGCAATGTTGAAACGTCCAGCCGAATCGTGGACGTCCTTCTGGGGGCGTTAGCAGCGGCAATTCCTGAATCAATTCCTGCTGCCAGCCAGGGCACTATGAATAATGTGGCGATGGGTAAAAGATCCGAGGTGGGGGAACCTGGTGCATGGGACTATTATGAAACTATTGGCGGTGGCCTGGGAGCTCATGCACGGGGATGTGGCCTGTCCGGCTGCCATTCCCACATGACCAACACGCTCAATACTCCGGTTGAAAGCCTGGAAGCCCATTATCCTCTTCAGGTTGTGCGTTATGCGCTTAACCCGGATTCGGGTGGGGTGGGTCTGCACAAGGGGGGAGACGGATTGATCAGGGAGTTCAGGTTTCTTGAAGATACCCGGGTTAGCCTGCTTACCGAGCGACGCGTGAGTGCCCCGTGGGGTTTGGCGGGAGGTGGATCCGCTACTACTGGCGAGAATCTGCTTAACGGCGAAGATATTGGTGCCAAGCTTAACTTCCGGGCAAGGCCCGGAGATCGATTACGCATCTCTACCCCTGGAGGTGGGGGTTGGGGAAAGCAGTTGGAGTGAAGAAAAAGAACGTGCCCCGTCACACACCCAATTCTGTCGCACGCGCCAGTACCGCTTTCTGAAAACGCTTTATGCCCTCTTCAAGGGTTTTACGTGGGCAGCCAAAATTAAACCGCACATAACCATCCCCCATGAACTGTTTACCCACGGACAATCCCAGGCCAAAGGATTCAAAGTATGCGCCAGGGTTTTTTATTTGTAATTCACGAATATCTATCCACGCCAGATAAGTGGCTTCGGCTGGTATTGCAGAGACACCGGGCAGGGCGTCTATCGCCGATTGTAATAATCCCCTGTTGTTACGCAGATAGTCGCCTAGATCTTTAATCCAGGAGCCGGGGTTGGTAAATGCAGTTTCAGTTGCGGTTAGGGCAAGCGGACTAATGCCGGATATCAATCCGGCATACGAGTTTTCGAATCTGAGCCGCAGTTTTTTGTTGGGGATCACGGCAATGGCACAGCTCAATCCCGGAATATTGAATGCCTTGGTTGGAGAATACAGGGTAATGGATTGCTGGGCGATATCATTCGATAAACTGGCAATGGGCAAGTGTGGTTTATTTTTATCCAACAAAATACTGCAATGAATTTCGTCAGAACAAATCAGCATGTTTTTTGCGATACAAAATTCTGCCAGTTGGCTTAATTCCTCTCGCGTATAGATACGTCCGGTCGGGTTGTGCGGGTTACACAACAGGAACATCTTGCAGCGTTTTGTGTATAGCGCTTCCATGGATTCGAAATCCATTTCCCATCTGCCATTTACCAGGTGTTTTTCCACGTAAATTGCCTTACGGCTACTATTCTCCGGGGCTGAGAGAAAAGGGTAATAAACGGGTACGCTCATCATTACTCCATCGCCGGGCACGCCTGCCGATCTGCAGGCGAGATTAAATCCTGGTACAACGCCTGGTAACCACACCAGCCACTCTGCGGGTACCTCCCAGTGGTACTCTTTCAATAACCAGGATAAAAATGCATCGGACAATGTGTCGCTTGCCCTTGTATAGCCGAAAATACCGTGTTCGATGCGTTGCTTTAGGGCAGCAAGCACCTGTGGGGGGGCCGCGAAATCCATATCTGCTACCCAAAAGGGCAAAATATCCTTACCGCTGTACTTGTTCCATTTGGTACTGCCCGTATTGGTGCGGTCGATGACGCGGTCAAAATCGATCATATTGTGGCTTGCTCTTTGTGCTGGATACCAGAGGGGGTATAATGCCGTGCATATATGCTGCAGAAAAGTTTAATAGAGGTAAAGTCCTGTGAATACTGAAGAGACCATACGCGAACAAATTGCAAATAATTCGATTCTTCTTTATATGAAAGGCTCTCCCCAGGCGCCACAGTGCGGTTTTTCGGCACAAACGATTCAATGTTTGATGGGCTGTGAAAAGCGTTTTGCGTATGTGGATATATTGAGCAATCCGGATATTCGAGCCACTCTGCCCGGCATTGCTAACTGGCCAACCTTCCCCCAGTTGTGGGTGAATGGCGAACTGGTAGGTGGTTGCGACATAATTACCGAGATGTATGAGACGGGTGAATTGCAAACCCTGATAAATGAAGCTGCTGCTGAAGAAAACACATGAGCTTCATTCGGTAAAGTTATCCTCAGCTCCATTTATCCTGCAGCGGCCACCCTCCAAGCCGTTGCCATTTATTGACGATTGTACAAAACAATTCTGCAGTTTTATTTGCATCATAAATTGCTGAATGCGCGTATCGGGTATCGAATTCCACTCCAGCGCGCGCGCATGCCTTGCTGAGTACGGTATGACCGACAGCCAGCGCTGAGATAGAGGCTGTGTCGATTGCTGAAAAAGGATGAAAAGGGCTTCTGTTTATGGCACTTCGCTCGCATACGGAATTTATAAACTGCTGATCAAATGCAGCATTGTGGGCAACAAGAATAGCGCGTTGGCAATCGTGGAGCTTTAGCTGCTCGCGCACGTTAATAAACAAATCCTTGAAGGCTTCCCGTTCGCCAATGGCCTTTCTGGCGGGATCAGTGAGGTCAATCCCCGTTATCTTGAGAGAAGCCGGTTCGATATTCGTACCGACCTTCGGCGTTATATGATGATGTACAGATTTTCCGGGTATCAATACATCCCCTTCAAATGAAACGAAAACTGCAGCGAGTTCAAGCACCGCGTCGGTTTTTGCGTTGAATCCACCAGTTTCTATGTCTATAACGACGGGCAGGTAATTACGAAAGCGTTCAGCAAGTGAGGTGGACACTAAATCTCCAGGGCAGAAAGGGGTAACGTCCTATACTGTAGAAATCTGCCCGCACATTAGCAAGCGGATTCCCGCTGATCCTTGAATTGTCCTGAATTTGTATTTTGTGCGCTGGTTAACATTAAGCTGTGTTTCGCTATGCCGAACGGGTCACATTAGCAGGGCTGACAAAGGCGTAAAATACGATGGACATGTAATGAAATGCAGAGAACCCGAGTAGCAATGAGCCAGTTTCAAGTATTATTTAGCGGACAAATCGCCGACGGATCGAATCAGCACGTGGTCATGAAGAACCTTGCGCGTAGCCTGGGACTGGATGAACGCAAGGTTGGACAGCTGTTTAGTGGGCGTACGGTAGTAATTAAAAGCCAGCTTTCAAGAAAAGAAGCAGTAACGCTACAGGAGCAGTTTTCTACCATGGGCGCGGTTGCGCGGGTGAAGGACCTGGAGCCTGTTAATCAGGCAGCCTTCAAGGTGGATCGGCGGATTTCTGACAATACTTTACGCGATATAACCGCTGCCCATCAGGAGTGCCCGCGTTGTGGTCATCTTCAGCTGGAAAGTGAGTTTTGCGCACGCTGTGGCGTGGATATAGCGTCGTACACCCGGCAGAGTCGAAAAGAAGATGTGCTTATTGCAAAGAAAATCAGGGAGATGCAACTGAAAAAGCGCACTGAGGCTGAGTCAGGTGCTCTGCAAACGGAGCGTCGTAATGACCCGCCTCCTGTCAGTTCCTCCATTTCGCCTAAAACAACAGGCAAGTTTGGTAGCCTGATTAACAAAATTTCAGGCAAATAGTATTGGCGTATTAACACTCTGTTTTGGATTTGAATTCACACAAATTCTCAATTACGCAAGAACCACAGCGTGGTGATCTGGCAGTACATACATAGCGGCCATGCAGTATTAGCCAATGATGGGCATCCCGCATGAACTCTTTGGGGATAAATTTAACAAGTTTGTCCTCAACCTGGCGTACAGTCTTACCGGGTGCGAGTTTAATTCGGTTAGATATCCTGAAAATATGTGTATCTACGGCCATGGTGGGCTCACCAAATGCTGTATTAAGCACTACGTTTGCTGTTTTGCGGCCTACGCCGGGGAGCGCTTCAAGTGCCTTTCTGTCTCTGGGAACCTTTGAGTTGTGCAACTTTATTAGCTGAGCACAGGTAGCAATCACATTATTGGCCTTGGTATTAAAAAGGCCGATATGTCGGATGTAAGCAATTAGACCCGACACGCCCAATGCGTGCATTGCTTCGGGCGTATTTGCCACTTTGAACAGGGGTAGTGTTGCCTTGTTTACACTTATATCGGTGGCCTGCGCGGAAAGAATTACAGCAATGAGCAGTTCAAAATCCGATGCATACTTCAGTTCGGTGGTGGGACTGGGGTTGGCATCCCTCAACCGGGTAAAAATTTCCTTGCGTTTATGCGCATTCACGCCGTTTTGTTCCCTGTGATTCTATAGTTAACAGAATTGACCAGTGCCATGAGAAGGCCTGCCATAATAAATGCGCCAGGCGGTAATGCCACCAGACTCAGAGTGAATTCTTCCGGAATTAGCAGCAGGGCCCAGTTGGCTGCCATATCACCCAGTAACAGATCCATATCGCGAAACAGGGATCCGTAAGCAAGCAATTCTCGCGCCGCTCCCAGGGTAAGAAGTGCGAGCATAAACCCCAGACCGACACCCACAGCGTCGGTAAGGGCGACCGATAAACCATGTTTGCTGGCACAAATCTCCGCGCGGCTGAGTATGATGCAGTTGGTTACTATTATTTGAATGTACAGGGCCATCCGCTCATATAGCTCAAAAGTGAAGGCCTGCATGAGCATCGTGATGCATGTGGTGAAAGTAGCGATGATCAGCACAAACAGCGGCAGGCGCAGATGTTCTGGAATCTGGTGTCTGGTTAAAGAGACCATACAATTTGAACCAAATAGCACAAACATACTCGCCAGCCCCAGACCCAGAGAGTTCACAAAAGTATGGCTTACCGCCATGAGGGGACATAAACCCAGCAATTGTATCCAGGCAGGGTTTTCATGAATCAGCCCGCGCTGCAGGGTATCTGAATATTCAGAATTCAGGATTTGCATAAGCTACTTCCGGTTTTGGTATTGCTCCAGGGTAGCGCTGTGAGCGCACCGTGAATGGCGTGCGTCACCGCTGTTGTCGTAATGGTAGCACCGGAGATTGCGTCAATTTTTCCGCCTCTGGTTTTTACCTGCCAGGGAGCGATTGTTGCGTCCTTCGGTCCCAGGTGAACGAAATTTTGCAGCCATGGTGATTTTTCCTCTTCAATTATATCCCCGATACCCGGTGTCTCACGGTGGTCCAGTATGGTGAGGCCGGTGATAGTATGATTTTCATTGAGCCCGATAAGTATTTTTATCGTTCCGGCATAACCTCTGGCGTCAATCTGGCTCAACCAGCCCAGATGCTGGTTTTCATGATTACATAGTACCATTGGCAATTTTCCTGCTTCGATTCTGTCCCAGGCGATAGCTGCATTTTTATCGCTGATACTTTTTAGCCTATCAATCAGTTTGTTGTGCCGGTTTTCCTGTATCGCTGAAAAAGTGAAATTATTGGTTATGGCGATAAGCGTCATAGCCAACAGTAAAAATGCAAACATTCTTCCAGCGGACCGGATTGAAGCCTGCACACCATTTTTTGGAAATTTCCCTGCAGAATTACCCTGCATTTTCGACCTGCAGATGATCAATAAATGGAGCGCACAAATTTGCCAACAAAACTGCAAAGGCGATACCGTCAGGGTAAACGCCCCAGCTTCGAATAGTAAATACCATAGTCCCCGCAATAACACCGAATACAATTTTTCCGCGAGTTGTTGCAGGACAGGTGACAGGATCCGTCGCTATAAAAAAGGCAGCTAACATCATACCACCAGACAGTAAGTGCATTAATGGAGAGCCCAGGCTTTGTGAACTACCCATGTCGTACCATATCCCGCTTAGCAGAAGTATTGTCGCAAGCATGCTAACTGGAATGTGCCAGCTTATTACGCGTAAAAGCAGAAGTGCGATTCCACCGGCCAGGTAGGCCACATTTATCCATTCCCAACCCACGCCCGCAAGTAAGCCGAAACTCGGGGTGGTGCCCAGTTCCTGTAGAGTTAAGCCTGAATTGTATTTTAGTAGTTCCAGTGGTGTAGCGCTGGTTACGCCGTCGACGAGTGCCGGCCAGAGAGCGAGGTGTTCCGGAAACGAGATCAACACAATTGCATAACCCACCATCGCAGGATTGAATATATTCTGCCCAATACCACCATAGGCGTACTTGCCCAGTCCAAGTCCGCTGATTACGGCAACAAATATCACCCAAACTGGCATATCAGGCGGCAGTGCGATGGCAATCAATGCACATGTAAGCCAGTTACTGTTATCAGCCACAAGTTCTTTAAAGTGCAGGTTGTTACCGGACTGCGCGAATGCCACACAAACAACAAGGTTGGCGCTTAGTGCGATTCCCAGGTTGACCAGATAGGCATTACCAAAGAAATATACCTGGCTCGCAAATCCAGGCACCAATGCCAAAAGTACATAATTCATTATGGTGCTCGTGCTCTCACCCTGAGTAATATTGTTGGCAATTTGCATCAGGAAGTCGGTTCGCTGTGGTGCGCGTTGATTTGCCCTATTCGCTTAAGGCGTTTTTCACGCATTGACTGAACCTTGACTCCTTTTTTGGAAATTCTTTGTTGACGCGCTGTCACTCTGATGTTGGCATTTTCTGCGTGCGCCTTTGTTACCGCAATATGATGTAAGCTATCCTTGCTATCGCGGAAAATATTCGTAAGCGGAATAAAACTTGGACACACAGATTCACACAGGCCACATTCCAGACAGGCTGATAACTCGAGAGATTTTAGTTTGTCCACGTTGGTTGGTTGTGAATACCACAGCAATTCCTGGGGTAACAAATTTTCCGGGCAAATGTCAGAACACTTTGCACATCGAATGCAGGCGACTGTTTTATGGGCCTTGCGAAACACGGTATGTGTCAAACCCGTAGTGCCTTTTTCAACGACGGCAACAGGCGATTGTAACCACCCGGTTAAGGCGCCACCTCGCAGAATTGGTGTTTGTTCATCATCATTTTGCGGGCCTGCAAAAAGCGTATGGGCTGGCGTGCCCAGGTGTACGCGTACATTCTGAATGTCTTTGTGTGTGGTTAGGGTTATTACACGCTCCACCAGGGCTTTGTTTTGGTAAGTAGCCTGATAAATGGCATAAAGGGTGGATACATTCAGGCACACGATGCCAAGCTGGGCAGGATAGGTATTACGCGGTAACGACAGGTTTAATACTATGCTGACAAGCTGGCGCTCAGAACCATTTGGAAAACCAGCTGGAACAACGGTGAGGTTTATCTGCTGGCTTAATCCAAGATTGTCTATTGTTTTTCCAAGCTTCTTTGTAACCTCCTGTTTGTCATCCGAGATAGCCAGGGTACAACGCTCAATATTCAATGTTTTCAAAACGACAAGTGCGGCCTTGAGGATTCCAACTGGCTCGGCGAGCATTAGTGCCTTGTCGGCACTTATTCCAGGCTCACATTCAATGGCGTTAATTACAAAATGTCGTACCGGTTTTTTACACGCTATAGCCAGTTTATTTGCAGTTGGATAAGCACCACCTCCGAGGCCCGCTATACCGGCTGCCCGAATTGCTTCTATCAGCTGTGCGGGTGATTGCTCAAGCGGGTCCTTTGTGGGCGACTCTTCATTCCAGTGATCCAGACGATCAGCCTGAATAGCGATATGCGCCCGCGGAGCCGCGAGACGGTGGCTTGAGGGACGATGTACGATCCCAAGCACCGTTCCTGAAGTGCTGGCATGCACCGCGTGGTCACCTGCTACCAGTAGACTGCCCTTATGTACGTGATCGCCTTCTGACACCCTGAGCTGTGCTCGCCATGAATTGCCGTCCAGGCCGAGATACACGAATTCCGGAACAGCAGCCTGTTGAATTTCAGTGTTCACGTGGCGCGTGCCTGGATGAGTGTAATGCAATCAACAGGGCAGGGCTCTACACACAACTCACATCCGGTACAGTGTTCTTCAAGAACCGTGTGCATCAGTTGATGCGCCCCCACGATTGCATCTACCGGGCATACCGGTATGCAGAGCGTACAGCCAATACACTGTTGCTCATCAATCAGCGCAACGCCGGTTGGCTTGGCGCTGCCGTAGGCTTTGTTTAGTTCCTGGGTGGGGCGCCCCAGCAATTTTGCCAGGTTGGCTATAGTTTGCTCCCCCCCTGGGGGACATTGATTAAGCGCACCCCCACTGGCGATTGCCTCTGCGTATGGGCGACATCCTGCATATCCGCACTGTGCACACTGGGTGAGGGGTAATAATGCTTCGATCTCGTCAACAATCGTGTATTCCTGTGACACATATTTCCTGTTTAGCCAGCCAAGCAAAGCGCCGAGGAATAGACCTATTCCCCCCAGTACAATGATGGAGTTAAGCAGGATGGTAATCATGAAATACCGGAAAACCCCATGAAAGCCAGAGACATTAGACCGGCGGTAACCAGAAAAATTGGCGTTCCAGCGAACGCCCTGGGTATGTTCGCGGAAACCAGCCGTTCGCGAATAGCGGCGAACAGAACCAGCACCAGACTGAATCCTACTGCCGCACCCAGTGAAAAAATCATCGTTTCCACAAGACTTGCAGATTCTCGTACGGCAAGCAATGCGACGCCAAGCACGGCGCAGTTTGTTGTAATAAGAGGCAGATAAATGCCCAGTACCTGATACATCAGCGGGCTTATTGCACGCATAACGAATTCTGCTGCTTGCACCAGGCTTGCAATTACGATGATAAAGGTAATTATCTGCAGGAATTGCAAATTAAACGGCAGGAGCAATGTGTGGTAAATAATGTGACTCAGTGTCGCTGATAATGTCAGGACAAAAGTAGTTGCCAGAGCCATGGACAGGGAAGTATCCAGACGATTGGAAACACCCATAAATGGACACAGGCCCAAAAACTGTACGAGTACAAAGTTATTGACGAGCATAGTGGCAACAAACAACATAAACAGTTCGGCCATTTATGATCTCCCGTAAATTTTCCTGATCAGAGAATGCCCAGGGAGTCTCCCTAGCAAACTACCATACCTGGCGCTGCGCCCTCGTCGGGGGATATGAGAAAAACACCTTCTTCATCGGAGCCAGCGGCGAGTATCATGCCCTCGCTTATTCCGAAGCGCATTTTTCGTGGTGTCAGATTCGCTACGACGACGGTCAGTTTACCCACCAGTTCTTGGGGTTGGTAGGCTGACCGAATCCCGGAAAATACTTTCCGCTCATGATCCCCTACATCCAGGGTCAGGCACAAAAGTTTGTCAGCACCGTGTACCAATTCGGCCGCTATAATTTTGGCAACCTTTAGCTCAACTTTGCTGAAATCCCCTATATCTATGGTATTTGCCGTATGGTCTTTTTCAGAATAGGTGGGCTCCCCGTTGTCGGAGCTATCCCTTGTCCCGGTCTGCGCAATATTTTTATCAGTTGACTCAACTGATGCCGCTACCATCTGATTCACTATTTTCTTGTCCATGCGTTGTATGAGTGCTTCAAAGCGGTTGATTTCGATCGCACCCAGAAAGCAGGTGCTGTCTGCCCATACAAAACTTTTCACGCCCAGAAACAATTCCGTCTTGTGTGCTATCTCGGGCAGGATGGGTTTGAGATAAATCATGATTTGTTTGAACAGATTAATACCCATTGTGCATACATCCTGTACCGCTTGTTGCTGTGTTGTGTCCTTGGCAAGCTTCCAGGGTTCGTGGTGCGCTATGTACTGGTTGGCATTGTCAGCCAGGCGGGTAATTTCGCGCACTGCTTTGCTGTATTCTCCCGCTTCGTAGAAATTAAATATCATGTCTGAGCTTGCTACGGATTCCTTCCAGAGTTTTTCATCGTGAATTGTGCTGGAAAGTTGATTGGCAAAGCCCTTGTTTATGAATCCCGCACACCGGCTGGCAATATTGACAACCTTGCCCACCAGGTCCGAGTTTACCCGCTGCACAAAATCATCAAGATTGATGTCTATATCTTCCATACCGCTGTTGGATTTTGCTGCATAGTAATAACGCAGGTATTCCGGATCCAGATGATCAAGGTAGGTTTCCGCTGTAATATATGTGCCGCGGCTTTTGGACATTTTGGTGCCATCAACAGTAATAAACCCATGCGTGTGGATTCGGCTTGGTTTGCGATAGCCGCTCCCTTCCAATACTGCCGGCCAGAACAAGGCGTGAAAATTTATGATGTCCTTGCCTATGAAATGGTGGACTTCAAATTCTGAATCAGGTTTCCAGTAGTCATCAAAATTAATGTCATTGCGTGTATCACAATAGGCCTGAAAGCTGGCCATATACCCGATAGGTGCATCCATCCACACATAAAAATACTTGTCCCTGGTACCAGGTATCAAAAAACCAAAATAGGGCGCATCGCGGCTGATGTCCCAGGGTTTTAGTCCGGAATCCAGCCATTCTGCAAGTTTGTTACTAACCTCCGGTTGCAGGGTACCGCTTGTCGTCCATTGCTTCAGCATTTCGGAAAATTGCGGCAGATCAAAAAAGTAGTGTTCTGATCCAGCCAGTACGGGCTTGGTGCCTGATAAAACAGACGTCGCATCCAGTAGATCGGTGGCGTCATAGGTTGCTGCACACGCTTCACAATTATCTCCGTACTGCCCGGGTGTTTTACAGCGCGGACAGGTACCTACAATAAATCGGTCGGCCAGAAACAGTTGTTTTTCAGGATCAAATAGTTGTTCCACTTCTTTGGTGAATATCATATTGTTTTTTTGCAGGCGCAGGTAAATCTGTTCTGCAAACTTTTTATTTTCCTCGGAATGAGTGGTGTAAAAGTTATCGTATTCCACCTGAAACCCATTCAGGTCCCTTTCGTGTTCCTGCTTTACCCGGCCAATTAATGTTTCGGGCGTAACGCCCAGTTGTTCGGCTTTCAACATGGTTGCCGTACCATGGGTATCGTCCGCGCAGACAAAGGTGCAGCGATTTCCGGCCATTTTTTGAAATCTCACCCAAATGTCCGTTTGTATATGCTCGAGCATATGACCAATGTGGATCGGCCCATTGGCATTGGGCAGTGCTGCACTGACAAGAATGTTTCGTTTGGCTTGCATATGGAATAGGCCTGAAAAATCGGGGGATAGTATACTGAAAATTTGGGGGAGGCAGTTTATTATATTGCCGGGATTTGGCTATTCAAACCCCGTGCTAATTATCTCGGCATTGCCTCTCCGGCAGTACTTCTGTTAAAAACTTTCTTAATGACATTTTTGGGACTGGATTTAGGATTTAGGATTATAGTTACTATCATTCTGTTTGAATCATCCAGGACATACTTCTGGCTGACTTTGCGGCTGTTACTTTCGTAGGAAGTATTCATAATTTTGCCATTGTACGCCGTTTTTCGACCACGATATTTGCCAATGGTGAATGTTTTGGCTCCGAGGCCGTCGTAGTCTATCCGCACCGTTTTATCATCTGCAGAAAATGTCATTCCGGTGCAGAATATTACTTCGGGATCATTGGAGCGGCCGCTGGTTTCCGGAACCTTTGCCGTGTTGGACTTTGGCAGTGGAATACCACCGATAGACACCGATGTAGATTTACCGATGCCACTGAAAAAGCCCGGCTTCTTTGGCGGAGGCTGAATAGCCTTGCTGGCTTCAACGTCCAGTACCCACACTCCGGGCAAACCGGGTTTTGCGGGTTTGGCCTGTGCCTTATCCGCAGTTATGCCGCAATAGGCCATTGCCAGACAAATAAGTGCCAGCACTTTTACTCTATTGATGCTGATTTTCCCGCGTGTGAACATTTTTCCACTGGACTCCCTGCAAAAACTTGCGCTCATGTGTTTTGACTGATTGCCGCGATTTCGGTTCAATTCCTGGCCATCCGTCGCCTGGATGGTATCGCTGAAGCGCTTAATACGTCATTATCTGTCCGAGCACGTTTTCAACCAAGGATTTATTGAGTATGCCGTCCCAACCAGCTAACAACCCCGCAGGAAATACGCTGCCCGGAGTTAAAAATGTCGTTCTGATCGCTTCGGGTAAAGGTGGAGTCGGTAAGTCTACAAGTGCAGTAAATTTGGCGCTCGCGCTGGCGGTGGATGGTGCAAAAGTAGGATTGCTTGATGCCGATATTTACGGGCCAAGCCAGGGTGTAATGCTGGGTGTTCCGGAAGGTCAACGTCCAGGCGTTGAGGACCAGAAGTATTTTGTGCCAATAAAGGCGCTGGGCATTAAAAGTATGTCCATGGCATATCTGGTAGATGAAAACTCTCCAATGGTGTGGAGAGGACCTATGGCGACAGGCGCCTTACGCCAGATTCTCACCCAAACCCGTTGGGGTGAACTTGATTATTTGCTGGTGGATATGCCCCCGGGAACAGGAGATATCCAGCTCACCATGTCGCAAACAATTGCTGTTTCTGGTGCGGTGATAGTAACCACACCGCAGGATATAGCCCTGCTTGATGCGCGCAAGGGAATCGAGATGTTCAATAAGGTAAGCATCCCCGTATTGGGTATTCTGGAAAACATGTCTGTACATATTTGTTGCGATTGTGGCAAAAAAACGCACATTTTTGGTGCAGAAGGGGGTATGAATATTGCGCGACAATACCAGACTCGGTTGCTGGGCGCCTTGCCGCTGGATATCGATATCAGGGAACGGGCAGATTCAGGAAAACCCAGCGTGGCTGCAGATCCCGAGAGTGAGATATCCTTGTTGTATCGTGCTGCAGCTCGTGAACTTGTCAGCGCTTTGCAGCAACTGGAACAACATGAAACACATGGCCAAAATACACAGAACTCGCCTGGATTTTCAATTCATGAGGACTAGAGTAGAAGCGAATCTGATTAAAGGCAAAGGAGTAACAATTGTCCATTAAGTCTGATCGCTGGATAAGAAAAATGGCTTTGGAGCACGACTTGCTCACGCCATTTGAACCCGGCCAGGTGCGTATTGTTAATAATCAAAAAGTGATTTCTTACGGTACATCGAGTTATGGCTATGATGTGCGCTGTTCTTCACATTTTAAAATATTTACCAATATTTACTCGGCAACCGTCGACCCAAAGGCCTTTGATGAACGCAGTTTTGTAGATGTGGAGAGCGATGTTTGCATTATTCCCCCCAACTCTTTTGCGCTGGCCAGCACGGTGGAGTATTTCAAAATACCGGCGAATGTACTTACTTTGTGCGTAGGAAAATCTACCTATGCCCGCTGTGGAATTATTGTCAACGTTACGCCGCTGGAACCGGAATGGGAAGGGCATGTAACTCTCGAGTTTTCCAATACTACGAACCTGCCCGCCAAAATATATGCTAATGAGGGCGTAGCCCAAATGCTGTTTTTCGAATCTGACGAGGCCTGCGAAGTGAGTTACAAGGATCGTGGTGGAAAGTACCAGGGGCAAACCGGAGTTACGCTTCCCAGTACTTAACCAAAACTGAAACTGGCGTCACCCCCAAGTAGCAATTGTGAGGTAGTTGGCGTAACCGTTCCTGCCTCCACTATTTGCCCGAGCACAATTGCGTGTTCATCAAATTGGGCTAACCGCTCAATGCAGACCTGAGCTTGTGTTTCAGGTATACACAGTACATATCCGATACCGCAATTAAACGTTTTTAACATTTCTACAGCGCTAATGTTTCCTGCCTGTTGTAGCCAGCTAAAAATGTCGGGTGTATTCCAACTGTCCAGATTGATGAGTGCCGCCAGAGACCTGTCGGCAAACATGCGCGGCAAGTTTTCAAGTATACCGCCACCGGTAATGTGCGACATTGCGCTAATGTCCAGCACATCGATCAGCCCGAGTATTGCCTTTACGTAGATACGCGTGGGTTGCATAAGTTGCTCCAACAGAGAAGCATCCGGTTTGATATCGCGCAGTTCCAGAATCTTGCGTATCAGGGAGTATCCGTTGGAATGCGGTCCGCTTGATTTCAAGCCAATTATTGTCTGGCCTGCCCGCATGGATTGTCCGTCTATAATTCTGGTGCGTTCGGCAACGCCCACGCAAAAACCTGCCAGATCATAGTCGCCTTCCCGGTAAAAACCTGGCATCTCTGCGGTCTCGCCTCCCACCAGTGCACATCCGGCCAGCTCGCAAGCGCGTGCTATGCCGGTGATAACCCGGCTTGCTGTGTCAACATCAAGGCTGGAACTTGCGTAGTAATCAAGGAACAAAAAGGGTTCTGCGCCCGTTACAAGAACATCGTTGACACACATGGCCACCAGATCCTGTCCAACGCCATCATGGAGATCGTTTTCTATAGCTAGCTTGAGTTTTGTGCCCACACCATCCGTTCCGGTTACCAATACGGGCTCCCGATATTTACCGGGCATCGCCGCAATTGCAGCAAAACCCCCGAGGCCAGAAAGAATTTCGGGCCGTCTGGTTTGCCTTATGGCGGGTTTGATGCGCTCCACAAGCTCAGCCCCTGCGTCTATATCAACACCGGCGGATTTGTAGGTAAGCTGCTCGCTATTTTGCTCAGTCACGGTTTGAAGTTTCAATGTGGCGACGGGGTGCGCATTCTAGCAGACAGCAAGGGTTGTTTTGTAGCTACACCGAGCGCTTTGTAATCCGGTACACTAGCTCATCGGGAAGGTGTTATATAAGAGATGGTGTAAACCGTGCATTTTAGTATTTTCATGCAAGTTTTCTGTTTATGAATTTTTGGTCTTGCCAAAGGGCAGTAAAATTTGCCTTTGCTGTGGTGATGCATTGTGCTGCAGGTGCAAGTGCCTTTGCCGATGTCAATGGAGGCTGGTTATACCGGGTTGAGGTAGAAGTCGAAGACCAGAGCAACCGTGAGCGGCGAAAAGCGGGCCAGCAGGCTCTGGAAACGGTGCTGAAGAGGGTAACCGGTCTGGCCCAGATTGAAGCGCTGCCAGAGATAAAGGCTGCGTTTGCGGCATCCGAGCAATATTACCAACAGTACACTTATTCCACGCGCTTGATTGAAGGTGAAGAACGCACGCTGCTCAATATCAGTTTCGATGCTGCAGAAATAGCGAAACTTGTGCGGGATACTGCATTACCTGTGTGGAGCGCTAACCGACCCAATATCATTGCCTGGGTGGTTGTTGAAAAAACCGAATCCGGCAATCTCGCCAATCGTGGTATTTACCGGGAAATATTAGGCACAGATCCTGCCGATGACTTGATGGCTGCTTTCAGGAAGATTGCAAAAGAGCGTGGATTACCGCTGATTTTTCCTACCATGGATCTTACTGATCAGATGGAAGTCTCTACTGGCCTGGTTTGGGGGCAGCTATCATCGCAACTTAAACGTGCCTCGCAACGCTATGAAGTGGATGCAATGTTAATGGGGCGCATTATCGAAACACCTTTCGGGTACCGTTCCGAGTGGAATTTTGCGCTCGCTGATTCCTCCCTAGCCTATGCCAGCGAAGTCAACCAATATAGTGACCTGGCAACGGGCGCTGTTGATTTTGTTACCCGTGAACTCGCAAAGAGATATGCAGTGTTATCTGGAGACGGCGGTTTATTGCGATTTTCTGTGTTAAATGTACTTGGGCTGGCCGACTATAGCGGTTTGATGAGTTATCTGGACACACTGGAATTTGTGGCGTCCGTTCAGGTGGAACAGGTGCAGCGAAATGCCTTGGTGGTAGCTATCGAGACGAACTCCTCGTGGTCCCAGTTTACCGATCTGTTGGCCCTGGATGGCGTGTTGCAATCACGAGGCGTGTATTATGCGGCACAACAAAAAGTACTTGTGTGGAGAGGTAAGCACCCCTGAGTATGGATAGTAGTTTGCGACATCTGCCTAACTTGATTAGTACCCTTAGAGTGGTACTGGTTGTGCCTGCTGCCTGGTATTTGTGGACCGAACAATATAATCAGGCACTGGGCGTGATGGTGGTCGCAGCCATTTCGGATGCGATTGACGGGTGGCTGGCACGTGCTTTCAGCTGGACCAGTCGATTGGGTGAGCTGATTGACCCCATTGCAGATAAGCTGCTGATTGGCACCCTGTTTGTAGTGCTGGCGCTGAAGGGGCATATTCCTCCCTGGCTGGTGGTACTCGTTGTCGGACGGGATTTGATAATTCTAAGCGGTGCTATCGCTTACCATTTGAGGTTCGGAAAACAGGATTTTCCTCCTACATTCGTAAGCAAGGCCAATACTGCCGTACAACTGGTGGTACTTTTTGCGCTGTTACTCACATTATGCGAATTACCTGTAGTCAGTAATTGGGCAAATTTGCTGGTAGATCCACTGGGAGTAACTTTGGTGTTGGTTCTGGGCCTGGTGTCGGGTGGTGACTACATTTACACCTGGAGTCGAAAAATCTGGATCAATACCAGGCCTGAAAAAATGTCCATCCCGCAGGATCCGACCAAATACGAAGAGAGCAGCGGATCGCTACTTGAAAAGGTACAATCCAGAAAGACTAAATGAAAGAGCAGATACCACTGGCATTTCCTTTACGCTCTGAAGCTACCTTCGAAAACTACATTGTCGAAGACAATGGTGAACTGTTAACACGCTTGCACAGCTTGGTGGAGTCCAGCCGTGCTCAAACACTTTGGATATGGGGTGAGCGCGGAACCGGATGTTCACATTTGTTGTATGCCAGTTGCCATTTACTTCACCATCATAGTAAAAGGGTTGCCTATATTCCTTCACGGGACTGGAATCTGCATAGTGACTCTCTGGTTGGTTATCAGGATTTTGATATGGTAGCCATTGATGATGTGGATCTGTGGCTGAACAGGCCAGTGCCGGAAAGCGAGTTGGTGGAACTTTATCAGGCATTGCAAAACTCGAATGCGATACTATTGTTGTCTGCCGACCGGCCACCTTCACAGTACGAATACGCTCTGGACGATCTCAAATCCCGCTTTAATGCTTCAGAGTGTTACCGCGTACTGGATTTATCAGACAGCGGCAAGATTGAATATGTGCAGTCACAGGCAAAACAACGAGGCATAGAGCTGGAAGAAGGTGTAGCGCGATTTATGCTCACGCGATGTTCGCGGCAATTGCCGGATATACTGACAATGCTCAACACACTGGACAGCAAATCCCTGGCTTTGCAGCGTAAAATCACCATCCCGTTTCTGAAACATGTCCTGGGCTTATAAGCAATGAATCAAGGCCCGGATTCGACAAACAATCGCATTCTTTTCACCGGTGGTGGAACAGGAGGACACGTCTTACCTTGCTTGCCACTCATTGAGTATTTCAGGGAAAGAAGCTGGACAGTTTCTTTTATAGGATCCACCAGCGGGCTTGAAGAAAGATTGCTTGGGCATGTCGATTTAAACTATCACGGAATTGCCACAGGAAAACTGAGACGGTATTTTTCGCTGCAAAACCTGAGCGATATTTTTCGAATATTGTATGGCCTTGTTCAGGCCACCCGGATATTGGTTAAGGAAAAACCGCGAGTGGTTTTTTCGAAAGGCGGTTATGTGTCATTACCTGTCGTTATTGCCGCATGGTTGCAAAGGATTCCAGTTGTAGCCCATGAGTCGGATGTAACGCCAGGGCTGGCAAACAGACTGGCATTGCCATTTTTAAAAGCGGTCTGTGTAAATTTCGAGGAAACCGAGATCAGGAAGTCTGTGTATACCGGTACTCCTGTCCGGGATTCCCTGCTTAAAGGATCCATAGACGCGGGACGTATTATGGCAGGAATAACTCCCGGAAACAGTGACCAGAAGATACTGCTCGTTGTGGGCGGGAGTCTTGGGGCAGATAGCATAAATACAGTAGTGCGGGAAAGCCTGGTAAATCTGAACCCGCACTTTCATGTGGTGCATGTATGTGGGCCCGGAAAATGCTTATCCAGCCTGGAGGGCCTTGCGCATTATCGTCAGTTTGAGTTTGTAGCAGAAGGCTGGGGTGATCTGCTGGCAGCTGCGGATATAGTCCTCAGCAGGGCAGGTGCCAATGCTGTGTACGAATTGTTAATCTTGCAAAAACCCAGTCTGCTGGTGCCATTGTCCCTCAAAGCCAGTCGTGGGGACCAGATTGTGAATGCCGCACTAATGCAAAAGCAGGGATACAGCCAGGTGCTTGCCGAAGAAGAATTTACCGCCGCAAGCCTGGTACATACGCTGGCAAAAATGCTGGGTAGTATGAAAGAGATGCAGTTTGCGCTGAATCGCTTTCGTCCCCCGGATGCATTGCAACGTATTATCGCAGTCCTGAAAAAATATATGCGTACTTAAGCTCAGGGTTCGTGACAAGCGGTGACAGCCCCTCTAAAATCATTGGCCCCTTTTTCTCACACTAAACAGGTAGAAAACCAGATGTACAAGGTGCAAACCTTCAACCAGATAGCTGCGCGTGGATTGGCTCGATTTCCGGAAGATTCTTTTGAGCATGGTCCGGATGTACTGAATCCCCATGCACTTTTGTTGCGCAGCCACAAATTAAAGGAGTCCGAACTGGGTTCACAACTGCGGGCTGTAGCGCGCGCTGGTGCGGGCGTAAATAATGTACCCGTTGAGGAATGCTCCAGGCGGGGCATTGTGGTTTTTAATACGCCTGGCGCCAATGCAAATTCGGTGAAAGAGCTGGTTATTACGGCTTTACTGCTTGCCTCCAGAGACATTGTGGGAGGCATTCAGTATGTCAGGACATTACGAGAGATTGAGGATGCCGGTGAACTCAACGCTTTGGTAGAGAAAGAAAAAAAGCGTTTTAAGGGCAAGGAACTCATGGGTAAGTCGCTTGGCGTAGTAGGCCTGGGTGCCATTGGATCGCTTGTGGCCAGAGCAGCGCTGGATATGGGCATGGACGTATTGGGCTATGATCCAGCCATTTCCGTTGATGCGGCATGGCGCTTGCCCAGTGAAGTCCGGCGCATGGAAAACCTGCCGTCTCTGTTTGCGCAGTCGGACTACATTACCCTGCATGTGCCCTTTATGGATGCCACCAAAAATCTGATTAACTCGGATGCCCTGCAAAGTTTTCGTAGAGGCGCGGTGTTACTGAATTTCGCCCGGCAGGGCGTGGTAGATGAGCAGGCTTTGTCCAAAGCGCTTCAAAGCGGGCAAGTGAATGGATATTTCTCTGATTTTCCGTCAACCCTGTTGGGCTCATCGGATAAGTTTTACAGCACCCCACACCTGGGTGCGAGTACTAATGAGGCGGAAGAAAACTGTGCTGTGATGGCGGCTAACCAGCTGGTGGATTTTTTGCAGAACGGAAACATACACAATTCGGTAAATTTTCCGCGTGTGACGCTGGAACGTACTGAAGGGTATCGCCTGGCTATCACCAATCAGAATGTTTCAGGAATGCTGGCACAACTGCTGGCGCTTATGGCAGATCATGATATCAATGTAATCGACATGATTAACAAGAGCCATGATGATGTAGCCTATAATCTGATCGACATTGATACGCCTCCGGAAGATGAGTTGATTGCAGCAATTAACGCAATTGACAGCGTTTTAAACGTTCGACTCTTCGACTAAAAATACGCACTTTCAGCAAGGGGAATTGTGTCCTGAAACGAGGCCCCTTTTTGGTCTTTTTTGCTGGCGAGTTCTAAATCTGAGAGAGCTGCAGTGGCTGACCACCCGCAGGTCTGTGGGCGGCGGAGTATTCAGAATTTGGCTGGTGATTATATCCGCAGCCAAAGGCGCGCTGGAGAGACCGCTTGAACCGTGACCGCAACTTAACCAGAGGTTTGGAATTGCCTGCAGGTCGGCGTCAAACACCGCGCCTATTATTGGCGTTCTATCAATCGCGGCACTACGCGTGCTTCTGCAAGCGACCTCAAACTTTGAATCACCAGCGGGCAGGTGCTGCGCGCTGATTTGTGGCCACCAGGTTCTGAACCTGTCCAGGTTGTATGCGGTCGCTTTCTGTTGAGGCCAGGGTGATTGTTCGTAACTTGCCCCTATGGTTGCTGCTTCGCCCCTTGTACCCGGGCAAACAAAGCCTTCGCCAATTATCGGTAAGTTGAGATCCAGATGATGCGTAAACGTGTTCAGCTGCCCGAAACTCTCGCTGAGTTCCAGATAGGAGAGCAAGTCAAAATCAAGCACATTTTTTCCGGGACAAAGAATCAGGTTCTGTGTTTCATGCTTCCCGTTCTCCCCCAGAATTTTCCAGCCGCCCGCAATTTGCTTGATGCCGGAGACCGCGTCATTAATGCAGGTAATGTTCTTATGCTGGTACAGATTGCGGCGTAGTGATCCTAAATTTACACTTCCGGAATCGGGAAAATACAGGGCCGGGTTTTTCATCTGGCAACCTGCAAGTTCCGATGCACTTTGGGCATCCCTGAATTGAATCCATGCTCCGGATGATCGATAGCGGGAATACAATCGTTGAAGTTTTTCAATACTGGTATTTGCGCCCAGGGTCTGCAGCAATCCCGTAGGCTTGAACTCCGGATTTGCCGCAAGCCAAGCAGCAGCGTGCAGGTAACTGCGACTTCGCATTAGAGCTGCGGGTGAATCATCTGCCAGTAAGCGGGCATGCAGGAGTGCGGGAGAGATGTCTCCGCTCAAATGCTCGCCCTTTTGAGTTTCTACCAGACGCACCTTTACATTTTGCTGGGCGAGACTGGCCGCCATACTTGCTCCAGCGATTCCCGCCCCTACTATCGTTACTTCGTGCCTCTGTACAGAGTTTGTCTGTTGGTGGTTTACAGGGGCTGTTCTCTGGCCGGCCAGAGAATGTCGTTTGTGGGGGAGTTGAGAAACTTTTCGCATGTTGAACCCGACACTTATCAGGTCGCGCCTCACCTGGCCAACGGAGGTAAAGGTAGCAACGCTACCCTGTGCTGCGGTGAGCTTACCCAGATTGCCTAATAGTCCCCTTTCCCACATCCGGGGATTGCGCGCAGGCGCGAACCCATCCAGTAGCCAGTGGTTAACGTAGGGTCTGCAACCAGTGGCAAGTAGTTCGCAGATTCCTGTATTTGCATCTCCAAAGTACAGGGTAAGGGTAATTTTCCCCTTATGTAAAGTGCGCCTGTGCCAGGCTCCAAGCAGAGGCGGGTAAACATTGGCAATAGCCCG
This sequence comes from Gammaproteobacteria bacterium, assembly GCA_021773565.1. Classification (GTDB taxonomy): domain Bacteria; phylum Pseudomonadota; class Gammaproteobacteria; order Pseudomonadales; family Azotimanducaceae; genus DC-out156. Next base: position 196,147 of record JAJFJZ010000025.1, on the reverse strand, counting down.
GTATACAGGCAGCATTGCACTGCGTTTTTGTGCGATGTTCTGAAATTCCTGTTGCGATACGGGATGCTTTTCAAAACTGATAAAGTGCAGGCGATCATCGGGTGCGGAGACCTTTAAAAACAGTTCACAAATTACCGCACAGTTCAACCCGGTGCCAAAGCCGAGTTCACCAACGACAAACTCGCCCGTGTCCATTCGTTCGAAGCGTTCGGAGAGCTTGCAGGGATTTAAAAATATCCGATGCACTTCTTCGTGTGCATCTTTACTGTGGTAGATGTCCCTGAAATGCGGGGATGAAGGTTGATCTTCATCCCAATCCAGAGTGGCGGGAACAAGTTCAGGATCAGTGCGGGGATTTGTCATCCAGCTTTTAGCTTACTGCATTGCGTGGTGGCTCTGTTGCCCTGTCGGGATTCTGGATCCATTCGCTCCACGAGCCCGGATACAGTGCACATTCTCCCAGACCGGCGATCTGCATCGCGAGGATATTGTGCGCTGCTGTCACTCCGGATCCACAATAACATACGACATCAGTTCGCCCGGCAACCACTGGTTGAAAACGTGCGCGTAACAGGTCGGCACTTTTGAAGCGTTGTTTTTCATCCAGATTATCTTCAAAAGGCAAACACACGGCCCCGGGAATATGACCGGCGAATGCATCTATGGGTTCCTGTTCACCGTTAAAGCGGGATTCAGAGCGGGCATCCAGCAATACGCGATCCGGTGACGGTGATTCAAGCTCTGAGACAAGGCTTATTTTTGTGAGAGGCGCACCGGGCACAAAATCTGAAACGCAATGCCTTACATCAGGATCAACATGCGCCTTCAGGCCAGCTTGTGACAGGTAGGCCTGATATGCGTTTAAGCCGCCGTCCAGTACCGCTACATCATGCAGACCCAACCACCGTGCCAACCACCAGAAGCGCGCAGCAAAAGCAGAATTTCCATCGTCGTAGGCTACCAGTTGAGAGTCCGTGTTTACTCCAAGATTCTGAAAAAACGCACGTAGTTGTTCACGTTGCGGCAAGGGGTGGCGTCCGGATACCCCGTTTACAATTTTGCCCGATAAATCTTCTTCGAGGTCAGCGCGTTGTGCGCCGGGAATGTGATAGGCAGCAAAACTGGATCTACCGTAATCAGGATCCGCCAGCGAGGCGCGACAGTCCACAATCACCCAGTTGGCAGCACCCAGCCTGGCATGCAGTTCAGAAGCCTGGATTAGTGTGGTGAACATAATGTGCCTACATCCTTTCTACAGTTCCAATGCCCAGCAAGGATAAACCCAGTTTGAGTGTGTCGGCAGTCCTTTTGCATAACAACAAGCGAGAATTGCGTAAATCTTCCTCGGCAGACAGAACCGGGCAGTGCTCGTAAAAACGCATGTAATTGCTCGCAAGTTCATACAGGTAGTTGCATAACAAATGTGGTAAAGCCTCCCGTCCAACGCTTTCTACAGTTTCCTGAAATACCAGAAGGCAAACGGCGAGTTGGTGTTCCTGCGCAGACTGGGCACTAATTCCCGAATCAATTTTGCTAAAATCAACTTCCCCGCGCTTAAAAAGGCTTTTAATCCGACTGTAGGCGTATTGCAGGTAGGGTGCTGTGTTTCCGTCAAATGATAGCATTTGATCCCAGTCGAATATGTAGTCGTTGGTTCTGTTTTTTGAGAGATCTGCATATTTTACTGCGCCAAAGCCCACCACCCGAGCAATACTTTTTTTTGCTGCGGTATTCATTTCCGGGCTTTTGCTCGACACGAGTTCGAAGGCTCTTTCTTCAGCTTCATCGAGCAGGTTAGCAAGTTTTTCAGCGCCCCCCTTGCGAGTGCTGAAGGGTTTACCATCCTTGGCCAGCATGCTTCCGAATGAATGATGCGTGAGTTCCTGGTTCTGTGTCACATACCCGGCAAGCCGCGCCACCGCAAAAATTTGCTGAAAATGCAGAATTTGCGGTGCGCCGACGATATAGAGTGCGCGATCTGCACGCAGCTTGTTAAATCTGTGTCTGACAGCAGACAAGTCAGTGGTTGCATAAAGATAGCCGCCGTCGGACTTTTGGACAATTACGGGCAGTGGTTCGCCGTCCTTGTTTTTGAATTCATCCAAAAACACACAGCGTGCGCCATTGGATTCGCTGAGCAGTCCCTTGGAATCAAGGTCTTCAACAACGCTTTTCAGGTCATCGTTGTAGGCACTTTCTCCCCTGACATCAGCACGTGTCAATTGAATATCCAGGCGTTCGTAGAGCGCTTCACAATGGGACAGGGAAATGTCAATAAACTGTTGCCAGGTGTGCAGGACATCTACGTTACCCGATTGTAATGCAACTACATTCGCACGCGCTCGATCAGCAAATTCCGGGTCGGAATCAAAGCGCTTTTTTGCCGCCCGATAAAAGAATTCGAGATCAGCAAGCTCTTCTTTTTGTGCTGACTTTCGGTCCTTTAGTTCATCCATATGAGTGAGCAACATGCCAAACTGGGTGCCCCAGTCTCCCACGTGGTTCTGACGGATTACGGTGTGACCCAATTGGCTAAGTACGCGAGTAACACAATCACCAATTACCGTTGAGCGTAAGTGCCCTACGTGCATTTCCTTGGCGAGATTGGGTGAGGAATAATCCACAACGACAGTTTGTGCTTGTGGTGTTTTTTCAATGAGCGGATTGTTGGCACAGATGCTGGAGGACAGGAAAGCTTCACTTAACCAGATATTTATAAAGCCTGGTCCGGCAATTTCGATCTTGTCGGCGATGCCGTTCAAATCAATACTGTCGATTACCTGTGCTGCTATTTCTCGCGGACTGCGTTTTAGTTTTTTTGCAAGCGCCATTGCGCCATTAGCCTGAAAATCACCAAACTCAGGTCTGGAAGAACGGGTTACCACTGCGAGAGCGGGTGCGCCCGAAACTTTTGACATGCCACGGCCAATCCGCTCATCCAATAGTTTCCGTAAGTTCATAGCACGCTTTTAAACAGGAACTACATCGTCCGCCTGAGGTCCTTTGTCGCGTTCTACCACAACAAAAGTAACGTCCTGACCGTCTCTTAACGTTTTACGATGACTATCTGATTCATCTGAACCGCGAATCGCACGAAAATGGACAAATATTTCTTCGCCGTTTTCACGTACCAGAAAACCAAATCCCTTGTTTCGGTTAAACCATTTGACAGAGCCCGTTTCACGCGGGCCTGTGGGAGTGGATGGTTCGCTGGCACTGCGCGTGCTTTTGGCTTTATCCGTAGCTGGCTTGCCGGGTTTTCGTTTACGGGGTTTGCGCTCATCGCGGGTGGGTCGCTTGCGTGGCTCTGTTCTGGTGGAGGAAACGCTTGCAGAGCTGGCGCCAGCAGTCACCTGGTTGGCTATTAGAATCCCCAGTGTGAGTAACACAAACAGGGAGAAGAATTGCTGAGTCTGGCCGTCAGCACTGGCGAAAAAGCGAAAGAATATATCTGTAGTGAGTGCAGCAATAAACAATGCGACTACTGTCGCGATGAGAAGTTTTTTCATGGTAGCTCGATGAATCCGGTAAATAAAATGCGCAGTATTAATCTGCGCGGCGTAGTGAATAAATAATTACTGGTTCCAGTGGCACTGCCGCCATTCCATTTTTGATTCCGGTATCGACAAGTTCTATTTCACCGACCACAGACATGCCATTAACCACACGGCCAAAAACGGTATAACCCGCTTTTGAGCCTGCCTTGTCCAGGCTGGGGTTATCGGCAGTATTGATATAAAACTGGGCATCGGCTGAGTCGGGTTCGTCAGTGCGGGCCATGGCCAGCGTACCTGTCAAATTTTTCAAGCCGTTGGATGCTTCGTTTTTGATCATACCCGTGGTTTCCCTGGTATCCATTTGGGCGGTGTAACCGCCAGCCTGAATTACAAATCCGGGAACAACGCGGTGGAAAATGAGGCCATCGTAGAATTTGTCGTCCACGTAGGACAAAAAATGTTCGACGGTGATCGGAGCTTTTTCGGAATCTAGCTGGATCCAGATATCCCCATAATTGGTTTTGATAACCAGCAAAGGATCAGACGCCCAGGAGGGCTGTGTGAAGAGCCCAGCGAGCAATCCTGAAATCAGAATTGAAACAATCAGAGGATTTATTCGTGACATCCGCCGAGTATAACCGGCCTAAGCCCGGCATTCTATAATAGTACTGTGAATAATTACGTAGATGTTTGAAATCTAGTGGTTTTTTGGTGGTGCACCCATTGCTGTCAAATAATTTTGCACCGTTTTAAACAAGCCATCATTAAGTGCATCGCTAATCAGGGCATGACCGATGGACACCTCCAGCACTTCGGAGATCGACCTGAACAGGGGTAAATTCTGAAGGTCCAGATCGTGCCCTGCATTTACTCCCATGCCATTGTGCGTTGCGAAGCGGGCGGCTGATGCGTACCGGGCAAGTGAGTCTCTGGCCGGGGAGGAATCAACGCCAAAGCGGCGTACCGCTTCAGCGAAGGGTCCCGTATAGAGTTCAATCCGGTCTGCAGCAACTTCACGAGCAAGGGCTATCTGGCCCTCATCTGCGTCCATAAATAAACATACCCGTGCACCCGCCTGGTGATATCTCGCGACCAACTTTGCAACTTTCTCTGCGTCTTGTTTTAGGTCCCAACCATGATCTGATGTGAGCTGATTGTCACCGTCAGGTACCAGTGTGCACTGGTGTGGGCGAGTCTGTTCAATGAAAGCATTAAAGCCGGGGTAACCATTTTCTCTTGGTCCTGCTTCGGGATTGCCCTCTATGTTGAATTCTATTTCGGGGTGTTGTTCCTTAAGTAGCGCGGAAAGCTGGTAGACATCTTCAGGCCGGATGTGGCGCTGATCCGGGCGCGGATGCACTGTTATTCCATAAGCACCTGCCTTAATCACGGTTTTTGCTGCTTCAAGCACACTGGGCGAACTGCCTTCGCGGGAATTTCTTACCAGGGCAACTTTATTCAGATTGACACTCAGAATCATGACCAGCCGCTTCTACGTGGTCTCGATTTTATAAATAATCCCAGTAGTAATCCGCTTAACACGAGGCCTGCACCAATTAATAACCATTTTTGTTGCAAGTTGTCCTGAAGCAGGTTTTTTTCTGTAATAAGGCTATCTACTTCTGCTCTTAACCGCTCATTCAACGTTGCCATTTTGCGGTTTTCCTCCGCGAGATCCAATGCCCCGGTAGATATGCGTCTAATATTGTCCAGTTCTGTTTGCAGGTTGACGAGACTGGCTTTCAGCCCGGAGTTTTCAGATTGTGTGCTGGAATATTCACTGTTCACCTGATCAAGCTGTGCGCGCAAATCCAGTATTTGCTGGTTTGCAGAGCCAAGATTGCTATTTGCTCTGCGCAATAGTTCTTTCGCATTGGGTTGCAAGCTTATGTGTTCTGTCCGAATCCAGCCTTCAGTTCCCCTCCGCGTTCTCACCTGGGTAAAACCTGCGGCCTTGTCTTCAGACAAAATTTCCAGTTCAGTGCCGCTGGGAACTGCCAGATTTACGATTCGGTGCGCATTGGATGCCCCACTGCGCATTGGTGCTCCAATTTCATCTGATACGTAGGCAGTGGCGGCGTGAACCGCTGTAGAAAGCAGCAGTACATTCGTCAGGATGATACTCACTAACTTTAAAAACTTGCGCTTACGCGTGGAGCAATTATTCATGGTTGTTTGCTTGTTGGTGTAATCCGGCTGTTCCCTGGTTGATTCGGTACGATTGGGTGAATCAGTTCCTGCTCCTCTCTTTGCAGGTTTTCCGCGTCCAGGTATCCATTGCGATGGAGGTACGCCAGCATGATGGCTACATAGAGGAAGGTAATCCCCATGCCGCCAATCAGTTTATAACTCACCCAGAAGGCCTCACTGAAATTGTACGCCACGACAAGATTGAGTATTCCCGCAATAGTGAATCCACTTGCCCAGCCAAAATTGAGATGTGTCCAGGCACTGTCCGGAAGACGCATCTGGCCGCCCAACATTTTTTTGACGAAATTGTCCTTTCCGAAATAGTGGCTACCGACAAGCGCCATTGCCATCGCCCAGTTAACAATGGTCGGTTTCCACTGAATAAAGGTTTTATCGTGCAGGAGCAAAGTTAGCCCCCCGAATACCCAGGCTACAACAAAAATAAACTTCATTTGGGTGGGAATAGGTATTTTTCGAATGAGATGCCAGATCATCTGGATGGTCACAGCTGCCATAAACACAGCGGTCGCTACATAGATGTCATAAAAATAGTAGGCGACGACAAAAACCAGTAATGGCGCAAACTCCCCCAGTTGTTTCATATAAGTTGTTTCATATTGGCTGTTTCATATTAGTTGTTCCGTAGAAAAAATTACAAATTGGCCCAATTTCCTGGATGGGGGGCGCCATGATAAAAGATTTCGTGGTGTGCACATATACCCATGTGTAAAATCCCCTCGATTTTTCTTGTGTAAAAGCGATATGAGCCAGTATTTTGATATTCACCCGACCCATCCACAGCAGCGTTTGCTGGTGCAGGCAGTGGACATCATCAGACGTGGAGCGGTAATCGTTTATCCCACAGATTCTACCTATGCATTGGCCTGTCGTATCGGGGATAAATCTGCGCTGGACCGGATTCGAAATATTCGCAGGCTGGACAAAAAGCACCATTTCACACTTGTGTGTAGGGATTTGTCTGAAATTGCAACCTATGCAAAAGTGAATAATAGCAGCTATCGCGTTCTTAAACGATACACGCCCGGTGCTATAACTTTTATTCTAAAAGCCAGCCGTGAGGTTCCCCGCCGCCTGGTGCATCCCCGCAAACAAACCATTGGGTTGCGTATTCCAGACCATCCGGTGGCGCTGGCGCTACTCGAATGTCTGGGTGAGCCATTGATGTCTACCAGCCTTATCCTGCCCAACGATGACTATGCGCAGACGGATGCCAGGGAAATTCTCGATCGGCTCGGATCCAGTATTGATCTTGTTGTGGACGGCGGCGCGTGTGGTTTTGAGACTACAACTGTCGTAGATCTGACCGATGATATCCCTTTAGTTGTAAGAGAGGGTTTAGGAGTGTTCAATGCGCGGGTATAATGGCTTGTTTCCACCGTGAGATATCCATTTGAGTAGCAATGATTCCAGCAACCGGGTCCTTTCCGGTATGCGCCCCACAGGCAAATTACATCTGGGCCATTACCATGGATGTTTAAAAAACTGGGTACAGCTTCAACACGAATTTGAATGTTTTTATTTTGTCGCAGATTGGCACGCGCTCACCACCAACTTCAATGAATCGTCAAAAATCGAGCAGTTTACCTCCGACACGGTTATCGACTGGTTGGCTGCGGATATAAACCCAGGATTGTGTACCATCTTTGTCCAGTCCCGAGTGCCGGAACATGCGGAACTGTATTTGTTACTTTCCATGATTACGCCCATTAGCTGGCTGGAGCGAGTACCAAGCTATAAGGATCAGCAGCTTAAGTTGGCGGATAAGGATCTCACTAATCTTGGTTTTCTGGGGTACCCGCTTTTACAGTCTGCCGATATCCTGATGTATCGAGCCGGAAAGGTGCCAGTTGGAGCAGACCAGGAAGCGCATGTGGAGATAACCCGCGAAGTAGCGCGTCGTTTTAACCACATATACGGTCGGGAACCGGGTTTTGAAGAAAATGCCCTGGCCGCGATAAAAAAAATGGGCAAAAAGGCGTCGCGGCAATATAAGGAGCTACGCAAAATCTATCTTGAGCAGGGAGATGCAGAGGCACTGGAGCGTGCGCGGGCTTTGTTGGTTGAGCAGCAAAATCTGTCCGTTGGTGATAGCGAAAGATTATTTGGCTATCTGGAGGGCGGGGGCCGCATTATATTACCGGAACCCATGGCGCTTTTAACGAAGCAGGCGCGTGTACCCGGTCTCGATGGTGAGAAGATGTCAAAGTCTTACGGAAATGCGATTGAGTTACGTGAAAGTCCTGAATCGGTTGAGCACAAAGTACGGACCATGCAAACCGATCCGGCGCGGGTAAGGCGTTCAGATCCGGGTGACCCTTCAAAATGCCCGGTATTTTCACTACACGAGATTTACTCTGCGCAGGACACACTGGACTGGGTGGTAAAAGGCTGTAAAAACGCCGGCATCGGATGTCTGGATTGTAAGGGCCCGCTGATTGATAATATCAATGCAGAGTTACTGCCAATACGGGAGCGTGCAGTTCAATTTGAAGAGAACCCGGGTCTGGTAAACACAATTGTGGCAGAAGGCTCTGAACACGCACGCGACGTAGCCCGGGAAACCTTGGAAGAAGTACGGGCGGCGATAGGCTTGTCCCATCGTTAGAAATGCACAGGCAGGCAAAGTGCTAAAAGCAGGTAAATACTGGAGTCCGCGATATGAGTGATCATCGAGATAGACAGCCTGAGCCAAATAAACAGCCTGAGCCAAATAGACAGCCTGAGCCCAAAATGCATGCTGACCCGGAGCAAAACCACGCACAGCTGAAATCACTTCGCGATGAAGATAATGGCCCGGACATTCTTGCCATGGTTTCAGGTGAGCCTTATCGGGAAACGCCTACAGATTTGTACATTCCGCCGGACGCGATGGAAGTATTTCTGGAAACCTTCGAGGGTCCGCTGGATTTATTATTGTATCTTATTCGAAGGCAGAATCTCGATATTCTGGAGATTGAGGTTGCCAAGGTTACACGTCAGTACATGACCTATATTGAGTTGATGGAAGCCTTACAGCTTGAGCTTGCTGCGGAGTATCTTCTTATGGCGGCGTTGCTGGCCGAGATAAAATCGCGCATGTTGTTGCCAAGGCCGGTAAGTGAGGATGAAGACGAAAGCGACCCTCGCATGCAATTAATCAGGCGCTTGCAGGAATATGAACAACTCAAATCTGCCGCGGAAAACCTTGCGGAGATTCCGCGTATGGAGCGGGATATACATCCAGCAACCGCAGAGCCTCCCAAACTGATCAAAAAGATTGCAGACCCGCAGGTAGATCTGAAAGAGGTGCTCCTGGCATTATCGCAAGTCCTGCATCGTGCAGATATGCAACAACAGCATTCCGTATTATTAGAACCCCTATCGGTTCGCGAGAGAATGACGGATGTACTTGCCCGCATTCAAAACTCCACAGAGTTTGTTCCCTTTGTAAATCTGTTTGATGAGAGCGAGGGTCGTCGAGGTGTAATAGTCACGTTTCTTGCGCTAATGGAGCTAATGAAGGAATTTCTGGTGGAGATAGTTCAAAGTGAACCCTTCGCGCCGATATATGTGCGGGCGTCGACAGGTGGCGTAGGGAAAAATGACGCTTTTACGAATGAGGATGCCCGGGAGAGGGTAAATGATGGATCCACAGAAGGTTAGACAAATTATCGAAGCAGCCCTGGTGTGCGCTGATTCCCCGATGACCCTTGATGCAATTGTCGCTCTGTTTCGTGATGACGAATTCGAAGACGACTTGCTGGATAGAGAGTTGATAAAAAATGCACTGACCGCGTTGGCGGAGGATTGTGATCAACGCGGAATAGAACTCAAGAAGGTGGCTTCAGGGTATCGTTTGCAGGTTAAACAGGAATTCAGCCCATGGGTGGGGCGCATGATGGAGGACAAGCCACCACGCTATACACGAGCGCTGCTTGAGACGCTTTCATTGGTCGCCTATAAACAGCCTGTAACCCGGGGTGATATCGAGCAGGTGCGTGGCGTATCTGTAAGCACTAATATCATGCGCACGCTGATTGAGCGCAATTGGGTGAGAGTTGTGGGTCACAGGGAGGTTCCGGGCAGACCGGCAATGTATGGCACAACAAAGGCATTTCTGGATTATTTTAATCTGAAAACCCTTGCCGAGTTACCCACACTTGCAGATATCCGTGCGCTGACAGAACCCCTGGCGGAAACTGAAAATGTTGATTATCAACCCAGGCCATCCCTCTCTCTTCCGGAGGAGGATGAATCCGAATTGAATGAATTGGGTGTGGAAGTAAATCTGGAAATGGATTCGCAAAACGTGAACGACGATTCAAAACAGCCTCTGTTGGAGGATCAGGAACCGCAAGTGCGAGATGAACAGTCCCCGGATCGCACCCTGGCCGACGTGGTCGAATTTCCCAGGACTGTTTTCCAGTCCGACGAGTAGAGAATAAAGTGACTTCAGAAACAGATCAGGCGCAGGACAATGCACCGGAAGGTGAAAAACTGCAGAAAATTCTGGCGCGAATGGGCGTCGGATCCCGGCGTGAGATGGAGCGCTGGATTACTGCAGGACGGGTAAGCCTAAACGAAAAACCGGCAAAGTTGGGAGATCGTGCTGGTAATGATGATATGATAAAAGTGGATGGTCAGATGCTCAGGCGCGTTGAAATTCGACCGCGCATTATATTGTTGAACAAACAGGAGGGCGTAATTTGCACGCGATCCGATCCTGAAGGACGAACCACCTGTTTTGATGACCTGCCGAAACTGAATCTGGGGCGCTGGATTAGTATCGGTCGCCTGGACATCAACACCAGCGGCTTGTTATTGCTGAGTAATGATGGGAATTTTGCCAATCGCATGATGCATCCTTCTGCCAATATCGACCGTGAGTATGCTGTTAGGGTAGATGGCGAGATTGACGCTGATGTTCTTAAAGCACTCAAAAATGGCGTAGAGCTGGAGGATGGATATGCAAAGTTTGCTGACATTCGCTATTTTGATGGGACGGGGCGTAACCACTGGTATCACGTTGTGGTACTGGAAGGTCGCAACCGGGAAGTAAGGAGGCTTTTTGAGTCACAGGGCATTCGAATTAGTCGTTTAAAACGCGTTCGCTTTGGTCCGGTAATACTGCCATCGGCGCTTTTGCGTGGGCGCCGCCAGGAATTAAGTGTCGAGGACGTTAAAGGATTATATAGATTGTTGTCCCTGCCGGAACCGGAACTGGTACCGGAACGAAAACCTGTCGATTCTGTTCTAATTGCATATCCGGGGCTTGAAAAAGGTGCCAGGCGTAGACGTCGCAGCCGACAGCAACGTTAGGCCGCGAGGTGAATTGTATTGTCTCTAAGCCGGTTGCCAGTCTGCACAAGTGAACTGGCGACTCGTTACTCCGCCTGAATCTGGGCCCATAAGATATAAATAGAGATCCATCTTGTCTTCCGCAGTTTCGACACTCTCCGGGTTCTCATTTGGATAGGCGGCAGCTCGCATTGGAGTGCGTGTGGCACCTGGATTGAGCGTATTAACACGTATTACTCCTGCATGTTCAGTTTCATCAGCCAGCACCTGGGCCAGACCTTCAACAGCGAACTTGGATACTGCGTATGCACCCCAGTATGCACGACCCTTGCGGCCTACACTGGAAGAGGTAAAAATCACCGAAGCAGACCCTGATTTTCTAAGTGCGGGTAACATCACACTGGTAAGTGCCTGTGCCGCAGATACGTTGATCTGCATCACCCTTGCCCAGTTATCCATGTTGTAGTGTTCAAGCGGGGTTTTGTCTCCAAGCATGCCAGCGTTGTGTAACAGCCCATCAAGGCAACCGTAATGCTCGATAACCATGTCACGTAGCTGTACCAGGGCACCGTCTGCATAGTTGGACAGGTCGTAGGGTACGATAACGGGGTCTGTATCTGTGTCGGCGGTGATCTGATCAAATACTGTTTCCAGCCGCGTTTTTGTTCGGCCCAGCAATATTATATTGGCACCAAAACTGGCATAACACCGTGCAGCTGTGGCGCCTATTCCGGAACCAGCACCTGTAACCAGAATAGTTTTCCCCTTCAAAAGTCCATCCGGCATCGGATGTGCCCAGCCCTTTCTTGCCTGGCTCAATTCAGCATACATTTAGCAAATCTTCTATGCGGGTTTACTGGCGTGAATGAGATAATTTACATCAACATTATCATCCAGGCTGGCTGTCTTGGAAAAAGGGTTGTATTGCATTCCGCTGATGTCCTCTACTTTCAGACCGGCAGCACGTATATGTCGGGACATTTCCGCTGGAGTCAAAAATTTTCTGTAGTCGTGCGTACCACGTGGCAACAGGTCCAGAACGTATTCGGCACCCAACACTGCCAGCATCCATGCCTTGGGATTACGGTTTATGGTGGAAAAAAAGAGTTTCGCACCTGGCCTGGCCAGCTTTGCACAAGCCAGAACTACGGACGCGGGGTCCGGAACATGCTCCAGTAATTCCATACAGCACACCAGATCAAACTGTTGCGGAAAATCTTCTGCGGCCTGTTCCGCCGTTGTCAGCAGATAGTCTATATCGAGTCCGGACTCCAGGGCATGCAGACGCGCAACAGTGAGCGCTGCTTCACCCATATCTATGCCTGTAACTTTGCTGCCTGCTTTCGCCAGGCTTTCACTTAATATGCCGCCCCCACAACCTACGTCAATTGCGTCAATTTCTGCCACATTCATGCTTCGGGTAATATAGTCCCGCCGAACGGGATTGATATGGTGTAAAGGGCCGGAACTTCCCTGAGGATCCCACCACCGGGCCGCCTGAAGCTCGAATTTGCCTATTTCTGTGTAATCTATGTTTTCTTTCATTTGTTAAGCTGTGTGGCTTGTTTCAGTCCTGTTTAAAGCGCCCTAATTATTGCCATTTCGAGGCAAGACAAGTGTGAGACTTGGATGCTTTATATGCTAAAATTGTACGTTCGCTATTTTGAAGGTTCCTATTACTAAATGTCCAATACAAGAAACGAAATCGTCCCGGTAAATATAGAAGACGAACTGCGACAAGCTTACCTTGATTATGCCATGAGCGTGATAGTCGGTCGGGCTCTACCTGATGTACGTGACGGTTTAAAACCCGTGCATCGTCGTGTCTTGTTTGCAATGAATGAGCTGAGCAATTACTACAACCGGCCGTATGTAAAGTCTGCTCGGGTAGTAGGTGAAGTGATAGGTAAGTACCATCCTCACGGCGATTCCGCAGTGTACGACACTATTGTGCGCATGGCTCAGGAATTTTCCATGCGTTATATACTTGTTGATGGGCAGGGAAACTTTGGCTCGGTGGATGGCGATCGCGCCGCAGCCATGCGATATACAGAAATTCGTATGACACGCCTGTCCGGAGAACTACTTGAAGACCTGGACAAGGAAACTGTCGAGTTTGTAGACAACTACGACGAGACCCTGAAAATTCCCGAAGTTTTGCCTACACGTGTACCTACTTTGCTGGTGAACGGTTCTTCCGGAATTGCCGTGGGTATGGCTACGAATATTCCTCCCCACAATCTCAGCGAAGTGATCAAGGGCTGCATCGCATACATCAATGATCCGCAAATAACCGTCGATGGTCTGATGGAGCATATCACCGGACCAGATTTTCCCACGGCCGCCATCATTAATGGTCGGGCGGGTATTTTGTCTGCTTATCGAACGGGGCGCGGAAAAATTTATATGCGCGCCCGTGCTGAAGTGGTGGTAAATGAGAAAAATAATCGTGAACGGATCATTATCCACGAGCTTCCCTATCAGTTAAATAAAGCGCGACTCATAGAAAAAATTGCTGAGCTGGTAAAAGAGAAAAAGATTGAGGGAATAACAGAGTTACGCGACGAATCTGATAAAGATGGTTTGCGAGTGGTTATTGAAATTCGCCGGGGTGATTCCGGGGAAGTGGTGCTCAATAACCTTTATTCGCAAACACAGCTTCAAAATGTCTTTGGAATAAACTGTGTTGCTCTGGTTGAAGGTCAGCCGCGCGTACTGAATCTAAAGGACATGGTTGGGGCCTTTGTTCATCATCGTCGCGAAGTAGTTACCCGTAGAACCTCGTTTTTGCTGCTTCGAGCCAAACGCCGTGGACATTTGCTCGAGGGCCTGGTGGTTGCGCTGACCAATATCGATGCGGTAATCGATCTTATTAAAAAATCTGCAACGCCTGCAATCGCGCAGGAAGGGCTGATGGGACAAGGCTGGGCGTCTGATACATTGATGGTATTGTTGGAACGAACCGGTGCTGATGCCTGCAAACCGGAAAGCCTGGGTCCTGAGTTTGGGTTTAGGGACGGATTTTATTATCTCACCGAAAGCCAGTCCAAAGCGATATTGGAAATGCGCCTTAACCGCCTTACGGGATTGGAAAAGGACAAACTTACCAGCGATTACCAGGCCATTCTGGAAGAGATCGCTGATTTGCTTGAGATTCTGGGTTCGTCTGATCGCCTGAGATCTGTTGTAGTAGGCGAACTTGAAGAAGTGCTGGAGCGTTATGGTGATGAGCGTCGCACTGAAATTGTTAGTAGCCAATTGGACCTGACCGTTGAAGACCTTATAAATGAAGAGGATATGGTCGTCACCATAAGCCATGCCGGTTATGCAAAAACTCAACCGCTTGACGATTATCAGTCCCAGCGCCGGGGTGGGCGTGGAAAGGCGGCAACGTCTGTGCGTGACGAAGATTTTGTGGAACATTTACTTATCGCAAATACGCATGACCAGTTGTTGTGCTTTTCCAATTCTGGCAAGGTTTACTGGCTTAAAGTATTCCAGATTCCCGTAGGTAGTCGTACCGCTAAAGGTCGTCCGTTGGTAAACTTGTTGCCTTTGGCGGCCGACGAGCGCATTACCGCGATATTGCCGGTCAAGAATTTTGAGACTGACCAGTTTGTCTTTATGGCTACCGCCAATGGAACGGTTAAGAAAACACCACTTGCACAATTTGCGAGGCCGCGCAGCACTGGTTTGATAGCCCTGGAACTGGATGAAGACAATACACTTGTAGGCGTCGCGATTACGGATGGATACAGCGATGCACTGCTTGTTGCAAGCTCCGGTAAAGTAGCCCGGTTTAAAGAGTCAAACGTGCGAGCGATGGGGCGTACTGCACGCGGTGTACGCGGAATACGATTAAAGGATAATCACAAGGTTATCGCGCTTATCATTCCCGAGGAGGGTGGATTTATACTAACTGCGAGCGAGAATGGGTATGGTAAACGCACGCGTGTTGAAGAATTTCCTGTTAAAGGCCGTGGTGCACAGGGTGTTATAGGAATGCAAACCAGCAAGCGTAATGGACCTGTGGTTGGAGTGGCTCAGGTATTTCCTGGAGAGGAATTTATGCTGATTAGCGACATGGGCACATTGGTGAGAACAGCGGTAGATGAGGTATCGGTGCTGGCAAGAAATACACAGGGGGTGCGGTTGATAAAGGTGAAACCAGGTGAAAATCTGGTTGGAATTGAGCGCATTATAGAGACAGAAGTCGCAATCCCGGAATCAGATACCGCTGCAGAAATAAACACCGATGCGAGTACAGATGTAGCTGGTGATAAAGAAATTCCAGGCGAGTCCGGAGAGTAGTACGATGTCTCGAGCGTTTAATTTCTCGCCAGGCCCCGCAGCACTACCGGAGTCTGTATTGGAACAGGCCCGGGATGAACTACTGGATTTTCGGGGTACGGGTTTATCCGTCATGGAGATGAGTCACCGCAGCAAGGAATTTCTGGAAATTGCCGAGCAGGCCGAGACAGATTTTAGGGAGTTGTTAAGTATCCCTGCGAATTACCGGGTGCTTTTTATGCAGGGGGGGGCGTCCCTTCAGTTTTCGATGGTTCCGCTGAATCTTTTAAGGGACAAACCCTCGGCTGATTATCTGAATACCGGTAGCTGGTCCAGGGCGGCCATTAAGGAAGCGCGCAGATTGTGTGAGGTAAACGTTGTTGCAAGCTCGGAAGACAGCAATTTTTCACATATTCCAGCACTGGAAAGCTGGAAGCGATCCAGTGACGCAGCATATTTACATATCACAGGTAACGAGACTATAGGTGGGGTCGAATTTCACGACTACCCTGATACGGGTGATACGCCATTGGTGGCGGATATGTCTTCCACGCTGTTATCACGGCCCCTTGATATCAAAAAATTTGGTGTGATCTACGCCGGAGCTCAAAAAAATCTGGGTCCGGCTGGTCTTACCATGGTTGTGGTACGTGACGACCTTATCGGGCATGCACTAGCGCGAACGCCCAGGCTCCTGGATTATCAGGTTTATGCTGACGGTGACAGTATGTCCAACACGCCACCTACATTTGCCTGGTACTTATCCGGTCTGGTATTCAAGTGGATCAAAGCCCAGGGTGGGCTGGATGGGATGGCGGAGTTAAATGCACGCAAGGCAGGAAAACTGTATGCGGCAATCAATGACAGTAATTTTTTCACTTGCCCGGTAGCCGAAGAGAACAGATCGTGGATGAACGTTCCATTTACATTGGCGGATGAAAGCATGGATGCGCGGTTTCTCGAGTTGGCCAAAGAGCGGGGCCTGGTCAATTTGAAAGGGCATCGCAGTGTCGGTGGTATGCGCGCCAGTATTTATAATGCGGTACCGGAGGCTGCGGTAGATGCGCTCGTCGAATTTTTAGCGGATTTTGAGGCGCAACAGTACTAGCAACATTACCGGGGTTAACGGAAGATCGAATGGGCATAGAAAATCAGGATGAATTGTTAGGCGAGATACGTACCCGGATTGATGCCATTGACGATCAGATGCTTGAATTGCTGAACGCACGGGCACAGTGTGCCGAAGATGTAGCGGCAATAAAAATGCAGGCAGAAAAGGCTTCGTTAAAGCCAGGGGATTCTGGTTCCGTGCCCGCTTCCGTCGTGGAGGCACCGGTATTTTATCGTCCCGAGCGCGAAGCACAAATTTTGAACCGGCTAAAAGATGCCAACGCCGGGCCCCTTGCAGATGAAAATGTCACACGGCTTTTCAGAGAGATAATTTCCTGCTGTCTTTCTCTCGAGCAGCCTCTTTCCATCGCATTTCTTGGTCCCTCCGGTACCTATACCGAGGCAGCGGCAATAAAACAATTTGGTCAGTTTGTCAGAACCCGGGCCGCCGCATCCATTGATGATGTGTTCCGCGATGTGGAGTCAGGCAAGGCGCACTACGGTCTGGTGCCAGTAGAAAATTCTACAGAAGGTATGGTGAACCAGACGCTGGACTGCTTGATAAGCTCTCCTTTACGAATATGTTCAGAAGTAGAGCTGCCTATCCGTCATATGTTGATGGCCGGTAAAGAGGCGCAGCCAGATGAGCTGACCAGAATTGTTTCGCATCAACAGTCGCTGGCGCAGTGCCGCCACTGGCTGGATTCCAACTGGCCATCGCTGGAGCGCATTGCGGTCGCGAGTAATGCTGAGGCAGCAAAGCTGGCCGCTGAACAAACGGGCGTAGCCGCGATTGCAGGTGAGATGGCTGCAGACCAGTACGGTCTGCAGATTCTTGCACATAATATTGAAGATCAGAGTGATAACAAAACCCGCTTTCTCGTTTTGGGTAAACAGGAAGTCGGCGCCAGCGGACAGGATAAAACTTCTATACTGGTATCTGTTCTTAATGAACCAGGCGCTTTATACCGTATTCTGGAACCATTTCATCGTCATAACGTTAGTCTCACCCGCATAGAAACCAGGCCTTCACGCACCAGCGACTGGTCTTACGTATTTTTTATAGATTTTGATGGGCATCAGCAGGAGCCGAAGATCAAAAAATTGCTGGATGATGTGGGTGGGGAATCCCGTCTGGTCAAGTTGCTGGGTTCCTATCCCCAGGCGGTAGAGTAGAAAAAACAATGTCATACCAGTTGAACGAAAAAGTGCTCTCCCTGCAACCTTATCAGGGGGGTAAGCCGCTGGAAGAGCTTGCCAGGGAGTTGGGGATCACGGATGCGATAAAGCTTGCCAGCAACGAGAATCCTCGGGGGTCCGGTGAGGGCGTACAAAATGCATTGCGCGATTTTGGTACTGAATTTTCACGCTACCCCGATGGCAACGGTTTTGCGTTAAAACAGGCATTGGCCAGTACATACCAGATTAACGCCGATATGCTTACCCTGGGTAATGGGTCGAATGACGTACTGGATCTCATCGCCAGAGTGGCACTATCTCCTGATACCAATGCCATTATGAGTGAATTTGCATTTGTAGTTTACCCGCTCGTTACCATATCGGCTGGTGCGGAGACTGTGGTGATCCCGGCCAGGGAATATGGTGCAGACTTATCATCCATGCTTGCGGCAATTAATGCGCAAACGCGCTTGATATTTCTGGCGAACCCGAATAATCCAACCGGCACCTGGGTAGAGAAGGACGCACTCGAGACATTTTTATCTGCCGTACCTGAACGAGTGATTGTCGTGCTTGATGAAGCCTATATTGAATACGTAACAAAGGATAATTACCCGGACGGGCTTACTCTCTTGTCGCGATTTCCCAATCTCGTTGTGGTGCGTACTTTTTCCAAGGTATACGGCCTGGCAGCGATGCGCGTGGGTTATGCTATTTCCAGTCCTGAATTGGCAGATTACATGAACAGAGTGCGCCAGCCATTCAATTCCAACAGCATTGGTATGGCGTGTGCGATCGCGGCCCTTGGTGATGAAGCATATATGCGTGAGAGTGTGGAACTTAATACGCGCGGATTGATTCAACTGGAGAGCGGCCTTGAACAACTGGGTGTAACGTATATTCCGTCGGCGGCAAATTTTATCACTATTGAGCCAGGTGAGAGTGCAGCTGAAGTTTACGATCAGCTTCTACGTCTGGGTGTGATTGTAAGGCCGCTGGCAAATTATGGTTTACACCAGCACTTACGGGTTACCGTTGGGCTGGAGCGAGAGAACGAGCGCTTTTTGCACGCCCTTGGGCAGCTTGGAAACCAGAGCTTTCCTGGGCAAAAAGCACCGTCATGAGCAGTGAAAAAAGCAAGCTACTGATATTTGGGTGCGGTTTGATAGGTGGCAGTTTTGCGCTGGCTGCAAAAAAGGCTGGACTCGTTGAGCTCGTAACTGGCATTGACTCCAGTCACGAGGCGCTTGAGACGGCCCTGCAGCTTGGAATTATCGACGCGGCAATCTGTTCCACAGATTCCGCAAAAGATTACTCGGATAAGCTGGACTCAGTGCTGCCTGCTAGCAATGTTATCCTTGTTGCGGTACCCGTATCGCAAATTGCAAAAATTATCGTCGATCTATTTCGGCGAGGTTTACCGAAGAACTGCCTGATATTTGATGTGGGTAGTGTGAAACGCAAGATTATTGAGGATGTACATTCCGGTCTTGGCAGATTGCCCCCTAATTTCATTCCTGTGCACCCTATTGCGGGATCTGAGCAGAATGGCCCAGCAGCGGCTAGTGCTGATCTGTTTCTAAATCGTACCGTTGTATTCACGCCACATCCTGAAACCTCGGAGTCTGCGTTAAAACAGCTCCGTGAATTGTGGATTGCTTGTGGGGCTTTAGTATCCGAGCTTGACGGTGTACGACACGACCAGATACTTGCCGCTACAAGCCACCTGCCACATCTGTTGTCTTTCACACTAATGACATGGTTGGATAAGGAGCACTCCGATGAGGTGTTTGATTTTGCCGCAGGCGGATTGCGCGATTTTTCCCGCATTGCCGAATCGGATCCGGAAATGTGGGCCAGTATTTTTGAGGATAACGCGCGAAATCTTGTTCCACAGGTGGATGCGTTGTTGCAGGAGTTACTCAATATCAGGATGCTGATAGAAAAGAAAGATAAATCCGGACTGCGTAAACGCCTGTTGGATGCACGTAATGCACGTTTGCGGCTCATTAAAAAGATTGGCAAGGCTTGATGTGTAATGCAGGTCCGAAAGCGGATGCGATTACTGTCCCCGTAATTGCTGTTGACGGGCCAAGCGGGTCTGGAAAAGGCACGGTATGCCTGGAGCTTGCTGCCAGGCTGGGATATTCCTTGCTCGATAGCGGTGCACTATATCGCATAGTCGCATGGGCTGGCCTGGAGCAAGGCCTGAGTCTGGAAGATGGCGCCGCGCTGGTGAAGATGATTGCCACACTGGAGATAAGTTTTCCCTATTCAGCGCCGGGCGCTGGAGCTGGCGAAGGGAACTACGAGATTTGTGTTAATGGGAAGAGTGTTGGCGATGCGCTTCGGCCTGAACCAGTGAGCGTCGCGGCATCCCGGGTAGCCGCTGTAGCCGAGGTGAGAACAGCACTGTTGAGCCTGCAGAGAAAGATGCGAATGGCACCCGGACTGGTGGCAGACGGGCGCGACATGGGTACCGTGGTGTTCCCTGACGCGCAACTCAAAATTTATCTCACAGCCAGCGCTGAAGAACGCGCCAAAAGGCGATATAAGCAGTTGATAGATAAAGGGTTAGGTGTTAGTCTGCGCGCCCTTCTCGATAGCATCAGGGAACGGGATGAGCGCGATCAGACACGAGACGTCTCTCCGCTTGTTCCAGCACAGGATGCGATCATTGTAGACAGCACTCACTTGTCTATTGAAGCAGCAGTTCAGCAGATACTGGAATACGCTGAACAACGTGGATTATCGACGCGCTAGGCGTCGGTCAATGTCTACCGGGAAGGTTGGGGTGTGTGACGGCATGGATGCCACTGAGTCATGCGCTAAATTCATTAACAGAGAAGCGTGAGTATGAGCGAAAGTTTTGCAGAACTATTTGAAGAAAGCCTGAAAACCATCAAGATGGCACCGGGTTCAATTATCACCGGTACCGTAGTCGAAATCGATTCCGATTGGGTCATTATCCACGCCGGATTAAAATCCGAAGGGGTAGTTCCCAGAGAGCAATTTCTTAATGAGAAAGGTGAACTGGAGCTGGGTGTTGGCGACCAGGTTAAAGTTGCCATGGAAGTTGTCGATGATGGTTGGGGTGAAACCAGACTATCTCGGGAAAAAGCACGACGTGCTGAATCCTGGATGATGCTGGATGACGCTTTTGAAAAAAGCGAAGTTATTATGGGTGTTATCAACGGCAAGGTGAAAGGAGGGTTCACAGTTGATGTAAGTGATATCCGTGCTTTCTTGCCGGGTTCACTGGTTGATATTAGACCACTGAGAGAAACTACCCATCTGGAGGGCAAACCCCTTGAATTTAAAGTTATCAAACTCGATCAGAAACGTAATAACGTTGTGGTGTCACGTCGTGCTGTATTAGAAGCTGAAAACAGTGTTGAGCGTGAACAGTTATTAAGTTCACTGGAAGAAGGCCAGGAAGTTAAGGGCATTGTAAAAAACCTTACCGATTATGGTGCGTTTGTCGATCTGGGTGGCGTGGATGGCCTTTTGCATATCACCGACATGGCGTGGAAGCGTATTCGTCATCCGAGTGAAATGGTAAACGTAGGTGACGAACTACCCGTTAAAATTCTGAAGTTTGATCGCGACAAAAATCGTGTATCACTGGGCATGAAACAACTGGGTGATGATCCCTGGGTAAATATTGTCGAACGATACCCGGAGAATGCGCGCACGACCGCTACCGTTACCAACCTTACTGACTATGGCTGCTTTGCAGAAATTGAAGAAGGCGTTGAAGGTCTGGTACACGTATCAGAAATGGATTGGACCAATCGAAACATTCATCCCTCCAAGGTAGTTGCCGTAGGTGACGAGATTGAAGTGATGATTCTTGATATTGATGAGGAGCGCAGGCGCATTTCTCTCGGTATTAAACAATGTCGTCCCAATCCATGGGATCAGTTCGATGAGAACAATGCCAAGAGTCAGTCCATTAAGGGCACCATTAAATCCATTACTGATTTCGGTATATTTATTGGTCTTGAAGGCGGAATTGACGGCCTGGTGCATCTTTCAGATATATCCTGGAACGAACCGGGTGAGACTGCAGTGCGGCGTTATAGCAAAGGTGAGGAAATCGAGACGGTTGTTCTGTCAATTGATCCCGAAAGAGAAAGAATCTCTTTAGGCATCAAACAACTGGAGCAGGATCCCTACTCTGATTTTGTTGAAGCAAACGATCGCGGCAGCATAGTCACCGGAGTAATTACAGAAGTGGATACCAAAGCCGCAGTCATTTCTCTGGGTACTGAAGTAACCGGAGTATTGCGAGCTTCAGAAATTTCCGTAGAGAGAGTGGAAGACGCACGTAACGTACTCACCGTTGGCGAAGAGATAGAAGTTAAGATAATTGGTATCGACCGCAAAACAAGAAACATTAGCTTATCGGTTAAAGCCAAGGATGTTGCCGAGGAGCGTGCTGCTGTAGATGAGCATCGCAAGATCGAAAACGAAAGGGCAAAACCGGCTACGATTGGTGATTTGATTAAGCAACAGCTGAATCGGGGTACCGAAGAATAGCTCGGCTGTCGGATAACCACATGATAACTAAGAGATTTGTTTCTTGTGGCGATAACAACCATGTGTTAGCTTTATCGCACGTGGTTGTTGTCGGATTCGTCCATGACTAAATCAGAACTAATAGAAGTAATCACTGCACAGCAGAAACAACTTTCCAGCAAAGATGTTGAATTGGCAGTTAAAACCATGATTGAGCAGATGGCCAATACCCTTGCCCAGGGAAACCGTATCGAAATCAGGGGTTTTGGCAGCTTCTCCCTACACTATCGTGCCCCTCGAATTGGCAGAAATCCGAAAACCGGCGAAACTGTTGGTTTAGCTGGTAAATATGTCCCTCATTTCAAGCCCGGTAAGGAATTGAAAGACAGAGTCAACTCAGGCCTGCTCAAAGAGATGGCCGCAAACCCGTCAACTCACATTGCCGATGGCGCTCAGGACTAACATCCCGCTCTGTAACATTGCATTTGGTGAACGTTGATGCGGTGGCTGTGGCGTTTGATGTTGATCTTCATCTTTATACTAGCGGCATTAATTAGTGCCGTAGCATTTATGGATAATGCGGATGCAGTTTCGCTAACATTTCTGCAATGGCAGAGTCCCCAGGTTAGTATTTACTGGTGGATATTGTTTGCGCTCACTGCAGGTTTTATCTCCGGCTTGGTGGTACTGTATGCCACTACAGTAAAGCTCAGGGTCAGTGAACGTAAAATCCGCCGCGAATTGCTTGCAACACAGCAAGAGTTGGAAAGGCTTAAGGCGCTTTCCTGATCATCAATACAGCCTGAGCATAACAGGGAGTAAAATTGTGTTCCGCAGGTTTTATCCGGGACACTTGAACAGGTGATGCCACAGAATTTATCTCTTTATGTTCTGCTTATATTGGCGATCGGTGCTGGTTTTATTCTTGGCAAGCGGGATAAGCACAAACGCGATCGCAACCCTGAGCTAATACCCAAACCCTATTTGAGCGGGCTGAATTTTTTGCTTAATGAGCAGGTTGACAAGGCTATCCAGGTCTTTGTAAAAACAATCGCTATTTCAAACGAGACTCTGGATACGCATCTTGCGCTGGGAAATACAGTCCGGCGACAAGGCGAAATTGATCGTGCGATTCGCTTGCATCAGAATCTGCTGGCCCGCCCGGGCTTATCGGAAAAAAAACGTACATCGATAGAAATTGAACTCGCCAGGGATTATCTTTCTGCCGGTTTGCTGGATCGTTCCGAGCGTATTCTAAAAGAGCTTGCACAGAACTCCAGTCGATTTGGAATTACCGCGCGGCTGTTACTGCTGGATATTTATGAGCGGGAAAGCGATTGGCGGGCGGCGATTGATACCGCAAAAATTTTGTTGAAGAAAAAGCTTTTTGGCAGGGATGGTTTGGGGGAGGACCCCACGGTCAGAGCAAGAATAAAAATCGCGCTGGGACATTACTATTGTGAGCTGGCTGAGTTAACTCGGGAAATTCCAGACTACCGTCAGACCCGTGACATACTCTCCCAGGCGATTGCGGTCGACCCGGATAATGCACGCGCGAGTCTTGCCTGCGCAATTCTTGAAATAAGTGAACAACATTTCGAAGCTGCCAGGTCTTGCCTTGAACAGGTTTCGATCCAGAATACCAGCTTGATACCGGAATCTCTCATGCTTTATCAAAGTGTCTGTAAAAGCCTTAACGCAGATCATGAATATTATAATTATCTCGAAAGGTGCCTTAAGCTCACCTCACACATAGATGTGCTCACCGAATACGCAAGACTTAAACGCGAGAGACTGGGAGCCAAAGCTGCAGGGGACTTCGTTCTCGTAGAGCTTGGTAAGCGACCATCGGTTGCCGGCCTGAGGTTATTGTTTGAGTTTTTTGATGCTCAAACGGGTGAAGTACCGATTGACATACAGGCAGTCAGGGAACTGCTGGGGCACGAAAACCCTGCACAGTTATTTCGCTGTCAAAATTGTGGTTTCTCGCTGAAACAACTACTTTGGTTTTGCCCCAGTTGTAAATCGTGGGGTGAAATAAGTCGCGTGCCCTGAGAGTTTTACCGCAAGTCATATCTCACTTTCGAACTGGTTAAATTCTGGTACCTGATCAAGCGTGTGCCGCTGCAATAGATATTGCCAACCCGCTAGGCTTGAACGTCTTAAGCCAACCACTGTATCTTGGAGATATGCACTATGAAAAAACTGATTGTATCGCTATTTATTCTGGGTAGTCTTTTTGCCGCTCCGTTTCTATCTGCGAATGACGATGGACCAGAGCTGGGTGTGACGCAGGTAAATATAAACACAGCAAGTGTTGAGAAGCTGGCAGAGGTGTTAAGCGGAGTAGGACTTAGCAAGGCCCAGGAAATTGTTAATCATCGTGAGGCGTATGGTAAGTTTCATGTTGCTGGCGATCTTGTTGAAGTAAAAGGCATTGGTGAGCGCATTGTACTGGCGAATGAGGGCAGGATAATAATTAGCGACTAGACTGATCACTGCTTCAAATGGAAGTCTGTGGCAGGTGCTGTTTACGGTAAGGCCAGCCAGTTTTTGGAGACTCTTTTCGTGGGAATTCTGTTAGAATATGCCCAATGAACAGTATCTTTTTTGTCGTTAACGAAGCCTGGTTTTTCCTGTCGCATCGCCTGCCGCTGGCTCTGGAAGCCCAGAAGCGTGGCTGCCGGGTCAAGGTCATTTGTCGCGCCAATTCAGGTGAAGAACGCCTGGCAAAATACAACATAGAATATGAGTTGGTGGATATCGAACGCGGTTCCGCCGGCCTCATTTCTGAACTTCGATTACTGCGACAACTGCATAAGATATATAAAACAGACAAACCGGATCTGGTACATCACATCACCAGCAAGCCCGTTATCTGTGGAACAATTGCAGCAAGAATCGCTTCCGTTCCTGCAGTCGTAAACGCAATTCCGGGTCGTGGCTTTGTTGCCAATCGCAGAGGATTTGTAGCACGTATTCGAAAGTTTCTTATAGATCGTGTGTATCAGCTTGCACTGGCACACAAGAATATGGCTGTTGTATTTCAGAACCGGGATGATGCTGACGAATTTGTTGGAGGTGGGCTGGTGCGATCTTCCGAGTCACATCTCATACGGGGAGCTGGGGTCAATCTTGCAGAATATCCCTGTCTCCCCGAACTGGATGGCCCAATCACCTTTTCACTCATTTCAAGAATGTTAAAGGATAAAGGGGTACGGGAATTTGTAGAGGCAGCTCGAGAAATCCGGAAGGAACATTCGGACTGGATTTTCCAGCTGGTTGGGGGAATCGACAAGGGTAATCCATCTTCGCTGGATGAAGCAACCTTGTTGGCCTGGGATAAATCCGGAGTGGTGCAATGGATTGGGCATTCGGATGAAATAGCCAGTGTATTGCAAAAGAGCCATGTTGTTTGTTTACCCTCCTATGGTGGCGAAGGCATACCCAAAGTACTGCTTGAAGCCAGTGCCAGCGGCCGGGTCATAATAACCACTGACATTTCCGGTTGCCGGGAACTGGTACGCGATAGTGTTAACGGGCTTTTAATTCCACCAAGGGACAGTCATGCGCTGGCAAACGCGATGCGAACGCTGGGTAATGACGCGTCACTCAGGCACAGACTGAGTGCAGCTGCGCGTACAAAAACCGAAGCCCTGTTCAGTGTCGAGGACGTAATTGCGGATACTTTTCTGGTGTACGAGGGATTGGTCAATTGAGTGGCGAGTCTCTGCAAGGACCGTTGCAGAAGTCCACGCTACGCTCGGCAGCGGTTACCGGGGCTAGCGGTTTCGTCGGACGCCACCTGGTTCAACATCTTGTAGCGGCAGATGTTGCGGTAACCGGGTTCTCCAGAACGGCAGGTAGCTCTCGCGACCAGCAAAATATTAGGATAATGGCCGGGGATCTTGGTTCCCTGGATCCGGAGGATATAGCCAGAACCTGCAGCCCCGTTGACATTTTTTATCATCTGGCTGGCCGTGCGCACCGTCCCAGCGAGCTTGAGGATGATAGTTGCGCGGAATTATTCAAAAACGACAATGTGCGAGCAACAGAACGCGCATACCAATTGGCCCAAGGACTGGGAGCACGTCGTTTTGTTTACATGAGTAGTATAAAGGTACTCGGCGATGCCAGCGTCTCACCTTTGTCGCCGAGTGACAGCTTACAGCCAGCAGATAGTTATGCCCGAAGCAAATGTGAAGCTGAAGCGTCTTTACAGCATATGCAGCTTAAAAGTGATGTTGCGATCACTGTAGTACGACCTCCATTGATTTATGGCCCTAATGTGGGGGGAAACTTTGAGAGACTGCTTGGCCTGGCTCATAGGGCTATCCCATTACCACTATCCGGTGCACGGGCTCCACGCAGTATGATAAATGTCAGGAATCTTTGCACCTTGCTGGTTGAATGTATTCCGGAAGATGATGCCGCCTACCGGGTATTGCATGTACGTGACGCGAATGATGTAAGTGTAGAGCAATTACTCACTAGTATGTCGCACATCATGCAAAAGCGTTCGCGCCTGTTTTTCGTGCCTGAAAAACTCATGCGCATTATTGCTTCCTGGATTGGGCGCTCCACTCAATTTGCGCGTTTGTTTGATCCAATGCAGGTTGATGATAGTGAAACGCGGGAGCTGTTTTCCTGGATCCCCCCGCAGAGTACAGACGCTGCATTAAAGGAGACTGTAGATTGCTGGATTTCACAACACTAGGCTGGGTAGCCGGATCTGCAATAGCGTGTTTTGGAATTGAAAAATTCACACTTTGGTATTCGCTAAATCGAGGCTTGCTTAGCAGCCCCAATGCGCGCAGCTCCCACACTCAACCAACACCTTCGATAGGTGGTGTAGCAATCGTGCTTCCGATATTGGCTTATTGCTTGAGTCAGGGTGTTGGTGATGCGCGTTTTCTGACAATTTTTTTCTCAGTGCTGATGCTGGGGCTTACCGGTTTTTGGGATGACCTGAAGCCGCTACCCTCACGACTACGATTTCTGGTACAGATTTTGGTAGTTGTGCCCAGTATTCTTTTTTTGCTAATTGAGCCTGGTAGTTCTGATCAGGCTGGTGTGGTGTTCTTGCTGGTCGCAGGTGGGGTGCTGGCCTTGGGAATGCTCTGGTTTGTAAACCTGTTTAATTTTATGGATGGAATCGATGGCTTGGCGGCGGCGCAGTGTCTTGTGTACTGTCTTGCATGCCTGCTTTTGGCCAGGGAAATGCCCTCCGAGATTTACCGTTTGCTCTGGGTGTTGAGTACCTGCTCACTGGTGTTCCTGTTTTTCAATTGGCCACCTGCCAGTATTTTTATGGGCGATGTTGGCAGCGCACCTCTGGGATACGTGCTTGCAGCGAGTGCATTGTTGTTGAACCAGCAAGGGCTTTTGTCCCTGCTTGTGTCGCTGATTTTGTTTAGTGTTTTCTGGGTTGACGCAAGTTATACGTTAATCCGCAGAATGGTATCCGGCCAGGCTTTTACTTCTGCGCATCGCAGCCACCTGTACCAAAAACTGGCGATTCGTTTCAGCCATCAAAAAGTGACGATGGCATTTTGTCTGTATTCAGTGATTGTGCTGCTGCCTTTGGCCGGGGGTGCCATTCAATACCCATCTTGGGGCATAATGGCACTGGGACTGTCTTGTACGCCAGTTCTAGTGTTGTGTATCCGGTTCGGAGCAGGATTACCTGACGCCAGTACCGATACCAGAACGAAATAGCTGATCAAGGATGGATAACATGCTGTTAGCTTTGTTGGAAGAACTTTCCCGGAGAAAAAAACAGGCAATAGCGCTGGCTGCTGATATCGTTATGCTGCCTGTTGCCCTGTGGAGTGCATTTGCCCTGCGCCTGGGGGAATGGTCACCGCAAATCCTGCATTTTTGGCCCGCTTTTGTGGTTAGTGCATTAATAACCATCCCCGTATTTGTAAGGCTTGGCCTGTATCGACAGATAGTTCGCTATATGGGCAACCATGCAATGATGTCGGTGGTAAAAGGCGCAACTTTGGCGGCGATTGCTATTTTTGCAACGGCATATCTGGTCCCCCTTAAAGGATTTCCGCGTTCTGTTCCCATTATTTTCTGGATGCTGGTGCTTATTTATGTGGCTGGTACGCGATTTGCGGTACGTTCCTACCTCAACTGGCTAGCGCGCAAGTTTAGCGCAAAAAAACCCATCATTATCTATGGTGCAGGTGAGGCCGGTGCCGAACTGGTGCGCCGCTTGCAGCATCAGGGTGATTATTTCCCAGCTGCTTTTTTGGATGATGATAAAAAAATTCAGAAGGGATCCATAAACGGAATCTATGTATACCCTCCATCAGATCTTTCGCGTTTACTTGAAACTACCCAGGCCAAAGTGGTACTTGTTGCCATAGCCAGCACCGAGGGAGATACCAGGAAGCGTATTATAGAATTTCTTGAACCGTTTTCGGTTCGTGTACAGCTCATTCCAGACCTGTCTGATCTGGTCTCGGGTCAGGCGTCGGTAGACAATACCCGTGATGTAAACATTGAAGATTTGTTGGGCCGTGACACGGTAGAGCCCTCACCGAAACTGTTGTTTGGGTGTGTACGAAATATGTCGGTTATGGTGACGGGTGCAGGAGGCTCAATCGGGTCTGAGCTCTGTCGCCAAATCGCGCGTCTTCAGCCTCGTATGCTGGTCATGCTCGATCAGTCGGAATTTGCGCTGTTTCGCATCCAACGAGATATTAGCGATCTATGCGTGCGCGACTCCTTGCAGGTACCCACTGTAGTGGTGCTGGGTTCAGTAACCGATGCAGCTTTAATGCGAAGGACCCTGGAAGTTTACCAGATTGAAACCGTATACCACGCGGCAGCTTATAAACACGTTAGCCTTGTGGAACGCAATGTCATCCAGGGTATTAAGAACAATACTTTTGGCACGCTGCATGCCGCAGAGGCAGCAGTGGAAGCCGGGGTTAAAAATTTCATTCTAATATCAACCGATAAAGCCGTGCGCACTACAAATATGATGGGAGCCAGCAAACGTCTGGCGGAATTGGTGTTACAGGCAATGCAGGATCAATCCGGGGCGACAAAATTTTCCATGGTGCGGTTTGGAAACGTACTTGGTTCTTCCGGATCTGTGGTGCCCCTGTTTTCTGAACAAATAGAAAATGGAGGACCGGTTACCGTCACGCATCCGGAAGTAACGCGTTTTTTTATGACCATTCCGGAAGCAGCACAACTGGTGCTTCAGGCCTCTTCCATGGCGCAGGGAGGCGATGTATTTCTGCTGGATATGGGCAATTCAATTAAAATACTGGACCTTGCTGAGCGGATGATTCATTTAAAGGGCTATACTGTGCGAGACAGCAAAAATCCCGATGGTGATATTGAAATTCAATTTACCGGTCTTAAATCGGGAGAAAAGCTGTATGAAGAATTGTTGATTGCAGAAACATCAGCCACTACCGAGCATCGCAAGATAATGCGCGCCGAGGAAGGATATATACCCTGGGCAGAAATTCGTGGTGCCCTTAACACACTCAAACAGGCGTGCGACAGTTATGATTTTGAATCTGTGCGCACCTTTGTTATCGCGCTGGTTGAGGGCGCCGAACTTACTGATGAATTGTCAGACATGGCAGAACAGTCCTACGAACGCTCCAAGGCAAAGGTGGTATCGCTGCCTCGGCCCGCAACCGATTAATGGCAGGCTGCATAACTATCCAGCTCACTTACCAGCCATAGCGTTCTGGAACCCGTATGCAAAAAACTGATTTTTTGGTAATAGGTGCTGGTATCGCCGGCACTTCTGTAGCTGCTCAACTGTCAAAATTCGCCAGTGTTCGTTTGCTCGAAATGGAATCACAACCTGGATACCACGCTACTGGACGATCGGCCGCGTTCTATGCAACGGATTATGGCAATGCCAACGTCAGGGCCATGACTGCTGCCAGCAGATCCTTTTTTCTAAACCCTGATCAGGAAGAGACAGAAGTGAGACTTTTCTTGCCAAGGGATCGACTGTTTGTGGCTCGTGAATCGGACCTGCCAGGCTTGAAGGAACAATTTAACAGTTCGGATCGTGGGGCGCTGTTGTGGATGGACAGGGAAGATGCGTGCGCACGGTTTCCCATTCTGTCGCCGGATTTTGTTGCCGGTGCCTTGCTGGGTTCGGGGAGCGGCGATCTGGATGTTGATGCCATACTCCAGCTCTTTCTGCGGAGGTTTAAGAAACAGCAGGGTATTCTGGAAACTGGCGCGCTGGTAAATCGCCTGGAGTTTCATGCGGGAGCGTGGCGCGCAGATACGTTACATGGACAGTACTCTGCAGATGTTGTTGTAAATGCAGCGGGGGCCTGGGCCGACTCAATAAGTGCATTGGCAAATGCCCAGGTGCTGGGTTTGTCTGCCTTGAGACGCACCGCGATCCTGATTCCGGAACCCGAGGGACATCCAATGCATGGCCATCCCATGGTGATTGATGCAAATGAAAATTTCTATTTTAAACCTGATGCAGGGTCTGTCCTTGTATCTCCCGCCGATGAAACCTTAACAGTACCGTGTGATGCGCAGGCGGATGAGCTGGACATCGCCATTGCAGCGGATGCGTTTGAACAATGCACCGGATTAAAAGTTCCGCGGGTTACGCACAGTTGGGCGGGCTTACGCACTTTTGCACCCGATCGCACGCCGGTGGCTGGATTTGATGACAGAGACAACGGGTTTTTTATACTTGCAGGCCAGGGCGGTTATGGTGTTCAAACGGCACCAGCAATGTCTGCGATTGCCGCAAGTATTTTGTTGGGCAATACGGATTGTGTAGACTCTCTGGATTTTGAAGAAGTGGGTATAGAGACACTACGCAAAGCCCTGTCACCACTGCGTTTTGCAAAGGAATAAACCAATTGTTAGAACATGGATTTGGGTAACAGGGCTCGACTTTTGTATAGTGGGTGTCCCGGGCGACCACTTTTAAGACGGGACAGGCAATGGGGCTTGTTTATCATACCCAGCACTTCCTTATCTCTGGCCAGATAACCACCCATATCGCTCCAGGCACAAATTACCAGGCTGGATTTTTTGCATAAACGTCGTAACACTCGGTTATTTTCCGGGCCGACAGGATCAGTTGCTGTTTTTAAGCGTGCAGGGTCGGTGGACCTGAATGCGAAGAGATTCGCGATTGTTACGCCTCCATAACCCCAGCGCATTGCGAAGTTAATACACACGCGTGATGTCTGGTCATCCCGGGTGTGATCGGCCGTCGAGGGGTTAAGCCCAATAAATAAAACACTTTCCAATTCAGTATCCCAGCTGCGATGTAACTCATAGCGGTAGCTGCCGCAGGTCGATAATTTGGCAGACATTTTCATTGTGAAATCTTCTATACGCTTAATATACTGCCAGATTACCTTGCAATCGGTTAAGGTAAAAGAGAATGCGAATCAGGTACTACGGGAGCGGCATTGTTTTTTGGCAGCCAGGTTGTAAATAAGTAGAACGTGATATAAAAATCTTTAAAACATGTTTTAATTTGTGTAGGCTTAGCGCATCTTTCACTCGGGATAATCAAGAATGGTGCGAGTTTAATGGGTCTTAGGGAAGACTCTAAACAGCTAAGACGCCATCAGATACTGCTAGCAGCGCGGGATTTGATGCGCAAAACCGGTGATTCGGGTTTTTCCATGCGTATTCTGGCAAGCCGTGCGGGTGTCAGTATAGCTACTCCGTACAATCTGTTTGGCTCCAAGCAGGAAATTCTACACGCAGTACTGGATGCTGATCTGGCTTCCTACCAGAGCAGACTGAATCAACTACAGGTAAATCCGCTTGAGCGGGTGTTTCAATCCATCACATTGGCTACGGCGTTTTATTCGGAACAACCGGGATTTTACCGCGCAATCCTCGTGGCGCTGAATAAAGACGGGGAAGGAGAACTGCGTACCCTGTTCAGTGGTCCACGCCAGGTGATGATGAATAAACTGGTTCGAAATGCGCAAACATCGGGGTATTTACGTAAGCACATTCGTGCTGATTACATCGCTCGAACTATCTCTTACGTTTTTTTCGCCGGCATTGTGGAGTGGGTAAGTGGTCTCATAACTTTGGCAGAGCTGGAGGTGCGTGCACAATTTGGTGCAGGATTAGCACTGGCGGGTGCTGCAACGCAAGCGCATCGTCAGGAGATAGAATCCCGTGTTGATAACTTGCAAGACCAGCTTACGCGCATTGCTGCTCTGCCAAAACAGCGGATCAGGTTGCGTGCCACAGATGATTCAAGTACTCAACAAGCTACGCATATACAAGTATAGGGTAAATCACGATGGCCTTGACAATTCAACGTAAATCCATATTTCCTGAAAGCGGGGACAACTGGCGTACAATCGCGTCCCGGACCTTACCGCGTTTATCAACTGAAGATGCAATTGCCGCATTACAAAGCTGGAATCTGCATGTGTTTATGCGCGCCTCTGTTGGTACGTCACCTGATACAGAACTACACCCTGTATTACCCAGTGACATCATATTCATTGAAGCGCCACGCTAGCGAATCAAATCTGTGACCGATGCGAGCATTCAAAAAGTACGTGTCGCTGCTGCACATGACGGCGCTGCAGAACTTATTGTGACAATTGTGTATGGCAACGGAGCGGTCTCGGAAATCGCTTTGGACGGGCATGCGGGGGCTCTACTCATGGAAAATTGTTCAGCCACTGATCCTGAAGAGCTTGTGGGCCAGCCCTGGACCCGAGTGAAGCAGGCCCTCGCAACGTCGTACAATCGGTACAAGCTTGATACCTAACAACAGACAAAGGAAAACAGCATGCTGGATTTGGTAATAAAAAATGGTCGTATTATCGATGGCACGGGTTTGCCAGCTTATATTGGCGATATTGGGATTCTGGGCGACAGGATTGTGCAGTTGGGTAATGTGGATAGTGAGGCGAAAGCAACTCTCGATGCCAGTAACAAGGTAGTTAGCCCCGGATTCATCGACCCCCATACACATTTTGATGCACAACTGCTTTGGGACGGTCAGGCACGCCCCGCCCTGGAACATGGGGTTACTACCATTGTTCCAGGTAATTGTTCATTGTCATTAGCGCCGCTCAAGAAGAAGCACCGACCCATTCTGGTTGGTATGTTTAACCAGATTGAAGAGATGCCAGTGCGCGCCTTTGAAGAAGGCATAGAGTGGAACTGGGAAAGTTTCGAAGAATTTGTTAACCGCATAAAATCTACCTTATCCATAAACATCGCCCCATTGGTGGGCCACAGTGTGCTTAGGTTGTGGGTTATGGATGAGGCCGCGGCACAACGAGTTGCCACGGCGGGTGAAGTGCAGCAAATGCAGGACCTTCTGCGTGAATGTCTGGAATGTGGCGCTGTAGGCCTGTCGACGAGTTTTGTAGATATGGATGAGCGTTTGCAACCCGTTCCCAGTCGTTATTCTGATGTTGCAGAGCTGGATGGCCTGTGTGAGGTGCTTGGTGACTACCAGCGTATCCTGCAGATTGTTCCGGAATTCTATGACACAGATCTGAGTATTGCGCGGCTGGACCAACTGGCTGATCTGTCTGTTAAGCATCAGATAACCACTACTTTTTCTCCCCTGTTTGTCAACGGCGAGGACATGCGTGGAGTCGACCGCTTGATGCAACGAGTTGAAGAGCAATTTGCCCGGGGGGCAAGGGTATGGCCTCAGGTGCAGACACGTCCGATTGATATCAGTTTTACGCTGGATGTGCCCAGTCTGTTGTTTATCAGGCTACCTGGCTGGTATGCAACTATGCGATTTGGCACGCATGACAGCATTGTTGCGAGTTTTTCTGATCCCAGCCGTAGAGAAACCTACCTGTCAGAAGCACAGGCCAGTCCCCTAAAAGGATTGTGGGACACGCTGGTTATTCGACAGGTGCAGACTGACAAAAACCAGTGTCTGGTTGGCAGAACGCTGGGTGAGGTCGCAAGAGAGCGCGCGTGTACTGCCGTGGAACTCATGCTGGATCTTTCTCTGGAAGAAGACTTGCAGGCACACTTTCTCGCCGCAGATATGGGGCACAACAATGTAGCAAAAGTAGGGGAGTTATTAGGCCACCCTAATGTACATATTGGTGCGAGTGATGGTGGTGCGCATATTCTTTCCTTCTCTACTTATGGCGATACCGGATACCTGTTCAGCAAGTTTGTGCGCGAAGCGGGTTTGTTGGGGGTGGAGGCTGCGGTAAAGAAAATCACTTCGGATACGGCCAAAATCTGGGGCTTGCCAGACAGAGGTATTCTAAAAAAGGGTTTTGTTGCGGATATAACAATTTTTGATGCCGACACCATCGCACGCGGCGCGGAGTATTTTCGACAGGATATTCCCGGCCAGGGCAGCCGTTATGTCAGGGATGCGATCGGAGTGGAGACTGTTGTTGTTGGTGGCAGGGTGGTCTATCAGGCTGATGGAGGTTATACAGATGCGCGCTGTGGGCGGATTTTGCCGGGGCGTGCAGCATGATTGGTGAAATAAACCAGAGACGAATTGCGACAAATTCAATACATCTTAACATTGCTGAGATGGGGGCTGAGATGGGGGCTGAGCCGGGAGCCGAACATAAGGGCCTGGTACTAATGCTGCATGGCTTTCCGGAATCCTGGTATTCCTGGCGTCACCAGTTTAAGGCGCTTGCAGATGCAGGTTACCACGCTGTAGCTCCGGATATGCGTGGTTATGGCAAAAGTGATAAGCCCCGGGACATAAGTGCCTACAACCAGGTTGAGATTGTAAATGATATCGTCGGACTGATTCCTGCACTGGGCTATGAAACTGCGGTAGTTTTTGGTCACGATTGGGGCGCACCTACTGCCTGGAGTTGCGCGCTTAACCACCCGGACTGGATTACCGCGGTGGGGGGTTTATCTGTACCGTTTGTGCCTCGCGCAGATACACCCCCACTGGATATGATAAAGCTGATTTTTAAAGACATGTTCTTTTACCAGTTATATTTTCAAAAACCGGGAGTCGCAGAAGCTGAGTTTGAAAAAGATATTCGCCTTGCCTTGAAAAAATTTCTATATATGGCAAGCGGTGACTCTGATCTGGCCCTGATACCGGCAAAATCTCCAGACTCGGATTTGTTATCTGATCTGCCTGAGCCAGAGTCCATGCCCGCGTGGATTAGTGAAGCAGATCTGGATTATTACGTAAACGAATTTGCCAACAGTGGTTTCAGGGGGCCGTTAAACTACTACCGAAATATGAATGAAACCTGGGAGTTAACAGCAAATGCACCCAGAAAAATTACCCAGCCGGCGATGTTTATCGCGGGCGATAAAGACGGCGTGGTGATTATGGCAGCCGAAGCAATTGCGCAGTTACCTGAAAATGTTCCCGATTTGCGGGTGAACAAACTTATACCAGGAATAGGCCACTGGACACAGCAGGAAGCACCGCAAGATGTAAATGAGGCCATACTTGGTTTTTTGGAGACGCTTGTTTGAAGCAGAAAATAATAGTGGTCGGCGCGGGTATTTGCGGAATGTGTACAGCCCTGGCTCTGGCCAGCAAGGGCAATCAGGTGGTGGTATATGAGCGTGACATAGCACCCCCGGATGGGGATGCGCATGAAGCCTTTTTTCAATGGAACAGAAGAGGCGCATCCCAGTTCAGGCATCCCCATGCGTTTCTGGGTTTGTTGTGTAATCTCATTCGCGACAGGTATCCCGATTTACTGGAAGAGTTTATTGCCAATGGTGCTCGCAAACTGAGTTTCAGGGATATGTTGCGGCCTGAATTATTGGCCAAATACAAGCCCGAGCAAGAAGACGAAAAACTGTGGATACTGCTGTGTCGGCGCGCAACCCTCGAAACGGTACTGCGCCGGTATGTGCTACGTACTGGCAATATCGAACTTCATGATTCTTCACACATAGCAGGGCTAATCACGTCGCGATCTGATGTCTCAAACTGTGACAGTCTGGTGGTAAAGGGACTTCAGCTGCATACCAGGGGAGAAAAAAGCGAGGTATATGCAGATATTGTGGTTGATGCGAGTGGTCGCGGAACTAAATTTCCCCAGTGGTTCAAGGCAGCTGGTATAGATGTCAGCCATGAAGAACACAATTCAGAAATGGCCTATTTTTCCCGAAATTACCAACTTAATCCTGGTGAAACAGAACCTTCTCGACACGGCTTACATCCTGGCGCAGGAGATTTGGGTTATATAAAGTACGGTGTATTTCCAGGCGATGATGGGCATTTCGCGCTTATTATCTGTGTGCCGGAAGATGAGAAAACCCTCCGCGGCGCAGTACGTGACAATGCGCAATTTGATCTTATGTGTCGAAGCATTCCCGGCCTGAAGCCGTGGATGGATGAACGCAAAATGCAGCCAACCACGGATGCGCTGGGCGTTAGCGACATTCGGGCAGTTTGGAGACGCTATGTGCAGGAAGATCGACCCCTGGCGCTGAATTTTTTTGCTGTGGGGGATGCTGCCATTCGCACTAATCCACTGTACGGGCGTGGTTGTAGTGTGGGGGCAGTACATGCACATATTCTGGCAGATATTCTGGAAAGTACAGTTGACCCGGTACAACGTGCATTGGAATTTGATAGGCGTTCAGAAGAACAGTTGAGGCCAATTTACCAGGCCAGTCTCAATGAAGACAAGAGTGGCATAAAACGTGCCAGGGCAGTGGCCAGTGGCACCTTGCTTGAAAAAACTGCGGGATTCAAGGCCTGGTTCGGGGCTGCTTTTGGTGATGCCCTGATCGCAGCGATCAAGGATCAGGTGCACGTAGTGCGAGGTATGATGCGTACAGTAAATCTGCTGGAGAAACCAGGAGATTTTTTAAAAGAACCGGCTATTCGATTTACTATCTTTCGATATATGTTAAGAGGACGAAAGAAAAATGCCGCTGTGCGTATAGTGAGCGGTCCTGACAGAGAAGAAATGTTAGCGTTGTTGAAAAACAGAGCTGCATGATTGCGCCAGACAGGTATTAGCCCAACAAATATTATGGAGCCCGACCAGTGGCAGCCAATAAACCGCTTATAACCAACAGAATTAGATGGCTATACGGATTCGGCTCCGTTGCCTATGGCGTGAAGGAAAACGGTTTTGCCTACCTGTTGCTGTTTTACTATAGCCAGGTACTTGGTCTGTCTGGCACGCTCACTGGTTTGGCATTGTTAGTGGCACTTTTGTTTGACGCTATTTCAGATCCACTTGTTGGATTCTGGTCCGACAATACCCATTCCAGGTGGGGACGGCGACACCCTTTTATGTATGCCTCGGTAATCCCGGTAGGTATTTCGTTTTATTTTCTGTGGAACCCACCATTGGAGTACTTATCAGAAACCGGACTATTTGTTTATCTGTGTGTGCTGGCAGTTTTTGTGCGCTTTTGTATTACGCTGTATGAAATTCCAAGCACTGCCATCGTTGCAGAAATAACCGATGATTATGATGAGCGTACCCGTTTGCTTGGATTGCGTTATATGTTTGGCTGGCAGGGTGGCTTGTGTATTGCTTTGTTAGGCTGGGGTATATTTCTGGCAGCAACCGATGAGTTTCCCTACGGGGCGATGAATCCGGCGGGTTACCCGATGTACGGGCTTGCGGCTTCATTTATGATAGTAACGAGTATTCTGGTGTCCAGTATTGGGCTGCACGGTTTTATTCCGTTTCTGCAGGCACAAACCCGCGTCGATCGACTTACCACTAAACGAATGTTTCTTGAACTGCGCACTACGCTTGCAAACAAGGATTTTTTGATCCTCTTCTCCGCCGGTTTATTTACTGCAATCGCGTGGGGCGCCTCGGCCGGATTTGATTCCTACATCAACAATTTTTTCTGGGGCTTTCCTTCCGAGAAAATCTTTTGGCTAAATGTAGCTATATTGTTTTCTGCCGTTGTAGCAGCCTTTGTTGCACCTGTACTGGCTAAAAAGTTTGACAAAAAACGTGCTGCGATTGGTTT
This sequence comes from Gammaproteobacteria bacterium, assembly GCA_021773565.1. Taxonomy (GTDB): domain Bacteria; phylum Pseudomonadota; class Gammaproteobacteria; order Pseudomonadales; family Azotimanducaceae; genus DC-out156. The sequence goes on along the minus strand of JAJFJZ010000025.1, from coordinate 158,117 downwards.
ATATATTGCCTATATGTGCCTAAGTCCGGCACTTATCGCTTTACGCCTGTTGGGTGTGCTCCCGGATAACGATTGGCCCTATCTGTTTCCTTTGGTGATGTTCTGGGTAGGAATGGTGATAAGCGTCTATATTATGTTCAGCATAATGCAAAGTTCGATGCTTGCAGACGTGGTTGAACAGAGCCAGATGAAAACGGGCAGGCGGGAGGAAGGTTTGTTCTTTGCAGCTCGTACCTTTTCGTCAAAGGCGGCGACCGGTATCGGAACTTTTATGGTGGGCATTATTCTGGACGTGATAAGTTTTCCAACAAATCTCAAGCCTGGTGAGGTAGCCGAAGAAGTATTGTTTGAACTTGGTCTTGCCTATGGAACAACCATGGCGCTCATGCCGTTGTTTGCTATCGCGGTACTTTCTTTTTATGGAATTACCCGGGCAGGTCACGTAAATCGTGTAAAACAGCTGGAAGCTGCGGCAATGCAAGGGGTGCAAGTTACGCTTAAACCCTAATTTTGTTCCACGTCTTCCTCTATAGCCTGGAACTGCAGTGAATGCAGGCGAAAGTAAACACCTTCGTTTTGTATCAGTTCGGTATGTGACCCCAGTTCTTCCACTTCACCATTGTCTAATACCAGAATACGATCAGCTTCCTGAATGGTCTGCAAGCGGTGTGCAATGAGAATGGAAGTTCTGTTTTTGGTGAGTTTGTCGAGCGCATCCTGAATCAGAATCTCGGTTTCTGTATCAATGTTTGCCGTGGCTTCATCCAGAATTAGAATCTCGGGGTTAGCCGATAGCACCCGTGCAAAGGCCAGTAATTGCCTCTGGCCCTGGGAGAGGTTCTGACCACGCTCAGAGAGTTGTGTATCGTAGCCTTTGGGTAACTGCCGAATAAACTGATCAGCGTTTACCGTTATGGCAGCCTCAACAGCCATTGCGCGACTAATGTTAGGGTCCCCAAGCGCGATATTGTCATAGATACTGCCGGAAAAAATATGAAAATCCTGCAGCACCACGCCCACTCGTTTTCTCAGGTCGCGGCTATGAATCTTGTTCAGGTCAACTCCGTCCAGAAATATTTGCCCGTCTTCAAAATCATAGAAACGGCCTAACAAACGGATAAGGGTGCTCTTTCCCGATCCGGTAGGGCCCACTATGGCGAGTTTCTCCCCGGGATGAATGGTAAAAGAGATATTTCGTAATACTGCCTGGCCCGGAAGATAGGAGAAGTTGAGGTTTTTGAACTCCAGTTTCCCGCTTAGTCGTGGGGGAAGTTCAACAGGAATTTCAGGTTCTCTTACCTTTTCATCCCAGTCCAGCGCCTGGAAGATACGCTCGCCGCTCGCCATGGCTCTAAACAATATATTGGTTTGTTCACCCAGAACGACGATTGGGTGAAACAGCATATCAATAAAGCGCGTGAATAATACCAGCCCGCCGAGGCTAATCTCGTCCTGGACTACTGCTCCTCCGCCATAGTAAATAATCATGGCCAGAGCAATTCCGGAAACACTATCCGTGAACGCCCCGTACATTGTTTCTACTGTGGCGGTCTCTTTTTCGAGATTACGATTTTGTTTGTTGATAGTTGTGTATCTGGCCAGATTGTAGGCTTGTCGCTCGCTGATCTGAACAACCTGAAGCCCTGCCAGGTTTTCCTGCAAATTCTGGTTGAGCGCCGACAGGGACATTCTCACCTCCCTGAACAACTTCTGCGTGATGCGCCTGAACAATGCCGTAACTAGACCCATCACCGGAATAACCAGTAACAAGAGAAGTGTCAGTTTCACATTCACTGCAAACAAAACCACAAGGGCAACAAAAAAAGGTACAAATTCTCCCACCAGAGTTCCTACACCGCGCAGGAGTTCAAAAAGCGCTTCTATATCGTTGGTAACACGCGTCATCACGCGGCCTACCGCGACACGGTCGTAGAAAGACGATGGCCTTGATTCCAGATGGCTGAACAGGTCCAGCCGCAAATCGCGCAGTCCATTGATAACCGATGCCGTTAGTGTCATGCGGTGCAGGTGGCCCGTTAATGTCCATAACACGTGAATAACTGCGTACAACAGGCAGGCTGCAAACAGAGGGGATAATGACAGTGTTTCTGCCAGGCTATTGGCCGCCGCAATAGTTCCCATATCCGGTACCAGATGATCTGTAACACCCATAATAATATGGTCAATAACCACCAGCGAAAGAACTACTGGCATAAGTACCTGGAGCGAGCTGGAAACGAGCACTAAAACCGCACTGATGATTAGCGTCAAGCGATAGGGTTTCATCCACTTCATCAGACGTCTAAGTAGTTTTAATGAAAGTACCTGCCCGGAAAGCTCCGCATCAAAAACAGAATAGTCGCGTTTTTCAGAATTCAAGTTGCTGTCCCGGATCCAGGGGACAATGCTGTTTCATCTCCCGGTTCTTCTCGTTGACCCTCACGCTGGATTTGTTCCAGTTCTGCGTAGTAGCCTTTTTGCTTAATCAGTGATTCATGGCTGCCTGCTTCGCTGATATGGCCATCTATTAGAACTACGATTCGGTCGGAGTGCCGGGCAGTAGAAACCCGGTGAGATACCAATATGGTGGTCTGGCTTTTTCGCAAGCGTTTGAGCTCCGAGAGGATGTGTTCTTCGGTCTCGGTATCCACACTGCTGAAACAGTCATCGAGAATTAATACTGCTGCATTTCGTATCAAGCCGCGAGCAAGTGTGGCACGCTGTTTTTGACCACCCGACAAAGTTACCCCGCGTTCTCCAACCATGGTTTGCATTTGTTCGGGAAATGCCTCGATAGTGTCTTTGAGATCTGCCGCTTCAGCCGCCCGCCAGATGGGTTCTATTGATCGATCGGCATCGTCATAACTGAGGTTGTCGCGCAAAGAACCATCAAAAAGAAACGTATCCTGCGGTACAAATGCGATTTGGGATCGCAGCTGGGCAAGGGGATAATCCAGTACGTCGTAGCCGTCAACAAACACCTGGCCAGACGGGGCATCAAGCAGTCTGACAATCTGTTTGAGCAGTGTGGTTTTACCTGACCCTACACGGCCCATAATAGTGATGGACTCACCTTGCTTTATGTCCAGGTTAACCGCATTGAGTACTTTCGTTTCTGTGTCGGGATAGTGAAAATCCAGGTTTCTGAATTCTATATTCCCGATAATATTTTGCGGGGTTAAGCCGCTGGGGTTGTCCACGATTTCCGGTTCAAGATCGAAAACCTCGAACAGCCTGTTTGAAGCTATAGCTGCTCTCTGGAAAAGGTTTATCATAAAGCCGGCCACCCGGAAGGGCTGAACGACCATATTTATATACATGAAAAATGCCGCAAAAGCGCCAATACTCAGGCTTCCGTTTTGCACCATAGTGCCGCCGTAACCCAACACAATTATTATGCTCACGGCAGAAAAAACCGGCATCCAGGCCATCATCATGCTGTTTATCCGGGCCTGATCATAAAAGGCATCGGCGTACTGCTGGTTAGTTATGGAAAACCGCGCTATCTCGTTTTCTTCCTGCACCATGGCCTGGATGGTACGAATCCCGGACAGGTTTTCCTGTACGTGTGTACCGATATCAGAGAGCCGGTTTTGTACCAGCGCCGAGGTAATGCCCATTTGTTTTGAGGCATACCAGGCATAGATAAATACCAGTGGTAGCGGTGGAAGAATGAGCAGGGTAAGTGCGGGTGAAAGGCTCAGCATAAACGCAAAACCCACAAGTGTTGCAAACACCAGAATGACCAACAGGATGGTGCCCAGGGAGATCAGACGCTGCAGCAGGGAGATGTCTGCCACTGCTCGAGTCATCATGTCTCCTATGGAATAACGATTAAAAAAGCGAGACCCCTGATGTTGTAGCCGATCGTAAAATGTCTGTCGAAGATCGAAGGCCATATTCAGGCTAACCCGACGTACAGTGATTCGTGCGAATGAGACCACAGTAAAACGCCCCAGGACACCGCCAATAATACCCAGCACCGGGTAGAGCACATCAAAATCACCCGCGCCGATTTTGTCGATGCCCTGCATCATGAAAATGGGCACAGAGGCTTCAAATAGTCTGGCTAACAAAAACGCGAAAATGCCCAGAAGCAAACGCCATCGATAGGGGGATACAAAAACCCGTAGTCTAAATAGCGATTTGAGCATCAGAGGGTACTAAACAGCACGCAATTCAAAAACTGGCATTGTTGGGGACACGAGGGAAGGGAATAACGTCCCGAATATTTTCCATTCCTGTAAGGTAAAGTACCAGACGTTCCAGTCCCAGGCCAAAACCCGAATGGGGCACCGTGCCATATCTACGCAGATCGCGGTACCACCATAATTCCTCTTTTAGTCTGCTTTCGATCCGACGATCGAGTACCTCCAGACGTTCTTCGCGCTGGCTGCCACCAATAATTTCACCAACTCCGGGAACCAGAACGTCCATTGCAGCAACGGTTTTTTCATCGTCATTCAGGCGCATATAAAAGGCCTTTATTGATTGCGGGTAATTCACCACGACCACCGGACCCTGCACGTGTTGTTCAGTCAGGAATCGCTCATGTTCGGATTGCAGATCAAGGCCCCACTCGACAGGGAACTCAAATTTTCGACCAGATTTTTTAAGAATTTCAATCGCATCGGTGTAATCCATGCGTACAAATTCGCTGTCTAGTACGGCCTGAAGACGGTCAATTACAGTATTGTCGATGCGTTCCTGAAAAAACTGCATGTCGCGGGATTGCGTTTGCAGCACGTTGGCAATTACGCTCTTGAGGTATCTTTCAGCCAGCTGTGCGTTGGCTTCCAGATCTGCAAATGCGATTTCCGGCTCTATCATCCAGAATTCGGCGAGGTGCCTGCTTGTATTGGAGTTTTCTGCCCTGAATGTTGGCCCAAATGTGTATACCTTGTTCATAGCAAGGCAGTAACTTTCAAGGTTGAGTTGTCCTGAAACCGTTAGGAAAGTTTCCTTGCCAAAAAAATCCTGTTCAAAGTCAGGACGACCATCCTTGATTGGCAGGTTGGCCATATCCAGCGTGCTAACGCGAAACATATCTCCCGCACCTTCACAATCGCTTGCAGTTATGATGGGGGTATTCAGCCAGATGAACCCCTCCTCGGAAAAAAATCGGTGCGTTGCCTGGGCGATAGCATTTTTAACCCGCGCAATAGCACCAAAACTGTTTGTTCTTGGTCGCAGGTGCGCAACACTGCGCAGGTATTCAAAAGTGTGGCGTTTTTTGGCGATAGGGTAGGTTTCTGGGTCATCCACCCATCCCAGAACTTCCACCGAAATTGCCTGAATTTCCCTGTCCTGGCCTTTGCCCTGGCTTTCTACGATTGTTCCGGTGACTACTACCGAACAGCCAACACCGATTTTCACTATTTCACTTTCGTAGTTATCCAGCGCCTGGTCGGCGACGACTTGTATCGGATCGAATCCGGAGCCATCGTGCACACTTACAAAAGAAAATCCGCCCTTGGAGGTGCGTCTTGAGCGAACCCAGCCTGCCACTGATACGGATTGCCCAGCTTCGACCTTGTGATCAAGAATTTGATTAATTGCGGTGTGTATCATGCTTTTGTTGTCCCGGGAATTTTGTATGCAAACTAATTGTGAAATGATAATGGAATTTCATCCTAAATGGAGTTATGTAGGCACTTTTGTGGTCAAATAATCCACTGGTGGTATTTGGTCGCAGGACAACAGGAGTGGTCAGTCGATGCAGTTACGGGTTTATCTGGCAGTTCTGCTCTCGCTGGCCCTGATTATTGGTCTGGCCTGGTACTTTATTGAGCGGGTGGACAGCCCTGAGCGGGTGAACAGCCTTGAGCGGGTTAACAGCCCTGAGCGGGTTAACAGCCCTGAGGTAGTGGTCGACATTGAAAAAATCCCGCAGCCTGAATCACTTCCGATCCCTTATACAGAGCCTGCCCAGGCAGAAGCACAAGCAATTCCCGAGACTACACCTGAAGTTCTGCCCGTAGTACCAAAGTTGCAATTACCCGAGTTAAATCAGAGTGATACGTTTATCAGAGAGTATGCGATCCCCCTCAGTGTTGATTCCCGCTGGTCTGACTGGCTATCGCGTGATGAGCTGATACGCAGGTTTGGGGTTATCGTAGAAAATGCTGCTCGGGGCGAAGTACCACGCAGGCAATTAGGCTTTTTGGCGCCAAAGGGCAGCTTCAGGGTGAGAAAACAAGGCGGCAAATCGTATTTGGATAGCCAAAGTTATAGTCGTTATGACCCGCTGGTAGATACCATTCTGACATTACCGGTAGATACGTCTGCGCAATTTATCAGCACTCTCCAACCACTGTTGGAAGAGGCCCTGCGGGAATTGGGTGTGAAAGAAATCGATGGAAATAACCTGCTGCATTCAGCGATTGATCAGGTATTGTCCACTCCCGTAGTACAGGGCGATATAGAGCTTAAACAGCCGAAAGTGCTTTATCTTTTCGCAGATAGCCATCTCGAATCTTTAACGCCGTTGCAGAAACAGATAATGCGCATGGGCCCGTCCAATACCTTGCGCTTGCAAACTTTTTGCAGGCGCCTGGTGCTATCGCTTGAAGGGAATATGCTGTGACAGATACTGGATATCTGCCTGTACATGACTACGCTCCTCTTCCAGATAGTTAGAGACCGCTGCCCGAAAGCCTTCATCTTTTATCCAGTGTGCGCTGTAAGTTGCTCTCGGAAGGTACCCGCGTGCCATTTTGTGGGAACCCTGGGCACCGGCCTCAACGAACTTCAGACCATTCTCGATGGCAAATTCGATGGCCTGGTAGTAACAAATTTCGAAATGTAAAAAGCGGTGATTTTCGGTACAACCCCAGTTTCGGCCGTACAGGGTTTCTGAGCCTATAAAGTTTAGCGCCCCGGCTATGTATTGATCTTCGCGCTTGCACATAATCAACAATATATCGTCGGCCATCGAAGCGCACACCAGGCTAAAGAATTTGCGGCTTAAATAGGGGGTTCCCCATTTTCGACCACCGGTATCTATGTAAAAGGCATAGAAAGCGTCCCAGTGATGCTCCTGTATTGCATCCCCTCTTAGCTTTTCAACAGCAATATTATTTTCCAGTGCCTGTTTGCGTTCGCGCTTGATATTTTTGCGTTTTTTCGAAGTCAGGGCCTGTAAAAAAGCATCAAAATTTGCATAGTTTTGGTTTTGCCAGTGATACTGTTGGTCCATGCGTTGTAACAGGCCCATGTTGCCCAGACAGTCCCACTCGGATTTGGGTAAAAAAGTCAGATGTAACGAAGATACGTCCAGCTCTTTTGCTACCTGCAGTGCACCACCCATCAATTGTTTTTGCACCTCCAGATTGTCCTGACCGTCGCATACCAGCAGCCGCCGCCCCGTTGCCGGAGTGAAGGGAATACTACTTTGTAATTTTGGGTAGTAATTTTGACCAGCTCGCTGCCAGGCATCGGCCCACGCATAATCAAATACATATTCGCCCTGTGAATGGCCTTTCAAATACAAGGGCATTGCTCCATAAGTTTCGAAGCCGTCCACACTTTCAAGGGCCAGGTGAAATGATTGCCAGCCGGTTCCCGGCCCAACACTATTGCTTTCTTCCAGGGCGAGTAAAAAGCTGTGCCTTAAAAAAGGATTGAATGCCCGGGACGCAGGGTTGGCACATCGATCCCATCTGTCAGCATCAATATCGCCAATCGACTGTAAAATGCGTATTCTGCGCTCACTCGAAACCGACAACTGGGGTTTGTCCTTTACAATTGGTGTAGTTTGATAATAGGGCATATTTGGCTAAAAAACATAAACGACCGTGATTTACCAGCAATGTGCCGAACCAAATTCACCAGAGGTAGTCACAATGATATGCCATTGACTAACATCGTAATTTGGGGAATAAGCTGTGTTTTGTTGTTAGTGTGTGGCGGCATTGCCCAGGCAGATATTGTCTATAACATCCGACTGGATTCAGTAGAACAACTACATGTGCGGGTATGTTTTGAGGCAGGAGAGGTGCGCAGTTTCAAAATTCCGTCACGTAAATACCTCAGCTCCTTTGACGCCCTGGCGTTAAACTCGCAATCAAGAAGGATCCGGGGTGGCAGAGTGCGACTGGGTGCAGAAATTGCGGGGCGCGATGCCTGTTTAAGTTACATTTTCCGCTTGCGACATGCCCTGGCGCGAAGTGACGGTCGGGATATCTCAAGAATAGGGAAAAATATCCTGTCTAATCCTGGAATTTGGTTTCTTGAACCGGAAGGCACGCAAAATTACGTGGTTCAATTTCAACTTCCCAAGGGTATTCAAGTCTCGGCACCCTGGATGCCAACAGATGACAGTTACACCCGGTATCAACCTGAGGCCAGTGCGAGTGGTTGGGATCCACAACTCGCTTTTGGCCCGTTCCGCAATATCCCACTTAAGGTTGGTGATGCCAGGCTCGATACTGTATATCTCAAGTCAGACAGTTTGGAGCGTTCCCGTGCAGTCAGCGAGTCCGAGTTGATGCACTGGATAGAAACAGTTGCGGGCCATGTACTTCTGGCCTATGGTGAATTTCCTGTACAACGGGTGCAGGTGTTGATTGTGTCTGTTGAGGGAGCACGGGGTCGGATGGGTAGTAGCAATTCGGCGGTGCCCTTTGCCCGTGTTTTGCGGCGCGGTGGTTCAGCAGTTCAGTTTTTTATCAGACCTTCTGAAGATCTGGATGAGTTTTTGCATGACTGGACTGCTACCCATGAGTTCAGCCATCTGTTAATACCCTATGTGGGTCGCGAGGATGCGTGGCTCTCGGAAGGTGTAGCCAGTTACTATCAAAATGTACTTCGTGCCCGGGCAGGGACGCTTAGTGAGCGCGAGGCATGGGATAAACTCCATAAGGGTTTTGTGCGTGGTCACCGAAGTAATTACCGGGATACGCTTTCACAGTCTATTCGTAACGGCGGTGAAAACCGTACAATGCGCATGTACTGGAGTGGTGCTGCGATAGCCTTATTGGCAGATGTGGAATTGAGACGACTCTCGGGTGGAAGGCAAAGTCTGGATTCGGTATTGCACAAACTGGCTGATTGCTGTCTGCCCTCTACGCGTACCTGGTCCGGGCGTGAGCTCATGCAAAAACTGGATGATTTATCTGGCCATCGAGTGTTTATGATTCAATATTTGCGATGGGTAAATTCCACGATATTTCCGGAGACACAAGCTGTGTTTCAATCGCTGGGAATTCGCGTACGAGGCGGGCGCGTAGAACTGTTGGATGCAGAATTGGCCCAGCTTAGAAGCAACATAATGCGTGCCGACAAAAGTGCTGTCGCCACCTTGGCAAAAGCCGGAGTTTAGTCACTGCAATGCAGGCCAGACGGGTAAAAACTGGTTGGTTATTTAATCTATACCCTCTATGCTTCGCATTCCCAAAGGAAATTCGGATTTACAAAAATTGAATGGCAAGACGGCACTCATAACCGGGGTTACAGGTCAGGATGGTGCATATCTGGCTGAGCTTCTACTGGACAAGGGATATGTGGTACATGGTATAAAACGCAGAGCTTCCTCGTTCAATACCATTCGGGTAGATCATCTGTATCGGGATCCGCATGAAAAGGATGTTCGGTTTTTTTTACACCACGGTGATCTGACGGATTCCTCGAATCTCATTCGTGTTATCGAACAAACGCAACCTGACGAAATTTATAATCTGGCTGCACAGAGCCATGTTGCTGTCTCATTTGAAGAGCCGGAATATACAGCCAATTCTGATGCACTGGGAACATTGCGTTGCCTGGAAGCTATTCGTATTTTGGGTATGAACGATAAGGCCCGGTTTTATCAGGCCTCAACTTCCGAAATGTATGGCAAGGTGCAGGAAGTTCCACAAACCGAAAAAACACCCTTCTACCCACGCTCTCCCTATGCAGCGGCAAAGTTGTATGCCTACTGGATAACCATTAACTACCGCGAATCCTATGGCTTGTTCGCTTGCAACGGTATTGCTTTTAACCACGAATCACCTATCAGAGGTGAAAATTTCGTGACGCGCAAGATCACAAGGGCCCTGGCTCGCATCAAACTGGGTCTGCAGGACTGCCTTTACCTTGGAAACCTTAATGCGAAACGTGACTGGGGGCATGCCAGGGATTTTGTTGAGGCGCAGTGGTTGATGCTTCAACAGCCGGAACCCGATGATTTTGTCATAGCCACCGGGGTTCAGTACAGCGTTCGGGAATTCCTGGAATCCGCCGCAAAGTGCCTCGACATTGAAATCAGATGGGAAGGAGTGGGCATCGAGGAAAGGGGCTATGACGCGGCGGGCAAGTGTATTGTGGCGGTCGATGCCCGCTACTTTCGTCCTGCGGAAGTTGAGACCTTGCTGGGTGACAGTAGTAAAGCCAGAAAAGTACTTGGTTGGGAGCCCAAAGTGAGCTTCTCGCAACTTGTTGAGGAAATGATTCAGACTGACTATGACGCCGCCCAGCGCGATGATCTTGTACGGCGTCATGGCTACAGCGTTCCTGATGCCCACGAGTAGGTAGTATGCGGCTAGCGCGCAATTTTATGGCCGGGCTGACAAGCAGCATCTGGTCGATGTTGGTCACACTTGCGACTGTCCCCGTTTACATTCATTTTCTGGGCGTGGAAGCCTATGGCCTGATAGGTTTTTTTGCATTCTCCCAGGGTATCCTCCAATTATTGGATATGGGACTGGCACCCACAATTAACAGGGAAGTAGCACGTTGCAGAAGTCTGGGTGATCTTGGTGCGGCGGCCGAGCTCATGCGCACCCTTGCAGTAATATATTGGATAACGGGTTTGCTAATTCTACTCTGCTTCAGTCTGGCTGCGCCTTATATTGCCTCATCCTGGTTAAACGCAGAGGGACTGTCAGTTGCATCCGTTACCTCCTCTGCTGTTTTGATTGGAGTTGTTATAGCGTGCAGATGGCCGCTCGGTTTGTATCAGGGAGCGTTGATTGGTGCCGAACGAATGGTGGTTGTCAGTGTTATAAACGTTGTTATGAACAGTACCGCTGCGGTCGGTGCCGTTCTAATATTGGCTTTTTTCTCAGCTACAATTCAGGCGTTTTTTGCCTGGCAGGCAGCTATTGGTTTGGTTTACTCGATTATCATGAGTTATGCAGCGTGGAATGTTATTGGGCGATCAGGCCGAAAAGGTTTTAGCTGGCAAAAGCTGAAAGAAGTCTGGGGTTTTTCTGCCGGTATGACGCTGGTTGCGGTGTCAGCCATCTTATTGATGCAGATCGACAAGGCAGTACTAACAAAACTGTTAAGTCTTGAGGAATTCGGGCAATACATGTTAGCTGTATTGATTTCGAGTGGCCTGTACGTATTGCTGAGGCCCTTGTTCAACATTATTTACCCTAGAATGTCTGCTCTAGTTGCCAGTGGTAAAACTACGGAGCTGGTCGAACTTTACACACTTGGCACCCGGGTCCTCTGTGCTGCTCTTTTTCCTTTGGCTGCAGCCGTTGCCATGTTTTCATCCGAAGTTGTGCAGTTGTGGACTCAGGATGCCGTTCTGGCTCAAAACGTTGCCCCACTAGTCTCGCTACTACTTATCGGGACAGCGCTAAATGGCGCTATGCACTTTCCCTATGCATTGCAACTTGCTTCCGGATTAACACGCCTGCCCTTGCTAATTAACGGCATACTTATTGGCTTCTTTCTGCCCATGACCATATTGTTAACGCTTAATTATGGTGCCGTGGGTGGTGCTGCCTCATGGGCGCTGTTAAACGCTCTGTATTTACTGTTGGGTACATGGCTGACACATAGAAAATTGCTTAGGGCGCAAGGTATGAAATGGCTAACTCGTGACGTATTGTTTCCGTTGTTGGCGTCTGTGTTAATTGTAATGGGTGGCGGCAGTCTGGTTCAGGCTATGGCGTTTAGCTATCTGGTAAACCTTGCCTTTGCTGCAGTATTGGCGGTGAGTGCATTTCTTGTGATTTTGCTGTTCACCCGCCAGGTAGTACCTCGTCTGCGTTTGGTGTTGGCTTAATGGAGTATTGAATATGTCGATGGAAGTTCTTAAAGATGAGTCACAGATCAAGGCCTCGCGAGATGAACTAAAGCGGCGGGGGGTATCTCAGCTGGTGCCCGTGCTTGGTAAAATTATCAGTCGACTGCGATCTGCGCATTTTGTAGACATAGGAGACCAGGTTAAAAGTTGGGACGTATTGCGCACCTTGCAGTTTCTGGAAGAATTTGTCTCCAGAGATAAGGCGGTTCTCGATATAGGCTGTTATGCATCAGAAATTCTGATGGTGCTTCACGAAGTAGGATATACAAACCTAACCGGGGCTGATCTGAATCCGGATATAAAATATATGCCACACCAGGAAACCGTTCGATATGAAATCACCGATTTCATGAAAACGCCTTTTCAGGATGCATCATTTGCAGCGATAACTTCCATGTCTGTTATCGAGCATGGTTTTAATCAGAGCGCATTATTGGCCGAAATGTCCCGACTGCTTGCGGTTGATGGCTATTTTCTAGCTTCATTCGACTACTGGCCGGAGAAAATTGATACCACTGGCATTAAGTTTTTTGACATGGAGTGGACGATATTCTCTAATTCGGAAATTGATTCCTTTCTTGAAGAAGCAAGCGGGTTTGGCCTTTACCCGGCTGGAGAAATGCAACACGCTGCGGGCGAACGACCGATTAAATGCGGGGGTAAGGAATACACTTTTGGCTGGATGGTATTGCAGAAAAAACAAGCGGCATGAAGGTCTTGCTGGTAACAGGCTCTTTCCCTCCTGACAGATGCGGGGTGGGGGATTATAGTGCCATGCTTTGCGATTATCTGAACAAGAGTGAGGGCATAAGTGTGTCCGTGTTGACCTCCTCTACCAAACTGCAATGCACTAATGGAGATATTGAAGTATTCCGCGACATGGATCGCTGGGCACTTCGGGATCTACCCACTTTTGTTCGTCTGTTGCGAAGGGTTAACGCGGATATTGTGCACCTGCAATTCCCTTCTCAGGGTTATGCCAGTGGATTGTTGCCATGGTTTATCCCGCTCATTGTTCGGCTTCTGGGCAAAAAAATTGTCCAGACCTGGCATGAGCCATACAGTCGTCGACGGGCGCTTCTATTAATTCCAATGGCGATAAGCGGAGGCGGTCTGGTTGTGGTACGGCCGGATTATAGGGAACTGTTGCACTGGATGATTCGTTGGGTTTTGTGGGGTAAACAGTATCGATATGTTAGAAGTGCAGCAACAATACCAATGTGCACTTTATCTCCGGAAGCGCTTTCAGAGCTGAAAATGGAATACTTGCAGGGCCAAAAGCGCCTCATCGTTTTTTTTGGGTTTATCTATCCGCATAAGGCAGTCCATTTGCTGTTTGAAGTTTGTAATCCGGAATTGGACCACATTATCGTTGCAGGTGAGTCCAAATCGTCGGAATATTTGAATGAGCTGAAACAGGTCGCTGGTCAAGCCCGGTGGTTGGGTAAGGTTGATTTTACGGGTTATATGGATGATGCGACTGTATCTGCACTGCTAAAGGTAGCGGATGCCGTGGTGCTCCCATTTCAGCTGGGTGGAGGGGACTGGAATACATCCATTCACGCTGCAGTTCAATCCGGGACCTTTGTGCTAACAACGTCCAATTCAGTTTCGGGATATGATGAATCCCGGAATGTATATTTTGCACAGCCTGGCAACGTGGTAGAGATGCAGACTGCGATTGAAAAACATGCGGGACAATTGGGTGAAGTAAATATGGCAGATCATGGATGGTCAAGAATCGCCAAGGAGCATCTCACCTTGTATAACGAGGTGCTCTCTTGAGCGAGCAGAACATAGAGCTTTCGATTTGCATCGCTACGTACAACCGGGGCGATTATATTGCACAAACGCTGGACTCTATAATTAGCCAGTTGGAAGCAGGCGTAGAGCTGGTGATTGTAGATGGTGCATCTGATGATGATACCAGGGCGCAGGTCAGTGTTTTTGAAGCGAAATGTTCCCGGATTCGATATTTTTGTGAAGCTACCAACTCGGGCGTGGATCAGGATTTTGATAAGGCGGTAGCATATGCACAGGGGGATTATGTCTGGCTGATTGCGGATGATGATTTGCTTGTACCCCATGCTGTGCAGACTGTGCTTAAGGAAATTCGGCTGGGTTACGATCTGGTTGTGGTAAATGCCGAGGTAGGGAACGAGGACTTTACCAGAGTTCTTAATAAAAGCATGTTCAACATCACCGATGATCGTGTATATACGCAGCAAAACCGGGATGAATTTTTTACCGATGCCATGCAGGGTTTAACTTTTATAGGGGCTACAGTACTCAGGCGCGAGCTATGGAACGCCAGAGATCGTGAAAGCTACTACGGCAGCCTTTTCATTCACGTGGGTGTTATTTTTCAGTCCGCTCCGATTGCGCACAACAAGATCATTGCGCAACCACTTATACAGATACGATATGGTAATGCGATGTGGACCCCCCGCAGTTTTGAAATCTGGATGTTTAAGTGGCCGACTCTGGTTTGGTCTTTTAGTGATTTTAACCAGGCGGTAAAGAGCAGCGTACTTCCCCTGGAGCCCTGGCGTAGACCCATGAAACTATTTCAGTTTCGTTCCAAGGATGGCTACACCTATCAACAATACAAGCGCCATTTTTCCGAGTTGCCAGAGTACGGTTTTCGTTTACTGGCTTTGTTGATTTCTGTGTTCCCGGTATTTCTTGCCAATATCATTGCGCTGTTATACTTAAGCCTCAGGCAAAGCGGAAATTACACGCCCATTTATGATTTAGTCAACAATCAGCCGATACTACCTTTGCGTCGCTGGCTACGTCGGGTTTACAAATTCTGATGTCGGGCGCACGAAAAGCCATCATTATTGGTATTACCGGACAGGACGGTTTTCACCTTACAAAATACCTGCTTCAAAGAGGCTATGAAGTAGTGGGTGTTACACGCAATGTAGACGATGCAACACGCACACTTCAGTCAAGTCAGGTTGCGCTGGAAGAGTGGGATATGCATACACAGTCCACGCTTGATGCTATTTTTACCAGGCATCAACCCATGGAAGCATACAATTTTGCGGCCCATGCAAGGGGTAGTGGGATGTACACAGACCCTGTTGGAATTGGTTTAGTCAATGGCATTGCTGTTACCCGGATACTGGAGTCCATACGGCAGCATTCAGTTGCTACGCGTTTTTGTCAGGCTTCAAGTGCGGAAATGTTTGGGGAAGCCACAAGCACACCGCAGGATGAATCAACAGAATTTAACCCTAGAAGTCCCTATGGGGCGGCGAAACTTTATGCACACACAATGCTTGGACTCTATCGGCGAAATTACGGTTTGCATGTGTCTTCCGCAATCCTGTACAACCATGAAAGTCCGCGTCGTAGTGAACATTTTGTAACCCGGCGGGTTACGCAGCATGCCGCAAAAATAAAGCTGGGTTTAGCCGATGAATTGCGCCTTGGAAACCTGGAGAGCCAACGTGACTGGGGATACGCAGGTGATTATGTACATGCGATGCACCTGATGCTTGAGCAAACGCGTGCAGACGATTATGTAATTGCCACGGGACTAACCCACTCTGTAAGGGAATTGTGCGAGATTGCGTTTCAGCATATTGATCTTGATTACAGAGACTTTGTTAAATCTGATGCTGAGGCTTATCGGCCCAGTGAAACTGTTCAGTTGGTAGGGAACCCGGAAAAGATAAAAAACCGGCTTCACTGGAAACCCGCACACAGTTTTAGGGAAATCGTGACTATGATGGTAGATGCTGATCTGCAACTACTGTCTAAATCTTCTGTTTGAAACCACTATTGATAAACACAAATTTCAGAAAACATCACACCAGGATAAATTTATGCTTGATTCTATACTCCAGCAATGTCGCATTTGCGGAAATTCAGTTCTTGAGGAAGTTCTCGATCTTGGTATTCAGGAGTTAACAGGTGTTTTTCCAGCCAGCCGCAGCCAGGAAATTTCCCGTGGACCGCTTCGTCTGGTTAAGTGTATGACTGATCCAAACGGTGCGAATATGGGCAATTGCGGACTACTGCAGTTACAACATTCCTATGATCTGGATGAAATGTACGGTGAAAACTATGGCTACCGTTCGGGGCTTAACCAAAGCATGGTGGATCATTTGCACCAAAAAGTTAAGCGCATTCAGGATACAGTTGAACTACATGCGGGCGACCTCGTCGTAGACATAGGCAGCAATGATAGCACCACACTCCAGGCCTATCCTGACGAGGGACTGCACCTTGTCGGAATTGATCCAACTGGTACCAAGTTTGAAGAATATTACCCGCTGCATGTTGAGCTAATACCCGATTTTTTTACCAGAACGGTGCTGGAGAGAAAGTACCCCGGTAAAAAGGCTAAAGTGATTACGTCATTTTCCATGCTCTATGACCTGGAAGATCCGATGGCTTTTATGCGTGACGTATATGAAGTGTTGGCTGATGATGGCATTTGGGTTTTTGAACAGAGTTATCTGCCCGCTATGCTGGAACAGAATGCATATGATACCGCCTGCCATGAGCACCTGGAGTACTACGCACTGCATCAGATAAAATGGATGGCTGATCAGGTGGGGTTTGGTATTACCGACATCGAATTTAATGATATCAATGGTGGCAGTTTTTCTGTTGCTGTGCGCAAACTGGCCTCTGGATATAAACATGCACCCGCGGTTGCACAGGTGCTTGAAAAAGAAATCAAACTGGGCATTAACACTCTAAGACCCTATCGTGAGTTTGCTGAGCGGGTGGCGGATACAAAACGCAGGTTACTCGAGTGCATTTCTGAAATAAACGAAAATGGACAGAGTGTTCATGCGCTGGGCGCGTCTACCAAGGGTAACGTGCTGTTGCAATATTGTGGGCTTACTGATGCACAAATTGTAAGTGTAGCTGAGGTAAATCCGGAAAAATTTGGCCATTTTACGCCAGGCTCCCGTATCCCTATCGTTGAAGAAAAACAACTGCTAAAGCAAAACCCGGATTTTCTTCTGGTTCTTCCCTGGCATTTTCGCGATTTTTTTGTCAACTCGAATATATTTTCTGGCAGAAAACTGATCTTTCCACTTCCCGAGGTGGAGGTGGTTAAAGTCCCTTAGCCTGTTGCTTGATCTCAGGCGACGCCGAAAGCTCATCTGGGTATTCAGGTTCTGCATCAAATTCCATATGCACAGCTGCAAGGTTGGGCGCCTCTGGCTCCTCCACCGTAGTGCTGTTGTTTTCAGAATCCAGAGTTGTCGATGGCTCATCCGGTGCAACATCGATATCGTCGTGGCTTGCCTGCATGCCAGGTGCGTCAATCAGGATGCTGGCCGCCGTTTCACCGCAAAGAGTGTTTGCACTTCGGGCCAGATGCTGATGTAAGTCCACGTAGGACGCATTGAGTGACTTGAATTTTGATGCTGTTTCGCTAAATTCGTCGAAAACCTCTTTACGGTATGCTTCGAAGGAAGCCCGTGATTCCGCCAGGTCCGCCTCGAGTTTTTCTGCTTGTTTTTTTGTGCTTGAGGAAGCGCTGATCCAGTAACCAATAAATGCCCCGATGACAGCAGCTGTGCTAATTGAAGCTATTAGCCATTCCAGAGAGTACATAGTCATCCTTTGGATGTTGGGAGGGTGTCATAATGATACGCCTTGTTTTCGTACAGGTCATTGCTGTTTTAAACAGAAGAGAGCGCTTCCATGATTTTTTTTATGGCAATTCTGGTGGAGTATTTTTCCTCAACCAGTTGTCGACCCTTGCGGCCAAACTCTTTGGCAATAGAAAGATTGTTGCGCAAGGAATTTATATGCTGCAGCCATTCGTTATTGTTTTTGGCAAGAAAGCCATTGGTGCCGTGCTTTACAATTGTCACGTTCACTCCGACTGGCGAGGCAACGACAGGAACGCTGCACGCGAAATACTGAATAATTTTGTATCCGCATTTCCCTCTCTCAAAGGGATTGTCATCCAACGGCATTATGCCGCAGTCGAAGTTCTGTATCAGGTTTGCTTCATTGGATTCACTCCATGGAATAGATTGATATTTCACTCCAAGGTCCAGACCCGCAGGTGCGCCTACAAATTGAAATTCGATGGGTGCAGATTGCTCAAGCTCCTGAAATACGCCAGCAAGTTTCTTCAGGTATCTGGCTGTGTAGGGTGTTCCGATCCAACCCAGTGTGAAGGTGTTGGTTTTTCTGTGGGTTGCTGGAGATTTTGCGTATTTGGAAATATCTACGCTGGTAGCGACATTTACAACACGTTTGCTTTCTGCAGAATTGGCAAATTCAGCGATGTATGCATTACCTGCTATTACGAGGTCTGCTCGCCGCATGAGCGCAGGTATTTTGTTTGACAAAAGAAAGCGAACAAAACCATTGGAGTGCTGGTCATAACGATGAAAAACTGCGTCATCATAATCCAGAATCAGCTTGGGCGTCTTTCCAAGCAGTAATTTTTCAAGCCACCCGGGTACCCAGGGCAGCGCTTCTTTTTCTATCCATACAATGTCCCAATTATTGCTTTGTATTAAATGGAGTGTGCGACGGAAGTAGGATTTGAGTACATCCCACAGCGGTAAACTTGCATCTGTGTACAAATAGTCCAGGTAAAGATTACTAAAAAGACAGTGAACCTGAATATCTATCCCATGCTCTGTCAGTGCATTTACATACTGATGACTTCTCAGCCTACTGCTGGCTGCTTTGGGTGAGTATCGACACAGCATTAATACGCGCATCAGTTTTCACCTGTTAGCAGTTTACGATATAACATGAGATAGGCTTTCAATATGTTTTTCATCTCACCTTTTGATCCGGTAATTGCGGCCTGGCATAGCCGGATCACTGGTTCTAATACCAGCGTACCTATAGCGATAACCGGTCGCTGATGCGCTTTATAGTGTTTTTTTGCATAGGTAAGCCGAGCAGACAGGGCGTAATACAATCGTTGGGCCTTGATGTTGCGGGAACTTCCTCCCTGAGCATGAGTAATCGAGGTAGTAGCAAGATACATACATTTTTTGCCCGATTGGTTTAATCGCAGTGACAAATCCAGATCTTCAAGATATACAAAAAAATCCTTATCAAAGCCGCCCAGGCTTTCAAATGCCTCTCTGCGAATAAGATAGAAGGCACCGATTACGTGATCCACCTGCCTGGATTGGGTATGGTCCCAGGTTCGCATCATGTAGCTTTTGGATTGAAACCATGGCAGCTGGTCTAGTCCCAGGGATCTGAGCAACATTTGCTTAACTGACGGAAAATGGGCACAGGTTCTGGATACCTGCCCCTCATCATCAACCATCTGTACACCAACAAGTGCAAAGGTCCTGTTTTGCGGCGTCTCAAGAAATGTCAGGGTTTGCTTGAGATAACCCTCACAAACTTGTGTGTCCGGGTTCAGAAATAGCAAATAGGGTGCCTCACCTTCGATAGCACCCTGGTTACAGGCTGCTCCGAAGCCCAGATTTTCAGTGTTATTGACTAAATTCAAGGCGAGATCCGGATAATCCGGAATAACCTGGGAACCATCGTCAGAAGCATTATCAACAATGGTGATGCCATGGATAAGCGGCAGTTCTTCTGTCTGGCCTGCAATGCTATCCAGGCACTTCCTCAGATAGTTACCGGAATTCCAGTTTACAATAACAATATCCAACAAATTGGGTTGGCTGAGCATGTTTTTTATATTCTGCAGTTATCGAAGGATTGCTCTAAGGTACCCAGGCATCATTGTAATTTTCTGCACCAACTGCTCGGATATCACTTAACCAGTCGCCTTCATAGGGCCATTGTTCCGCGCTGCCGTCTGCAGGGCCCTGCCAAAACCGCCCGAATGGAACATTTGCATCACCTTCCAGCGACCATGCCTGTCTGCGAAATGTCCAACTATCCGGGACCAGTGAATGTGCCGCTCTAAAGTGCGTGATCGCGGCTTTATGGTGCCCTAATTTTTCCAGATGGGCGGCAAGTTCAAAATGCGCATGCCCCTTTGAGATGTTCTGATTTCTCGGTCGGGAACGTTCAATAACCTGATCTGGTGACATTGCAAACGCACTTGCCGAGCCTTTCTCAACCCAGTCTAACAGTGCTGCATGGTAGGGAATTGAATCATCTCGAATTTTGGCTGCTTCCTGCATCATGGAAGCGAGTCTGGCTGGAGTGCCGGGTGGTAACTGGGGTGATTGCCGAGGTTTGTCTTTAGGTGGCGCGGGTGCTACTTCTGCTGGTCTCACGATCATACCTTCTTCATTAACCCATATACTACTGGGTATATTGATTACCCCAAATAACTCAGCCATCACGTGTTTCTGATCGATCAGTGAGGGGTGTTGTGGCGCTGCAGCTTCTATAAAAGTGCTACAGCCCTCCGCTCCTCTTGTATCCAGGCCTACAGCGACAAATTCCACGCCCTGGGGATGCAGTTGTTGGCGTAATGCCTGCCACACGGGCAGATCATTTGCACATCCTCAGTACGGTGCCCAGGCATAAATGATCACTTTTTTACCCAGTAGGCTGGAGAGGTGAAAAGGTTTTCCAGCCAGATCGGGTAAAATCATTTCCGGTGCTTGTGCGGTGGTAAGGGCTTTGGCGTTAACGGATTCCGGGCCAAGTGACCAAATTCCCAATTGGGGTTCTTCCACCAGGGGCATGCCCAGTGCCCTGGCGACCTTTTTGATATCCAGCATTTCGCTTTGAGTGTCCTCCAACGGAACACATATCTCTCCTTTGCAGGCGCCCTGGGTAGTGATATCCCAACCAGTGCCCGCCTTAAAGGCCGATCTGTCTAATTCAAGAGATGTTAACAACATGTACTGACTCCCTATTGCGCATTCCATTGGATAGACATCTCAATCTAGCGTTTCACCACCACGACATCTATTTCACCTTTTGGTCCAATGTACCATGATGCGACTGTACTGGTGATGCTTACTATCAGCGACCCAAATAGTGCCGGCCAGAACCCGGCAACGTAGAAACTGTCTATGAAATTTGCTACCAGTCCAAACATTGCCGCGTTTAACACAAAAATAAACAAACCCAGGGTAACGATCGTAAAGGGCAGGGTAATTACGAAGAGGATGGGACGGACGATAGCATTGGCCAGGCCCAGAAGTACGGCGGCAATCAAAAAGCTGCGCAGCCCGTGAATTTCCACGCCGCTGACCAGTTCCGAAGCCAGGTAAAGCCCCAGCATGCTTACCAGAGTGCGTAATATGAATCCTTTCATGGTTTATGTGTCTCCCAGATTAGCAAGGTATTAATCAGTGCAGTAATCATAGCAACAGGTTCATCAAACATCAGGTGGTGAAATGTTCCCGGTATGCTAAACATCGGAATATTACCGCTGGTGAGGTCTCTTGTGTAAGCCAGAGCTTCCGGTGAATAGTCCAGACTTTGCTCTGCCATCACAAATGCGCTGGGACACTGCAAGGTCATCAGCTTTGTGGTCGGGTCAGAATTTTGTATGCTTTTTACATCCAGATTGCGAAACAGATCGGGATCAAATTTCCACGTCCACCCTTCTTGTACCTCACGTATTGACTGTTCAGCCACATAACGTAACAGATCTGTATTTTTACAGCTTTGTTCCGGTACCAGTCGAAATCGTTTAAGTATTGCTTCCCGGTCAGAGTAGATGCGGGTAGGGCGGGCTGGTTTCTGGAGCGCTTGCCTTTGGAAATCGGCGATATCATCCTTGGCCTGTTGTGGTCGGATGGTAAAATCGACAAGTATTATGCCACCCAGGTCACCACTGTACAGATGGCCTGTTTCCAGGGTCACGTAACCACCAAAACTGTGGCCAGCTATAAAGGGTTTCTTCCCCAATTTTGCGGCTGAACAGACGGCCATAACTTCCTCTGCAAATAGTGCACCCGAGTAGGCATCGCGCCAGCCGCTGTTCCCGTTTCCGGAGAGATCTATCGCAGCTACTCGAAAATGTTCCGAAAGCCCAGGTGCAATTATCCGCCACCATTCCAGATGTGCGTTACTGCCATGAATTAGTAATACGCCGGGATTGCCGGGTTTACCCCAGGTTTCATAGTTTATGTTACACCCCTGAACTTCGATCCGGGCGCTTTCACTGTGTGCGCACAAGGCCGGTGCCATCAAAAACATCAGGCGCTACCGCTTTGATTCTGGCCTATATGTGAATCTGCACCTGGCTGATAGTTAAGGAATGATTGCTCTGCATCGCGGTTTACCAGGTTTCTGGCAAACATGGGGTGGTACATACTACGAACTTCATGTTCTATCGTTGCCAACACTTCGCCAGTATCCGGATGGCTGATATCCTGGAAACGATATTCATGCTTATTGGATTCTATAGTTATAAGGCCGCGCTCTAACAATCGTTCATAGGGGCGAGAAAAATTCCCAAGATAGATTGCAATGTGGTGACCGTCATATTCTGGAAGGTTTGTGGCAGTTTCCCTGAATTTAAGTGTTTGATACCGACCGATTCTTACCGCACACAAGCCTTTCTCCTGGAGGGAAGGTGCTTCCATTATTTCCTGGTAGAAGCGAGAAATACCTGCCGTGGTTCCGGGAGCAACATCAACTTCAATCCAGCTTATACCCAGGCTATTCGCCCCCGTGATGGCCTGTTCACTGACGTGAAACCTGTTTCCCCATGGGCAAGTAATTCTTATGTATTGTTGGTGATTTTGCCAGGAAAACCGGGTGTCCTGTAGCTGGTCGCCATAGTAGCTCTCCAGTTTTTTCAGACGCCCTGCCAACGTTGCCAGGCTGGGTACGTTCATACCAACCGTACCGCGTAATATCTGGGATTTTTGCTTTGGCAGGTGGAATTGCTGGGAGCCCGCATTTATCCACATATTGACGCTGCCGAAATCAATAAAGGGGTCGCGTGTCAGACCCAGGCCGGTCACGTAAAACAGTGCGGCCAGGCCCTGGTCGGGCACCGTTACGTTCAGGTGTTCCAGCCCAATGATATTGCCTATGTCCTGGGAACGACGGTCGTACTGATCAGCGGACATGAACTATCCCAGAACCCGGGAATACAGTTCGTCGCTGTAACCGACGATCACTTTTTTGCCAACGCACAAGGTGGGTGCGCGCAGATTGCCCGTTGGGCCTAACATAGCCGCCACTGCATCTTTACCGGTGGTTGCACTTACATCAAATTCACTCAGTTTTTTACCTTTTGCTACGTATAGAATCGATGCTGCTTTCAAAATTTTACGGGCATCTGCTTCAGATAATTTTTTACTGGCTGAAACCTGTTCCTTTATCTTAATTTTACCTGCTTCCAAAAACTTGGATGCCCGTGTACAGCTGGTTCAGCCGCCACGGTGGTAGTGCCAGTCAATTTGTTTGGCCATATTTTTCCCCTTAACTGTTAAGTATATCTTTGCCTAGTCATTGGTATCGGTGCTGGTAGTACCAGCAAGTGCGTGGGGGCTGAGCGCAAGTTCGCCTTCACCACCTTCACTGAGTGCTGCTGCTGCGCGTTTGTTCTCCATTATTTTGGTTTGGATCGCCATACCAGCCCGGTTCCAGGTATCGCGATTTTCGATAACGTATCGATTAGACTCGCGATAGCCTTCCAGCATGCCGTTAACCTCCGGTATTACGTAACGCGCAACCAAATCCCAACTTTTTTGTGTGGTAGCCCGACTGTTTGCCCAATCATGCACAAAACCAATCACGGTGCCGAAACCACCGGTGAGCTCAAACAGTTCCCTTATGCGTTTTACCAGATCATCGGGTGTGCCAATTACGCTGGTACTAGTATCGCTGAATGCCGTAGCATCGACTGCCTCATCCGGTGTCCTGAACAGGGTTCCTTGTCCCGCAGCCAGCGTGCCAACGGTATATTCGTTATTGTGGCGCATTAATCCTTCCCGGGCCTCTTCGCGCGCTAGTTGGCGAGTTTCGGCTATGTGCCAGCTCAGTACCAGGCGCCAGTTTTCCCGGTTTACAATTTGATTGTGTTTGCTTGCGGACTCTTCCGCAAAACTCCATTGCAAGGGCAGGGACTGGATACCAGCGGTAGACATGGAGCCGATGGACAATACACCAGCAGCATGTTTCCCTGCCAATGTCATACCCGAGGGGCTTACCATGGATGCAACGGTAAACTCGAGGCTATCCTGCACGGGTAATAACTGAAGTTTGGCGTCATTGACTTCAAACCAGTCGCACTTGTATGAAAATCTTTCCTCGCCATTTAACAAACGCCGAATAACCGTCATGGCTTCATCCTGGCGATCTCTGAGCAACATCGGATCTACGCCGATGGTATGTGCATCGGAAGGCAGCGCGCCCGGACCCGAACCAAACATGAATCTGCCGCGAGACTGGTGATCCAGCTGCACAATGCGCTGGGCAACCATAAATGGGTGGTGATAGGGCAGGGAAATAACTCCGGTACCGAGACGTATACGGGATGTGCGTTCGGCCGCGGCAGCAAGAAACAACTCTGGAGATGCAATTACTTCCCAACCGGTAGAATGATGTTCGCCGCACCAGAACTCATCGTATCCCAGCCGATCCAGCAAAGAGACAAATTCAAGATCGCTCTGCAGCTGCAAGGTCGGGTTTTCCCCGATTGGATGATGTGGTGCAAGAAATGCACCGAATTTTAGTTTTGGCATAAATCCCGTGTCCTTTTGAAAGTGCTCGCTGTACGCCTATTCTAGGCATGTGGGCATTTTAACTGCAAATGCAGAATGGGGTGTGGCGTGTATAAATAGCTAATCTGGCATCGAATACTTGCTCGCTGCTGCATGACAAGGTACAAATGCGCGTTGGAAACCGGGCTTGAGGGAACAACAGATGGGTATACAGGCGAGACTGGAAACGCTGGGCATAAAATTACCGCAATTAGAGAGCCCGCCCGGCAACTTTGTTCTGTATGTGCAGAGCGGTAATATGCTGTATCTCTCCGGGGCAGGACCCCGGGCTTCTGGAAAGGTTGGAAGTAAATTTGGTGTCGAACAGGCTGCATCATATGCGCGTGAGGTTGCTATTCAACATCTGGCTGTAATGCAAGGTGCACTTGGGAATCTTGATCGCGTTGCTCGCATTGTAAAAGTATTTGGTATGGTGAATGCGGAACCGGATTTTCAGGAGCATCCCAAAGTAATTAATGGCTATTCGGATCTCATGGTTGAAGTTTTTGAGCAGCGTGGTCGGCATGCCCGCTCCGCCGTGGGGATGTCTTCCTTGCCTTTTGGTATTCCGGTAGAAGTGGAAACTATCGTGGAGGTGTTTCCAGAGGCAGGCGCTGGGGAATGATTCTGAATCGTCTGTTTTGCTGTAGTATCTACCTGTGTTCGGTGTGCCTGTTTGGTTCGTACGCTCATGCCGCGGGCACGCTGAGCGACAATATTGTCAATTTCAGTTCAATTCTTGGCTACAAGATGCAATACCGGGTATATGTCCCCGAGAATCACGGACAAAGCAAGGATTTGCCTGCCATATTTCTTACGGACGGTCAGTGGTTTATCAAAAATGGGGACATGGTTGGCTTGTTGGACCGAATGATTAGCAGAGGTAGCATCAAACCGGTAGTAGCCGTATTTGTTGATAACAGGGATCCGGAAAACCTGAAGAATAATCGTAGAAATCAACAGTTTTTCTGCAACGAAAAATATGCCGACTTTTTCCGCGCCGAACTGGTTCCGCATATAAGAGAACGGTACCGGACTTCTGTTTCAACCAATGATACTGCCATTGCGGGTATGTCGTTTGGAGGCCTGAATGCTGCATGTTTTGGTTTGATGGCAACGGATACATTTGGGCAATTTGGAGTCATGTCACCTGCTATGAATCCCGTTCCGGGATTATTGCCAGCCTATGAAAAGGTTGAGCGATTACCATTGCGGTTCTTTCTCAGTCACGGCAAACAACGGGATAATGAGAGGCAAGCGCGGAAATTTCGCAGTGTACTGGCGTCCAGGGAATACGAGATTAAATACAAGACCGTTGAACAGGGTCATAACTGGCGCAACTGGAAACCTTTGTTAGACGACATGTTGCTATTCTTTTTTCGATCCGATTAGCGGAGCACAGATATGGGCACCCACGCAGCTGCAGGAAAAATCTGGACAAAGACTGAATTGGATGGCCTGGTAGTTGAGGAGGAATTTCGTCTCAGAGGTTTGGAAGTAACCCGGCTGGACACCTTTATTGATGCTGCGTTCGCGTTTGTGCTCACCATATTGGTGATTTCCTTTGACGAAATTCCATCAAACTACGACGAAATGATAGCGGCTGTTAAACGGATACCAGCCTTTGGCTTCAGCTTTTTTTTCCTTATGACCTATTGGCAGTTTCATCGGCGCTGGAGCCGCTGCTTCGGTCTGGAAAACCCGAAGACGATACTTCTCAGTCTTTCACTTATTTTCGTGATGCTGGTTTATGTGTACCCAATAAGAATTATGTTAGAGGCATTTTTTTATGAAGTCAGCGGCGGCTATCTGCCTTCCATTTTTCAAATTGGAAACAGTGATGAACTACGCGGTGTATTGGTGTTTTTTGCGGCCGGGTTCTTTTCCATGTCTATAATCCTGAATCGCTTGTGGCAGGCTGCTGTCAATGAGTCGGATTCTCTGGCACTGAACGAGATAGAACTACTTCGTACGCAACGTGCTGTACGCGGATGGATTGTGGTTGCGAGTTTTGCACCTGTTTCAGTGATATTGGCACTCTTGCTACCAGATACATGGGTACCACTGGCTGGATACCTGTATATCGTTGCATTTGTTATCGCAGGTTTGTTACCTCGATATGTGAAATGGCGTAACGAACGGGGCTTGGGGACTAACTAAAGCCGGTGTTCCAATCTCGCTCCCCGCCATTCTTGGCGATATGGTATTGTTCTTTTTTTGGCGTGCAATATCAGGAATCACTATATTGAATCAGAATAAGGAAAACACCAAAGTTCCAGTACACGTATATGTGTTGATGTTTGTCGTGGCAATAATAACTGCGGTTGGAGTGAGCATGTATGACAACAAATACGCACGCTCCCTCATCAAAAGCCCGGAAACAGCAAATACCTTAAGCACGTCTGCAGCGTTTACCAAAGCGATGGATACCAGTGTGGAGCGGGTATTACAATCTGAAAACACCGATATAGGCCTCGATGATCTCCTCTCAAATAGTGTGGTGCTGCAGAGTCTGATTGAGCAGGCAGTAACAGAGCGATTGTCAGATTATGGTAATTCTGCTGATTTTCAGGATTCCGTCTCGCTTGCGCTTCCACAGGTGAGCGACGTAAAGAACAACGCTGGTTTGCTCAAGCAAATTCAAAACAAGATGCAGCAATATGAATCGAATCTGGCCCAGGTAACGCGTCGGGTAAATGATGATGAATCGGTAAAGGCTGTGAATGATTTGCAAAGCAATTTTGTGGAGCTGCAACAATTAATCAGCGGACTTAGCCAGGAAATGCGCTGCTCTCTCGCGATGGTAGGAAATAGTAAAAGCAGTTTTCTACTGAAAGAAAAACGCTCCACCGAATTGCAGGTTTATCAGCTCCTAATCACTTTGGGGTCGATAAAAAAGGATCTTATCGAAAGTGTGACGATAAGTGGACCGAATGCAGATAGCTCTCGAGCCGATACCCGAGTGATAGCTAATGTACGATTGGGCTCACAAATTGATTTTCAAAGCGGCGAACATAATTACAGGGGCGTATTTACCTTTCGACAGGCACGCTTGGGCCCCGATTTTGTGGGTTTTGAAGTACAGAAAGCACTTGTTCCCTCCGAGGATTGTGTCACAGACACCTAATCCGGGAATATTAGCTTTTAATTCAGTCTAATTAAATGTATTTTTGGATATCTGGAATAATACCTGTTCCTGATACATGCTAAAGCAGACGGGAAAATGCCATGAGTGAAGCAGTCGAAGAGGAATTAAGGAAGCCCATTCGGGAACCCATTCCCGATGCTTATTCGGTTCCTCTGGAAGAGATCGATATGATTCGGCCCCACCTTTTCCATCAAAATCGTATCTGGGAGTATTTTGAACGTCTGCGTGCAGAAGACCCCGTACATTTTAATGAAAGACATCCCTTTGGTCGCTACTGGTCGCTAACCAGATACGAAGACATATTTTACGTCGATAAACACAGCGATTTGTTCTCCTCCGCCCATGGAATAGGCATCGGTATCCCTGTTGGCACTGAGCCTCGTGAAGGGGTCCTGCCTACCAGCACATTTATAGCGATGGATTCCCCCAAACATGATGTTCAACGTGCAACGGTTTCATCTATTGTCGAACCCCAAAGCCTGGCAAAGCTTGAAAGCACAATTCGAGAACGCACTACATCTGTTCTCGATTCACTGCCGCTGGGTGAAACATTTGACTGGGTAGATAAAGTTTCTATAGAACTTACCACGCAAATGCTGGCAACCCTGTTCGACTTTCCCTTTGAGCAAAGACGTAAACTGACGCGTTGGTCGGACGTTGCTACGGCTATTCCCGGTAACGGTATTGTTGATTCCGCTGAACAGGCAAAGGAAGAATTACTGGAGTGTCTGGAATTTTTTACCGGCCTGTGGAACGCGCGTGTTAAGAAACCGGGTCATGATTTAGTGTCCATGCTTGCACACGGCAAAGACACCAAAGACATGGCGCCCTATGAGCTATTGGGCAATATAATTTTGTTAATTGTCGGCGGAAACGACACCACGCGAAACTCCATGAGTGGAGGTGTATTGGCGCTAAATGAGTTTCCGGATGAATACCAGAAGTTACGTGATAACCCAAAATTAATACCCAATATGGTGTCCGAAATTATCCGCTGGCAAACGCCTCTGGCTTATATGCGTAGAACGGCCAACCAGGATTGTGAAATTGGCGGTAAGCAGATCAAAAAGAACGATCAATTAATCATGTGGTATGTCTCTGGAAATCGGGATGAAACTGTAATTCCGCGCGCCAATGAGTTTCTTATCGATCGCAAAAATGCGCGCAGGCATCTTTCCTTTGGCTTTGGCATACATCGTTGTATGGGAAACCGTTTGGCTGAAATGCAACTGAAGATATTGTGGGAAGAAATAACCAAACGCTTCTCAATGGTAGAGGTGGTTGGTGAGCCCGAACGCACCTACTCAAGCTTTGTAAGAGGTTTTACCTGTCTACCGGTAAAACTTCACACGCTATAGACATACTGTATCTCCAATAAACTGGAACAACAAAAATGGCTGATCTGTCAAAATTGCCCCTGCCGGTACCGACACCGGAAACCCGACATTTTTGGGATGGCACAAAAAAACACAAGCTTCTATTACAAAAATGCGACGATTGCGGAAATGCCTATTTTCCACCCCGGCCCTTTTGTCCTGCCTGTGCATCGCGCTCAGTGCAGGTCTTTGAAGCCAGCGGCAATGCAACCTTATACAGTTACGTGATAAACCACCGGCCCCATCCTGCCTTTGACGGTGTCTACTCTATTGCGGTAGTCACTCTGGAAGAAGGGCCTCGCATGATGACTAACATCATAAACACACCCCAGACTCCGGAAGCGCTGGTTCTGGATATGGAATTAAGGGTTTCTTTTGGTGAAATTACTAACGATATTACGCTGCCGTACTTTGAGCCTGCGGAGGTATCTACATGAAGCCAAATAGTGTTGCAATCGTGGGCGCTGCCGAAACCACAGAAATGGGCCGAATTCCGAACACTTCCCAAATTATGTTACATGCCGATGCCGCACTGAATGCCATGCAGGATGCCGGGCTGAAGCCGGGTGATATTGATGGTGTTGCGTGTGCTGGTGAGTCACCTACCAATATTGCGCATTATTTGGGAATTGTACCCACCTGGGTGGATGGCACGCAGGTAGGAGGATGTTCATTTATGTTGCATGTAAGACATGCGGCGGCGGCAATAAATGAAGGCTTGTGTAGTGCAGTATTGATTACACATGGCGAAAGCGGTCGCTCCAGGGTAGGAACAGGGCGACGCGGGGGCGGAAGTGGGCATACTCTGGCTGGACAGTTCGAAGGGCCGTTTGGAACGATGGGTCCCCCCAGCGCGTTTACACTGCCATTTTTACGCTATATGAAAGAGACCGGTACCACATTGGAACAACTGGCAAACGTTGCAGTGGTACAAAGGGAGTGGGCGGCGTTAAACCCGCGTGCTACGTTCAAGGATCCTATTACCATTGATGATGTAATGAACTCCAGAATGATAGCCTACCCGTTTCATATTTTTGAATGCTGCCTGGTAACTGATGGAGGCGGGGCACTGATTCTGGTGTCGGCAGAACGGGCCAGGGACTTTCCGCAAAAACCGGTGTATATATTGGGAAGTGGCGAGAGCGTGGAGACACCCATGGTAAGTCAGATGGCGCGCTTTGAATCCTCCAAAGCCTTTGCGGTGTCGGGTAAAAAAGCATTTGAGGAGGCAGGTATTAGTCACGCCGATGTAGATCACCTGATGATATACGATGCCTTTGCGCATCTGCCCTTCTATGGTCTTGAGGATCTCGGTTTTTGCAAACCGGGTGAAGCTGGACAATTTATTATGGATCGCAATACTGCAATTGGTGGTAAGTTACCGCTTAATACCAACGGCGGTGGTCTCAGTTACATGCATTCGGGCATGTACGGTATGTACGCACTGCAGGAGAGCGTGCGCCAGATGCGGGGTATTGCGCCGGCCCAGGTTCCGGATGCCAAAATTTCGATAGCGCACGGTGTGGGTGGAATGTTTGCAGCCAGTGGGACCATAGTGATGAGTAATCAGGAAATCTGACATGGCGCTAGTTCTGAATGAAGAGCAGGGCATGTTGCGTGATGCCGCAAGGGAGTTCTGCAGCAAAAACTCTCCTGTTTCTGCATTGCGAAAATTGCGTGATGAAAATAGCAGCGATGGCTTTGATCGGGCCGTATGGCAACACATGGTTGAGCTTGGTTGGGCAGGAATTCTGGTACCTGAACAGTACGGTGGTTTCGAATTTGGCTTTCAGGGCATGGGTGTGGTGATGGAGGAATGTGGACGCAACCTTGTAGCGTCTCCGCTGTTGTCCACTTCCGTATTATGTGCAAGCGCGCTGAATATTACCGCCAGTGAAGAACAAAAAGTGGCCCTGCTGCCAAAAATTGCCTCGGGTACCTTGCTTATGGCCCTGGCGATAGAAGAGTCGGCACACCATGCGCCCTTTACAACAGCGTGCAAAGCAAAACGCGATGGTAAAGATGGCGGCACGTGGTTGTTGAGCGGGCGTAAATGTTTTGTTCTTGATGGCCATATTGCAGACAAACTTATCGTTACAGCTGATACCGGTTCGGATGCAGATGCAGATCGCCTGGCGCTGTTTCTGGTGGACACAAAGTCGCCCGGTCTGAGGGTCGAACGTACCCAGATGGTAGACAGCCGTAACGCGGCAAACATTGTCCTGCACGATGTATCCGCGGAGCTTGTGGGTGAGCCTGGTACCGGAAAGGCCACGATAGAGCGTGTACTGGACATCGCATGTGCGGCATTATCCGCTGAAATGCTGGGGACTGCGCGTGAGGCATTTGAACGCACGCTAGCCTACCTTAAGGAGCGTGAACAATTTGGTGTGCCTATAGGCTCCTTTCAGGCACTTAAACATCGGGCAGCCGAAATGTTCAATGAACTGGAATTATCGCAGTCTGCGGTGATGGCGCTGCTTACCGCAATTGATGAGGGTTCGGAAGAATCA
This sequence comes from Gammaproteobacteria bacterium, assembly GCA_021773565.1. Classification (GTDB taxonomy): domain Bacteria; phylum Pseudomonadota; class Gammaproteobacteria; order Pseudomonadales; family Azotimanducaceae; genus DC-out156. The sequence goes on along the minus strand of JAJFJZ010000025.1, from coordinate 126,441 downwards.
CCCGCTCTGGCAAGCCTGGCTAAAAGCCGTCTTTGTGACACTTTAAACCTTGTGACCAGCGAAGCGGTACAAATGTTTGGCGGAATTGGCATGACAGACGAGCACGAGATCGGGTTTTTCATCAAACGTGCTCGCGTTTGCGAACAAAGTTTTGGAAATTCGTCCTATCACAGAAACCGGTACGGCCTGTTGGGCGGATATTAGAATACTGATAATGGAGTTTGATTGATGGCTACTACAGCTGAACTTTTTGACCTTACAGGCAAGGTTGCACTGCTCACAGGTTCATCCAAGGGAATGGGTGAGGCCATGGCACTGGGGCTGGCGGAAGCGGGTGCTAAAGTGGTTATTTCCAGTCGCAAACTGGATCAGTGTGAGGCCACTGCAGCAAAAATTAATGCCAGTTGTGGTGAAGGATCTGCCATCGCGCTGTCCTGTAATATTGGCTACAAAGAGCAGTTGCAAAAGCTGGTAGATGATACGCACGACCAACTTGGAAGCATTGATATTCTGGTTTGCAATGCCGGTATCAATCCGTACTACGGACCAATGAGCGATATACCGGATTCCGCTTTCGACAAGATTATGGCAAGCAATGTTAAATCCAATCACTGGATATGCCAGATGGTAGCCCCGGATATGATCGAGAAGGGTGCCGGTTCCATCATGATAACCTCAAGTGTTGGTGCCTTTGGCCCTTCGCCTGTGCTTGGTGTTTATGGAATTTCAAAACTGGCAGATCTTGGCCTGGTCAGAAACCTTGCTGGCGAGTGGGGGCCCAAAGGTGTGCGCGTTAACGCCATTTGTCCGGGCCTGGTAAAAACGGATTTCGCCCAGGCACTTTGGGATAATCCCGAGGCATTAAAGCGCGCGAACGAAGATACGCCCCTGCGCAGGTTAGGTGAAGCTGAAGACTTCAAGGGTATTGCTGTATTCCTGGCGTCTAATGCCAGCGCTTATGTTACCGGTCAGGCCATGACGGTGTGTGGTGGTACGCATATGTGGCGCTAGGGAGGCTGTGGTTAGTCAATTTGCGTTAAAGCCCGTTCCAGTGTTTCAACGCTGCGGTCGACATTGTTAAGTTTGTCCAAACCAAAAAGCCCGAGTCGAAAGGTCCTGAAATCTGTCCCCTCATCACACATTAAAGGCACTCCTGCTGCAATCTGCAGACCCCTACTCAAAAACTTTTTGCCCGACTGGATATCCGGGTCATCCGTAAAACTCACAACCACTCCGGGGGCTTCAAAGCCTTGTGCTGCAACACTGGGGTAACCGAGTTGGCCGAGCAAGCCTCGCACGCGACTGCCAAGTTCCTGTTGTTTGTCCCGAACTACGCCAAACCCCAGTGCTTTTGTTTCCTGCATGGCTTTACTGAATTTAACCAGTGCATCCGTTGGCATTGTTGCGTGATAAGCAAAACCGCCACCCTCGTAGGCCTGCATAATTTGTAGCCATTTACCCAGGTCACAGGCAAAGCTGGTGCTCTTTGTAGTGGTCATACGTTCCAGTGCGTCAGAATTTAACATAACCAGTGCTGAGCAAGGTGAGGCGCTCCAGCCTTTTTGTGGTGCGCTTATCAGGATGTCCACACCGGTGTCCTGCATGTCTACCCACAGGGCTCCTGATGCGATGCAATCGAGAACAAACAATCCACCCACTGAATGTACGGCCTCAGTTACGGCCTTTATATAATCATCCGGTAACAAAATTCCTGAAGCCGTCTCAACATGGGGCGCAAAAACCATATCCGGTTTTTCCTTGCGGATGGTGTCACATACGATGTCAAGGCTTGCCGGTGCAAATGGGGATTGGTGAGCTTCACCTGAAGCCTGGGCTTTCAACACCGTGCTTTGGGCAGGAATATCACCCATTTCGAATATCTGGCTCCAGCGGAAGCTGAAGAAACCATTGCGAATGACCAGACATTTTTTGTTGGTCGCAAACTGGCGGGCAACTGCTTCCATACCATAGGTGCCTCCTCCTGGTACCACGATGACAGCCTGCGCTGTGTAGACTTCCTTCAGGGTCGACGAAATTTCATTCATTACCGCCTGAAAAGACCGGGACATGTGGTTAAGCGAGCGGTCGGTAAATACGACCGAGTACTCCAGTAGGCCATCGGGGTCTATATCGGGTAACAATCCGGGCATATATTATTGCTCTTGTTGATGTGATCGTTGATTATTATCCAGATGGAGCGATATGAAAAGTAACACAGGGTTTCGGCAGGCGGCGACGCTTATTCTTGTGCGTAATACAGACACCGATATCGAAGTGTATATGACAGAGCGGCCGGGAACTCAGGATTTTCCCGGTGTTCATGTATTCCCTGGCGGTAAGGTTGATGATCAGGATCACCAGCTGGAGGAGATTTGTCACGGATTGACCGATGCCGAAGCCAGCCGTCAGCTTAATCTTGCCTCGGGTGGGCTTGCATATTGGGTAACCGCTATCCGGGAGAGTTTTGAGGAGGCCAATGTACTACTGGCTTACTCGGATCACACGGCGATGGAACTGGTGAACAACCCCGAGTCTCTGGACAAGGCAGCTGATCTCCGGGAGGGCAGCCTGCTATTGGGCGAATTTTGCGATAGACATACACTCACCCTGGCAGGTAATGCGCTGCGATATTTTTCTCATTGGATAACGCCTGCATCAGCCCCCAGAAGATATGATGCCCGGTTTTTTGTTTGTGACATGCCCGAGAACCAGTCTGTAACGCACGATGAAAAAGAAGTGGTAAGTGCAGAATGGGTTTCGCCCAGGGAAGCACTGGCACGCTTTGGAAAAAATGAATGGGCGTTGATAGATCCTACCTTGCGCTCATTAGAGGTGCTTGCAAAATATACCAGCAGTGATGAACTGTATGCAGATATTGACGCAGGAAGCCATCTGCCTTTTCCAACCGCGGAGCTGAGGGCCCAGGGTATGCAAGCTGTTCCGCAATTTGTTCAACGGGTACGTAAATAGCAGGACACTGGATATTTGATCTTCGTGTAATTCGCGGCCAGGGTTCATATGGAGAAAGTACATGCAGTATTCATTTAGTGATGAACAGGAGCAATTTCGCGATATAGTTGCGCGATTTATGCGTGAAAAATCACCCACCAGTGAAGTGCGTAAATTAATGGAAACTGCATCGGGATATGATGCGAATATCTGGCAGCAGATGAACCAGGAGTTAGGGCTTGGCGCGCTCTGTATTCCAGAAGTATATGGCGGACAGGGTTTTGGTTTTGTAGAACTTGCTATTGTGCTTGAAGAAATGGGTCGCAATCTTTTTTGTGCGCCTTTCTTCTCATCCAGTGTGCTGGCCACGCAGGCCATCCTGAATACAGCAACTGAAGCGCAAAAAAGTGCCATCCTGCCTGATATAGCGTCGGGACAGCGTATTGCCACGCTGGCCATGTGTGAAGCAAATGCTTCCTGGCGTGCAAAGGATGTCAGTATGCTGGCTGAGCCGGTGGATGGAGGATTTAGTTTAAGTGGGAAGAAACATCTGGTAACCGATGGTATGTACGCTGATACCTTTGTGGTGGCGGCGTGCGTGGATAACGGTGCAGGGAAAAGTGAGGCTGCATTCTTTTTGGTGCAAAGTGATGCCAGCGGTTTGCGCAGGGCTGAACAGGACGGGATAGATGCGACCCGTAAACTTGCGGAACTGGAGTTTCGGGGCGTAGTTGCCGAAATGTTGGGCAAACCCGATAGTGTGAAAGTTGATAAATCGATTGCATTTTCCTGTGTTGCGCTCGCCAACGAGATGGTTGGGGGTTGTCAATATTTATTGAGCTCAGCGGTTGAATATGCACAATTGCGTATGCAGTTTGGTCGCACCATTGGATCTTTTCAAGCCATCAAGCATATGTGCGCAGACATGTTGCTTGAGGTGGAACTAGCCAGGTCAGCGGCTTACCAGGCTGCCCAGGCTGTTCATCATGCCGCTCAGGCTGAGTCGGAAGATGATTCCGAGATGCTGGCACTCGCAAGCCTGGCCAAGGCCAGCGTGAGTGATGCCTATATTCGCACCGCTGAAACATGCATACAAATCCACGGTGGCATCGGGTTTACCTGGGATAACGATACACATCTGTGGTTCAAACGAGCCAAAAGCTCGGAGGAATTTTTGGGTGGTCCCATGTTGCACCGCGAATTGCTTATGCAAGCATGGGGTGTGTAATGGAGAATAATGTAATCGATAGTAAAATCCGCGCCGTTCAAGCCGATGTACGTGTCTGGTTGAAAGAAAACTGGCATGTGAATCACAGTCTGCTGGAATGGCGTAACCTGCTTGTAGAGTCGGGCTGGGGTGTTCCCTGTTGGCCAAAAGCCTGGTACGGCCGTGGGCTCCCGGCTGATATGGAAACAGCAGTTAATGGTGAATTTGCCGCCGCTGGTGCCCTTGGGGTGGCACGTGCTGGCATTCGTATGCTGGCGGCTGCAACACTGCTGGAGCATGGCACTGAAGCACACAAACAGAAATTTCTGCGCCGCATTCTTACCGGTGAAGATAACTGGTGCCAGTTGTTTAGTGAGCCTGGTAGTGGCTCGGACCTGGCGGGTGCGACTACGCGTGCAGACCTTAAAGATGGGCGCTGGCTAATTAATGGTCAGAAATTATGGACCACCAGTGCACATCATGCCGAGTGGGGACTACTGCTCGCGCGCACGGATTGGGATTTACCCAAACACCAGGGATTGTCCTATTTTGTGTTGGATATGCGTCAGCCGGGTGTCGAGGTGCAGCCGCTTCGCCAGATGAATGGTCATGCCTCTTTCAATCAGGTGTTTTTTGATAATGCGGTCATAGAACCCGAGTATCTGGTTGGTGCACTGGGTGATGGTTGGAAAGTTGCAATGACCACACTTGCGCACGAACGACGAAGTGCTGACGGTTTCAGAAACTGGGGTAAAGTCAGTAACGGTGAGGGTGCCATTTTTGAAGAAGAACGCGCCGAAAATGCAATTTTCAATGAACCCTACAAGTGGTATCCACAACGCGCCGGCCGCGTGGATCTGATAATGCAACGGGCACGAGATTCCGGATTGATTAGCGATCTGCGGGTGCGACAGGAAATAGCGGCACTTTTGATTCTTTCAGAAACCGCAAAGTGGACCGCTCAGCGCGCAAGAGCAGCACAGCAGTTGGGTCGCCCGCAAGGGCCGGAGGGTTCCCTTGGTAAGCTCGCTGGCAGTCATATCGCGCGCGCGGCGTCCCGGGTACACACTTTGTTAGGGGGTGCCGAGGTTATGCTAAAGGGGAAAGACAGTGAAATGCAGGGCTTAATAGCAGAAATACTGCTATCCGTACCGGCTACCTCGATTGCTGGTGGTACCGATGAAATTCAGCGCAATATCATTGCAGAGCGGGTACTTGGTATGCCTAAAGAACCCCGCTTTGATACCGGGCCGTTCCGGGATGTGCCCAGAGGTCTGAAAAAGTAACTTTCTGCTTGCCCTCATAGCCTGGTTTATCCAATAATACTGTATATACATATAGTAGTTTTGGAGTCAAGGTATGCCCGCCAATAAAAAGAGCGCTCTAAAAGGACGGGGCAGTGCCAATAACCCTGATAATCGCTTTTACTCGGAACATTCACGCGCTGTGGATGATGGCTGGGTTCAGGATGCGGTACCGGATTCCATCGCAACGGAAATTCGTGCTGAAAAAATCAGGACTATCATTTCCCGTAATAGCTCACCGGACGTTCCGTTTGAGCAGTCCATAAACCCTTATCGGGGTTGTGAACATGGTTGTATATACTGCTTTGCTCGACCCTCGCATGCTTATTGGGATATGTCTGCGGGTCTGGATTTTGAAACTCGAATCATTTCAAAGCCCGACGCCGCCCCGGTGCTGGAAAAGGAAATTACGCATGCTAAATACGTCTGCAAGCCGATAGCATTGGGCGTAAATACCGACGCATACCAGCCGGTTGAGAAACAGCTGGAAATAACCCGCAGCATTTTGCAGGTGCTTAGGAAATATAATCATCCATTTACCCTGATAACCAAAGGTTCACTGATACTCAGAGACCTGGACATCCTTGCCGAAATGGCTGCTCAAAATTTGTGCTCTGTTGCGGTGAGTCTGACAACGCTCGATGTAAATCTAAAACGTATCATGGAACCCAGGGCTTCCTCCCCCGCAAGTCGTTTGCGTACCATCCATGCACTCAGTGCGGCGGGTATTCCAACAACGGTACTCATGGCGCCGGTTATACCCTTCATAAACGATGCTGAAATTGAGTCGATAATAATTGCCGCAAAGCAAGCCGGTGCTCGAAAGGTAGGTTACGTATATATTCGCCTGCCCCTGGAAATTGAAATTCTTTTTACCGACTGGCTTGAAACACACTTTCCCGACCGGGCCAATCATGTGATGAACATTATTCGCTCTACGCGTCGGGGAAAAGCTTATCAATCGAAGTTTGGTATAAGAATGAAGGGGGAGGGCGCGGTTGCAGAACTTATCCGACAAAGGTTTAGTGTTTGTGAGAGAAAGGTGGGGCTGGCGGATAGTACAGACAGTGTTCTGGACTGTTCAAAGTTTACCGGCGGATCACCGCAATTGGGTCTATTTTAGCTTTCCACTTGAAAGGTAAGCCCCGCATTAGCTTGTAATCTTTTGACCAACAGCATTCCCATCGCAGCGGCCGGTGTTGAAACGCCGGGCTTGCCAGATTGCAGGTTTTTCAATAAACACACCGCACTCTCGGCAATCATTTTGCTGGTAGATCCATAACCCGGATCTTTATCGCCCTTAACGCCCACGCGCACTGTTTCGCCACTATCGTTGGAGCCAACAAACAACACATCGTAGTATCCGTTTTCGCGCTCTTCTTTCGAGGGCCCTTCTCCCGGTTGTGTGGGATCGTTTGCCATGGATTTGTCTTCAGAGACCGCCTTGGCCATGGCTTCACCGCGCTCGCCTGGTCCCGTTAGCATCATTTCGTCATAGACAAAATCTGCGCCGTAGGCATGGTCAAGCAAAAAATTTGAACGGTGGATATTCTTGGTATTGATTGTCGCCATTACAAAAGGCGCTGACCAGCTGTCAAGGTCCTCTTCATAAATGGGTCTCGATCCGGGAGGTTGTTCGGGCCCCACAAATTTTCCTGTTAGTGCAAAGGGGTTCATCAATACCTTGAGCATTTCAGGTTGTTGGGTCACTGCGGCCCTGCTGGCTTTAAAGCTTGCTATCGTGCCTCCAGAGAACGTCAATTGCATCGCACGCACACGACCCTTTATTCGATTAACCGGGGCTCGCAGTTTCTCTCTGGCATTTTCTTGCAGAAACAAAACACCCAGGTCGAAAGGTATGGAGTCAAAGCCACAGGAGAATACTATACGTGCACCGCTGGTTTTGGCGGCCATGTCATAGGTGGCGATCATCCGGTGCATCCAGGTTGGCTCACCGCACAGGTCTACATAATCTGTTCCGGCTTCGGCGCAGGCACGCACAAGGTCCGAACCGTATAGCTGGTATGGCCCCACGGTCGTCAACACCACCTGGGCGCGCTGAACCATCGTGTCGATCGAAGCGGGATCGCTGGCATTGGCCACAATCAACGGTACGTCGGCCGGAATGCCCATCTCGTCCCGCACCTGTTCCAGCTTCTCCCGGCTGCGGCCCGCCATGGCCCAGCTGACATCGCCACCAACCCCATATTGATTGTTCAGGTATTCACACACCAGACGACCGGTGTATCCGCTTGCGCCGTAAACGATGATACCCAGTTCTCTGTCGTGTGGCATAGTGTTGTTCTCCAGTTCGAGTTTCTGTTGAGTCGTGCTGATAAGATGAACATGCAATCCAATCCAATCCAATACACGATATGAATTGTGCACAATATCTCTGGTATTTATACGTATTAAAGGAAAAATAGGGGCACAATGTAGTACGAATTAGTACCCTGGATTGAATATGTCATTAGTAGATGAAATTAGTGCCACACACCGTGAATTAGCCGCCTGGCGCCACGAGATTCATGCTAAACCGGAACTCGGCTTTGAGGAGCATGCAACGGCCGAGTTCGTGGCGCAAAAACTTGAGTCTTTTGGTATAGAGGTAACGCGAGGCATCGGCAAAACGGGCCTTGTAGGTGTGCTAAGGGAAGGTAACGAGACGCGTTCAATCGGATTGCGAGCTGACATGGATGCCTTGCCAATCCAGGAGCAAAACAACATTGCCCATCGATCAACACATGACGGGTGTATGCACGCATGTGGGCACGACGGCCATACCATTATGCTGTTGGCTGCAGCGCGACACCTTGCAAATACACGGAATTTCAGAGGACAGGTCAATTTTATTTTTCAACCGGCTGAAGAGGGTATTGGGGGTGCCAGGGCAATGATTGCAGACCAGCTTTTTGAAAAATTTCCCTGTGACAGTTTATATGCAATGCACAATGGGCCCGGTCTGGGTGTAGGAAAATTTATCACCAGCCCCGGAATCAGAACTGCTGCGGGGGCTTTTTTTGATATTCATATTACCGGAAAGGGCGGTCACGCGGCGCACCCGGATAAAACTGTTGATCCTGTGGTTATCGCAGCCGAGCTAATCACCGCCCTGCAAACCGTTGTTTCCCGATCGATCAATCCATCGGAGACGGCAGTACTTTCGGTAACCAGGGTGCACGCGGGAGATGCCTATAATGTTATCCCCGGTACGGCGGTTTTGTCGGGTACGGCACGAACCTTATCGGTAAAACTGTTGAAAAAGATAGAAAGTCGTATTGAGGCTTTGATTGAAGGATATGCGCTTGCGTTTGGCGCAGAAGTTACCCTGGATTTTAGAGTCATATTTCATCCCGTTTTAAACGATGTCATCGCTACCGCACAGGCTGCCAAAGTCTGTGATGATCTGGTAGGCGCTGATAGTGTGATACGTGAAGCGCCAGCCAGTACCGGATCGGAAGACTTTTCCTTTATGAGTGAACAGGTACCCGGCTGTTATGTAATCCTGGGAAACGGAAAAGACAGCGCTCCTCTTCACAATCACCACTATGACTTTAATGATGAAGCCCTGGTGTTTGGCGCAAGTTTTTTTGCGCGCATTGTCGAACACAACCTTGGTGATGAGCCTAGCTGATGAGCGTTAGTATTTCAGATGTACAGGATGCTGCCCGACGCATTGTACCCTATGTTAATAAAACGCCGCTGGTAGGTTCCACGCGCCTGAACGCGTGGTTAGGACATGAAATTATTTTCAAGGTGGAATGCCTGCAAAAAACGGGCGCATTCAAAGCCCGTGGAGCGTGTAACGCGATAGCAAAACTGGTGGAACAGGGGCAGCCGCCTGCGCGGGTGATAGCCAACAGTTCGGGTAACCACGCACAGGCAATTGCCTGGGCATCTGCCATATTTAATGTGCCAGCAACTTTGTATATGCCCAGAGGGGTGTCTGCGGTAAAGGCCCAGGCCACTGCTGCCTACGGAGCTGACACGGTCATCAGTGAAAATCGCGCGCAAACTGATGCGGCAGTTGAGATTGCTGCCGACGTGCCGGGAACCGTGTGGATTCCACCATACAATCATGTGGATGTGATAGCCGGGCAGGGCACAGCTGCGATGGAGGCGCTTGAAGAAACTGGCCGAGTGGATGCAGTATTTGCGCCTTGTGGAGGGGGTGGGCTTTTGTCCGGCACCTTGTTGGCTACGCGACACTTGTGCGCTTCGGCTGCTGTTATAGGCGTAGAGCCTGCATTGGCGAATGATGCAGCCCAATCCATACGCCTGGGTAGTATTCAAAGCCTTGCCAGCTCCCCGGATACGATTGCGGACGGTGCGCGCACACTGGCTGTAGGCAAGCTTACTTTCCCATTTTTGCAGCAACTGGACGGCTTTTATGAAGTTGATGAACTGCGGATTTTCTATTGGTCGCAGTGGCTATCACACTTACTGAAATTACATGTGGAACCCACCAGTGCCATGGTAATGGAGGGGGTTGTGCAGTGGTTGTCCCATCAGGACAGGGCGCAAAAGGTATTGGTGATATTGTCTGGAGGCAATATAGACAGCGCAAGCAATGCAAAACTATGGTCACAGGACCATCTCTTTACCTTGCCGCAAGTACCCGCCTGACTTTATTATCTGGCTCAGGCTGTTAATTGGTTCAGGCTGTTATTTGGCTCAGGCTGTTAATTGGCTCAGGCTGCGTAAAACTCCGAGAATACATCGATGAAGCTATCCAGTTGTTCCGGTGGAAGTTCATTGATTCCCGCAGCTGCCTTGCGGCCGCCCCCGGTTGGAAACTGCCTGCATATTTCATCAGCGCCGGTGCGGTTTTCCAGCGGTGCCCGCACACTTACCAGATACCCCCCCTGTTTTTTGTTGGTGATCACGGCGTGTGCGCGCTCCGGATACTGGTTTGCAAGATCGTTTCCGTAGACGCCACTTACACGTCGTGCCCATGCTTCATCAGGTAACACAAATACAGCGGCGTGTTTTTCTGAAAAATGCGCGGATATATTACCAGCTGCAGTCATGTCCTGGTTATAACCGGACTCCAACTTTTCAAAGCTGGTTCTGTCCTTGTCAATAAAATCCAGCGGATCGGCGTGTTTAATCAGCCTGTTGAATAAATCTGCCGGAGCAAAATGTAAATCTTCCAGGGCCGGGCCGTAACCATTGTAATTGATATAGATTCCCAGTTGCCGCAGTTCTGAAAGGCGCGAACCTGCATTGGCCCCATCCGCTAGTTTTGCAGCAAGCCGCTCCGCGGAATTGGACAGATTGTCCCCATAGGCACCGACAACGGCCCAACTGCGAAACTTCCCGTTCAGGTGTTGATCTACAAGGATACTGGTGCAGGTTTCCGGCTCTACATTAATCAGGGCCGTCAGGTTTTTATGTTGCGGAATATCACCAGGGAAATGATGGTCAACATAAAGTACCTTTGCACCGCTATCGAGTACTCTTACCAGCGCTTCCCGGTTTTTGTCCATGGAGATATCCAGCACAACAATTTCATCACCTGCTTTGGCGTCTACCTGTTCAAGTAAGGAGATATCCCGTTTAACGCCGGTAATCAGTGTTCCCGAGCGTGGATCGGCCAGGCGCAGTTGGGTAAGTGCGCAAAGGCCATCAGCGTCTCCGTTGAATACATCATAAAAGGACATATACCCTCCTTTGGGTAAAACTATTTAGGCACATACTTGTGCACTTTACGTGGCCCTAGTTCCGCACCGTAAATATTTCCAGCATGATCTACCGCGACACCTTCAGCACCGCTAGTGCCGGAATTATCGGGATCTGGCTCGGGATCGGGAATAAACGCCGTTACAAATCCATCATTAACGCTGCCAATTCGTATGCCGCGAGTGTAGCCAGGGTTACGTTTGGCATTGGATTCCGAATCAGCGCTGTACAGCATATCATTGCTGTCTATATATAAACCGCTGGGTCTTCCAAACTGTGTCCAGGTCGACAAATGTAAGCCATTTTGGTCAAAAATCTGAATTCGGCTGTTACCCCGGTCACCCACAAACAGACGCCCCGCGGAGTCCATCGCAAGTGCATGCGGATCGCGAAATTCACCATTTTCGGATCCCATCGATCCCCATTGCGAAAGAAATTTGCCAGTACTGTCAAACTTGACGATACGATTGTTGCCGCTGGCATCATGTCCGTCGGCAATAAAAATATCGCCGTTGGGTGCCACCAGCACATCCGAGGGTTTGTTAAAATGTGCAGTATCATCCCCTGCCACACCTTTTTCACCAAGCGTGAGCAACACCTCACCCTTGGGACTGAACTTTAATACAATATGCCCCCAACCATCGGGCACCGGTGCGTATCCCACAGCGTCCGTTACCCAGACATTGCCCTCATAATCTACGTGCATTCCGTGAGGCCAGGCCATTAGTCCGGCCCCAAACTTCTGCACCAGTTTGCCGTTGGTGTCGTACAACAATATCGGATCTACTTTGCTCTCAACACAAAGGTTTGCACCGCAGCGCTCTGCAACCCAGATGTGCTTGCCGTCGGGCGTGGGGTATATCGCGCTGGTTGCTCCCCAGGGTCGTGCATCTGGCAGAGTGGCCCACGCACCTTCGCTGGTGTAGGTATTTGGAGCGCCGTTTTGTGCGTTTGCAGACATGCCCGTTAAAAGCATAGCGATAAACGTGAGTTCTAGAAGGTGGTAGTGGCGAAGTTTTGTCAGTGTCATTGGGGCCTCCATTGCCGTCGGGTTTTATGCAAATAACTAGTGTTATATCCAGTACTGGACAATTATACAGTATTTCGATACAGTAGTTTTTCGAGTGTATTTATTAAGAATTTTAAGCTAGTAATAGGGCTCTAAAATGCAGCATGTAAGATCAGCAAGCAAGTCATTTGTAGCAAACAAGCCACGAGTTGTAATCGATCTCAGCACGCCATCTCCGGCAGCCCTGAACGATACCCTGGGCGATACCTTAATAGATGAATGGCAACAGCCCACGACAGATTCGAACGTTGTCAGGTTATTCAGCTCACGTGAGCTGGGTAAGCGATTTAATTGTCTTCCCGCCGAGGTGGAAAAAGAGCTTGTACAGCATGGCATGTCCTACCACAAAAATTCCGGCGGACTATTGTGGGAAGTACCCGCTCTCTCCTAGTCTTTTTGGTAAACCAGGCAGCTGTGTAGATGATAGTTCAATCGATCGGTACCTGGGTTAAATAAGAAACTCCTAATAGCGTAGCGAACATAGGGTGACAAATAGCTGTCGATTATCTATATGTCAGACGTCACCAGCCTCTGTCCCGCGATGCGCGTAAAGGTGAACGCACCAATCAGGACACCAACAACAAGACTGCCACCGGCAACTACATCGAACCAAAGAGGACCCGCTGTGATATCGGTTAGATATATAACCGTTGTCTCGAAACATAGCCACAGGACAAGGGGGAGAGCGTGCAGCATCGGATGAAAAGGTGCGATTAGAGCGAGGAAGTAGCCACCCAGGACTGCACTCAATGCAGTGAGTCCACCGCCGATAAGCAGGTCGGGCCATGGTGAATCCCAATAACTTATGCCGTCGAATAACAAAGTCTGAAAGACGGTCGCTCCTATTGCTATTGTTGCGTATCCTATAATTACCGCTGCAAAACTTCGGCCACGCATGAACTTCGTTACGCTAAGCATTGTTTCCCCCCCGCTGGATACATTAGTAACCAGCAATATCAGATCAACATATTTAGAACACTGTTCTAATATAACCAAATGAACAAGCATTTGCACCCCCCGAAACAGGATCGCAGTCGCGAAACGCAGGCCCGAATTCTGCAAGCCACGGCCGGTATTTTGGTGAAGGAGTCCTTTGAGTCGATTTCAGTGCGGCGAATTGTGTACGAGGCAGGCACCTCGATAGGGTCTTTCTACGCTCGGTTTCCGGACAAAAATGCGCTCCTTTCGGTGCTGTATGCAGAATATGAGGAGCAGCTTCAAGTACGCTTGGTTCAACTGGAGGAATCTGTCGCCAACGCTCGCTCGCTTGAAGAAATTGCAGAACTAATTGTTCACCATTTCGTGGCTACGTTCGGGGAGATTCCAAATCTCAGTCGTGCTTTATATGAGTATGCTGCTCGATCTCCAAAGAGATCAGAATCTAAAAAGTTTGCCTTGCGGCGGCAAAAGCAATATTCATTCTTACTCGACGCATTGCTCTCTTTCCGTGCTGAGATAACGCATTCTGATCCGGAGCGGGCAGTAAATCTTGGCTTGTACTTTGTAACGGTCACCTGTCGCAACCGCTTGCTCTATCCGTTGGCGCCGCAAACGCGAACTTTGAAGATCTCCAAAGAAGAACTGAAGTTGGAACTGGTGCGAATGCTAATTGGATACCTATGTAACTAGAGATGCTCATTTAGGTGAGCATTAGGTTCTGAACAGCACCCCACTTTTAAAATAGTAAGGCTCAACTCGAACCTGAGGGAAACTACATTAAAGTGATAACAATCTGATATTACCTCAACCCAAATATTATCGGGTGAATTTCCAGGAATTTTTCCTTCGAGGGCCTTCATAGTTAGTTTATAGACACTATTTTGTACATGATAAAATACATTATCCTGTATAAAACGTTAGAAGGGCGCTGGCACGTATGAAGCGAAATCTTGCAAAGATATCTGACGCTGGTCGCGCCATCACCCATGCGCAATTTCGAGGATTGGCTGACGTTCCTCCGGAACTCGAGTGGTTCGCAAACATTCGAAATAACAATACACGTCGTGCGTACAAAACCGACGTGACCGATTTTTCTCGGTTCCTTGGTTTGGGTGCACCTGAAGAATTCCGCTTGGTAACGCGAGCGCGAAAACTCCTGGATGCACCGGACGAAAAAAATACTCAAAGGCAAACGCGATCGAGCCATACTAGCTTCCCTGCTCTATCACGGGCTACGACGCGACTTTATGATCAACGAAAAACACGACCGGAAGACAGCCCAACGTTTCGAGTTAAGTACCAGGATCAAGACGCACAGTCCGTTTTGCAAGAACAAAAACAGCTCTGTTTCTCAGTTAGTGATCTCAATTACCGAATTGATTTCAGTAATATAGATCCAGCCTGCGGACGGTTGTCCGGTCTTTGCATTTTCACGTATTGCGAAAACGGCCTCAGCAAGTCGAGACTCGTCATCGCACACCAATTCCAGCTTGACCTCGTTGACAACCTTTTGCCCTATCTCCACTGAATAATTTTGCTCCTTGCTGTTCATTGCTTTGAGTATTCCTTGCACGTCAACGATCGTAATATTGTGAAACCTCGCTTTGTTTAATGCGTTCACAACATCGGCCACCCGGTTTCTGTGAACAAATGCCTTCACTTCTTTAGCAAACATATTTCGTCTCCTGCACCAGATAAAGTAATAAATTACGCATCTTCCGCCTCCGCCTTGCCGGCTTTAGCATCTCGCGTTTCCATCCACTCATAAATGACCGGTAACAACACCAGAGTGAGGAGTGTTGAAGTAATCAGGCCACCGACAACTACGGAGGCCAACGGTCGCTGTGTTTCTGCACCTACACCGGAGGACAGTAACATCGGGACCAGGCCTAGGATGGCCACACTGGCTGTCATCAATACGGGGCGAAGCCGAAGTTCGGCACCCTGTCGCACGGCCTCAGATACACTCAGACCTTTCTCGCGTAGCTCGTTGATGAAACTCACCAGCACAATGCCATTGAGCATCGCGACACCAAACACGGCGATAAAACCGATCGCTGAGGGCACCGATACGTACTGGCCACTGATGAACAGTGCTACCAAACCACCGATAGTAGCGAACGGCACGTTAGCGATAATGAGCGTCGCGAACTTCACTGAGTTAAAAGCGGTGTAGAGCAACACGAAGATGAAGAAGATCGTCAAGGGAACAATCACCGACAGACGCGCGAGAGCACGTTGCTGATTCTCGAACGCGCCACCCCATTCGATCCAGTAGCCAGGTGGTAGGTCAATTTGATTTTCAATCGCAGCATTCGCATCCTTCACGAAGCCATCGACGTCGCGGCCGCGCACGTCCATCTGAATTACGGCGTAGCGCTGTAATTGCTCACGACGTACAAAGGAATAGCCCTCCGCTACAGTCACATCAGCAACTGCGGACAATGGCACGATTGCACCACCGCTGGTCTTGAGTGGAATGCGCTCGATCGACTGCACCGACGCTTTGGAAGCGTCATTCAGGCGCGCAGTAATATCAAATCGGCGCACACCATCGATCAATGTAGACACCGGTTCGTTACCAATACCCGTGCGTACCACGGACAACACATCATCGGCATTCAAACCAAAACGCGCCAATTGATCGCGTTTCACTTTAATGCGAATCTGCGGCTTGCCAACATTGGCCTCAAGTGACAGATCCGCGACACCCTCTACACCGGCTATCGCGTCTTTGACTTCTTCACTCAGACTATCCAGTACCGTGAGATCCTCACCGTAGATTTTGGCTGCCAAAGTTGCGCGGACACCCGAAATCAATTCCTCAACACGCATTTGAATAGGTTGGGTAAAGGCAACCACCGCTGTCGGCACAACGACCTCCAGTTTTTCGCGCATCGCTTCGGCTAACTCGGTGATGTCGCGATCGCCAGACCATTCGGACTCAGGATTGAGTTCGGTGTAAATCTCCATGTAATTAACATCCGCGGTCTCCCCTTTCTCGGCGCGGCCGATCATCGCTACGGTCGTTTTGACTTCCGGAAACTCAGACAACGCGTTCTCTATGTCTATGGAGATCTTGATGGACTGATCCAGGGACGCCGACGGAATCGACGTGACGCGCCACATGATCGAACCTTCCTGCAGCTGCGGCATGAACTCTTTGCCGAGAAACGGAAACAGCGCGAGGCTCAATACGAGCATGCCCACTGCACTGCCGACAACCACTTTCTTATTCGCTAACGACCACGAAAGCAGCGGCAAATAACGCGCCTTAATCACACGCACCAGCCAGGTGTCACGTTCAGGCTTTGGTTTTAGGATTAGCGCTGCCAGTACCGGGATCAACGTCAGTGTCAGTACCAACGACCCCGCCATCGCATAACTGATGTTGAAGGCCATAGGTTTGAAGAGTTTGCCCTCAAGACCTTCAAGGGCGAACAGCGGAAGAAACACCACGATGATGATCATAATCGCGAACGCGATCGGGTTAGCAACCTCGCGCGCGGCTTGCAGCACCGCGCTGGTACGATCGACCGGCTCCCCCGACTCGAGGCGCTCTGACATAATGCGAAATGCGTTTTCGACCATGACGACAGCGCCATCAACCATCATCCCGATACCTACGGCGAGACCTGCCAATGACATGAGATTTGCTGACAAACCCGCTTCATTCATGAATATAAATGCGATCAACATGGCCAGCGGTAGCGCGCTGATTACAACGACTGCTGAGCGCAACTCCCCCAGAAACAAAAACAACACGATCGCCACCAGGATGGAACCTTCTACCAACGCACTCACGGCTGTGCCGACGGCTTTGTCGACCAGATCAGTACGATCGTAGACTGGCCGCAACGTGACACCTTCCGGTAAGGACTGATCGAGAATTTCAATTTTCTCTTTCACAGAATCGACCACAGCGGCGGCGTTTTCACCGAGCCGAGACAAGGCCATGCCCAGCACAACCTCTTTACCGTCACGTGTCACCGCACCAAAGCGCAGTGAGCCCGCCTGCTCGATAACGGCAATGTCGCGCATATACACGGGTGTACCGTCTTCAACCTTCAAGACCATGTCGCCAATGTCGTGCTCGTTCTCTACCAATCCCAAACCTCGGACGAGGTATTGCTCAGAACCGACATCGATGTATTGTCCACCGACTTGCCGGTTATTGGCTTCGATCACCTGCATAACATCGGTGAAGGTTAGATCGTATTTGATGAGATTTAAAGGATCGATGACGACCTGAAACTGCCGTTCCTGACCACCCCAGGACGTGACGTCATCGACACCAGGCGCGGTGCGTAGAATCAAGCGCACATTCCAATCGTGCAGCGTGCGCAGATCCATGTCGGTGATGGCGGCATTGAGTTTCTCGTCAGTCCGTTCCAATGTGTACCAAAACACCTGTCCCAATCCAGACGTATTGGGCCCCATCTCCGGCGTGCCATAGCCTTCGGGTATACGATCGCCCACTTCTTGCAGGCGCTCGCCGACCAGACGGCGCGCAAAGTAAATATCCATGTCATCGTCAAAATAGACCGCGACATAAGACAAACCAAAGAGGCTAACCGAGCGAATCTGCTGCACTTTGGGCAGACCCGCCATGCTTGATTCAATCGGAAATGTTAAAAGCTGTTCCACGTCTTCCGCCGCAAGCCCGGGCGACTCGGTGTAAATGTTTACCTGTGCCGGTGTCACGTCCGGAAATGCATCGATGGGTATTGTCACGACGGCGCGCCAACCCAAGGCGGCAACAACACCGAAAATGATCAGTACCAAAAACTTGTAGCGCAGAGAGGCTTCGACTAATTTTTCTAACATACTATTCCCCTAGTGCGCGTGGCCTTCGCCGAGCGAAGACTTCAACATCAGTGATTTGAGATGAAACACGCCATCGACGGCTATTTCTTCACCGTCAGCCAAGCCTGCAAGAACCACCACCCAATCGCCCACGGTCGGACCGGCCTTAAAGCGCTCGGCATGAAACTCGTGGCCTTCCTCCAACCGAAACACGTTCGGTTCGCCCTCGATCATCGTGACGGCTGTGCTTGGCACAGCGAGCACCGGCGCGCCAACACCTGTGACAATTTCAACTTCGACGAACTGACCGGGATGTAATCTATCTGCGGCATTATCGACCTCGATACGAAGACCCTGAGTACGCGTCGTCTCGTCTAATCGGTGATGACGCTGAATGACGGTGCCTTCAAACCAGTTGATACCATCGAGCGTCACGCGCGCCGTGGTACCGTCTCCGATCTTCGACAATCCGTTCGGTATGGTTTGCGCCTCAACCCACATGACCGATTCGTCGCTGATGTCGATGAGTACGCGACCGGGCTCGATCAATTCGCCGACAATGAAGTCGTCTTGCAATACCGTACCGGCTTGTGGTGCTAGTAGATCAAACGATCCGGTGGCCTTACTCGCATCACCGGATTGCATCAGCGTATTGGCTTGCACCGCCGTCATACCATAGGCGAGCACTTTGGCGAGCGCTTGCTGTTGTGCTACTTGTGCTTCGGTATAGCGTCGCTCAGAAACCGTTTCGCGGCCGAGAGATTTCACCCGTTGCCATTCGCGGTTGGCGACAACGAGAGCGCCTTGGGCTTCCGCCATCGCTACGCTTGAAAGAGTGACAAGCGATTGACCCGGTATGACTGAGTCACCCAGTCGTACATGACGGGCTGCGACTTGTGCAGTGATGCGTGGTGTAACGCGAGCCGATCGATAGGCGTTGATAACCACCTCTCCCGGTACGCGCAATGTTTCGTTGAGTGCGCGCGGGCCGATAGCCGCAACGACAATCCCTGCCGAACGCTGCTCCTCGGCGGTCAGTTCGATCGCGCTGCTCTCTTCCTCGCCTTCGTGATCGTCGTGTTCTTCTTCCTGGGCATTGGTGGGGACGATCAAGGCCATACACAGACATACAGCCCAAAGTGTTTGATTATTCTTCATGAGATTCTCCATTACAGTTGTTCGTGCAGTGCTATTCATCGCAAGGCTCCTTGGCCTAACCAGGCATCGACCTGGCCAGAAGCCCAAAGCCACTCGAACCAGGCGCGCCAGAGCGTCTGGCGCAGATCTAAGGCACTTTCTTGAACATCAAGGGTTTGGCGTAATTGCACGAGGTAATCGGTGGTGCTGAGCTCGCCCGCTTGCCAGAGTTTTTGCAGTTGTTCGGTTTGGTTGGTCAAACTGGATTGACCCGTTTGTTGCCAATCACCCCAAGCACCACGCGACAATTCGTAGCGTTCCGCCGCACTGGTGAGCCGCGCGTACGCGCGTTGCATTACGTCATCGGAGACTTGCTGGGCTTGACTGCGTTCCGCTATCGCCGCGGTGACTTCGTAGTTGAACCGATTACGGACGAAGATCGGTATCGTTAGATTGAGGCCAACTAAGTTCGCACCACTTTCTCGACCACCGGCGAGGCTGATCGTGGGATCGGGTCGGCGTTCGCGTTTGCGTAAATTCACCACCGCATTGGCGGTTTCGACCTGGCGTCGAGCAGCCAGGACTTCTGGTAAGGCAAGCACCAGCGATTGTGGATTGGTCGCACCTTGCGGCAGCGAGGGCATTTGAATCGGCAGAGCGGGCCACTGTTCGGGCGATGAGCGTGGTGTAAGATTGCGTACAGCTTGCCGGGCTTCGGCAAGGGCTGCACCTACAGTAGCTTTCTGGATGCGTGCATCCAGAAAAGCGAGTGTGGCGAGCGAAAATTCGACTTGGTTTAAATCCCCGGCGTCGAAGCGCCTTTTCGCTAGTGTTGCGAAGTCATCCATCAAGGCGCGACGCGCCTCGGCTAAACTTTCGCGCTCCAATCCCGTTTGATGCTGTGCCAGCCCATCCAGTAAATCGACCGTCACCGACCACCGAGCAGTGAGGTATTCGGCTTCCACGACCATTCGATCTGATTCCGCGACCGCTGTGCGGGCTTTGCGCTTACCAGCCAAGTCCAAGGTCTGGCTGATGCCAATGGAACGCGTGTCGGTATCGGAATTTTCCGCATCCAGAGAAAGTTCCGGGTTGTAGAGCGGTCGCGATGCCGCATCACGATAGGCGCCGCTGGCATCAAGTGCTGCCCGCGCCGCTTGAACCCGCGGGTTGGTGTCGACCACCGATTGTATAAATTGGATTAACGCGGGATCGGCGCGCGTATCCCCCGCTGCGGATGCCTCATCGGCTAGTGCCGCACAGTGAGTTAATATCAGGCCACCCAATAACAGGGATAGCCCACAAAGTGGCTTTTGCATACATCATCTTCCGAATACAGTGGATTAGTGAGCGCGCCGAAAATAAATCGGTTCGCACTGAACTTACGGGAAAAATGATCTAGGCGTTGGGGGGTGGTGTAGGCGGTGCTTGGGCGTGGTTGCGCACGTGAGTAGAGCGACTGCGGTAATACTCGTCCCCAACGAATGATGGGGTCATTGGTGTGATTTGTACCGCAATGCTGGCCGTGTGCCCATGGCAGCAGTGAGTGCAATGTTCACCATCAAGGTTGCTACTTGGCGATCCGTCTTCATGTGCGCCGAGTTGATGGCCAAATTCTTGCTGGTGAGACGTATCGTCACCGTGCGGAAATCCGTCCGTTACTACATTCGCGGCAGATTCCAGGCTCATGAAAAGCACTGAAAACATGACAATTTTGTAAATGAAAGATCGCATAGCGCCGTTAGTGTATCTCAAAATTGGCGTTAGGAGACGAATTAAGTTCACATTGTACGCGTGCTGTGCGCAGTTCAGCCTGCGCCAGACGGATGACGTGAAATGCTGCGCTAAGGTTCAGGACGGCAATTATTGCAGCGACCAGCAGGTCAGGCCAACGAGAAGCGCTCGCAAATACACCTGCTGCCGCAACCATAACAGCCAAGTTGCCGATCGCATCATTGCGACTGCATAACCATATCGATTGTTTGTTGCTGTCACCGTCTCGGTATCGGTACAGCAGGACTGCAACGGCTATGTTCACGACCATCGCTATGAACGCGATCGAACCCATCATGGATGGATCCGGCGCACTGCCAATCATGGCGCGATACACGGCGCTGCCGATGACCCATATCCCGAACAACGCCATCGTCGCGCCTTTAAACAAGGACGCTTTGGCACGCGCGGTTAACACCATACCGGCGACAAACAAGCTAATACTGTAGTTCGCGGAGTCGCTAAAAAAATCCAGCGCATCGGCTTGTAAGGACATGGAATCACCAACTTGGCTCGCAACGATCTCAACGAAAAACATAGAAAGGTTTGCAATCAACGCAATCCACAACACCCGTCGAAATAGCGGGTCAGAGGACGCGCGGCTGGCGACATCAGCGGAGCAATCGGTGCAACCAGGCATCAATCCACCTCCTCAATATAATTGGGTTCACCAATGTGCGTCATCATGTCATCAATCACGCAGCGAATATGGTCGTCCAAGGCTGAGTAAAATATCTGCTTGCCGCGACGTTCGCCACGCAGTACACGAGCGGCTTTGAGTAGTCTAAGGTGATGACTCACCAACGACGGTGAGAGCATCAGTTGTTCAGCGATATCGCCGACACTGATCGGCTCGTTCACACACCTGAGGATAATCCGCAGTCGCGTGGGATCGCCCATTAGACGAAACAAGTCCGCTAATTGGACGACAGCATCTTCGGCATCCAAACGGACAACCGTGTTGGTTTGTGGTTTCATGTACTGTCAACATATGAATATGTGTTCATATGTTGACACATCAGTTTCACTGGGTCAAACTATCTGTGTTCGATTGACCGGTACCACTCGATATTAAGGGCCCTAAATAGCAAAGACACTGTGGATAGCATCTCAACCAGTACAACGCATGGAATGGAACAAGACAACAGAACGAGGCACTGTGGAAAGGTGCCTATAAAAGCATCGAGCAGAGAACAGCCCTGAGCTAAAAAGAGTCCCCGAGCTGATCCTCATATTGCAGATACAGGGCGTAATTGTGTTTGACGGCATCGTTTAAATCTTTCTGGATCCTGGCGATGTCCAGTTGTTGTCGAACCCACTGATGCTCGGCCCAGTTTCCACCACCGGTTTTAACAACTTTCATTTCCGAAAACCCGATGTTGGTTGCCCCGCTCACCGCTTTGAAAAAGTCACCCAAACCCGGTTCTTCATCTGCTGCTTCGGACTCTTTCGCCTGGTCAGAAAAGGCCTTCATCTTTTCCAGTTGTTCATTTTGCAGGGCTTTGGTCTTGGCTAGTACAGATACAAAAGCTACAACCTGATCTTCACTTAATTCACCACTACCCGGTGGGCTATAGCGGTCGGACTGTGCCTGTTCAGCATAGTCTGCATTTTGCTGAATTCCTGTGAACATACCTGTGTAGGGAGCATCATCTGAATTTTCTATTGTACCCATGGAAGCCGAGCCGACAGAGCTGCTTATTATTGCACCACCAAACATACTGCCAATCAACATCATGGCGACTATCATGGACAGCAGCGATACAACAAAGTGTTTTACTCGATTGTCCTCAGGTAGGGAAAACGCCAGCGGAATAATCTGGTAAAGCAAAACCAGGGAATAGATACCAAGGCCCACCGAAACCAGCCAACCAATCCAGGGAAGTGCTCCAAGAACATTACCCACAAGGGCTGGAATCGCGGTTAATGAGACCGCCGCAAATGACCGATCGAAGTCTGAAGTACCTTTAAAAGTTCCTGCGAAGAAATTTACTACCAGCGACCAGATAGTAATACTTATCGCCATCATGATAATGGAAAAAAAAGCTACGGAAACTGGCTTTAATACGAATCCGACCACCAGGCATACCGCAAGCACTGGCAGCGTGAGTGTTATGGCAGTGTCTTTCCAGCTTTGGGGCTCCTCGAAATACTTCTGCCACGTTGGTTCAGGATCCAACAGTGCGCCCCTGACCAGATCCAGTGTTTTGTCTGCATCAAACATCATGCCTTCCCCCCCATTGCCCGGTACCTGAAGAATGCTGCTCCGCATAGCGTTAGTCAATACGGAGTTGAAGGATAGTGGGTGTATTTGTTTAACCTATCGCTTACCATTTGTGTAATTCCGATCAATACAGAGAGAGAAATAATGTCCAACAATCAGAAGTTTTATATAAATGGGGAATGGGTTGATCCCATTAGTCAGCAGACCATGGAGGTCATTAACCCTGCCACAGAGGAAGCCATTGCAACCATTGCCATGGGAAATGCCGAGGATCTTGATCGGGCTGTACAGGCCGCAAAAGTGGCCTTTGAAAGTTTCTCCCGAAGCTCCAAAGAGGAACGCATTGCCTTACTTGAAAAAGTGATTGAAGTGTATAAAGGCCGCCTGGGAGATATAGCCACTATTGTTTCCCAGGAAATGGGCGCACCTGTAGGCCTGGCTTCTGCAGCACAGGCACCGGCGGGGCTTGGGCATTTAATGTATGCCCTTGAAGCACTCAAAAATTTTCCCTTCGAGGAAGACGCCGGAAAGGCACGTATTGTACGTGAGCCCATTGGCGTTTGCGGATTGATTACGCCCTGGAACTGGCCCTTGAATCAGATTGCAGCAAAGGTAGGTCCGGCACTTGCGACCGGTTGTACCATGGTTTTGAAACCTTCTGAAATTGCACCGCTTAATGCCATAATATTTGCAGAAGTGCTGCACGAAGCCGGGGTGCCCGCTGGTGTTTTTAATCTGGTTAACGGTGATGGGATGAATGTGGGTGTAGCCATGTCTTCCCATCCGGATATCGACATGATGTCATTTACCGGGTCTACTCGAGCCGGAATTTCTGTGATGCAGGAGGCTGCTCCTACTGTTAAGCGGGTTTCCCAGGAGCTGGGTGGAAAGTCTCCGAATGTTATTCTGGATGATGCCGATTTTGCCAAGAGCATTGCGCGGGATACCTTCGGTGTATGTATGAATACCGGGCAATCCTGTAATGCACCCACGCGCATGCTGGTGCCCCAGTCACGCATGGAGGAGGCTGCCGCGATTGCATCCGCTACTGCAGACAACATTAAGGTAGGTGATCCCGGCAGTACGGATACGCAAATTGGTCCACTGGTATCGCAATTGCAGTTCGACAAGGTGCAAGCCCTCATCCAGAAGGGTATCGATGAGGGCGCCAAACTGGAAACCGGGGGTGTTGGGCGACCCGATGGCATGAACCGGGGTTATTTTGTGAAACCTACCATCTTCTCTAATGTGAACAATGACATGAGCATTGCCCAGGAAGAAATATTTGGGCCGGTTCTCTCTCTCATCGGATATCAGGATGAGGACGACGCTGTAGAAATAGCCAATGATACGGTGTATGGGCTGGCAGCTTATGTGAGTTCTGGTGATCTGGACCATGCCATTTCCGTTGGTCGGCGCATCAGGGCCGGTAATGTACACCTCAATGGAGCCGGAGTTGATCCGGGTGCACCCTTTGGTGGTTACAAGCAGTCCGGTAATGGGCGGGAGTTCAGCAAGTGGGGTCTTGAGGAGTTTCTGGAGACCAAAGCACTGCTTGGGCATAACGCCTGAGTCCTACTTAACACCCGTGGTCGGGGCGGGAAACCCAAACCGGCCCATTGAGGGAATAGCTTGTGACTGAACTGGTACTGGTAGAAAAACACAGTGGTTACGGTGAGCTTGTGCTTAATCGACCGGGGCAGAGAAATTCGTTAACGGGGCCATTGGTTGACGAGCTTCTTCAGGGCTTACAAAACCTGTTGGATGACGACACCGTAAAGTCGGTAGTTATTCGTGGAGCAGATGGATACTTCTGCGCGGGTCTGGATGTGAAGGCTTTTTTTTCCGAACCGAAACCAGACTGGGTAGAAGGGTTTGCCGAGCGCTGGCTTGATTTTCACGAAGCGATATTTAACTGCCCGATTCCGGTGATCGGTGCGCTGCAAGGGTACGCCATTGCCGGAGGCTCAGCACTTGCGCTGGCTTGCGATTTTCTTATCGTCGGCGAAAAAGCCTTTTTGCATGTCTCTGAAGTTGAACGAGGTATGGCGGCGCCAATAAACCTTGCCTGGTTACAACTAAACTACGGGCGTAAAACCGCGCTTGAGCTGGCAGTGCTGGGTGAACGAATTTACGGTGCAGATTTGTACCAAAAAGGGCTTGCACAGTTGTGTGTAAAGGATGATCAGGTGCTGGAAAAAGCACGCGTTATGGCTGCGCGGTTTGCAGGATTTGAGGCCAGTGCGGTAGCTACTTTAAAGGCGGGGATCAGGGATGCAACGCTTGGAGGAGGGGTAGATTTTCGTTCCCTGGTTGCCAGGATTAAACTCGCTGGTAGCTAAAGGCCTAACACCTGTTTCGAAATAATATTGTATTGTATTTCCGTTGATCCTCCTGCAATGGTGTAGCCACGATGGTGAAACAGGTTACTTGCAATATTTTCAGTGTAGTCAGCAAAAACGGGCATTTCATTTATGCCCGTGACACGCCCTGTTGCGCTCTCTGGTCCATCAGGGAAAGGTATCGCTGCATAAGCGATTAGCTCGAATAATATTTCGTCCATCGCTTGCACCAGTTGGCTACCCTTGAGCTTTAACATTGAAGGTTCAGCACCGAGTTGTTCGCCTGCGACAGACTGTTGCAATAGTCGGCTGTTGCTCACCTCCAGTGCATTCAGGCGTATTTCAAGGGTATGTACTTTTTCCAGCAGTGTGTCCTTTTCAGCACCAAAAAGGTCTGTTGAGCACTGTTGCAACAGAACGTCTTTAACGATGGAAAACATGCGTTTATTTTCCGCAACCCTTGAAACCATCAGCCGCTCGTTACCCAGGAGATTTTTGGCCACCGACCAACCCTGGTTTTCTTCACCCAGCCGGTTTTCAATGGGTACGCGCACATCCTCGAAAAATACCTGGTTCCATAGACGAACCCCGTTAAATGCATACAGTGGCGTGATGGATATTCCTGGAGTGTTCATGTCGATAAGTAGAAAACTGATTCCGCGTTGCGGCTTTGCTGAACTGTCAGTTCTTACCAGGCAGAATATCCAGTCTGCGATTTCAGCAGCCGAAGTCCAGATTTTTGAGCCGTTCACTACGTAGTTATCACCATCTTTTTCAGCTGTGGTTTTTAGAGACGCAAGATCTGATCCGGCCTGAGGTTCTGAATAGCCCTGACACCACCACTGGTCGGCGGTAAGTATGGGAGGTAAAAACTTTTGTTTTTGTTGGGTAGTTCCATATTTAATTATTGCCGGGCCCAGCATATTAAACCCGAATCCTGACAAAACAGGCGCGTGCGCAGCCCGGCATTCGTTGTCAAAGATCTGGCGTTGAATAACATTCCAGCCCGTACCGCCGTATTCTTCCGGCCAATGGGGTGCAGCCCACCCCTGGTCATTTAATAAACGCGTCCATTGCACCTGGTCGGCTTTGGTAATTGCCTGGCCCAGACGTACTTTTTTGGCAAGATTTTCAGGCAGCGAACTGTCAAGAAATTGCCGTATCTCCAATCGCAAATCCTGTTCCTGTTTTCCGGAATCGAGCTTCATGGCACCTGTGCATTCAACAAGGCGGTTTTTAATCCGGAATATCGGGGTTGATCGATAGCAAGCTGGTTTGCAACGGTGGTGCGCAGGTGGGTAACAAGGGCTGGGTGGTCCATAGCTATTTCGCCACTTCGAATTATTTCAACCAGTTTCCACCTTAGCGTATCCAGTTCTGCATCCATATCGTTATCTATAGTGTTAGTCAGGCCGGGTAAGCTTAACAGGCGTTTTTTCTCTGTGGCTCTGGATTGTGGTCCGCTGATAAGGTCGCGCTGGGCTATGTCCAGGGAGTTGGCAGCAACCCGGGCCATAAAACGGGTTCGCCCGCTGGTTTCCTGCATGATGGTGTCACGCAAAAATTCGCCAACGCTACCCACCAATTCATCCACCCGTGGTAGTTCTGAATTGGAGCGCTGATTCCCTGATTGTTCCATTATTACCTGGCCAGGTATCAGAAGGTTTACACAATCTATCTGGCACTCGGATGTTCGGCGAGCAATGCCGGGCCGTTCAACGCTTTTTTCTGCGGCATTTCTGTAACTATCTGCCATACCAAGGCATGCAATGGCCCACCAGAAGGAGCCGAATACTTCCCAGAATTTCACGTGGTGTTCATCTATGTGAATCCCGCACTCATCTTCATAACCGCGGTACAGATCCTGTCGCTCACCAAATCCGCCAACGGCGAGGTCGGTATTACCAAAGCGCCAGGAATTTGTGCATATCCATCCCAGATCTCGCATAGGGTCACCAATGTGGGCCAATTCCCAGTCCAGTACCGCACGTACACCCTGAGTATCGATCATGAGATTTCCGTTTCTAAAATCGCTGTGCACCAGAGCCATGCGCGAATCGTCTGGCAGGTTTTGCCTTAACCATTGTGCGGTGTAGTCGATCATAGGTTGGGGAGTTGAGAGCGCCTTGTAGGTCTCCCACATCGCGTTTACAGATTCTTCCGGGCTCACCTGCTGCAGCAAAGTATCCAGCCTGGTGGCATGCAGGTCTACGCCGTGAATACGCGCCAGCGCCTGTCCGCACTGATAGGCAAGTTCAGGACGTATCTCTGCCAGATGATCGGCTCGCACTATGCGCGAACCCAGGGTATCTCCGTCCAGCCAGCGCATGATAAAGCCCTCGCCCAGATCATCTTCTGCATTAAGCTCCAGAATAATTTCCGGTACGGGTACGCGCGCAGTGAAGGCTGCGCGGATGAGGGAGATTTCTCCGCTGATTCCGGGGCGCCCGGTATTTTCGTTTTGATCGCGTCCAGGGGGTGCCCGACGCAGGGCAAATTTTGCTTCAACTTTATTAAGTTCTACCGTTAAACAGTAGGTTTCCTGACTCGCGCCTCCCGAGAGTTGTTCACAGGTTAGGAGCTTGCCTTCGAGTTTAGTCGCAATAACGCTGGCCAGTTGCTTTTCAAACCCGGCATCAGACATAGGCTTTAGGTCACGCCTTTTGGCTTGTGCTGTTTCATAAAACCGAACATATAACCTGCAATTCGACGCATCTGGATTTCATCGGCACCTTCGGTAATACGGTAACGCCTGTGGTGGCGATATATATGTTCAAAGGGTTTGTGGCGTGAGTACCCCATGCCGCCGTGTACTTGCATGGCCTGATCGGCTGCTTCGCAACACAGGCGATTGGCGGTGTAGTTACACATCGAGACCTGTTGCGATACAGAAAATGCGCCTCGCTTGTCCATAGACCATGCGGTTTTGTGTATGAGTGCTCGCAACATTTCAGCGCGCGTCTGCAATTCCACCAGCGGAAACTGGATGCCCTGATTCGTAGCAAGCGCCTTACCAAAAGGTTTACGCTGTTTGGCGTGTTCCACGGATTCGTTAATACAAAATTGCGCGGCACCCAGGCTCGAAGCAGCTTGCCTGATACGATTTTCATTGAAGAAGTGTTGCACTACCTGCAAACCCCTGCCTTCTCCTCCAAAAATTGCGCTGTCGTGCACGCGCACATTGGTAAATGATATGTGCCCATGGTCGGTAGGCATGTTGAAGGTCCACAACATTTCTTCGATTTTCACACCCTCTGCCTGCATGGGTACCAGAAAAGCGGTAATACCCAGACCTTCACCGGCAGCACCACTGGTACGTGCGAAAACCAGATCATAAGGTGCCTTGTGAATACCCGTGTTCCAGGTTTTTTCTCCGTTTATTATCCAGTCATCCCCGTCGCGAACAGCGCTGGTTTCCATGTGGGTAGCGTCAGACCCATGCGCGGGTTCAGTAATGCCGAACGCAAATCCGGTTTTCCTGGCTAGCAGTTTCTCTACCCATTCCTCTTTTTGTGCATCTGTACCGTATTCCAGCATGAGCAGTAAACCCACACTGTTGCCCACAATAGAGTGTTCATTTTGCAAATCGTTGTGTAATCCCAAACCACGGGTGGCCAGATGTTCTCTTATAATTGCCATGCCAAGGTTGCTGCCATTGCGACCTCCGTACTGTTCAGAAATGGGATAGCGATAGTGGCCCGCAGCATCGGCGAGATCCTTCGCCTGTGCCAGTAGTGCTTCCCATTCCTCGGAGGGAAGCCCGCCACGGTGCCAGTCTGTACGCGCATCTTCCCTGCGATGATCAAAGAAACGAATATTATCGTCCCTGTTTTCCAGTGGTTTGATTTCACGTTCAATGAACTCGTCAAGTGCAACAAGGTAATCACTTATGTCTTGCGGAATGTCGAAATCCATGGTTTTTTCCAATGTGTATGTCGTAAAAATATCCTAGGCGATCTCAAGAGTGAGGTAAATCAATACTCTCTACAATTTAAGGCGGGAAGAACCTTCTGTCTGATCTGACACTACATGGTAATGTTCCAGACATCGCCCTGTTGCCCCTGTTCCCAGGCGGCAAATTTCTCTTTCCCACCGCGTGCTTTCCAGTCGGAGTCGATTGTCATTTTGGAACTGATACCGCCGCGTGGATTGCAAATCATGACTAATCTAAAACGATCAGGCTCGTAGGTTTCCATAAAGTGGTCGTAGACGATATTTATCAGGCGCTCGTAGGACACAACGATATTGCGCAGGTGCGAAAAATACAATTTCATGGATTTAAGCTCGACGATACTGTTGCCTGGATAGAACGACATATATACTTCGGCAAAATCCGGTTGTTCCTGCACGCCGAGAAAGGTGCACTCTGGAACTTTCATCTTTATTTCGTAAGCTCGCTTGTCCGGATTTGGCAGACGCTTAAGAATGCTCTTGTCAATTTGCTTGTAAGTCTTGGCTTTGTTGCTCATTTTTACTAACCTTATTCAGGGCCTGCTGGTTGCTGTGCGACTATGCGTTTTTGTCTGCAAGAATTTGTTGTGCACTATCGCGATCGTTAAGTTTTTCGAGCAAGTCCCGGGCTTCCGGAAAATCTGCCAGTAGATCAGTTTTGAGTACTTTTTTACCTACGGCAAGCGTGAGATCCATCGTGTACATGAAGAAAAAATCTGCATGGCTAATTGAATCACCCATAAGAAAGGGAGATATGCTTGCCTTACGTTTTACGCAGGCCAGGCCTTTCGATATATTTTTTAGAGCCGCAGATTTTGTTTCTTCTGATACGCTACCCCCAAAAAAAGCCTCTGCATAACAGGTACGCGCGGGCAATTCTACGTATAGCTCAATTTCCTTAATCATTTCTTTCACTCTGGCGCGTTGGTACGGGTCTGACGGATACAATGCCGGTTGTCCGGAAATGTCCTCAAGATAATCCAGAATCACGCTGGTTTCGCTCAGGAATCCGTGTTCAGTTTCTATACAGGGGATTTTCCCCATAGGACTTTTGCACAGAAGTTCCTCATCCTGGCTGGGTTTGCATGGGACATATTCAAATTCCATGCCTTTCTCCAACAAGGCAATTTTTACCATATTGAAATAGTTGCTGAGCGGGAATCCATAGAGTTTTATCATTTTGAAAATCTGCCTTCCAGGTTAGCCAATTAATTATCATACAACGATACCGTGCAAAAATGGCGATCTTTGGATGAGTATTTTGCAGCATCGCCCGCAGTATATTCATATTCTCAGGGTAGGACGATCTGGAACCAGAAATCAAAAACGTCCAGTAGTTCAACCAGATCCTTCAGGCTTTGCAAGCGCCCATCAACCTGCAATTCACCGCTTTCCATAACATCCTCAATTGACCTGATTTTTAGACCAATGTCTGCCAGTGCTAGTCGAGTGAGCGTGATGTCTGCATCGGCATGTTCTGCTTCACGCCCAGCCTGATGATTTAACACGGCGTTATCAAGGGACAGCAAAAAACGCTCATCGGTATCACGAATCTGCAGGTTCAGAGTGATTTTCTGCGCGCCGGCTCTCGGTCCGTTAAGGCGTACAGCCAATGCGCACAACACTTCATGTGCTGGCAGGCCGCGCAAAGCTTCCATGGAACCCGGACGGGGTGTTTCGGAATTTGGGATCGGGTTTCTCAGTTCTGCAGATGCGGTAAGGTAGAACCCGCGCCACGGTCCTGATTCTGCCTGATAACCCAATTGTTCCAGTGCGTCTGCCTGTAGCTCACGCGCAGCCTTGTTATCCGGTTGGGCAAAGACCAGGTGGTTTGCCAGTTCTGCCACCCAGCGATAATCTCCTGAATCGAATGCCGCGTGGGCTTTGTCCAGCAATGCTTCTGCACCACCAAGTGCTGCCACATACTTTTCACCCGCCTGTTGCGGTGGCCATTTGTTCAAATTGGCCGGATTACCGTCAAACCAGCCGAGATATTTTTGATAGACAGCTTTTGTGTTGTGATTAAGCGTGCCGTAATAATCGCGGGTATACCATTCGCTGGTGAGGGTAGGTGGCAGACGTAAATCCTCGGCAATTTCAAGCGCTGTGAGGCCATGGTTGGCCAAACGCAGGGTTTGGTCGTGTATGTATTTGTACAGGTCGCGCTGCTTGTTCAAAAAATCCCGCGCTACGGCTGATCCCCAACGGGGCCAGTGATGGCTGGCAAACAGGACTTCAACCTCATCTGCGTACAGGTCAATGGCTTCGTTAATGTAGAAACTCCAGGCGTTTGCATCGCGTACCTGGGCACCACGTGGCGTGTATATGTTATGCAAATGGCAGGAGCAGTTTTCTGCCATGCACAGCGCCTTGAACTGGGGAAAATAGAAGTTCATCTCTGCAGGTGCCTCTGTGTCCGGTGTCACCTGAAATTCAATATCTATTCCGTCTATGTTGAGTTTCTCACCTGTCTCACAGATGCTAATGGTTGGGGGAACCAGACTGGTTTTACCCAGCGAAACTGTTTTGCCCAGGCCGGCATCTACATGTCCCCTCGGCCCGGGGGGTAAAAGTGCACCGTACATATAGGTGGCCCTGCGTCCCATTGCGTTCCCAGCAAGCATGTTTTCACTCACGGCGGCCTCAAGAAAGCCTTCGGGTGCAATAATGCTCAACCCGGCCTGAATATCATCTTCGCTGAGTACACCCCGGATACCACCATAGTGATCCACGTGGCTATGGGTATATATAACTCCGACTACGGGTTTATTACCGCGATGTTCGCGCATCAGGGCAAGAGCTGCAGCCGCCGGTTCTGCAGATATCAATGGGTCGATAATCAGGTATCCTGTGTCTCCCTCTATAAATGTTATGTTGGAAAGATCGAAATTTCGCACCTGGTAGATGCGCTCACATACCTTGAATAGCCCATGAATGGAATTTAATTGTGCCTGTCTCCAGAGGCTGGGATTTACCGTTGCGGGACAATCTGAGCCGGGGGAGCAAAATTCAAATTTCTGCATGTCCCAAACTGCATGACCTTTGGCGTTGCAGATGGTGGCGTTTTTTATAGTGCCGATAAATCCTTTGTTGGCGAGGGTAAAATCTGTGCCGTCATCTTCGGGCAGCGTTCGCAGAACCGCCTCGTTTGCCTGCCGGGTGGCAGTGCTGGCATTTTTTGCATCACTCATCAATTTAGCCTTCTAGCCTGGTTAGCTTGCGTGTATTTTTCTCCAAAAGCATTCAGGGCTCTGGCCATTTAATGCAATCGGTGCACTTTCATTCTTTCATGATCTAGAATAGAAACCATCTACTTTTTAACCGGTTTGGGGTATTCATATGAAGTTTTTTTATCACAGGTGCCATATCGCTGCAATTCGAACGGCAATTGTCCTGGTATCGTCGCTGATGTTTTTTGCTTGTGCAGACATGACAACGAAATCCACCGCACCCCTGGCCACACCGGAAGCACCCCCTTTTGAGCTGGCAGAAGGCTGGAATGAGTTCAGGCCTGCTGGTGATACGCTTTGTACAGACGGCTCAGAATACCGGTTCTTTGTAAAACCGGGAATTCGCAGCGATCTGTTGTTCTATTTGCAGGGCGGTGGGGCCTGCTGGTCCCGGGAACATTGTGATCCCGAGCTAGAACCTGCGATGACCATTAATACCGCAGGACTTGATCTATCGCGTTATGATGGAATTTTCAATTTCGAAAACCCGCAAAACCCTTTCAGGAATTATACTGTTGTTTTTGTTCCCTATTGTTCCGGCGATTCGCACCTGGGCTCCAGCGACACTGTTTACGATGCTATCGACGATGGTGGAGCAGCACTAACGGTTTACCATAGGGGTTTTGTAAATGTTGAGAGTGCACTTGAGTGGACCTATGAATACCTGAAATCGCCTGCGCGCATTTTTGTAACAGGGTCCAGCGCTGGCTCCATTCCCTCACCTTACTATACAGATAAACTGGCTGGCCACTACGCATCCGCCAAAATCGTACAACTGGGGGATGGCTCCGGAGGCTACCGGCGTTCTGCAGAAGGTGCCCGTCCGGAAGATATGTGGGGGACGCTTGATTATCTGGCAAATCAGCCCGGGTGGGAAAACCTGGACGCGAATGCCTTCAATTTTGAACAAATTTATATACGGGCGTCGAAAAACAATCCTGAAATTATGTTCTCCAGTTACGATACGGCGGAAGATGATGTACAGAAACGATTTTTGGACATCATTGGGGACCAGGATACCAGCAGTCTGCAAACTCTTATTGATAAGAACCAGGCGGATATCAGAAATTCAGTCGAAAAATTTCGAAGCTACGTGATGAGTGGTGAATTGCACACGGTGTTACTGCGGCCTGAGTTTTATACCTATTCCGTAAACGATCAGAGTGTTCGCGACTGGGTCACTGCGCTGTCCAATAGTGCACAGGTACATGATGTGCATTGTGGTGACTGTGTCATGGCAGAGCCTGAGCCGGAAACTTCAGCGGACTAGTGCGCTTCTGTCGAGCTTTGAGCGGTGAGTTTTAACAATGCAAGGCATATCAGAACTATAGCACCACCGCTCGTCGCCATGGTTATGTCAGTAAGGTAAGGGTGTAACATCTGCGCATCCGGCATTGCGATCAGCACTCCTGAGACACCAAACCCTATCCGCACCAGCAGGTATGTGTTGGCGGTGCTGTCCATGCTTGTTGCGAACCCTGCGAGGTAGGCTTGCATGGCACCTGCTATTAGCCACATGCCAGCCAATGCCTGCAATATCAGATTAATTGTATGCAGTAGGCCAGCCTGAAGTATAAAGCCGGTGTCCAGAACAAAAAAGAACGGGATAAAATAGATTACGCTACCTAGCCCCATTGCCGTAAAGCCGGTACGCATAGGGGTAGCACCGGCAATAGAAGCGGCAGCAAAGGCACCCAGGGCCACCGGGGGTGTTATGAAAGAAAGCATGCCCCAGTAAAGAATAAACAAATGCACACTCATTGGATCCAGGCCACCCTGAATCAGAGCGGGAGCAAGTATAATGGCAAGGAATATGTAGGCAGCTGTCACAGTCATGCCAATACCCAGTACAAAACTGGTCAACGCGCCCATCAAGAGTAATAGTGCTACGGAACCTCCAGCCAGAAACAGTAATTCATTGACCAGTGTTCCAGCTAAACCGGTCATAGATAGTGCCCCAACTATCAGGCCTACGCCGCTAAGTATCACCAATATTTCGACCAGGAGTTTTCCCGTAGCTAATAAAAAATCGTATATGTCAGTAAAGCTCCAGCGGTGTATTCTTGAAAACTGGTTAAGCAATAACAACAAAGCACTGGCTATGTAAGGTGCGATCGCTTCTCGCTGCAGTACTACCAGCAGAACCACCAGCATTGCAAACGCGAAAAGATAAAACCATCCATCACTCAGAGTTTGTCGTATACCCGGAAGTGAATCTTTTGGTAAACCTGCCAGCTGCTCGCGGGCTGCATATGCATCAATTTGGATAAACAGACCGGTAAAATACAGTAGCGCAGGTATGAGGCCAGCGAGTGCCACCTGATAGTAGGGCACACCCAGAAATGTTGCCATCACAAAGGCGGTTGAGCCCATTACCGGGGGCAAAAGTACGCCACCGGTCGATGCACAGGCTTCCACACCCGCAGCATAGTCCGCACGAAAGCCACTCTTTTGCATGGCTGGTATCGTCAACTGCCCCGTAGTCATTACGTTGGTTATAACGCTACCGCTCATAGAGCCCATAAGACCGCTTGACAGGATTGCTACTTTTGCGGGTCCACCACGAACCTGGCCTAATAAGGCGAATGCAAGGTCGATAAAAAACTTCCCACCCCCGGTGCGTTGCAAGGCAACTCCAAATACCAGAAAACCGATCACCAGATTTGCAAATGCCCTGAACGGAATGCCCAACAGGCTTTCTATACTCGTAGTGTGATAGGCAGCAGTGTCTGCAAAAGAAGTGGACATACCTGAAATTGGACCAGGCATACTCCCCGCGAATACCGGGTAAATCGAAAATAGTGCGGCCAGACAAAACAAAGCGGTTCCGGCAATCCGGCGGGTAGCCTCCAGGGCAAGTATCCAGAGCAGATAACAGGCCCACAGTGCACTATCGGGGGCTCCGAACTCCCAACCCTCATCCAGTATCAGACTTGCGTTATTAAACAAATACCCACATACAATTACACTGGTAATCATCAGAACCAGGTCAAGCGCGAAGGTCCAGGATGGCAGGCCTGCTGTTTTTAACGGTGGAAAAAGCAGAAATGCCAGTGGCAGCAGAAGGCCCAGTAATGCATAGAAATAATGTGTTTCAAGGGTGATGAATGCGGAGAAATACTGCGCTCCGCCAAACAGGCGTTGAGCATCCATAGCTAACAGGAGTGCCAGACAGGTGATAACTACTACCAGGTGCCCGGACCAGGCTGGCAATGTGCGTGTGCGGCTAATGGGGTCGACTACCAGACCGCGTCAAACCCGGCGGCTTGCAGGTGTTCTTTACGTACCTGCATCCACCTTTTCTCAAATTCTTTTGCATTGGTTGGTTTTGGTGAAAGTTCCTGTTTGTTCAGCGCTTTCCAGGCCTGTGCGAGAACTGCCTGGCGTTGTATGAGCCTGTTATTGTGCGTTTCAAAGTCTGCATTCCACGCGCCGATGTCTCGCCAGTATTGTACCGCCCCCGCATGGTAGGGAACCATCCAATCAAATATTTGAAATTCCAGGGCCCAGCCGATTGATCCCGGGTCAGCGTCTTTAAACGCCAAATAGTTTTCCTGAATAGCCCTGGTTAACGCATATACCATGCCAGTATCCTGATCTGCCATGGTGGTTAGCAGAGGGTAGGGATGGGTTGCCCCTTCGTGCGGGTGTTGTACTGATATTCCCGCACCGCGGGTAGCGATGTGTTTGGTAAAATAGGGTGCAACCTTAAGTAAGCCCTGCCAGCAGGCTTGATTGTCATGCGAAACTTGCATCCAGTGAATGCCTCTTGGGGACGCTTCCAGCTTGGTAGCAGGTCCGGAAACAGTGGTGGCGTAGGCAGCATCGACAAAGCCGTTAATTATGCCATCCCACATGGCGTTGTAACCTGGAAAGTCTACACGCTCGACATCGTCCCAGCCGAGACCGCCGCAGGCAAGCATTGCTTCTGTAGCAAGATTCAGAGCAGGTGCTCCACGCACCCAGGGGATACGTTTGCCCCGTAGTTCCTCGAATTTTTTTATTCCGCTTTCTCTGGTTACAGCCAGCGCCTGATTGCTCAGTCCATTTGAAGTAATTAACAGGCGTAAGGCCTGGGGTCCCCAGGTGGGGTGCGCAAACTGGAACATGCCTTCCTGGGCAAGATAAGTTGCTATTCCGTTGGCTGAGAATTGTACCCGTCCCTTGCGCAGCGGTACCAATCGGGAAATGTCATTTTTCCCCGGTATAACCCGCAGCGTCGTTCCATACTCGTCCTTAAGTACTTTACCGATAGCCACCGCCTGGCTGTATCCTGTGGTGCCCAGATTATAGGCACTCCATGCCATGGTTTGGGGGAGTTTAGCTGTGGTGGAGAGTTCAAGAAGCTTGTCAGCAAAAACTGGCGCGTAGGAATAGATTACGATTATCCCAAGGCACGTTAATCGCATCATTGTTGATCCCACCGTGGTTACTGTGCCCGAACAATCCAGGAGAACTACTTTATGGTTGCTTATTGGACGCCCGATCCACCACTACGACCGTCAGCCGCTCCACTTTTGCGGTTTCTTAATTTACGCGCTTCTTCGCGCTCTTCCTTAATTGTAGCGCGGGTTTTGCAAATCCTTACTTTTTTGCGACTGCCGGTAACAGCTTCATTTTTGCAGACAACCTCGTCATCTTTGTCGCTGACTTCTTTATTATATTCGACAACGGCTTTTTGTAGATCTGCGTCACTTATTTTTTTCCTGGCTTCTGCGGCTGATGCTGCCACAGAAGACACAAGCAGTAAGGCCAGGCAGATGCTTGCGAGTACGGACTGTAAAAGTTGCATTGTAAATCCCCTGCATTCAATTCTTTTGTAATCATACGACTGCGCTGTTAAATACGCCAGACTGGATACCGGGAATCACTGCTGCCTGGATTCGGCCCAACATTCCACCTCCACTCGCGCGTTAAATCCAATTCCGGAAGCCGCAAAGGCACTTCGGGCGGGCTTTGCACCGGGGAAATAGCTCACGTAGGCGGTATTAAAGGCAGCCCACTCACTGATATCCGCCATCATTACCGTGCATTTAACCACTTCCTCCAAAGAGGATCCGTGTCGTTCGAGCACGGCGCGGATATTCTGCATTACCTGATGTGCTTCTGCTTTAATGCCGCCGGGGGCGAGTTTTGTGGTACCGGGCATTAGACCCAACTGGCCCGACAAATACAGCATATTACCCACGCGAACGGCTTCAGAGAAAGGCAGATCGAGCGCCAGGGCCTCTTTTGAAACCAGGTATTCTGCAGCATGCAAGCCCGATAGCGCGAACAGACACAGGCCAGTTAGTAATACTCTTATCATTTGCCGTGCCCTTTTGATCTTGGCTTGAACCGCAGTAATTTTCCCATTTTGTGCTTGCCCAGATCGGCGTTAAAACCCGATTCGTTCATGGCAACCTGCCCCCCAACCCAAACGTGGGTGACCACGCCATCCGATCGATTGAGCATCTGGTTCTGTTCCAGCGCTTCCCTATAGACCATTTTTCTGCCCTTGTCTTCATCGTGGCCAGCCAGTGCTTCTGGATCTACCAGGATAATGTCAGCCGCTGCGCCCAGCGCGAGCGTGCCTGTATCAACGCCCAAAAATTCAGCCGGTTCTCTGGTTAAACGACTCACCGTTTTGGCTACCAACTGCAGGGATTCCTGTTGCGCCAGCTTGAGGCTTACCAGATTGCCGTCGTAAAATGCCAGATTGGTAAGGTGTGCACCGCTATCGTTAAATCCCGGTAGGGTGTATTCATCGAAAAGCGCCGCTTTGGTGGCCTTAATATCCGAATTTGCTGCGATCAGGTGCCAGCGAAAACCCCGGTCCCAGGTACGTAGTGCGTGCATAAAAAATTCAGCATCATCCTGAATGGGCATGGGAAATGACTCAAAAATGTCGTGTTCCTCCGCATTAAGGCTCCCTGATTTGCCCTGACTGGCCTGGTGCTGCAGCAGGCGCTCGTAAATATCCTGCAGATTTTGCCCGTCCCACTGCTCTATGGCGCATCCGTCCATCGTCATTCGGCCCAACTCACAGGCGAAATTTGCTCCCAACACCCCCATCCTCACCAGCATGGCCGGTACACCGGACTTGTTCTTAAACCAGTCCTTACGGAATTGGGCTTGCCACTCTGGATCATGCATAAGCTGAAGACGACCTTCGATGTCTTCATAGTCCTTTGCAATCAGGGCGCGGGTACTGTCCATGTCTTCCCACAGCGGGGTTACGGCACCATCACTCCACATTTTAAAGCTGCTGGAGAGCGCCTGAAAATGAAAATGCCCTTTAAACAGCCTGGAGTTGAGTAATTTGCTAAATCGCAACAGGCTATATACACCCCCGCGTCGGCCCTCAAAATCCAGAGCAACAAGTGCGGTTGTTCGAAGGGCTTTTTTGTACAGTCGCCCGCTGGTAAACAAAAACTGTTTGAGTGCTTTCAGGGGATTTGTGGCAGCAGGGGTAGCCTGCCAGACCCGGTCCCGGTTCCGCAGAATATCGAGCAAGCGCTTGAGTTCAGTCTGGCTGGCGTGTTGGGTGGGAATTCGCAATTCCAGATTTGGATCAATTGCCATATAGTGAAATGGTAGTCCATCAGTGGACATGCCCACATAACCTTCGTCAATTGCGTTATTGAGCAAGCGCTCCATTGCATGTAATTCCGTGGCACTCGGTGGACGGCTGACGCTATTTTGTAGTCCCATAACTTCGACACGCAACATTGAGTGAGGTAACAGAGCAATAACGTTAGCGCCCAGGGTGACCTCTTCCAGATGGTCCAGATAATCAGCAGTGTTATCCCAGTTGATCTTGTCGACGACTCGTTGCAAAAATTTTTTCGGCATATTTTCCACGCGTGTAAAACAATCCACGATAGGGTTCTGGCCGTTGTCGTCCTGTTTGCCAAAAGATATTCCCAGACTGCAATTGCCTATCAGCACACTGGTAGTGCCGTGACGAATAACTTCTGGCAACCCGGGCGCTATTTCAATTTCCAGGTCCATATGTGTATGGATATCCATCAAGCCGGGCATCAGCCATTTGCCTTCTGCGTTCACTACGGTTTTGGCCAAATTGCCATCCAGATGCAAGCCTTTGGCTACGATCTGACCGCTTTCGATCGCAATATCGATTTCCTCCGGGAGCTCACCAGAGCCATCAAAAACCAGAGCATTGGTGATTAATGTATCCCAGCAGTGGTGTTTTATCTGTGCACTCATACTAGTAAACTCGAAATTATATTATTATTAATCAATGGTTTGCGTAGGCTGAACTACTATACGATAACAACAAAGTGCACTTATTAGCGTAAGCGGAGTAAAAACAATTGCTTCGAACGTGCTTAGCGACAGAACATTCCCCACTGTATTTAGTGAAAACAGTAGCACCAGGCCCCATAGAATACCATTGACCGCTTTTTCGGGAATGTGCATTTTGATATAAGCGCCTTTCATAGCGATGACGAGCAGGATGAGAATATTGACAATTATAGAAAAACTGACAAACAAGCGCATTTGTACTATGGATTCCAGCCGGCCTCCCCAAATATTGTTATAGGGCAGGAGCTCTACCAGAATTAGAACTTGAAACGCAAGTGCACAGGTAGAAATTGCCATAACAGCATTTATGGCGAGGCGAAAACTTAACTTCATTATCATACGTACCTTGTCCTCTCGTTGTTTACATACCGGTTTTTTTTACCGGCGAATCTTTTAAAGAATTCCTGGTGGGCAAGTTTTTTTGTGGAAGCTAATTGTTTGGCAAGCGTTGATTTGCCTGAACCGGAATTTCCGAAGATCAAAAATTTATGCTGCACCAGATCCAGCCGCGCTTTCACCTCATCCTCTGACAAACCCAAAATCCGGATAGATTTTACTGCACTCGTGGTGCCGGAGATAATGCTGAGAGAGGATTTTGGCAGATCAAGGGTTTTTGCCAGTATCTGGATAACTGCATTGTTGGCCTTGCCTTTTTCGGGAGCAGCGCGAACTCGAATCTTGAGCTTGTTGTCCAGCCAGCCCGCGATATGGTCTATTGACGCTCCCGGTACCACTTTTAGAACGAGAACTGTGGTCATTCGTCAACATTATCCTGGTCATACGGACAATTTCTGCAGCCGCTTCCACAACAGCTGCCCCTCTTCAGGTGATACCAGGCGCTAAAGACATAGTTGCCATTTTCCAGGGTGTAATCTATGTCTTTTTCCAAGCCGTTCTGGTCCGCGTAGGGAGCCGCCAGCGTGAGTTTTTCCGCAAGGCTAATATCCTGCATAGCCTGGTTTATAACTTGCATAATGTTGCGCTTCAGGCAGTCTGGACATTGGCAATCCTCAGGATCACCCATGGGCATGATCGCTGGTAGCTCGGCGCACCAGCAGGCTGTACTCGTATCGTCTGCAGAACAAAGAAAAGCTTTACCACAACTTGAGCAATTTTTGCGGCTCATAGCTTTATGAAACGCGGACACGCTAATAATATGAGGCCGGCGAGGATGAGCATTGCCTGATTCTGTATAACGTACGGAAGTAACATCAGGCTTATGCCGCTGACCAGTGCCATTTTGTGTTTTTGCTTTTTTCCGTAGATAAAGTACCCGAATCCTATGGACCCGAAGACAAGCCCCCACAACAATATATTGGTGTTGTCCATTCTATAGTGCTCTAGAATCGCGAACCGGGTGTGGAAAGAAACGCCAACTCTTCTGCGGTTGAAGTACGATTCAGTATGGCGTTTCTATGCGGGTAACGCCCGAATTTTTCGATAATGTTTTTGTGTTTTAGTTCAAAGGCATGCTCCGACGTTCCATCGCGTGTAAATAGTTGCATTGCGACTTCATGTATTTCCAGAGACTCACTGTGCATAAAGGGCATATACAGAAAATTTTGTTCATCTGAATTTAGTGCATTATCGGCATTTGCCGCAATAGCTTCCTGGCTTAATGCCAGCGCCAGGGGGTCGTATGCAAATGATGCTGGTGTATTTCTAAACATATTGCGTGAGAACTGGTCCAGAATAATTATCTCGGCCAGGCGGCCCTGGGGTGATTCTCGCCACGAGTACAACTCGCATTTTGCTGCTCGTGTATGGATACTGGAAAACTTCCCCGTGATCAGTTCATCGAACTTCTCGTCTTTAACCCACCACTGGGCTGGTTTGATTTCTTCAAACCAGAAGCCTAGTACTTGCTCATACATTCTCTGCTCTCACGCATAGGTTTCAAAATTGTTTAGAGTCATCCACTCCAAAAACTTTACCACACTAGCTACCGGCCGCCCATTGTTCGACCAATGTGTGTCACTGCGAGCACACAATATTGAGTGATTTATGCAGACATTACGTGCTTAAATCGCTCCTCCCAATTTGAAGTTTTACGCCGGAGAGAATATGACCTGGATTGCCACCATCCCTTATGAAAAGGCCCGTGGAAAATTGTTGCGATTGTATAACCGGGTGAAAGGTCCGGACAATAATGTAGATAATATTATGCTTGCCCATAGCTTGCGGCCCCACAGTATGGAAGGTCACATGACCATGTACAAAAATGTGTTGCACCATGCCGGGAATAACATTCCAAAATGGTTTCTGGAAGCGCTCGGTGTGTTTACCAGCTTTAACAACCGGTGTGACTATTGTGTTGAACACCATTATTCGGGAATGGCGCGTCTGGTTGACAATGCAAGCCGAGCGCAACTATTGCGAGAGGCGATGGAGACCGGCCAGCATGCGGGTGTTTTTGATGCGCAACAATGTGCAGCACTGGATTATGCCCGTAAACTGACTTTCGCTCCCGGGGACATGAGCGAAGCAGACGTTCAACAGTTGCGGGAAGCGGGTTGGGAGGATGGTGAGATACTGGAAATCAACCAGGTAGTTGCCTATTTTAATTTTGCTAACAGAACAGTGTTGGGGCTGGGAGTGTATACCCGGGGCGACATCATAGGCCTGTCTCCCAATAATAGTGCGGACCCGGATAACTGGAACCATGCCTGATCTAAAACCCGAAGCAGGACGAGGCCGATTGTTAGGTTTTTGGGACCTGATGAGTATATCCATCGGCCAGATTGTGGGAGCAGGCGTTGTAGTACTAACGGGAATTGGCATAGGCATAACCGGTTACGGAACACCCTGGGCTTTTTTGCTGGCCCTGGGCATCGTATTTCTACCTTCCCTGTGTATTGCAGCACTGGGCGCCGCTATTCCGTCAACCGGGGGCACGTACACCTATGTGCGAGACTTACTCGGGCATAAAACGGCGTTCCTATATCTGGGTTTGCTGGTTGCTGGCCAACTTGTGTTGGCAACCTATGCCATCGGATTTGCGGAATATGCAGATGCACTGATTCCAGAGATGAATTTGAGCCTTATCGCGGCAGCCGTGATGACCCTGTGTTATGCAGCCAATCTACTTGGTCTGAAAACTGCGGCACGACTTCAATCCATTATGGTGCTGGTATTACTGCTTTCTCTGTTGATGTTTGTGGTTTTTGGATTGTCTCATGTGAAAAGTTTTGAAGTATATACCGACGTGAACTCGGTAATGCCCCAGGGTATTGGCAGTTTGATTGCGGCGGCGTACATTCTGCGCTATGGCATGATTGGCAGTGAATTTATTTCGGAGCTTGGCGGAGAGACACACGATCCCGGACGCAATATCCCAAGAGTGATGGTTACCTCCCTAGTTTTTGTAACCATTCTATACATGACTATTGGTGTTGTTGCCACCGGAGTATTGCCGCTAAACCAGGTAGAGGGTGAGTCGCTGGCAGTAGTTGCGAAACACATCTTCCCGCCCGCACTGTACCTGTTTTTTATGGTGGGTGGAGTAATGATTGCGCTCGTCACTACGCTTAACTCGATTTTTGCCTGGTGCACAAAGGGATTGTATATGGCAACGCAGGATGGCTGGTTACCCCAGTCCGTTGCTGAAAAAAACAGATATGGAACGCCCTTTATACTACTGACATTATTCTATGCGGTTGGAATGCTG
Organism: Gammaproteobacteria bacterium; assembly: GCA_021773565.1. GTDB lineage: Bacteria > Pseudomonadota > Gammaproteobacteria > Pseudomonadales > Azotimanducaceae > DC-out156. The sequence goes on along the minus strand of JAJFJZ010000025.1, from coordinate 82,853 downwards.
CCCATAGTTACTGGAATGACCCTGCAATATGTGACCATACTGGGTAATGCGGTTGGCATTATTTTCGGGATAATTCCGGTACTGGCTTTGTATAATCTGTACGATCGAAAGCCGGATGCCTACCACAATGCCAGTTTCAAGTTGCCCAGAATTGCACTGAAAATCGTGCCGGTGGTGGCGCTGGCGATTTATTCCTTTGGTATCTACCTGAGCCTGGATTTTATTGGGGTGACGGGGTTTGTGACCCTGCTGATATATACCACCCTGCTGCTGGCATACGCACACTGGCGTGAGCCCCGGATTGGCTTGGGGGTCACGCCGGCTCAGCAATAACCACGTATCGCAAGCGGCCGCCCGGTACCACTGAATCGAAGGGGTAACAGGTTATGAGTGTAAGCATTGCAGTGTTTGATTCTTCCAACACATCAGTTTGGGACTCGTCTATGACCAGCTTCTCTGTCACTTGATAATCGGCGGTTACGCCATCGGCTGTTTCCAGAAGTATTGTCTGACCGTATACCAGCTCGTTCAAAATACTAAAGTGTGTATCCCTGTGGCCGAGTATCACGGTATTGCCCTGACGACCGGGATACGCGCTACTCCGCAGATAACCGGGCCCAAAGGCCAGCGTACGTCCCGATGCGCCGCTGAGCACCATTAACTCCTCGTCAATATCGGGGATAGCCATTCTGGCAACCGGCCATGTATCCGCCCAGGCCCAGGGTTGAATACCGGATTGTGCCTGTGTGGGGTTTTGCAGAGTCTGATGCCAGGCTTTACCAATCAGATATTGAGCCATACCTGCTTTCATATATATGTATACACCGGAACTCATTTGCCAAATTGCCATGCTCAGGAGCAAGCACAAGCTGATGCGGTAGATGGGTATGGAGGGGCTCACCACATAGCCGCAGGACGAGGCCGCAAAAGATAAAGGAATGCACATACCAACAATAGTGCCAGGCCGCCCAGTAATTTAATTTGTGCAGGTGTTGCTGTTTGCGGGATAAGCCCCTTGTTTCCGTGGGGAAGCAGGGTGCTGATGTTTTTGTCTACAGATTTTCTAAATGGTTTTTGAGCAGGACTTCTATCCACAGCAACCAGGGATGTGTATTTGCTTAACAAATGATGTTTGAGCGCCAGCTCTGTCATTGGAACACGATATTCATCGGGCGTTGGGGACAGTCTTTGTTGCCCCGCAAGCGAACTCAGTTTGTGTGATGCCCAGAGTTTGTCCAGGCCCCTCGCCTTTCCGCCACCCGTCATTGAAAGTTTTGTTGACCATTGTGAGCCTGACTGACTGCCCTGCAGATTAAGGTAGGTTTGCTGTGGGGGAATTTTCATACTCACAATCACGGGTTCTCCAAGATAGACGTCCGGGATGGGAGATGGCCATATTTCAACGGCATTTGCATCGGTACCGGACCAGATGATTTTTAGATCCGACACAACCGGTGTGGCCATTTTGTCAAACAACGCCACCATCTTTTTGCTTACATCGCTTGTGTTTCCGATATAGGTGAAACTACCCCTGCCGATGTGTGCTGCCTCGCGCATAAAGTAGCCGTTGGGAGATGAGCCAATACCGATAGTAAACAGTCGGCTGTCTGCCAGTTTTTCTGCAATGAGTTTGAACAGATTTGCCTCGTTCCCCACACTGCCATCTGTAAGCAGGACAATCTGGCGCAATCTTGCTATCGCTCTGCTGTCTTTTCTGCTGTGGCTAGCAAAGGCAAGCTCCAGCGCAGCGGCGACTTCTGTACCGCCATTTGACTGCAAACCATCGACGTAGGTTAATGCTCGACTGATGTTGCTGGAGCTTGCTGCTATTACCTTGTGCGACATTGCACTGGGCTTTGAGTTAAATTGAATTACCTGAAAGGTATCCCGTGGCTGTAGCTGGCTGAGGGAATATCGCACAGCCTCTTTTGCCTGCTGCATCGATTCGCCACTCATGGATCCCGAGGTATCTATCAGGTAAACAATCTCTCTGGGCAAAATGGCAGAATGATCAATATCATCCCTCTGGGGTAATACCATTAACAAAGCATAATGTTCCGGTCCGGATTCACTCTCAAAAGACTGTGTGAAGAGGGCACCCTGGGGGGCTTCTCCTTTTTTGGGAATCCAGGCCAGTTCAAAATCACGGTTGGCAGGGGTGGTGTCCTGTTTCAACTGAATGCTGTGCCGGTTTCCTCCCGAACTGGATTTGCTTATATCGTGATGAGTGCTTCGCAAGCTGGCCAGAGGAAAACCTGCATCCAGCTGAACATTAATCCGCACAGGGTGCACACTCGAAGTCCTTTTCGAGTGTGAAAACGGTGGAGAAATTCGTTGTGCGTCGGGCACCTGGTCTGTGTTGCGAGCCCATCCGGATCCGGAAAAGCCCTCGATAGTTTTATTGCCGGGAATGTAGCGTGTCGCGACAACCATTGGGAAACGAATGCTGAATCGGTGCTGGTCATACTCCAGTGTTTGCTGATACTGCAGCTCAATGATGATACTTTCCCCGGGACCTATGTTGGCAAGGGAGGTGGTAAATATATTGGGCCGTTCCTGTTCCACCAGACTGGCTCTCTTTCCGGATTCGCGAGCGTCCCTGTAAATGCGTTTAGCCAGCGTACGCTCTTTTATCTGGCCTTCAACCACACGCTCGCCTATGTGCATTTTCAAGCCAAAAACCGCAGCGTTCTCGGGTAGTGGAAAAACGTAAACTCCGTTCACCGGAATACTGCCCGGGTTAGTAAATTGTTGCTTAACACTTACCTGGGCGACCATTCCGCTTATGTTCATGTTCACGTCGGTTGCAAGCGTTGGGGCCTGAAAGTAAGTGCTCTGGCCTGCCTCACGAAATAGCAGGGCACCCCGCTCAAGATCGTTCATTCTGACGCGCGGAAGATCTGCCAAACCGCCCATACCGCCCAAATCGGCAAGAGATGCAGACGTGGAGGAAAGCGCCGCCGAAGCCAATACAGCTGTGAGTGGGGAAGTTGCCCTGGTTTGAATCGCCGTCTTCGCTACGGCAAGTGCCGAAACGCTGACGACAATCCAACCGGCCATACTGAGGATCTTGTGAATCTTCATATTAAGCGCGTTGTCCTAATAGCTAACTACGGCTTGTCTGGATGTGCTTACCTGTATAGTTACCCGACGCTCAAACGGGTTTTCCTCAATTCCTGCCTGCTTGTTTAATGGGCTACTTTCACCGTACGCATAACTCTGGATTCTGGATGTGCCAATCCCTGCGCTTACCAGATAGCTTTCTATGGTTTCAACCCGATTGCGGGATAAATTCTGGTTAAATTCCTCATCGCCCAACTGATCCGAATGTCCTGTAAGTTGTACGTTTAGTTGTGGCGTGGAAGTCAACAAATGCACCAGACCGTCCAGTTGCTCTACGTAGTGGGGTTCGATCTTGCTCGAGCCGGTTCGAAATTGCAGGGAATAGCTTATGCTCTTCTCAAATCCTGCCTGACTGGCCTCACTCCATTCACGACTGGCGATTAGGTAGTGTGCGTCGCGTTCGTGTTGCTCATCCTGTAAGCGGGACAGCTCCTGTTGATGCGCTAATAGTTGCTTTTGGTTCACGGTGTTACTGTTCTGCAGTGCAAGTTTCAGCTGGTACTTTTTTTCGCTCTGGGTATCAAAGATGATGCCCAGGGTGGTGGCCACCAGCACCCCGACTGGCCCTGCGACCGCGGCACCCGTTAACATACCGAGTGGTGCGGCGAAAGAAGCCGGCTTTTTTACTTTCTCTGCATTTTGTTTGGTTTCTGCTGCATACAGTACCGATGACTGAAGGACTGCGAATAACAGTATTGCGATTACAGACTTGTTCATGATCATATTCTCCAGGATTATGTCTTTTGGGTTTATATGGCTTATTTAACCCGGGGCAGATGGCAATCGTGGGTATCAAATCAGACGAAGTACTGGCCAATTGTGTCGAAATTATGGCAATTGAGCTTCTTCACATCGAAGCTTGCGAAATTATTGTATATTGCACTTTGAACCTTACGCAAAACGAGACAAGGCCTTGACCCGACGTGTAGCCATAGTAGAAGACGAAGCAGCTATCCGCGAAAATTATGCAGATGTGCTTCGATTACAAGGCTACGATGTGCAAACATATTCGAATCGTCAGGAAGCCCAGTTAGCATTTACTCAGCGTCTGCCGGATTTGGCTATTATTGATATCGGGCTTGGGGACGAGTTTGATGGTGGGTTTGAGCTGTGCAAAACCCTCAGGTCTCTCTCTACAACACTTCCCATCATTTTTTTGACAGCCAGAGATAACGACATAGATACTGTCAGCGGGCTGCGCATGGGTGCTGATGACTATCTCACCAAAGATATAAGCCTGCCTCATTTAACTGCACGCATTGCTGCCTTGTTCAGACGGCTTGATGTGATGGACATGCCCGCTTCAACCGACAATGTTATTAAGCGGGGGAAGTTGTATGTGGATTCCAGCCGGATGCAAATTCGCTGGGATGATAATCCCCTCGAGTTAACGGTTACAGAATTCTGGATGGTGTTTGCGCTGGCAAAGTTTCCGGGGCATGTGAAAAGCCGGGAGCAGCTGATGCAGGAATCCAGGCTGGTGGTGGATGACAGTACTATTACGTCCCATGTTAAACGTATCAGGCGCAAATTTGTTGAGGCAGACGCAGGCTTTGATTGTATTGATACTGTGTATGGCATGGGATATCGCTGGGTCGAGATGCAGTGATACGCCTTCCGGCATTTGGATTGCGACTGAAGCTGGTATTATTATCCAGCTTCCTGTTTACCATTCCCTGGCTGGGCTGGGAATATGTGTGGGAAATGGAAAAGTACCTGCGCCAGGGCCAGGAGAGGTCGTTGGCAGCAACGGCACGGGCAATTGCCAGCGCCCTTCACGATCGTCCCCTGTTGTTTGAACGAAATGCCAGTTTTCTCAGTAGCGTGAGTCGCGGCAGGGATTTATATGCGTATCAGATCGCCGAACCCATCCTGTTGGATGGTCGCCTTAATGACTGGTCAGCCTATGTGCAACACCAGCTAAACTATGCGGGGGACTATGTGATTGAAGGCCAGGAGATTTACCGGCCAGAATCGTTGAGCTTTAATCATATGGTAGGAAAGTTTGACCAGTACCTGTACGCCTATTTCGAGGTTACGGACAATGTTTTGATTCTGCGAGGTGAAAATAGCAGGCGAATTGATCGCAACGATTATCTTGAAATTGCCTTTCTTTCTCCCGATGCGCTTTTTAGAAGGTATGTTGTAACCGCTACACAACCAGGATGGTTCACCGCTTATCGCCTGACGGACGATCCGGACAGTTTTACGCCGGTACAACCGGAGCCGGCTATATTGGGCCGTTGGGTGGAGACCGCTGCTGGTTACAATATAGAGCTACGAATTCCGCTTGCAATGATTGGGAGTAAAATAGGATTTGCCATCAATGATGTGGACGATCCGCACACCAGAACAAAACTGGCTACGGTTGGTACGTCCAACACCCGCACACTGGATGGCTTGGGGACTGTGCTGGTGCCTTCGCCTGAGATAGAAAAAATAATCAGTGGTATGCGTCACAGCAGTTCCCGAATCAGGGTAGTAGACAAACATCAGCGTGTACTGGCGAGCACGGGAGATATTCGGGATTCAGATGGTCCCTGGGCTGTGCAGCCTGTGCGAAAAGTAGCGGGAGACGGTGTATTTACCGGGTTTTTGAGCAAAGCGATAGAAGCAATAGAGAAACATCTGTTTTTTCCAATTTACGAAAAATTGCTGAACCGACCGTCCAATGACTTCATTGATGAGTTGGAAAACACGCTTTTGTTCGAGGGTACCGAGCTCTCCCCGGTCCTCTCTTCGGCACTTGCAGGTAAACCCTCCTCCCAGTGGCGACTGACCAGTGATCGTGCCGCTGTGATACTTTCCACGGCCCACCCCATCTATATTGATGAACAGGTTATGGGTGGGGTGATTGCCGAAGAAACGACCAATGGGATACGCACCCTGCGCAACAGGGCGCTTGAGAAGCTCTTTAGCGTAATTGTTACTGTAATGGTACTTGGTACGCTTGCCCTGTTTGTTTTTGCGTCCAGGGTTTCCAGCCGCATCCGTAAATTACGCAATGAAGCAGAGCAGGCAATTGACGAACAGGGGCGTGTAACCAGCAATCTGGGCGCATCCAAAAACCGGGATGAGATCGGTGACCTGTCGCGCTCCCTTAGTAATATGGTTGGGCGCCTGGGAAGTTATACAAGTTATCTGGAGAATATGTCCTCGCGGCTTTCGCATGAATTGCGCACGCCGGTAACCATTGTAAAAAGCTCGCTTGAAAATATGTCGATGTTGCCACTCGATGATAATGCACAGGTATATATGGAACGGGCACAACATGGCATTGACCGGCTTACGGGTATTCTGTCCAATATGAGTGAGGCCACTCGAATTGAACAGGCGCTGCAGACATCGGAATGGTCTGAATTTGACCTGTCTAAAATTGTTGGCGCATGCGGAGAGGCTTATAACCAGGTGTATCCGGAACAACAGTTTGTTTTTGATATTTGGGATGGGCCATTAATTGTGGCGGGTGTTCCCGAACATCTTGCACAATTGCTGGACAAACTGGTAGCCAATGCTGTGGAATTTTCTGAACGGGATACACCCATCCGATTGAATTTACGCATTGAGCGCTTCCACGGGCTTAACTATGCGCTTATAGAGGTAATTAACAGAGGACCTTGCTTACCAGAGCAGATGCAAGACCGTCTTTTCGATCCCATGGTGTCTGTTCGAACACCCCAGGCAGGAGAGGACCCGCATCTGGGTATTGGTTTATATATCGCCCGTCTCATCACCGAGTTTCACCGGGGAGAAATCGAAGCGCGAAACCTGCCCCTGCGTGATGGCGTAATAGTATCCGCCAGATTTCCCCTGAAGAGTTAGACGGTCAGTTTATCCGATTCATCTGGAACGGATAAACCAGCCATTCCCAAAGATTATACTGGCTAGTTGGCGGCTACCTCCGTAGTTGAATAGGGAGAATCTCCCACATACCTTAACGTAGTAAACCCAAAGAACATTTCATGTTTGGTCTGTAAGCCAAAATGCACGGGTTTGGATGGATCCGGGTTGAAGGGGTTACGATCTGAATTGTCCATTGCACCTCTGGCCACCAGCCGGGTTCCAGCTGGTAAAAATAATGGCTCCGTGAGCCGGTAGCTGAATTGCCAGTTAAAATTATACTTTGGCACTGACAGCAGTACTTCGGATTTACCATCAGGATACTCCGCGGTATAACTCATGTACTTGCCTCTAAAATGCATGTGGGGCGTCAAATCGTACAAATAGGCATCACGCTCTATGAGTTGTTCGCCTTCCAGTTTGTGATCCTTTGCATGTGCTGGAATAAAAAAGCGTCTTTGGCCAGCAACGCCACCGGCCATCACATATTTTGGCGGTTTATCGTGAAGGAAAAGCCCTATTTTTGTTTCATCCACGCTTTCCTTGCCCGAAGTCGTGTAGTGCATTTGCAACAACAGGTTGGAGCCTTTGCTAATGAGGCGACCGCTATTATCGCGAAATGAGTCCGGCTGACGACCGGGTGCAAAACCCCCGATGCTATCGCCCCTTGCGCTACCATTTTGCCTTCCCTTAACGGTTTTATCTGCCGGGCTGGACAGATAGGCAATAACGTGATGTAAAGCCTTGCGGTCTCCGGGAATAAATTCTACTGCCCGCACCCATATATCTTTGTCGAGGTCGAGTTTCACGGGTATGTATCTGTAATCCAGTATTCCCGTGGCAGGAATGGTTTGCGCCGGAACTGTAAAAATCATATCTGGCGTGCCCAATGTGTACTCGGGATCGTTAAACTCCATCGTTGGTAGGGGGTCTTTCTCTTCCGGTCCCATGGATGCACCCGCTTCTATCCAGTGCATGAGCATCTGCTTTTCCGGAACACTCAATCCCGCCAGTTCCTGAAAATTTTTGCCAACGTGCGGATCAATCTGGCCGGGAGGCATGCGTTGAGTCATTACCACCTCCTGCATCATTTTTGACCAACCCTGCACCATGGTATGGCTGGACATGGACCACGGACCTATTCCCCCGTCGTGATGACAGGCAACACAGTTGTCCTGCAGTATGGGAACGATGTCCCTGGTGTAGGATACGGCTTGCGTCTGGTCCCGGTCTCTTCCGGGAAACTCTATGGCAGACCCGCTAACGGGCGAAGGCGCTATTGGTGTAACCGGCTCACCCGCTACAAGTGCTGTGAGCGCTTCACCCAGATACTGGCGGTTCGTGTCTTTTACGGGGCCACGATAAACCAAACTCATGGATCTGGGATTAATCACAATAGCTTCTGCGGTGGTAGTAATCCCCAGAGATTCAGCAACAAGCTGTGCTTCGTCCACCAGAATGGGGATATTGATTTTCTGCTCAGTGGCCTCCTTTGCAATGCTGTGACGGTTGTCCAGCGCGATGGCGTTAAGCATAAAAAACGCAACGTCCTTATCCCTGAACTGCTCAGTCAGCTCATTTAAGCCGAGTGTTGCTGCGCGCACATCCGGATCACCATTTGCATGCACCAGAATTACCACGGCTTTCTGGTCACCATACCAGCTTAGCTGGTGGGACACGCCATTTTGATCGAGAAGGGTAAAATCACCCACTCTGACAAGATCTGCTGCCATGCTGGAATGGCCCGCCAGCAGGCCAATAAGTCCGAAAAGTAGGAAATTGATTGCGTTCATTTGAAGCTCCTGCATCACAGCGTTAACAGCTATAAATACTAACATACACAACAGTACTATTATTGCACCACGAATTGGACGCACTGCGTTATAATTTTTCTATCTTAAGGCGGAAAAGTGCGGTTTACGCGGCAAATTTATGCAAACCCTTATTAATTTTTTATTGTCCAAACGCTACGTACTGGCTTCTCTCGTGGTCGTTTTTGGCGGTGTTATAACTTTTGGCATGCTCAACACCACACTGGACAGCTCATTTAATTCAATACTAAGTGAGGATGATCCGTACCGAAAAGAGGTAGACGAAGTACGCGCAGATTTTCCTCCGAGCACGGGCGTACTGTTTGCCTTTATTACAGAAAAAGACACCGTATTTACGCTCGATACCCTGCAGGCTATGGAAGACCTGACCAACCGGTATGTGGAAGTTCATTCTGCAGTATCAGTGGGTTCGCTAATAAATCGCCGCCTGAATGCTGTGGATTCAGATATATATAACCGTGACTATTTGATCCCCGAATTGTCCGGCCTTAGCCAAAATGACCTGAATGAGTTACGGGATATTGCGCTAAATGATGATGACCTGACCAAAAGCCTGCTCTCGCCGGAAGGAGATATGGCGCTTGCACTGATTAAGTACAAAGCCAGCAAAGATGACAAGGATACACGTCTGGAAATTGCAGAATCGGTTGTCACATTGCGTGACTCCCTTCGAGCAAAGTATCCGGACCTCACTATTTATGTGTTAGGCAACGTTCTGTTTGAGCTGGACAGTTACAAGGCGCAGATAAAAGACAGCACTTATCTTTTTCCTTTTGTAATTGTGGTATCGATATTACTCCTGTGGTTTTGTTTGCGGTCACTGTCATTTTCCCTGTGTTTGTTCGCGGTGGCTTTTACCACTATTGGGTTAACCGTGGGTACGGTTGGTTGGGCAGAAATACCTTTTAACCAAATTTCACTGATGGGGCCATTAGTTGTCCTGATGATTGCGATGGCTGATGGCATTCATATCGTTTCGGTGTATGTGCAGGGCCTGCATCGTTCTTTGGACAAGATGGAAGCCATGCGAGAGAGCCTGAGGATTAATATTCAACCGGTTTCTTTGGCCACGGTGACTACGGCGATGGGTTTTTTAAGCCTGAATTATTGCTCTTCGCCCGGTATTTATGGCTTTGGAAATGTGGTAGCCATTGGGGTTGTGTGGGCATTTGTGGTGACGCTGATGCTCCTGCCGATGCTGATACTTTTATTACCTACCAATAAAGTACCCAGGCCTCTGGGTGTGCAGGGTTTTATCTCTGCAATTCGTCGGCTGGTAGCGAATCAGGGTACGCCATTGTTCTGGGGCAGTGTAGTGCTTGTGGTGGTTACGATGGCGCTTTTACCCCTGAACAAGGTGGATTTTAATCGATTCAGTTTTGTGGATACAGAATCTGATTTTCATCATGCGATGACAGCGCTGGCTGAAAAGATTGGAAACGATCAGTCGCTGGTTTATAGCATTAACAGTGGTGAGTACTACGGAATAACACAAGCGCCATTTCTTGAGCAGGTAAATGAATTTTCACAATGGTTGGAGGCGCAGCCTGAGGCCAGTTTCGTTACCAGCTACACCGACATGTTAAAAAACCTGAACAAGGCCGAGCACGATAACGACGAAGCCTGGAACATTGTGCCCACAGATACGCTGCAAATTATCGATTACCTGGTGGGTTATCAACTGGTCCAGGAAATCGAACCTAACCTGGAATCCATCTTTAATCCCGACTATTCTGCGATTCGTCTGGTGATAGGCACGTCAAACCTTACCAACCTGCAGCTTATTAATTTCAACACCAAAATTGAAAACTGGATTGCAGAAAATGTAAAACCCGGCTACTCCGTAAAACATGGTGATAACAGCATATTGTTTGCGCGTCTGGACCGGTCTATATCCATTGAGCTGATGCAGGGGTTTACGCTGAGTTTTCTGCTTATAACCATCACGCTGCTGATTGGCTTAAAGAGTGTACGCTATGGCTTGTTAAGCATTGTTGCCAACCTGTTTCCGGCAACCATAGTGTTTGGTTTTTGGGGCCTTTTTGTGGGTGAATTGAGTCCCTATATCCTCATGCTGTTTTCAATCAGCATAGGGCTGGTGGTCGACGATTCGGTACACGTTCTGAGTAAGTACATCAGCGCGCGCAGGGACGGGGATACGCCAGAGGCAGCGGTTCAATTTTCCCTGGACAGGGCGGGCTCTGCCATAACCATTACTACTATTTCACTTGCTCTTGGTACCTTGATACTGGTTTTTTCCAATACCTTTTACTACCAGAATGTGGCGTTGTTGTTAACCCCGATAATTCTGGTAGCACTGTTTCTTGATCTGTTGTTTTTGCCACCGTTGCTGGTGCGTTTTGATAACTGGCTGGAAAAACGCGGCGATTCCTCCATTGAGTCCTCAATTGAGCCAGAAGCCTCGTCCGGATAGATAACCAAAAAAATATTAGTCAGCTGCGGAACGACGCGTGTTCAGATCTTGCAAAATTCCATTTCGAATATTATAAATCCACCCGTGAATAGAGAGGTTGGCGCCTTTTTTCCAGGCTTGCTGAACAATGGAGGTATTACCAACATTGCTTACCTGTGCCTTAACATTCAGTTCGCATAGCAGGTTTAGTTTTTCGTGATGTTGCAGTCCTTCGAATTTTTCGGCATTAGATCGCCATACGTCCTTAATGTGTCGCAACCAGCCATCCATTATTCCGTATTCTTTTACATCCATTGCAGCCTCGATGCCTCCGCAACCATAGTGGCCACAAATAATAATATGCTCCACTTTCAATATCTCGACCGCAAACTGTAGTACCGAGAGACAATTAAGATCAGTGTGCACCACTACATTGGCAATATTTCGGTGCACAAAAACTTCGCCTGGCGGTAAATTCACTATCTGGTTCGCGGGAACCCGGCTGTCCGAACACCCAATCCAGAGGTATTTTGGTGCCTGTTGCTTTGAGAGACGGGAAAAAAATTCCGGATCTTCCTCGTTGACAGAGGCTGCCCAGGCCAGGTTTTGGTCGAAAAGGTATTTTAGAGATTCCAATTTCCAGTACATCCAGAGTGTATTTAGTGGCCGGCATGATACCTGAGCAATGCGCGGTCGGGTATCTGTGTTATTGAGCTACTATGCTAAAACAGGGCGGGTTGCGATTATTAGACGGCGCCACAGCGCTACACAGGCAATAGCGATAAAGGGAGAGCTAAATAAACCCGGAAAGTAGCTACCTTCTGCCAATGCGAGCATGGGATGCGCAATGCCATTGAGTATTCCTGCGATTGCGAGAAACCAGGCAGCAAAGTAAGCGATGGTTACAGTTTTTTCAATACCTCGAATGGAGGCGCTCCACGCCATCAGCCACAACACATTAAAGGCAATAAAAATAGAGACCGGAATGGCTTCTAAACCAAAGATGGCGGGGAAGCGCTCGTGGAAACCGGTGACCAGTTCCTCGGTAAAATGAATGCCTTGCAGTATAACCGCGACACCCAGCGCTTGCGCTGCCAGTTTTTGCTGGGCTTTGTTGTCGGATGATGGATGACGCGCTAATGCCAGGTACAGGGCAAAAAGAGCGGCCAGCCCCAACGCGCTAATAGAGGGTAGCAGGCTGGATAATGGGCTCATAACTTCACGGCTTGCCTAATTTTATGCACAAGTCGTTTTTGGTCATCGGGCGTATTTGCAGCTACACGATCAAAGTCAAATCCGTCTAGCCTCACATCTGCAAAGAGTGTGCCCCTGTCTTCATGAAAATGAAGAAATGCGCGGCTCTTAAGGTAGAACACTCCCAGCTTCTTTTCCTGGATAGCATCAATAGAGCGGAGTTGATCCAGTAACTCCGTGTTGGATTGTAATATCTGTATGGATGCATGTTTCATATCGGCAGAGAACAGCTTACCAATAATGGTAACAAATACGAAAGTGTAACGATCAAAAAATGCATTTTGCAACGGGAATGTCAGGACCTGCCGAAACCTACAAGTTTATTGAACCAATGTGGGATAAAGATCGCGGTGAGTTGACGCTCATCGCAGATAACGAGATTGTTAAGTTATGTAATAGCTAATGGTCAGGTACCTTCTACGATGGAACGCAGGGCTGTTAGATGCCTTACCGTCCAACCCTCTTCATAACCTTGTAAATTATCAGCCGCTTCACTGCCCAGCCTTTCAAAGGTAATTTCGCGGTTTTTCTCCACTACGAGAATGGCGCCACCGAAATGATGCGCCGAGCCTTCTATGTCTACCGAGAGTTCGACAGTTCCCCCGGGCACCAGATCAAACTGATGTACCGTCTGGCCGATTCCCAGCCATGATCGAATGCGATCCAGCGTCGAAAACTGATGCCAGACCTGATCAGGAGATCTCTCAATAAGAATACTTCTTCGTACGTGTAGTGGGCTAATCTTTACAGGCATGTCTAATCCCCTTTAGCTACAGTTCAACTGTCCTGAGACATTAAGATATCGAAAGGGTAGAGCGGTAGTGCGGAGGCTACGTCCTGTTCCGGCCTTGCAATTAACAAGTGGCGATCTTCTTCAGCTACCTTGGCTATCTCCAGGTCTTGCTCAATAAGCGGGTCACCGTGAAAATACATCTGGGTCGTCAATTTTTTGAATCCATCCCGTGAAACCTGAAAGTGTATGTGTCTGCAACGCCAGCCTTCGTCGCCAAGAAATGAAAGAGGATAGGCACCCGGTATGATTGTTTTGAAGCCGTATCGTCCCTCGTCATCGGTTGAAACCATTCCCCAGCCCTGAAAGTTGGGATCGAGTAGTGCTGGATTCGGATCTTTTGCATGGCTATAACGCCCCACGTGATTTGCCTGCCATATGTCAACTAATGCACCCCTGATTGGTTGACCATGTGTATCCAGTATACGTCCGCGAACCAGTATCACATCGCCCTGGGCAGGCTCCGTACGCCCCTTGACCATGACAAGGTCGATGTCCGTATCTGGCTGATTGACCACGGGATGAAAGGGTCCTTCAACCTGTTCGGGGGTGGGGATTGCAGCGTTTGCGATATTTGCACCGATCAGGGAACTGCCAATGGCCAGGCCTAAACGTTTGTTTACATCGCGCCTGGAAATGCGTTTGTTTTTGGTCATATTCTCTTTCCCGTGGGTTGGTTGGTTTAAAGTTTATCAGGCCTATCATTCACCGTGCGTTTTCATTCGTAGAATAGCGTAAGCGCAATATGCGGTTGCCCGTTTCTTCGTGCGTTTTTTCATGCATGAGGGTAAAACCATATCCGGAATAGAATGTGCGTCCAATTGAATTTTCCTTGAATACCTCTACTTCCAAATTACCATGAATCTCACGTGCCTTGTCCATCATCGCTCGTCCCAGCCCCAGGCCATGAAACGCAGGCTCGACAAAGATCGCACCGACTTCGTTGCCCAGAAGTGAAATAAACCCGATGGTCGTTCCCTCGACTTCTACAACCCAGGTGTCAGCAATAGGAAGATACATGTTCGGGATGTTATTTCTTTCTTTATCGATGAATTCCCTTGTCAGAAAGGAATGCGCGATTTTCGAGGCATTCTCCCATGCGGATAAGACTCCATCCAGATCTGATTCTTTGTATTGACGTATTGTATGTGTCACTTTTGTATATGTTTTTGGTTCACCGATCATCCGATCGTGTGTATTCAATGGTAAACCCTTTACCCTCATTACCTGTGACCAATACTGTTAGCATGTCGACATTCGTTTTTTGGTATACAAGCTTTTTTGGAAAATCATGCGCTGCATTCTCAAATGTTGCCGTATTGTCCGTGCAGTTTGTCAACTTGAATGCAACGGGTAGTTCGTTGCTCTTAACTTTAGCCCAGAAAAAAAGTTCACCGGACATTTCTACCAGCCTTAGTGTTTCTGCACTAACTAGCTCATTTTGTGTTACAGAAACAGTTTTACCGTGTCCTTCGAAGGTATGGCTACTAATACGTGACCACGTTTCACTTATTTTGAGAGTGGGGCTATCCGAAGTCCAGCTACCTACTAACCAATTCACTGAATCTAATGTGTTACATGCTTCAGCTTGTGCGCTGGATTGTATGGTGAAGTACGCTAGAATGAGTAAAAATTTATGAAACATTACCTCTGCCCCTATTTCGCTGGTATAAAAGCGACGATTCTCAATGGCCCGCCACTGCCTCCTGCTATTTTCATTGGTAAGGCGATCACCGTGAAACCCTTCGCCGGTAATTCTCCAAGGTTAGCCACGTTCTCAAAGCCGAGGACATTTTTTGCGTACAGAATCTGATGGGACTCAAATAGCCTGGATCCACCAAAATCGATACTTGGGGTATCCAGGCCCACCGCTTTGATTTGTCTCTGGGTAACCAGGAATTGTGCAGCACTCGGATGGATGCCGGGAAAAACCAGCTTGCTTACAGCAGCCTCTCCGCGCTCGTCCGTTCCCATGTATTTTTTCATATCTGGCCAGAATTTGCTCGAACCCGTGTCGATTAACAAAATGCTATTGTTTTCGATTGGCCCATTTTCTCTTTCCCATTGCAGAATATCCTCAACGCTTAGCTGGTAGTTGCGGTCGTTCATTGCTTTATCTGCAATTCGAATTAGTACCCCATTGCCGACAAACTGTTCGAGCTGAATTTGATCTACGGAATTGCCGGTTTTTGAAAAATGGATCGGCGCATCAAGATGCGTGCCGCCGTGTTCTGCCGCACTGAAATTATACGCAGAATAATAATAGCCTGCGTCTGTATCACCTTCTGCAACGGTGGTTTTTTTGAAGGTATCTGCCGTTGGCCAGTAAATACTTTCTTCGGAAAATGCATGAGTCAGGTCTACCCATTGTCCCTCAAAATTGTTTTGCGCAAGGATGGTGAGGCTGGTTAATGCCGAGATTGCGAATACGATAATTTTCTTCATGAGCTATATTTTCGTTCCTATTCGATCGCCAGTACGTTTTCCACAAATCGCGACTCAGGTTGGTTGGCAATCAGTTGATTGGTTAAGGCAACAAATTCTGAGTTTAACGCTTTGCTACCCAAATTTTTCCACCACCATCTGTTTCGTTTCGTACCCAATACCAGGAGGGTTATCTGTTGTTCGGAATTCCACTGCGTTTGATCCAGATTACCGTTGATATATTCCGACCAGGCAAATTGCCGTGCCATCATTGCTGCAGTCAACCAGGCATCGAGGCGGATCTTCTCCTCCGGGCTTAATTTGTGATCTGTAGTTTGAAAATTGAGTGTGACGTCTGGAAACTCCATGTTTTTCCAAAGTTCCTCCTGAGCGCCCGTGTAAAGTGTTGCGCGCGTTTGAGATTGGATTGCATGCGTGTTTTGTCGAATCTCGTAAACCAAAAAGCCGATTCCAACTAAAACACCCAGATTGGCCAGTAGTGTCAGCCAATGGTTAATTTTTTCTACAGCATGTGTGTGCACCAAACAGTTTCCTCTCGTTAACTTAAGCGTATCTAATCAGAATGCCATGCGCGTTAAAGAACGACCAATCATTTATCTCGAAGCAATTTGTTTATAAAGTCGCGAAATTCCGGGCTGAAACGCAGTTCACTTTTGGACCAGTAATTTTTGTACAAAGGCATTTGCATATTTATTTTCCAGTCGTGTTTAAAGCCTGAAGAAATGCGCTCATCGGGCAATTTTGTCAGTACAAGATAATCCTGTTCGGACATAGACACATAGCCATCCAGATACTTTTGTACGCGCCATATTTCGAAATCGTTGAGCTTTTCATAATTGTGTTCTGCCCGATATACAAGTTTTGCAAGGTCCTCGTTCTGTGTAAGGGCAAGCATTGCTTCAGTAAAATTGTCGGTACCGTCTGCCAGAGCAGATATTTCCAGTTGGGTTTGGGATTGATTGATTTCGTAGGCGACCAGTACTAAACCAAGAAAGACCCCTACGTTGGCGATAAATGTCAGCCACTTACTCCACCCCTCCATATTCATGATTCAGCCTTCCTTTTATTGTGTGTAAATGGGATTCAGCATTCGCCATAAAAAGCGGAGTGAAAACTAAATGCACCGTTTGGCAATACCGATGTAAACAGTTTTAACATAAAGTACGCTTCGGCTTCGTTTGAGGGTACATGTTGTGGCGATAACTCAAACCCGAATCTTTGATAGTACTCCGGGTTTCCCGTTAGTATACACCCCAGTGCACTTCTGCTCTTCAACTGTGATAACCCTGCTTCGATAAGTGCTGAACCTACTCCCTGGCCCTGATATGCTGGTAGTACTGATACAGGTCCCAGTGCAAACCATTGATCAATTCTACCGCTGGATAGAGCAGGGGAAAAGGCGAGATGGCCAATGATACCGTCTTCAAGCTCGGCAACTAACGATAATGTAAGTGCTTTTTCCAGACGGAGCCGCTCGATCACGTCCTGTTCATCTCCTCCGGCATAAGGCATGTCACGAAAGGCGAGTTTGGTAACAGTTCGTATAGCTGCATGATCCTGATTTTCTTCTTTTCGTATTTTTAGGGATGCCATATTCGCTGCTGGTTTAGTGATCATTTCTATCTCCATTAGTCGTATTCGGTGGCATGAAAAAGATTGCGTGGTATTTGTAGTATCCAGGGCTCCTTCATAAGCAGGCTCGCAGCCAGTCGACCAATACTGTCTGCAGTAACTGCGCCACTGCCATTGCCACCAGATGTAACAAAGGAACGGGCAGTTATCTGGTCGATAATGGGATATTTGGTTGCTGTGCGAGTGATGATGCAACGTTTGCTTTCAAATGAAAGAAAATCAACATCCGGGAGTATCTTGCGCAAAACCCGTTCGAAATCAGCCAGATGTGAATCGCTTTCGCCCTTGTGAAACCAGTCCTGAATTTCTGCCAGACTGTTCGGCTGAACATCACTCGGTGTGTTAGCACCCATCTTGATATAAAAGTTTCCATCGGCATAGCGCACGGGGGGAGCCATGTAGATATCCCTGATAACCGGGTCATTTATGGTATAAGCCAATGCCGGCAGACCCTTTAAACGGTTTGCTTCTCCGGTTGATACCTGCGCGAGGATAAATGTCTCGGTCTCAGCCTGAAGGGGCAGCTTCTTTGGAAAAAATTCGAAACAATTGGTAAATGCTCCCACCGTCACGAGTACCTTACGCGCTGTATAGTGCTTTCCAGACTGTGTTTCTATTTTTACGAAATCGCTTTTTTCTTCAACCCTGGCCACTAGTTCCGGGATGATTATGCTTCCTTGTTGTTCGGCAATTGCATTCTGTGCGCTTAACATTGCCCGCGGATTAATCATTCCAGCGGGCGCTGGTTCATGAATAATCCAATGTGTAGTTGGAAAACTGAAATGCGGATGCTGTTTTTGCCAGGACCGATCCCCTTCTTTGTAAAGGGTGTGCGGTACGTCCAGGTCGCGAGCCATCTCAAGCGGTGATTCAAGATTATTATCTTCAATTGTTTCAGAATTTACGATCAGGTACCCAACAGGTTCGTAAAATGTAATGCCGGATTGTTTCTCCAGAGCGCGGTAGTTGCCCATTGACATTTGGCCAAGTTTCGACCGCACTCTTGAGTGGCCGAGTACCCTCACCAGGCGGCGCTCGTCGTAATGGCTGGCAAAAACCCCATCATGTGTGCGCTCATTTTCCGGCTCGGCTGGTCCAATTATGGCGACTGCCTGACATTGTTTGCCCAAATAACGCGCTGCTGCACTTCCAAAAAGGCCATTGCCAATCACAATGAATTCAAAGTCTGTGGTCATGCTTTCGACAGTCTGTTCAAGGAAGGCCAAGATAGCATTTTCGGCCGAATGGCGCATACTTGCGGGGTGTAAAAAGGAGAATTTTCATGAAGATACAAGCGCTTGGACATGTAGTTGTTAACGTAACGGATGTAGAACGATCCGAAAAATTTTATAACGAATTGCTGGGTTTACCGATCTGCGCGCGTTTTAATGAAGACGGGATGAAAATGACTTTTTTCAGCCTGGGTAATCACCACGATTTGGCGATTTCTCAAGTGTCGGATGGTGAAATAGCGGGAGAGAACTCCAGTGGGCTCAACCATGTAGCATTTTGTATTGGTGATTCCATTGAACAATTAAAACAGGCCAAAACCGAAATAGACGCTGCAGGGATTACTGTAATGCCCATTGATCATGACGTTACGCAATCACTCTATTTTGATGATCCCGATGGAAACAGTGTGGAAGTGTATGTGGATGTTTCTGACGTGTGGAAGAAAGACCCACAAAGGGTAGCGAAGGTGGCACCCCTGGATATCTAGGTTGATGCAGCTAATGCACAACCGTCGATGGTAATTCGGTGCATTTCACGCCGGTAACCCGGGTAGTCATTCTGGGCATTGTGCCATGTGGCCCGGTTGTCCCAGAATGCAATTGATCCTGGCCGCCACTTAAAACGACTTATGTGATCTTCCCGCACTGCTTCCTTGTACAGGAATTCCAGTAGCACGGCTGATTCCTCGGGCGTCCAGCCCTCAAAGTGAAGTGTAAAGGCTGAATTCACATAAAGCGCTTCCTTACCTGAAAGCGGATGTTTGATTACCACAGGGTGCACCGGGTTAATCATTTCTTCTGTAGCAGGTGCATTTCCGATCCGCTGGCCGAACTCGTCACCTGCTAGCTCGTAGCCCTGCTGGGCGCCAAAAACATGTTTTGCGGAATGCACCGCTCGCAATCCGCGCAGGGTATTTTTCATTCCATCGGATAACTGCTCGAAAGCCTTGTACATGCTCACAAACCAGGTATCACCTCCAGATGGTGGTAAATCCCTTGCAAGGAGTATAGACCCCAGCGCAGGTTCGTGATCATAGGAATGGTCTGTATGCCAGTCGCCACCAATGTTTTCTGCCTGACCTGCTTCCTTGGTTACCAACGCGATTTCCGGGTAGTCTTTGTGTGCAGCAAAAAAGCGGTTAATGTTGATGTTGCCCCAGCGCCTGGCAAACGCAACATGATCCGCTTCAGTTAGCTCCTGATCACGAAAAAATATTAGTCCATACTCCGCAAAAACTGACTGAATCTCCTGAAAATCTGTGTCACTCAATTGATTGAGTTTTACGCCGGTAACTTCTGCCCCCGCTCCTGGCTGTGGATTTACTGATAGCTTGCTCATATCTGTCATTTTCCAGTTGTTTTGAAATCAATCTAGTAGAATTATCGCAACCAGCCTTTTTTCTCAACCAGTTTTGCATACCAGATTAAGAATATCGCCATCAATATTGGCAGAATAATTATGCCCACTATTTCACCGGTACCGAATGTGATACCCACACTCATTGCATGTGCAATTGCCAGGAATACACCCAGTAAAGAAGCAATGAATAGATAGTGTGCCAGTGGTTTTCTGAGTACCAGCAATACGCTCCCGATAAGCCCTCCGAAAACGGCTAGTGCGAATCCAAGCGTTGCCCAGAGAGGGCGTCCCACAATTATCAGGCGTTCAGTCTCCCGATAGGATTCGTGCATCTCCGGGTTGAGCTGTACGACAAAATTAACCGACCCAAGCGCGCTCCAAACCAGTGCCAGCGCGCAAATTAACCAAAAGCTCCAATGGAGTTTGTTTTCACTCATGTTTTCTATCCATGATTGTTCTCAATATGTGCTAGCACAAACTTTATTCTGTGCTGTAGAGATGTCAATGGCACCTCAATTAGTGTGTAATCAAGCGTTAGGTAAACCTGTTTAATCAATTTGTGAAAATCGATGTACTGTTCAAACGAGGCTTGGCGAAACGGGTCACTTTTGAAAATCTCCTTCCACGGTGGCATCAGAAATACGTGTTGATTATATCGTGTCTGCTTTGCCAATTTTTCAAATTCTGCACTCTCGACATTAAATCGTATGGCATAAGCCACGGTATCTGGAATTCCACGATCAAAGAAGGCAGGTTTCTTCAATACGCTCGCTTCCTGAATATCGCGAACGTTCTGATCAAGCATTTCTTTCACAAACGCATATGGATCTTTGGCAGGAAGGGCAGGACCATCCGTTTCACTGTGATACTCCAGAATTTTGCGTGCGGGTTCATCAAAGCAATTAAAGCCGGTATTCTTCAAACCCCTCAACAAGGTCGTTTTACCGGTACCTGACATTCCTGTAATAATGTAGTTCCCGTTAGCCAGTTCGGGAGTCATGCGCTAGAATTCTTCATGCCGAATCGGTTTAAGAAGATTCAGGAACTTGCTGTCTGCCTTCGAATAATTTAGCTTGCGAAAATCTTCCTCTGGCAGGTGTCTTTCAAGAATTGGCAGGCATTCCTCCAAATCATTGCTTCTGTGGCCAATGATGGGATTCGATAGAAAAACGTAGCCAAAATCAGAATAGAGTTTTATCGCCCGGTAGCTGGATGGGTGGGTATGCAGATAAACCGGATAATCCCCTGGCTTTAACCGAGCCATCAAATACGAAAGTAATGCTCGGCCGATACCCTGGTCTTCGTAGCTTTTTCGCACCTTTAGCCAGTGAATGGAATTAAATTTATCATATGCCTTCCATATAAATGCGGTAGCAATTGGTTCGTCTTTTGCGTTACAGACAAAAAAGCATGTTTCATAGAAGAGATCCTTTTTGTCCGCGTAGACGGTGTTAAAGTAATCCGTCATAAACCCTTGATATTCTATTGCTTCCCCGGGGTTGTCGAAAGGCATTGATTTCCAGATATCCAGCTCATCTTCTCGACATTTTCTGAAGTGGAATGTGTCTGGTAGGGTGCTCACAGAACCATGTTGCAGCTGCTCACACACCATGAAAAGGTTAAGGTCCGGTATTTCTTCATTCATTTGTTCTGGCATAAGTTGGAATCCTAACACATATGCTCTGCCCTGGATGAGTGGGAAGGCGGCAGCGGTTAGGGTTTTGAAGACGACATTCTTCGCCATGGTCGTCCATCGATAATGGACAAACCAAGAGCAATTAACAGCATTCCTGCGATATGAACAAGTTGCACTGTTTCGTTAAGGAAGAGCACCCCTAGCAGAATTGCCGAGACAGGTATTAACAAGGCAACCAGAAGCAAATTAGTTGCTCCAGCTGATTCCAGTAGCCTGAAGTAAAGCACATAGGCGAACGCAGTGGAAAGTACAGCAAGCCCAAATATCGCCCCCCATGTTTCTGAACTGGTATCAGCAATTTTTAATGGTCCATCTACTACATACGCAATAGGTGCTATCAACAAGGTAGATACAGTCACCTGTCCTGCGGCTATCACAATAGGGTGAACTGCCATGTTTTTGAACTGTCTTCCATAAACACCCGCAAAAGCATAAGAAAGTGCAGCCACAATTATCGCACCTTGCGCGAGTAAGTGAACTTCTTCACCTGATGCTGGAAGTCCGATCATTATAACGACCCCCAAGAAACCTGTTACCACCCCTGTAAGTTTTAATGGCGTAGCTCGTTCATCTGGTAAGAGCAACCCTGCCACAATAACTGTAAAGAGGGGTGCGGTTGCGTTCAATATTGATGCGAGCCCGGATGCTATTTGAGTCTGCCCCCAGACTATGAGAACAAATGGAAGTACATTATTAAGTACACCCATTCCCAGAATCACAGTCCAGATACGTACGTCTACTGGAGGACGATGTCCCATAATCAATACAACACACCATAAGACGATGGCAGCAATGCCGACTCTCAAGGTGACGATAGTTAGCGGTGGAAATTCTGTAACCGCAACACCTACAAAGAAAAATGAACCACCCCACAATGCGGACAGCACAATAAGCACTGCCCATTCAGAAGATCCCATGGAAGTATTAATAGTTGACGTCAATTCGGGGTAACCCGCTACGTGATACGAATTGGTTAATCTAACCGCAGGTAAACCGCAATTCCATCCGATTCTGGTTGTTCACCCAAATCCATCTAGTCGAAGACATAAGGGCATGCACCATATTCGTTAAAGGCGTCATCCCATCGCCGTACATCATTGGCGCGCCGCCATCGGGTGTGAAAAAATTCCATAAGACAGGTTCCCTGATCCAGTTCTATTAGCAGGGTGTCATGTTCCTTAACGTCTTTGTAGTTTGGAAAGGTGTTGCTGCGTCCCCACGTTAATCCGCCTCTTCGTTCTGCGTACATCAGCCAGAACGTTTCCGGTTCAACATGTGTTTGTGTAGTTGCATCCCGTGCAGACCATAAACCCTTGTCTGTCCTGGTGACTTGACCGTGATTTGGAGTTTGGGCCTCAACTGCTAGACTGACTACCAGTATGACTGCTGTTAATAAGTGGCGCATGATTGTTCTCAGTTTGGTATCCGTTAACCTTACAACAACAGTTCCCGAAGTTTGGCATAACAACGGTTGCTGCGCTTAAAGTGAAAACCATTGATTCCCAAACGAATTGCCGTGTCGACATTGGGTAAACTGTCGTCGATAAACAGCAGGTTTTGGAGCTTTAGTTCGTATCGATGCACCAGAAGCCGAAAAATGTCCTCGTTTGGCTTCATACATCTTTCAATTCCAGAAATAACAATGCCGTTAAACATTCGAAAGAAGGCTTGATTCCTGATGTGTTGGTAGGTTTCGCGTGACATATTGGAAAGACAGTACATTTCGATATTGGCGTCTGAAATTTCCTGCATCAGGGAGAGACTTTCGACTATGGGGGTCAATGAACACTTTGCTGTATGCAAGGCAAATTCAACGGTGTGCTGATTCAGGGCGCACCGATGGCTGATATTTGATGCAACCCGGGTTTCCGATTGAATACCGTGATCCAGGTCGAGCCAGTCCTGATGGTAAAACAATTCTTCTCGAAGTAAGTGTTTTTCTTCATTATCTACAGTAAGGGATTCCAGAATCTGATCAACATCCCAGTTAAGTATGACGTTCCCGAGATCAAATATTACCGCATTTAGTTCCTCAGTGCGGTTGATCAGGTTCATCATGGCTTACTAAATCAGGTGCAGAAAATTTACCCGCTGCATAAAAAGACAGGAATGCCCCTAAAAGGGCGATGAGCGCTATAAATTCTGCACTGTTGCTAAAGTGGTCGTGTGCTTCCGGGGTGCCCGGAGGAAGGTGTTCTACATTGTCGATGGATATCATTACGTAGTGATGAAACACGCTGAACACAACAGAGGCGGCCAGGGATATTCCTGCTACCCAACACCCCAGGACCTGATGATGTGTCCACGTCAGCAACGCCCCCACAACGGGCGAAACAAGAATTACCAACACTACAAATAGCATCTTTGTATCGGGTAAATTTATTTCAAGGATGGTATGCGCATCTCCATGCCAGAAATTTCCGAGAAGATGTAACAATACACTCAGAGTAATGAGTAATTTGAGCGCTGGGTTTTTGCGTGAAAGAAAAGTTGGCATCTGTTTGTCTCCATGCCGTAGCGTCGACATTGTGGTGCGGCCCGAGTTAAAGCATGAGTCTGCTCATAATTTGTACCCCTGGTTAACTTCAGCCTTGCTAGTATTCGTGTGATTTTTTCCAGGCTTCAATACCACCCGCTAAACTCGAAACCCGCAATCCCTGTGCATGAAGCAAAGCAGCAACTTTCTGGCTGACCCATTTTCCGGCCACACAATAGACGACAATCTCAGCATCCCGTGGCAGGGTGGCAGACCAGGTGGCTAGCTTTTCGGGATCCAGATAGGTAGCTCCCGGAATCAATTGAGTATCACGCTCGAAGTCTTCCTTTAGCCTGACATCCAGAAGCAGTACCTGATTTGCCTCTACTTTTTCCGAGAGCTCTTTAACCGTAATACTTTTAGCAAAGGCAGGGCGTTCATCATTTCGAAACGAACTCTGTTTTGAGGAATTGTCCCGTAAAGCATCAATCACAAATCTGGAGTTTGACCCATCTACATACACGGTGTGGATACTAATTGCAGCGCTATGATCTCCGCGATTAAAGGCGATCATGTCGCCACCGGGTGACCATGCAGGATTAAAATCTTGGCCCGAATGGTTTGTGAGATTGATGAGTCGGGTGCCACTAATGTCAACAGAATAGGCTTCCGGATTACCATTCCAATCGGCGGCATTAACCGTTTTTGGTGCAACACCAAAGAGCAGTATCACGATCCATAATGCGGTGAACGCGGCAGATTTGGTTGCACTGTTAGGCATCATACTCAGGCTTACTATTCCTTGAGCCGGGGTAGTTCGGTATTTCTGTAAGGGGATGTAGCCAATTATGTTTTCGCTTTCCATACAGTGCCATCGTGGGTTTCGGGAAATCCGAATTGGCAAAGCATCCTCCCGCTACTACATGTGCGCCATCGTAAATCCAATGTACATTGGAGCCACACTCGGGACAGAAGTGGTACTCGATTTCCAATCCAAGATCACCACTGCGATGATAACAATTGAACTCTCCCTTTAGCCTCAGTTGAGATTCGTCGAACACAACGCCAAGATTGTAAGAAGAACCCGTTCTGCGTTGGCAATCCTCACAATAACAGATAACCACACGCAATGGATCTCCCATAGCCGCTACAACGAATTGACCACAGTGGCACGATGCTTTTCGTTTTATGCTATTCGTCATTACGCTTGGAACTATTTTTCCCAAGAAGCATAAGTTCAATATTGCCACGAGTTGCAAAACTCAAATACAGCAAATAAATGGTAAGGAATACCATTCCTCCAAAGAATGCGATAATTCCAAGCAGTAAGCCCTGCATAGAAAATTCATTGCGCCAGGCAGTCCAGACGGCAGAGACTGCAAGAAAACCTGTAAAGTCCAGATTGAACTGGCCTGCCCAGTTCATCACTAGCATATCAGCAAAAAAGTATGGGAATAGATTCCAACCGTAATTTGAAATTACGACGGCTGTGTACGTACTCAATACAATCAAAAATACTACCAATAGCGCTCTCAATATAGTCATGCTTCTTTCCCGGCTGGCTTTGTTACTGTAAAAATTTGATGCTTGCTAGCTAATTCGTCTGTTCCTATCTGTAAGGCTCGGAGAATCAGGTTTATAGGTGGTTTACGCTATAGTTTCAAAACCAATGCGCAAAACAATAAACCAAAGAGATAATGCCGACACCAGATATAGTGAAAACCGCAACATAATGAGATTGAAAGTACAGTGCACAATGCTGTGGAAAATTCGAAAAACCACGAAGGACCATGATGCGATAAGATAGACCTGGTCCACCTGGTTAGTAAGGTACAAAAAAATCGACAGAAAATAAAATATCACAGGGAGTTCAAACAAATTTTTGAGATTGTCGGATGGGTTTGCTACTTCGGGTGGGGAGCGTTTTTGAAGCTCCAGAGCGGTTAATTCATCCGGGCCAAAGTTGTTTTTACGGATGAATGGAATCCTTCGGGCGTACATATATACCCAAACCAACAACGTAAGTACCAGCATTACAATTACGGGCTCAAAAATACTGGACTGTTCCATACTTACCTCAAATTTATAAAGGAAAGGGGGCGCATCTTCAACTATATGTCAGGTAGTGTCACGATACATTGAAAGCATATTAGTTCAAGCCAAATTAATTCGCAGCAAGCGTTTGCCTGGGTAGAAGTCGCATGGACATTTATGCATAACACCTCGCTATACCAACCAGGCATTTATCACTATGCTGGCACTGGATATACTTTTCACCTAATTCAGGACGGTAGTAAACAGGAATGACAATACAAATAGACAAAGCCGAAGTGAATGAAGAATTCGCTTATGGCGGAAATGAGGCAGTGAAAAAAATCAAGTTGATCACTGTGCATGGGACCGGCGCAGGCGATATAACCGCTACCGGTGACCGATGGTGGCAATTGGGAAGCTCCTTCCTGGAAGAGTTGGGTAAGCGTCTTGACCTTGATCCATCTCGTGTCGAGATAGTTCCCTTTCAGTGGGAACTGGGTCCCAACAGCGAAGTGGAGCGGCGGGTGGCCGGTAAGCGCTTATATGATGAGCTGATGGCGTATGACGAGGCCGGTACTGATTATTACGTGGTTAGCCATAGTCATGGCGGCTCGGTTGTGTACGGTGCATTGCTACAGTCGGTCGACAAGGGCAAAGCTCTGCAACGACTCAAATGCTGGTGCACGGTTGGCACGCCATTTCTGGATTATCGGCCTAACCGGTTCCTGCCGCAGCGGCTAAGCGGGTTTGGCCTGACTGCTTACGCGGCAGGGATGGTAGCTTTTGTACTGAGTATCTGTATCGCTATAAAACTGTTGTTCTCAGAATCGGTAAAAAAACTTGAACCACTGGCGATGGGCGATATGGATTCCCTGATGTTTGCATTGATTGGTTTTGGCGTGATTTGTGTTGGTGGCCTGTATCTGTATGAAAGGTTTCACAGGCACTGGTTTACACGCTCCGAAAAAAAACGCACGTCAGCGCTATACGCCGGGAGCTGGCTTGGGCTCTGGCACCTGGAAGATGAAGCGATTAGTGCACTGGCCAATATCAAAATGGTGAACGCACCAGTCATTCCCCGTACCTTCCTGAAGCCACTCGTTGCTGCGGCTCAGTTGTCGATTGTGTTAGTACTGGGAGGCTACCTTGTCTATGACATCATGTTCCAGGACGCGAAAGCACTGATAGCACTGAATGCGGACCCTGATTGGGGAATAGTGAATACGGCCAAATATTTTGGCTCTATTGTTACGCTGGTTATCGAAATATTCATTTTTATTATGATTGTCACTTACCTGGTGAAGTTTTTTGCGTGGGTATTTGGTCGACCGTTGTCCTGGCTTCTGAACAAGGCTATCTGGTCATCGGTACGCGAACGCGCCTGGGGTGATGACCTTTTGAAGGAAGGTGTGTATCAAATTAGTTCGCACCCCCCGGAATTTGACGATAAGTATGGCCCGCTTCCAGACCCGGTCGCGCTTCCCTTGCGCGGGCACAGTGAGAAGCACGCAATCTTGACTTTACACAAGGTGCGAGAGGTCTTGGGTATGACGCGCAATTCGACCTCTACACCAGACTTGCGATCCGAATTGAACGAGAGCCTTAAGTGGCAGGAATTGATTCATACCTCCTATTTTGATGTGCCGGAATTCGTCGACCTGTTGGCGGTTGGCCTATATCGGGCGGGTTTGGCCGAGCTTAGAGAAGGCGTAATACACACTGTTGAACGGGACGAGTTGCTTGCTTGGTGCGGCGGGGTGTCAGCAACCCAGGCATAAAAGCAGCCAAGCGGCATTACCCATGTTTGTTAGTTGCTTATGTCGTATCGTTTATAACTATGCCATTAACAGCGTGATATGCGGATAGTACTGCGCCTTCCTGCCAACCTTGCAAAATGCTCAGGTGTTCTCCTGCAAAATATATGTTGCCGTCAGCATTCACTAATATTCCGGGATCTGAAATACCCCAGGCACCCAGTTGAAAAGGTACTTTGGGCCAACTAACACTTATGCCACGATTTACTTCATTGGCATATTCCGGATGTAGCTGACTTCCCTGGCTTGTGCCTGAGGAGATACGCTGTTCGGGACTCTGGCTGGCGAAATTGCTTCCTGCGGTAGTGCCAAATGTATAGGCACCCACGATAATGCCCTCGTCCTGTCCAAAACCGTTATTGGGGTACCATATCTGGGTAATATCCTGGTCGGTCCAGGAAATGCCACCATAAATATTATGGTCTTGTTCCCAAAAGCGCCTCGATTGAAAAGCCATTTTTCCGGATTGTGAGTATTGAAAACCCTGAATCGCACTTTGATGCGCACTTGAAAAATCGTTGGGGATATTTACAAGTACGGGAGCGGGAATAGTACAAATACAATAATCTGCACTCATGCTGGTTTCAGCAGCCCCAGCCTCCTGGTAAAATACGTTTACGCCGTTCGTGGTTTTGCGTATTTGTGTAACCACTGCTTCATAGGTGATTGTGCTGCCAACCCGGGCTTCAAATGCTTTGGCAATATTATCCATTCCGCCCACGGGTTGGAGCAGGGTGCCTTGTTGGTCGATGGATTGCGAAAACTCCTGTTGGGATTGCCAGAAATTACTGTTGACTATCGCGATTAACTGTTTTGGGCTGAGCATGCTCTCCCGGTCCGGGTTGCCAGTATTTTCCTGTCCCTCAAATCCTGCACGCGAGCTGCCGGTGTAATTTAACTGCGAGTCCAAATCGCCGTATTGCCTCAGCATGGCTATGATGTTGGTTTTATCGCCATCGGAGAATTGCTGGTCCAGCTGATTTTGGTTTACCGCATTCGCCAACAGTTCTGAAATGCGCCCGCGAGTATCTGCAACCATGCTTCTCGCTATCTGTGGCTGGCCTCCAAATGCCGAGGTGGAATGTAACAAGGCAGCTTTATTATCATTGGTAAAAACTTCCAGAGCCACACCAAACTCGCGGCAATAACCCAGGATAAATTCATGGTGGTGGGGTATACGTGCGGGCCCTGGATTAAAGTAAAGGTTGTCGTCTGCATCGAAGTTACAAATCTGATTTGAGTCAACTTCCTCTATTTGATCACCAGCACGAATGGTGCGGTTTCTTCCTCCCGCGCGATTGCTTGCTTCAAGTATTGTGCAGGTATAACCCAGCTTGAGCATTTCAAAGGCGCAGGTCATTCCGGCGATTCCCGCGCCCAGAATGATAACGCTTTTGTTTGCGCCAGCGTTTGACGGCCAGTCTGAAGGAATAGGTGACGCCAAACTCCCGCCATCGTCTGGAGGTGGGGGAGGTGGTGTTTGAGGTGCAGGTGAGGCATTGGCATCGGACCCACCACCACCGCCACAGCTGGTACTGGCTGCAGCCAGCCCCATTGCAGCGCTGGCCCTCAACATCATGGAGCTGCCTGCACTTACTCCCAGTGCTTCCAGAAACGAGCGGCGACTAATCTGGTCGGTTTTATCAGCCACGCTCATCTCGCCCGTTTTCGCCTAATCCGGATTTAACCGCTTACCTGATGCATATGCACATCCGATTGCGGGTAAGGAATAGAAAGGCCTTCCTGATCAAAGGTGAGTTTCACGCGCTCCGTCATTGCAAAATACACCCCCCAATAATCCGATGCTTTTACCCACGTGCGCACAGTGAAATTAACCGAGCTGTCTGCCAGCTCAGAAACCACAACCAGTGGTGCAGGTTCGCTCAGGATACGAGATTCATCCTCAATAAGGCGATTGAGCACGTCTTTGGCTTTGGCAATGTCATCGTCATAACCAATACCAAAAACGAAATCCACGCGGCGGGTTTCTTCTTTGGAGAAGTTGGTAATGATGCCGTTTGAGATTGAGCCATTGGGAACAATGATCACCTTGTTGTCACCGGTTTTGATGATGGTGTTAAATATCTGGATGCTGGATACGGTTCCGCTCACCCCCTGGGCATCGATAAAATCGCCTACCTTGTAGGGCTTGAACATTAGGATTAATACCCCACCCGCAAAATTCGCGAGCGTACCCTGCAAAGCCAGGCCGATAGCTAAGCCCGCCGCTCCCAATATAGCGATGAAGGAGGTAGTTTCTATTCCAATCATTCCCGCCACTGATATCAACAGCAGCGCTTTTAACAGCAAATTAAGAAGACTGGTCAAAAAACCTGAAAGCTCGGGCTCCATATTCCGGGACTTCATGGTGTGGCTCAATATTTTTACTGCACGATTAATGATCCACAGCCCAACTACCAGAACTACAATCGCCAGAAGCAGGGGAGGTCCAAATTGCATGGCCATGGAAACAGCGTGGTCAGTGTAGGCTGATAATTGCTCTGTAGAGAGTTCTGATGGTAATTCCTGCATGTGTTATGATCCCCGTATAATTGTGTGTTCAGGTTGTCTACTGTACATAAATCACAGTTCAGCATACCCTTGCGCTGTTTGGCATAAGGATGCAGTTTGCCGTGTTCTACGCGCTTGGCAAGCAGAAAATTGGTTCAAATCATTCAAACTCTATCAGGAATTCTCACACGTATGAATATTCACAAATCGCGCCTCCCACATCCGGGAAATTTGGTGCTCTTATCAATATGTTTTTTAGCAAGTTTCACCTTTTCAATCGCTGCAGCAGACGGTGAATCCGGGCCCAAAGAAGGTCAGGTATTCATTTCGGGTTTGTTGGCCTGGGAAGACACGCCTAATGAGTTGGACCTAACCTCCAATGAAGTGGGCCCCGGTGTCGGCCTGGGTTATATGTTCTCAGAGCAGTGGGCAGCGGAGCTGTTATATTTTCGGGTTAAACCCAACTACAACATT
Source organism: Gammaproteobacteria bacterium (assembly GCA_021773565.1). Lineage (GTDB taxonomy): Bacteria > Pseudomonadota > Gammaproteobacteria > Pseudomonadales > Azotimanducaceae > DC-out156. The sequence continues at coordinate 51,927 of JAJFJZ010000025.1, read as the reverse complement.
GGCGGAGTTACTGGCTCTGATGATGCAGATATCAAGTGGTTTAACGGATTGTTTTTTCCACAGGTGGAATCTGCATTGCAGCCCTACATTACTCTGGGTATTGGTGCCAGCGACTACAGCTATGACAATGTAAGAGGCGATAAAACAGGTAAGGAAATCAATGCCGGACTGGGTATGTTCTACAATCTGGGTGAGAAGGTTATGCTTCGCGCAGACGCACGCGTAGTTCACACACGCGGTATCAATGACAATCGACCATTCGTGAGTTTAGGATTAACGGCACTCCTGGGTTCAGGTAAAGCCAGACATGTGGCAGATGCGGATGGCGACGGTGTGCGCGACAAAGATGATGCGTGCCCCAACACACCTCTTGGTCGTACTGTGGATGCAACGGGTTGTGAATATGACAGCGATAATGACGGAGTGAAAGACGGTGCTGATGCCTGCCCCGACACGCCTGCCGGTGTTGCAGTAGATTCGCGTGGATGTGCACTGGACAGTGATGGTGATGGCGTACCCGATTATCGTGATGATTGCCCTGATTCAGAAGCAGGTGCAAAGGTGGATGACAAGGGTTGTTATGTCGAGCTTGAAGAAACGGTCACTATAGATCTAGCACTTGAGTTTGATACCGATTCCTCCAGCATTCGTGCCGCGCATGAAGCAGATATTCAACGCGTGGTGGATTTTTTACGACTGTATCCGACGTCCAATGTAGTCATCGAAGGTCATACCGACAGTTCAGGTACAACGCCTTATAACCAGGCTTTATCTGAGCGGCGTGCGGAATCTGTGCGTGCATACCTGCAAAACACAGGCGTTTCAGCCGATCGTCTTACGGCAGTGGGACATGGCGAGCTGAAACCGGTTGCGTCCAATGATACGGCCGAGGGTATGCAGAAAAATCGTCGTGTATCAGCAGTAATCTCTGGTACCAGAACCGTGCGTCAGTGAGATTTAGGCTGAGCACTACAGGCATGCAGCCCGGCCGCCTTTTTGTGGTTATGTGCTGCATGTTTGTGTTTGTGGGCTGCGAATCAGCCTACTACGGTGCTATGGAAAAGGTGGGTCTGCACAAAAGAGATATTCTTGTGGATCGCGTCGAGTCGGCGATGGATGCCCAGGAAGCAGCAAAGGAACAGTTTGCCTCTGCATTGGAGGCATTTGCCAGCGTGGTTGAGTTAAAGGACACGCCCCTTAAGGAAATGTATGAAAATCTGAGCGGGGAATTTGAGAAAAGTGAAAGCCGTGCTGCAGATGTGCGCGACAGAATCGATTCCGTAGAAGATGTTTCCGATGATCTCTTTGATGAATGGCGAGCTGAACTGGATGAGTACTCCAGCGATAAGCTAAGGCGTTCCAGCGAAAGACAGCTAAAAGCAACCCAATCAAGGTACAAATCGCTAATGCGCTCCATGCGTACTGCTGAATCAGGTATGGAACCTGTACTGGATGCGTTCCGGGATCAGGTTTTGTATCTCAAACACAACCTCAATGCCCAGGCTATAGCCAGCCTGAAAGGCGAGTTGGTAAGTATTGAATCTGATGTATCCCGCCTGATTCGGGAAATGGAAAGCTCAATCTCCAGATCGAAAGAATTTATTAGCCATATCGAAAAGACCTAGGCGCTATACCCGCTCGATAATTATTGCCGGTGCCATTCCGCCACCCGTACACATAGTGGCAAGTCCCGTGGACAGGTCACGACGCTCCATTTCATCCAGCAGGGTACCAATAATAATTGCTCCAGTAGCACCAATAGGGTGGCCCAGGGCCATCGCACCACCATTTACGTTTACCTTGCTTTCATCCACTTCCAGGTGGCGCATAAAACGCATGGGTACGACTGCGAATGCTTCATTAACTTCAAACAGATCGATATCACCAATTTGCATGCCGGCGGCTTTAAGAGCCCTTTGTGCAGCCGGTACAGGTGCATTGAGCATAAGCACGGGCGAGTCTCCTGCGGTGGTGCAGCTAATAATACGTGCCCGGGGTACCAGTCCGTGTGCTTTGGCATATTCCGGTGAGGCCAACAATAACGCGGCTGCACCATCCACAACTCCGGAAGAATTACCCGCATGGTGAATGTGCTCGATGTTGATGTCCGGGTATTCCTGCTCTACGAGTGATTTGTAAGTGGTGCCTTCCTCATCCAGTGGAAAATCGTACATTGCAGCAAATGCTGCGGGTAACTGGGCAAGCCCCTCCAGGGTGGTTTGCGGGCGGGGAAATTCTTCATGGTCCAGTGCCAGACTGCCATCATCATGAAATACAGGTATAAGGCTTTTATCGAAATAGCCATTTTCTATGGCATGTGCAGCCCGTTGCTGGCTTTTTAAGGCCAGTTTTTCTGTATCTGCTCGGCTAAAACCTTCCAGTGTCGCTATCAGGTCAGCGCAAATTCCCTGGTGTGGTTGTGCATACTGCGCTCTCAGGTGTTTATTGCCGGAGTCGATAAAGGGTACGCGATTTTCCAGCGTAGAGTTGTGCGACATGGATTCCACGCCACCGGAAACCACCAGGTTCTGCATGCCGGACATGATTCCCATTGCGCCCAGATTAACTGCCGTCATGGCCGATCCGCAAAATCGTTCAATGGTCAATCCGGGTGCCCTGGTACTCCAACCGGCATCAAGCGCTGCCATTCGGGCTATACACGCAGCCTGTTTGCCCTGTTGGGTTCCACAACCGGCTATTACGTCATCCAGATCTTCTGTTGCAATATCATTTCGCTCCCCCAGTGCTTTGAGCACGGTGGATAAAATGCGTTGTGGATGCACCTGTGCCAGCGCACCTTTGCCTATTTTTCCAATGGCGCGGGGGGTGCGGGCTGCGTCAATAATCCAGGCTTCGGGCATGGTCGGGTTCTCCTGAAAACAATTTGTCGGGTTTAATTATGCTGTTATTTTATGGCACTCTATAAGCATAGGCTTGCCATCATTCTAAAATCAAATGGTTTACAGCCTGAGCCCCGCCCCCATGAGTGATTCAAAGTTGGTTTGGTAAAACCGGTCTCGACCCGCTTCGTCATCTTCTGCAATTGTGCTTTCAAAGCGCTTAACCGGATTACGTCCGCCCTCTACGTGGGGGTAGTCTGATGAAAACAGGGGAATGGATGGATCCCCTTCTCGCATTATCCAACCCACGTCTTCGGCCGGATAGGGTGTTGCTCGAATTTGGCGTCGCACATAATCGGACGGTCGCATGCTGAGATTCTGCAAACGCTCTTCCATGCGGGAAAATGCTGCGTAAGCACTGTCCAGATAGCGCATCCAGCTGGGTACCCATAGGGCACCCTGTTCAATTACACCAAACATTAACTGTGGGTGTTTTTCAAAGATGCCATCAAATATCATCGTGGCCAGAGTTTGCATAACCGGAGTTGGAATGGCCATATAATCCACCGAGCGAAAATTTTCTGCACCACCATGAAAGTCGGGTGGAATTGGCAAGCCGTTCATAAAATACATGTCATCCAGCAATTTTCCACCTCCGCCTACATGAAACAGAACAGGCAAGTTTGCTTCTTCAGCCATGGCCCACACTGGAAACAAGCCGGTATGCGATGGGCTGTGGGTGCGCGGGCACTGGGAGGGAATGAGCAGCCCGGAAAAGCCGTCTTTGATGGCTTGTTCTGCCATGGCAATGCTGCGCTCAAAATCTGCCAGTGGAATGTAGGCAGAGCCCAGTAAACGCTTATCTGCAGAGCAGAAGTCCTGCATCGCGCGGTTGTGTGTTTCTGCCACACCATAAATCAGGTCGAGATCGGTGGAAGTTTTTTCCAGATATGCAAGGTGGCCGTTCAAAAAAGTATTGAAGATTAATTGTGAAGCTACACCCAGATGATCCAGCACTGCGGCTCTGTCTTCCTTGAAGAGTGCACCCGTTGCGTCCCAGTTTTTTCTTAACATTATCTGTTCAGCGTCTTTGGCCCGATAGTCAGCATCCGATTGCTTGGCCAGAATTTTTGCAAGGTCTGCCTGACGAGTGACTACGCGGGCAGAACCATCAAAACCCTCGAGATGTTTACTGATTTTTTCGCTTGAAAACTCTGCAAGATAATCCGCCGTTTCCATAATATGGGCATCGGCATCATGTACTATGCGTCCGGATATGTAAGCCATCTGTTGCGCGCTCCTGAATTTGTTGTATTGCTGTTCTAGCTTCTTGATACCACGTTAAAACTCCACCAGCCGTCAGCGGGTGGAGTACCCAGCCCTCGTTGAAGTTTTGTGGCCCGTGCCTGCCAGGCGATATCGAGCGTTTTTGCATCTTCTACGCGACTTATGTGTACCGGATAGACACGTCCGTTGATGCGAATGCGCGCTTTTGAGTTATTCAGCGCAGCATTCGACCAGTATTTGCCCTCACAGGATGCACAACTTAAGTACAATTTTCCATCAGCAGCCATGCAATTAAGATTAACTGAATGTGGTAATGCAGCACTCACCTGGATCTGGCAGAGCCCTGTCTGGTTTACAAAGGACCAGTCTTCTACCGGTTCAGTTACTTCTTCGCCCAGCAGATAACTACCTGGAATGCGCTCGCAGGGGCAATTAAACAAAACGTAAAGTGCTGCGAGTAATACACCTGTACTGAGTATGACTAAAATTGTGGCCTTTACTCCGCCTACCATGTTGCTGACCGAATAATTGTTGAAAGGAAAATATTTGAAGCTTTTACTCATGTTTTTGTCCTCATGTTTCTCAGGCTCAGGCCAATGCGGATTTTTGGCCCGTCGTAGTGAGTGGTGCTCTGTTGGCGGATAAAAATTCAATCGGTACGCTGGTATCCATATCAGCTTTGGTACCGGTGATTTGTTGTGCCAGTAAACTGCCGATGGCAGGCGCGAGTTTAAATCCATGGCCGCTGAAACCATTGGCAACATAGAGATTTTTCACAGCGCTCTCGCCTACAACCGGATGAACGTCAGCGCGATTGATTGTATACAATCCGCAATAGCCGTGAACTTTTCCCCGGTAGGGTAATTCGGGAATGCGATGATGCAGAACATGCAGAGTGCGCACCTTAAAGTTTTCGTCAGGGAATCGATCAAAATGATCCGGATTGTCGATTACTTCATTCTCATCTGTTTCCAGGGTAGATCCTGCTACCAGTTGCTGGTTGTTATTCTGGGTTCTAAAGTAAACACCGCCCAGGTCAGCACAAACGGGCAGTGGCATAGGCAGAAGAGGCTCCGGTTGTGCGGGCAGGTCAAGGTACAACACCTGAATTCTGGTGGGCGTAAGATTGAAGGGCGATGTTAACCCAGCGGTAGCATTAAGTGGCTCACACCAGGGACCCAATGCATTGACCACGACCCCTGCGTGCAGTGTTTTTCCGTTAACAAGCGTAATTCCTGAAACTGTGCCCGCTCCCACGTCTATGGATTGCGCACGGGTTTGCATTTTCACGGTTACACCTTCGGCCAGGCATGCTTCAAGCAAGTCCTGCATGGCTGCAACCGGGTCGGTAAAACCCCCATCGGGTTCCAGTAAATGTGAACCGCCAGCGCTACACTGATGTGCGGCACCCGTCAGAGTGTTTGGGGTAAACACGCAGGGGTTGATCGCCGGAAATTTTTCTTTCAGGTTCTGATCGTCCAGCACCATGCTTGCAATGCCCAGGCGCTTAAGTCTTTGGTCTTCTGTTTTTGACCATTGCAGATCCTCTCCCGGCATCCAAAGTACGCCATGCGGCATAAATTGCATGCGGGGTTTGGACATGCGGGTGAAGGCGCTCCATTGTCGATAACAATTAATCCCATCGCGTGCCAGATACACCATATTGTCCATGGAATAGCGATGGCGCAAAATTGCAGAAGATGCGCCGGTAGAACCTTCGCCCACACCGGCTCCTTTTTCGATCAGGCAAACTTTAAGTTTACTGCGCCGGGCAATTTGATATGCGGTTGATAAACCGATTATCCCACCGCCCAGTATCAATACGTCATAATTGTTCATAAGCCTCCACCGGACCCGTGAGGACGTGTTCTTTGTAAAACCTAATAATCATGCTTAAACCCGCGCTACGCAAATGGACGTATATACAGTGGGTGTTAAAGTAATGTGAATTGCACTTTTCAGTGGCATTTGTACACTAAAAGTGCATTCGAGAGCCGTATTATGATGGAACATTCCCTGAGATTTCGCTCGCTGATAATTTGTGGTGTGCTTGTTTTTGCTTTTTACCTTGCGGTAGACCGAGGATTGCTGGCGCTGGCACTGGAGAGTGATCGCAGTTATTTGTCCTACGTTATTATTACAGTGTACCTTGCTATGACCATGCACTGGGGGGTACTGGTAGTAAATCTGTCGGCAGACCGTGTAGCGCTTCAGCAGCTGGAACGCCGTGTTCATGCAGGGCAGATAGCTGATCTCGGGATTGAAGGTGCTAGAGTGACCATGCAAGGTATTCGCATTCGCCAGGGTATGCTTAGCTACTTTTTACATAATCTGCTGAACAAGTTTGACAGCAGACCCTGTGAGGAAGACCAGACAATTTTGTTGGGCGTGCTTGAAGATGAAATGCTGCGTCGTAATGCTCCCGGACATTTTGCCGCAGATGCGCTGTTAAAGCTGGGACTGTTGGGCACTATTCTGGGTTTTATACTTATGCTGGCCCCGGTATCAGAGATAAAGGAGTTTGAGCCCGCCATTCTACAACAGCTGCTCGCTGCAATGAGTGGTGGAATGGCGGTTGCCCTTATTACAACGCTTCTGGGTTTGATTGGCAGCACCCTGCTAAATTTCCAGTATCAAATACTTGAATCTTCTGCTGTGGATTTTTTAAATCGCGTTACCCTTATAACCAACCTCCACGGTTCAAAACTGTGTGGAGTGCAGCAACAGGAAAAACTATGAAACTGATTGGTGTGGTATTTTGTTTTATTTTGCTTACAGCGTGCCAGCAGCCGGAAAAGCCGGAGCAGGCAGCCGAATATGAAGTAGATATACGCTGGACCAGCTATGGCATTCCCCACGTTAAGGCAAAGGATTGGGGTGGCTTGGGGTATGGTTTTGCCTATGCTACTGCAACAGATGCTTTTTGTGTGATTGCCCACGAGGTAATGCTGGTTGCGGGTGAGCAGTCCCGTTATCAGGGTTATGGTGACGGGCGGCTGGAAAGCGACGTATTTCACAAGGCCCTATTGGATGATCCGGTTCTGGAACACTTTTCCGCGGCGCTGAGTTCAAACAGCGCTGCTTTTAATAACGGTTATGTAAAGGGGTATAATCGCTACCTGCGGGACAATAAACAGACATTGCCTGCCGCATGTGTAAACAAGCCATGGGTACGCGAAATCAATCTTTCTGATGTTATCCGCATGAATGTTGGTGTTGGCATTCGTTATGGTGTGGGTCGTTTCAAACAGGGTATTGCTGATGCGCAACCCCCTGGTGCTGATGTTGTGTCCTACGCTGCTGCAGATTTTTCAGGATTTGACGGCATAGGCAGTAATGCAGTTGCCCTGGGTCGAAACGTTACCGATTCAGGCAGGGGAATGTTGTTTGGTAATCCCCACTATCCATGGAAGGGTCCATCCAGATTTCATCTCATCCACACGACCATTCCGGGTGAACTGGATGTGATGGGTGTGAGCCTGATGACCACCTCAAGGGTTTCCATCGGTTTTAACAGGGATATCGCGTGGACTCATACAGTGTCTACTGCCTTACGCGCAACTGTCTATGAATTGAGTCTGAATCCGGATAACGCCATGCAGTATTTGTATGAGGGCGGCTATAGAGACATTGAGGAACAGGAAATTCAGCTTGTCAGCAAAAGTGTCGATGGCCCGGAAGTTAAGGAAACACGAAAGGTATATACGAGCCATTTTGGACCCATAGCTGCAACCAGTGAATTTCCCTGGACCACAAAGAAGGCCTATGTAATCAAGGATGCCAATGTATATAACAACCGCAGCTCGGAAACTTATGATGCGCTGGGTAAGGCTCGTAATATAAATGAAGTGGAAGCTGCAATCAGCCATCAGGGAGTTGCGTTTACCAATACCATTGCTGCTGACCGGGAAGGCACTGCATTTTACGCAGATATATCTGTCACACCCAACGTTGATGCAGCGTTACTTGAGCGCTGCCGGGTTAGTGTAGAAGGAGTACCTGCTTATATTGTCGTTCTGGACGGCAGTAAGGCCAGTTGTGAATGGCAGCAGGACACGCGCGCGCGCATCCCCGGAATCTTACCGGCAGAAGAGATGCCCCGGCTAAAGCGCGACGACTACGTAACCAATTCAAACGACAGCTATTGGCTGTCTAATCCACACGCACCTCTTGAAGGATACTCTCCCATCATTGGTCCAGAACAAACGGCGCGATCATTGCGCACAAGGGCGGGTATTAGCCTGGTAGAAGCATTGTTGGAAGAAGGCAAGGTTAAACCATCGGATTTACAGGACATGTTGTATGCACACCGCAATTTTGGCGCTGAATTATTGTTGGATGATGTCTTGAGTTTATGTTCAGCGAATTCCTATTCGATTGCACCGATTCAAGGTGCCTGTGAGGCGTTAAAGGCCTGGGATCGAACCATGACCGTAGATAGCAAGGGTAGCCAGGTATGGACGGAATTTTGGATGACAGCACGTAATATTGAAGGGATCTTTGCCCAGGCCTTTGATAAAAATGACCCGGTAAATACGCCGCGCGGAATCGCTGTTGACAAACCTGAAGTTAAAGTTGAAGTAATTGATGCATTGTTGGCTGCGCAAAATAAGCTTGATGAAGCGGGTATCGCACTGGAACAGCGCCTGGGTGATATTCAGTACACAGAACTTAATGGCAAACGTTTTCCTGTTCCGGGAGGGCAAGGCTGGGCAGGCATGTTCAGCATGATTATAGCGCCACTGGAAAATGGTGCGGGGTATACGCCTATTGTGCATGGTAACAGTTTTGTGCAGGTGGTTTCCTGGGACGAGGAGGGAGAACTGGATGCCAGAGGCATTCTCACGTATTCGCAATCACAGGAGCCGGAGTCTGCGCATTATTCGGACCAGACGGAACTCTATTCCACCGGTCAATGGTTGAAGTTTCCATTTAGGGATGCAGAAATCGCGGCGGATCCAAATCTGAAAAGCTTGCATCTAACTGAATAAGCGGTGAATAACCCGGGGCGATAGCCACGCAAATGCGCGCAAAAAAATTCTTCAGGATGACCAATGGGCAGGATGCCTTTACCGATCTGCTGTTTAATGCACTGCTCGGTTTCACCTCGATGTTCACGATTGCATTTTTGTTGATTAGTGAGCCGAGCAAGGCTGGTAAAGTGGATAACAAGGCCGAGTTTCTGGTCACCATACGATGGCCCGATAATCATCCGGATGATGTGGACACTATTGTGGAAGATCCACGTGGAAATTTGCTGTGGTTTCAAAACCGTGATACCGGCTTGATGCACCTGGACAGAGATGATCGCGGACTGATGGGGGACAGGGTAAACATTGATGGCGTAGAAATTGCCAATCCGATAAACCAGGAAACCGCATCCGTTCGTGCATTGCTGGCCGGCGAATACGTGGTAAATATCCTGCATTATAAGGCGAACTATGCAGAACCCCTGTCGGTGGCTGTAAAGGTTGAGAAGCTGAATCCACAGGTACAACTTATTTACTATGGCCAGCATGAATTAAATGGTACTGGCGAAGAACGTACCGCTGTGCGTTTTACTCTGGATGCCAATGGGGAATCCACCGGCATTAACAATTTGCAAAAACCGCTGTTAACGCGGCTTGCCAAAAAAGCCGCAGGTTAAGTTGTGATAATTTTGCTCACGCTCGCCTACGTAGCCATTGGGGCATTATTGCTCAGCCTGAATTTGGCCAGCAGATGGAGTGTCTGGCTAAAAGCTGCAGCCATCGTATTGGTTAGCCTTTTCTATTTTGCAAGTTACCAGGGTTTGCGCTCCCTGTCGGGTTTACCCAGCAGCGAAGAGATACCCCGGAACTTTAGACTCTTGTTTGTCAGTATTGATGAGCCGGACAAGCGCACAGGGGGCGAAGGTGCGATCTACATCTGGTTGCGTGCGTTACAAAACGACGTCCAGGTTACAACAGGTGTGCCGCGTGCTTACCGTTTGCCCTACAGTGAAGCACTGGCAGAGAATGTTGAAGCGGCGCTCACTCAACTGCAGGAAGGTAAACGCCTGAACGGCAAGCGCAGCCGACAACAAATTGTGGAACAGGAAATAACAGAAGAGCAGCAGCGGGCAGCAATCACTGGCGAATCAGGTTCGGAAACTTCGGTTGGAAACGATTTTAGTATCGTTTTTCGTGAAGTTCCGCCACCTGATCTTCCACCCAAAGCCGCTCTTTAAGGCTGTTAACCAAAACCGCTCAAGGCTGTTTACAAAAACCGCTCAGGGCTGTTTACAAGAGCCGCTCAAGGCTGTTGCGCTGCTGCTCTATCTGCATTGGCTACGCTTACAATGTAGGCGTGCACACGGTCTACGTCGGGTTCTGCTAACAGATCTGCAAAGCTTGCCATACCACCTGATGACTTTATGCCGCCCAGGACAATTTCTTTGAACGCTGCGTGTGAGCCTTCACTCATAAGACGTAAGTCGGGTATGGTGGCGCTGGAGTTTACAAACAGGCCATGGCATACCGCACAGGTTTCGTTGTAGATTATCTCGCCGCGTGTTATGTCTTCAGCGCTGGCCGTTAATACGGGTTGCTCCGGAATACTGCGATCCAGCAGGCTGGGTTCAGGAAGAGCCGTGTTTCCATCCAGTTTAAAAACCAGCATTTTGCCATAGTTGCCGTATTTTGTGCTCGCCATTACGTCGACATAACCTGTGAACAATTCGCCCCCACCTGAGCCGGTTAGAATAGACAGATACTGTACCCCATCGATCTGATAGGTAATTGGCGGAGCAAGAATTGAGCTATAGGCATTAAACTGCCACAACACATCCCCTGTGGCCGAGTTGTATGCGCTGACGTTACCCAGGGCGTCACCCTGAAACACCAGACCGCCTGCGGTAGCCAACACGCCGCCATTCCAGTAGTGCGCATGTTTTACACTCCAGATGTCTTCCCCGGTGAGTGGATTGAATGCTTTTAGTATGCCACCGGCTGGCGGAGAATCATCAATATTTGCGAGAAGCGTCTGGCCGATGCCGCCCAGATCCAGGCCAAGGTTCCAGGCACCGGGCACATGTTTGTACAAGCCGGTTTTTTGCCATTCCTTGTTCATGCCATAAATAAAGGGTGCTTCCTGGGCAGGTATGTACACGATGCCGGTGGATTCATCAAAGGCCATGGCTTGCCAATTGTGCCCACCAATAGGGCCGGGCAATACGAATTTGGGACTATCCACATATTCCAGTGCAGGGTCTTCCACGGGGCGCCCGGTTTCCATATCAACATGGGTAGCCCAGTTCGCCGCGACATACTTGTGCGCTCGCAACAGTTTGCCATCCGAACGGTCCAGCACATAAAAGAAACCATTTTTTGGCGCCTGTAGCAAAACTTTTCGCTCGACGCCATCCACAGTCATATCAGCGAGCGTCATGTCTTGCACAGCCGTGTAGTCCCAGTTATCCCCAGGGGTGGTCTGGTAGTACCACTTCATGACGCCAGTGTCAGCATCCAGGGCAATAATCGAGGAAAGAAACAGATTATCACCGCCACCGGGTGAGCGAATCACCCGCGTCCACGGGGAACCGTTTCCTACACCCAGATATACCTGATTAAAATCCGGGTCATAAACAATGGAGTTCCATACAGTGCCGCCGCCGCCAATTTTCCACCATTCACCGCCTTTCCAGGTTTTTGCCGCCTGCTCCATTTCAGGGTGTTCAAAGGGCTGTGATGGATCACCCGGTACGGTATAAAAACGCCATACCTGCTTGCCGGATTCTGCGTCGTAAGCTGTGACATATCCACGTACACCAAACTCGGCGCCGCCATTGCCGATAAAAACCTTGCCATTGGCAATTCTGGGAGCCGCAGTGATGGTGTATGGCCGTTCCCGGTCAATGAGGGTGTTAACTTGCCATACTTCCTTACCCGTAGCGGCCTCGAGGGCTATAAGGCGACCATCCAGACTCGCCACATATACTTTGCCCTTGTAAACGGCAACCCCTCTGTTTACTACATCACAACAGGCTTTTCGGGCCCACGCTCCTGGTACTTCGGGATCGTAGTTCCACAACTCCTCACCGCTTACGGCGTCAACTGCATATACCCGGCTCCAGGCGCTGGAGAAAAACATGATACCGTCTACCACGATAGGTGTAGATTCCAGCGCGCGGTTGGTGCCCATATCCTTGTACCAGGCCAGACCCAGACGGGCGACGGTTTCCTGATTCACTTGAGTGAGGGGAGAAAAACGCTGTTCTTCGTAGGTACGGCCATGCGCCAGCCAGTTGCCTGGTTCGCTGTCAGCATTATTTATGCGTGCCTCGTCAATCAGGCCAATACCGTCGACAGAGGTATTTGCACCGGTAGAGGTGGCTGGACTCTCTTGCGATGCTGGCGCCTGTTCAGGTGACTGAGATATTATGTACAGGCCAACAGCAATTGCTACGGCCAGCACGATTGCGAGTATTCTTGACATGGATGTTCCCCCCAATTAGGTACTTGCTTCTTTTTCGGTTAATGCAGAAACAACAGCATCGATAACGCTCTCTGCCTTTTCCTGCATTTCTTTATCGCTTGCATCCTGTATCGGATGTTTAACGTAAACGCATCGTGCGGTTTTTAGCCCCAGTGCCTGCGCCTGTATGTTTGCAGCTTCTTCAAATTCTTCTGATGCCACGGTAACCGAAGGCATACCCTGAATTTCAAACCATACCGTATCATGCAAACTGCACGTGGTACATGAGCCTCAGTCGGCCAGTGCTTCAATCAGAAAATCGTTGTTCTCGAGAATCTCACGACGAAGCTCCTCCGGAGCCGGTTTTGCAAAGGTCGGCTTTGTGTAGGAGTTTATTTCAATGCCCGGGAGACGTTCTCCTAATAAGGTTTCAAACCTGTCAAGCAATACCTCACCCCGGGGTTTGGAAATATTCAGCAAAGCCAGTTTGCCAACAATTTTACCATTGCGCCTGGCAAGGCTGCGCTCTACCGGAACTTGCTCGTTGGTTGGATCCATTATGATATTCATGCTTTTAGGCCTCTTCTATTAATTTTGAAACAGATATTGAACCCATTGGGCCTGTAACCCAACCGTGGAAGGCACCAGAAAATTTTCCTGCGTCCGACCCCGCTACTACCAGGTGAATATCCTTGTTTGATTTGAATTTGGGTAAACTGCTATTTTGTGTTTCGATTGACATAGCACTGAATTTTTCCGCTGGTATGCCTACACCTGAACGTTCATCTTCCACCAGTTCAGACATGGGCTTTTGCGTGATTTCCTGAATGCGGTTGCGTAAATCTTCTTTGCTGTACCCGTCGCGTGCCAGAGTATCCAGATGTTCGGGACACACTACTATCAAGGTATCGCTGGCCATGTAGGCTTTGGGATGAAAAACATGTTCCAGGCACATGCCCATACTACCGGCCAATTGTGCGGCACTGCGTGAGGTTTGGTCCACTATCAGTACAGGTCCGCTGGTCATGCAGAACAGGGTCACAACACTTTCATCACGAGAATACCCACGCTCTACGTGCAGGGGCTCCCAGGTACTGCGCTCCTCCCATTCCGCAAAACACATGGTGTATTTCATGGGGTTGCCCAGAGTGGGGCGCTCGGTTCCACCCGGCCTGGCACCACCAATGTTACGCACGGCAAGGCGCAAGGCACGCCCGATGGTTGCATTGGCACGATTGCCCTGACCCAGTGCCGAAAGTTTCATGTTCATGCCTATGCGTTCCCGGATGGGACCATTTACCACCATAACGGGAGATGCGCCCATGGTAGTTGCCATTACTCCGTGAATATTGAATTCATCGGTGCATGCAGCTTCCAGTGCGGCAATTATTACCGGCAGATACTCCGGTTTTGCTCCAGCCATTACCGCATTGATGGCAATTTTTTCAATCGTTGCACTACCCATGTTTGGTGCTACCTCTGCTATCACTTCCTGAGGATCACGGCGTGTTCCATCCAGCATGCGCAGCACCCGTTCCGGTGTAGGAGGTACCAGGGGCAAACCATCCGAGAAACCCTGATCGTACATAAATTCAAAGGTATCATCCGAACTGCCGATTTCTATCTTTCTTGCGCGCATGGGACTGTTTTCAGACTCTGCATGCAGGCGCTCAGCAATCAGCGGGTCTACAGATAACGATCCGCAGCCGGGACGCCATTCAGGCAGTTTGCTCCAGGGCACTTCGATTCGACAATCTGAAAAATCACATACCTCGTTGAGCAGGCTTCTCCAGTCCTGTTTCAAAAAGCCTTCATGTCGCTGCAGTTGGTTGCCTTTTTTGTCTACCCAATAGAGCGTAGGCACAATTTCCAGATCGTAGGCGTAGGAAACCATCAGGGCACTGTCATCCAGCAGTGGGATATCCAGCTCAAATTCCTCGATTAAGCGTTGATTGCCGTCCAGGGTCTGGCCTATCAGATGGATGTCTACCTTACCAGCCATAGCCAGGTAACAGGCATTCAGAATAGGCGTAACGGTTTTACACGTGGGACAGTCTTCTTTAACAAAGCAGATAAGCGTATAACGACTGGTGGGAAATTTGACCTGCTCGCCTGCGGTATTTTCAAGCGAGAAGGCTGGTAAAAATTCCTGGCTCATATACAGCGGTGTCCATCCAAGGTTGTTGAGGTTAGCGGTTAAGCCCTACGGTATTAAATGTATAACTCAGGCTGGCGCATTGGCCAGATCTTCTCGCAGAGTTTTTGCTGCTATCAGATAATGCACGCCACTCCACAGATAAACAAATACCAGGCACACCAGGGCATAACGCAGTGATTCAGCCCCGAATTGTGGAATTAACTGGTCACTCAAAAATCCGGTCATAAAGGGCCCCATTCCCAGCCCGATCAGGTTGAGTACAAAAAACAAAATGGCAGATGCCAATGCGCGCATGCGTAAACTGACAATGCCATGCGTCATAGCGAGCGTCGGCCCGAGATACATTGAACTGAAAAATGCCGGTATCAGATAGATAGACAGTGCAAGGTAGTAGTTGTTGAGCAGAAAAACTACCAATAATAATGGCACCGAGATGATAGTTGCCCATGCGGAAACCCACATGTACCAGCGCTTGTCCTTTTTACCCAGTTTGTCGGCCAGATAACCCCCAAAAAATGTACCGGTTGCACCGGCGGTGCCTGATATCAGTCCCAGCCAAATGCCAATTTCGGAAGTTCCCTGCAAATCGTAGGTGCGAATTAGAAATGATGCTATCCAGGTGGTTACACCATAGCCTACAAATGCATGCAGGCCGGCGGCAACCGACATGTGGCGAAAAGATTTTCGTGAGCGTAGCAGGCGAAATACATCCCTGAAGGGAGGAGCCTCTGCATTTACCACTTTGTTTTCGGACATGCCCCGTGGCGGCTCACGCAGGGTAAATCGTACCAGTAGTGCCATTACTATTCCGGGAATGCCGACGATAAAAAACACCAGGCGCCAGCCATAGATGTCGTTCACTATCCCACCAATGACAAAACCCAGCAGCACGCCAAAATTAATACCGGTAGAGTAGAATGCCAATGCGGTGGCGCGCTGTTCCGGAGGGAATAAATCTGAAATCATGGAGTGGGCTGGTGGGCTACCACCTGCTTCACCAATGCCAACGCCAATTCGGGCACCCAGCAAATGCCAGAAGTTCTGGGCCAATCCGCACATGGCGGTCATAAAGCTCCAGGTGCCAATCGCGGCTGCGACGATGTTGCGACGCGAGCTTTTATCGGCAAAACGCGCTATCGGAATTCCAAAGGACACGTAAAACAGGGCAAAGCTCAATCCGGAAAGCAATCCTAGCTGAGTGTCTGACAGGCCGAGGTCGGCCTTGATGCCTTCCTGGAGAATGGAGAGTACTTGCCGGTCAACGAAGTTGAAGATGTAAACAAAGGTGAGAATTACCAGCGTGTAGTACTTTTCCTGATCACTGAAATGTTCTTCAACCAACGGACTACCAGTCCCGGAAGTTTCGCTCAAAGCTATCCCCTGAAATGTCTTCTTGTTCCTTGTTTAGGGACTGTAAGCGATTTCCTGGTGGAACGCACGTTTCCAAAAACGAGGGTATTACTACCTAGATGGACTGGCGTTTAAGAGTAGAAATTTCAACGAGACCGGAGGTCTCAAAAACGAAGTTGCGGATGCATGCCGTGATTTCTTGCTTGTCACTCAGGGCAGATAAGCGCCTGGCAAGTTCCTTGCCACGAAAACGGGCCATTTCCTCGCTGGCGTAGGGGCCAACACCAATTCCTTCCCTGGTACAAAAAAACCACTCGTTGTCCGAGCGAAATACCCGCTCGGTTTGCATGTGCAACAGGTCTTTTGGGTCCAGGCGTCGTGTTGGCATACTGGCTGCCCTTGGCTTCACTAGAGGCACATTACATCCAGAATCGCTCGGCAACTGCGTACTGGTTCACAATCTGGCAAGGCATTGGCGCGCGAGGGGTATTGCGGTAGTCTGCACATGACGGTCAGGGAGTTTACATATGGAATTTATAAAGCAATTACTGAATCCGGAAGTGGTATGGATCATCATTCCGGTAGTTGCAATTGTGATGAGCATTGGTAGCAAGATGCTCAATCGACATTACGAGCATCAGGAGCGAATGGCAGAAATAGAAGCAGGGCTCATGCGGGAAGAGGATTTGCGGGACGAGACGCAAGAATAGCCGCAAGAATAGCAATCGTACTGCTTACAATTGTATCTTGCGGTACAGGGTTGCCAGATCTCCCTGGTGTACCGGACTTGCAAGCGGGTGCCGAGCCTTGTAAGTATTCGCGATAGATGCAGGTAACGTGGTTGAAATATCAGCAAGATATAAATCTGCCGGGCCCTTATCCTCTACCAGTATTTTTAAATTCACAGGTCGCTGGTTTATGCCAAACAAAAACAGCCTGTGTGCGCCCTTGCCTGGCCCCCTTGTCAGCTTGTGAGCTTTCACCTTGTTGCCATCAATAGCGTACTCTACGACATTCACGGATTGGTCGAATAATAAAAACATGCCGTAAACCGGTCGTTGTGCTTGCAGATTCAGATCAATCAAGCGATGTTTGCCCCGAGATTCCACCGAATTTACGCTTAATGTTGGTCCGTCCCATCCACTGGGTGAAACTTCCGCTATATCATCAGTACCTGTTTCATCCCAGGGATACAGGCTGAGTGTTCCCGAGCTAAAATTCTGCGTTGCCAGCATAAGCTGTGGAGCAGGATTTCGAGAGCTGAGCTGAACGCGTGCAGTCTGATCTGCCAGGTTTTCACTGTAGTGTATGTTGACATGTTGCGGTCGCCACGGCGAGTAAAGGGGCATTGACGCGGCAAAGGTTATGGCAACTGCCATCAGAATGCTTGATGAGATGGCTGTGATACGGAGCCCGGTGCCCCGGGCCAATGGCGCCAGTGCCATGGCAAAAAGAGCCAGCAGGGGAAAGGTTGCAATGATCAGGCCATAGCCCTGGGTTGTTTCGAGCGGCAAAACCAGACTGAGTGTGTTGGGAATCACAAAGACCAGGCTTGCCAGACCTGTCCAGGAAAGCGCGTCTGGTGTTTCGTATTCAGTTAAGTTTGTAGTCCTTGAGTTCGAGTTCTTTAGAAATGAAGCGCCCAGTAGCAATACCGAGCTGGCCAGTAGTGGGATTAGCAAAGGACCGGCGGCGCCCGGAACAGTAAAGGTGAGTAGAGCTGCAAATACGGCCCACCACCACCATGTTGCAAACACGGTGAGTGTTTGAGGCACACGATTATTCAGGAACAGGGCTGTCCATGCAACACAAAGCACCGGGCTCGTAAATAACACCATCCTGAACGGCCAGTCGGTTGCAGGCCAGGATACGGTTGTGCCGTTTAACAGCGCAATAGCCTTAAAGAGCATAAAGGCGACAGCTATAACTGCAGTTACTAAAGCCGGAGTTCCGAGCAGGGACCAGGACAATTCTCTGGCCGGGTATTGGTAAACCTTGAAGCGTACAGAGGCGATAAATAGCAGGGCAAGCGCGAAAACCAGGATCCAAAGACTTGTGGTGTCCTGCCATTGCAGCCAGAACGCGTAACTCTGGCTGTAGGCAAGCTCATCTGCAGGTAAATTCCCCAGCTCAGCCGCTAGCAAAACACGCGTTAAGGGTAGTACGTTTTCCCCGTGATGCTGCACACTGCGTGGATCCAGGTTGTCGGTATTATCGTTGGGGGTGTGGTAGTGGCTAAGTTCAGAAGCAAAGGCGAAGTCAATCCCCGGGATACTGGCGCGCATCGAAACTGAAAAATCGGTATCGTTGGGCATCCGCTTAAACATTTCGTTGGCGATAGAGTTGCCAAATGGGTATTTTGCACTTTCTACATAGGACGAAAGTATCATTCGACTGCCAAAGGCGGTACGCAATACCTGGCTATGTCCTGAGCTTCCTCCACCTTCTACGTTCACAACCATTCCGACACTTTTTGCCAGTGGGTGCTGGTTAAAAAATGCTTCTGCACCCATTAAACCCACTTCTTCCGAATCAGTGATTATCAACATGAGTGGATTATTGGCAGGACCTTCCATTTTAAGGATACGTGCCACTTCCAGCGTGGTGACAACACCAGCGCCGTCGTCTCCGGCACCTGGCGCCATGGGCACGGAGTCATAATGGGCCATCAGGGCGACATAGGGATTTTGTTCCATATCTGTATTTTTACCGGGAAGCGTGGCAATGATATTTTCTACCCACGCGCAGCGGCTGGTTTCAAATGCACAAGCCCACGTTGATTGTACTTCCCATTCGATATGCTGTTCGCTCAGCCATTGAGAGATACGCATACGAACGGCCTTGTTTGCACTGCTACCTACCGGGTGCGGTGTATTGTCGTCCAGAAGGTGTTTGAGTAAATTAATAGCGCGTTCCGAAGAAAACTGGTTTTCGGGGATACTTTCAGGGCGTACATCCGGTAGTCGCACCAGCCAGGTGTCCAACCCGAATAAAATGACTGAGAGTAAGATGGCCAGTAACAGGGAAAATCGATTCATATTGGGAAGCTCTGATTAATTACCGTAAACGCAATGCGTTCGGTGGGTTTGTCGGGGCCCGTTTAAGCCGCCTTATAATTTCTGAACACGTAATCAGCACAAATCAGATCCTGTGCAGTATTACCCAGGCTTTTGTAGAGCGTAATGTCTGTGCTGTTCAAGCGGCCTTTTATAACCCCCTTATAAACTAAACCGATCTCACTAACAATATCGCTAATGGATATGTCTCCCGAAGCAAGAGGCAGTATCAGGTCTCCCGATTCTTTCAGTGCAATTTCGCTAATTTCCGTAAAAATTCGGCTGCGTGACATCGTCAGGGTATCTGCCTCTCGCGTATCCGGTGTATGCGCACCAACGAGGTTAATATGCGCTCCTTTCTGCAGCCAGTTACCTTTTATAATGGCTTGTGATGCGTTACTTACAGCGCAAAGTATGTCTGCATGGCGAACTGCATATTCTGCCTGATCAACCGCTTGTATTTCGATTTCAAATAGTCGTGAATATTTTTCCGCGAACGCAAGGGCATTGGCAAGTGTCGGCCCCCACACATAAACTTTATCGATTTCGCGCACTTCCAGCATGGCCTGGAGGTGGCTTGCGGCCTGAACGCCGTATCCCAAAAGTGCTAATACTTTTGCATTATCACGCGCCAGTGCATGTGTGGCAGCGGCACTGGCGGCAGCGGTGCGGATAGCAGTGAGGGAGGCAGCATCCACAAACGCAAGTGGTGCTCCTGTGTCAGAATCAAATAACAGCACGAATCCCTGTATCGCGGGCTGTTTGTTAATTTTTGGGTTTTCCGGATATACGCTGATCAGCTTTGCTCCAAACACACTCTGTTTGGGCAATTCTCCCGGCATTACTCCAAAAAGATTCTGTTTTTGTGAAAGTGCGTTAAAACTGCGCAGTGGGTTTTTTATCGCTCCTTCGCTGATACCAATCTGAACCTGTTTGATCAGGTCAATGCAAACACGCATGTTGAGAATTCGATTGACGGCGCCTTGATCAATAATGGGAACGTTCATACTGTTTCCGGGATATTGCCTGTCGGTGATGTGGTATTCTGACAAGATCACCCGCTCTTTGGAACCAGTATGCCGGATTCACCAGAAATACGTGCTTTTTCTATGCTGCCCCTGCATCCGGATCTGCTGGAAAATCTCGTCACTCTGGGGTACACCGAAATGACACCGATCCAGGCAGAGAGTCTGCCGCCCATATTGGCGGGCAGGGACCTTATTGGCCAGGGTAAGACCGGGTCCGGTAAAACCGCGGCCTTTGCATTGGGTGTATTACAAAAACTTCAGGTGAAGCGTTTTCAGGTTCAGGCCCTGGTTATATGTCCAACCCGTGAACTGGCAGACCAGGTAGCGGGCGAGATTCGACGCCTGGCCAGGAGTATCCATAACATTAAAGTATTAACCCTGTGCGGTGGTACGCCCTTTGGGCCACAAATAACGTCTCTGGAACATGGCGCCCACATAGTTGTTGGAACTCCTGGGCGTCTTGAAGATCATCTGCGCAAAGGCCGCCTGGATTTGGCAAACGTTGAAACCCTGGTGCTGGATGAAGCCGACAGAATGCTCGATATGGGCTTTCAGGAAGTGCTGGACCAGATCATCGAACAACTGCCAACCCGGCGCCAGACCCTGTTGTTTAGTGCTACATTTCCGGAGCAAATCAAGCACACCAGCGGGCGGATCATGAACAAGCCCCTCATGGTGAGCATCGATGAAACCCATGATATCAACAGCATTGAGCAAACCTTTTACAGGGTTGCCGATAACCAGGAGCGCTTATTGGCTTTACGATTGTTGTTGCAAAAATACCAGCCTGAAACCAGCCTGGTATTTTGTAATACCAAACGTGAAGTAAGGGAAGTGGCAGATGCCTTGAGTGAACATGGTTTTAGCGCTCTGGCATTGCATGGTGATATGGATCAGAAAGACAGGGACCAGACCCTGATCAGGTTTTCCAACAACAGTGTATCGGTGTTGGTGGCGACAGATGTAGCAGCACGGGGTCTGGATATAACTGCGTTGGATGCAGTTTTTAACTATCACATCGCCCAGGATCCCGAAGTGCATGTTCACAGGGTAGGGCGCACCGGACGAGCTGGAAGTAAAGGTTTTGCCTATACTTTTTTCAGTGATCGTGAAGAATTCAAGCTCGAATTGCTTGACGTTGATACCGGATTAAATTCACGAGCGCGTTTGCCCTCCAGGGAAGTTCTGGAACGAAAAAAATTGCGGCCCCGTTTTACCACCCTGCAAGTGGGCCTTGG
The DNA here is from genome assembly GCA_021773565.1 of Gammaproteobacteria bacterium. Taxonomy (GTDB): domain Bacteria; phylum Pseudomonadota; class Gammaproteobacteria; order Pseudomonadales; family Azotimanducaceae; genus DC-out156. Next base: position 30,537 of record JAJFJZ010000025.1, on the reverse strand, counting down.
TAAAAAACAAAAGGTTCGTGCCGGTGATATTCTGGGTGCGTTAACAGGCGAAAAAGGTATCGAGGCGCGTAATGTTGGTAAGATCAAGGTTGCTGATAACTGGTCCTTTGTTGCGATAGAAGCCCCGGTAGCAAAGGCCGCCTTTAAAAAACTGTCAGAAGGAAAACTAAAAGGGCGATCTTGCCGGGTGCGTATGTTGCGACATTGAACCTTTGGTTATTTTTTATTCGCTTTTTTTCGGGTTTTTTTGGTTGTTAGAGGCACAACATTTTCTTCGTCCGGGGCATCCAGCAGTGTGGGGGACGGTTTACCAATATGAAAGCCCTGCACATAATCGATGCCTATTTTTTTTACCATCTGTAGCGTTGCTTCGTCTCCCACAAATTCAGCGATGGTTTTCATGCCTACTATATGTGCAATGTCAGCGATAGCCTGAACAATGGTTTGGTCAATGGTGCTCTCACACAAGCCATTGATGAAGGCACCATCAATTTTTATGTATTGAACGGGTAAGCGCTTGATGTAATTAAGCGAGCTGTAGCCGGTACCAAAATCATCCACGGCAAACGTACAACCGAGCTCTACCAACTCTTCAATCTGCGGAATTGCATCAGACAGGCTACCGATAGCCACCTGTTCGGTGATTTCGAAAATGATACTGGAGGCAGGCAGTTTTAGTCGATTGAGTTGAAAACGGACAAAACGTGTAAAGGCGCCGTCAATAAAAGTATTTCCTGCGATGTTTATGCTGAATTGCAGTTCGGGATTGTTTTTTCGTTGCTCCGCCAGCTCCGTCATCGCGTTTTCGATCACCCAGCGATCGATATCCTTCATAAGGCCAGATCGTTCGGCTGCGGGCAGGAAGCTGTTGGGGTAATAGAGTTCCCCGTCTTCACGCAATCTGATTAGTGCTTCATAATGTTTTATTGATCCCGATTTGGTATGCATTATAGGCTGGTAATGCAGCTCAAAAAGGTTTTCCATTAGCGCATGTTGAATGCGTTGGCGCCAATCAACGTGCCCCTGGATAGCTTCTATATCGCCCGCTTTTTCCCTGTACAGGTGCACACAATTCCGGCCTTCTGCTTTAGCAGAACGACAGGCAACATCTGCTTGGGAAACCAGTTCAGCAGTGGTGTAAATACTGTCATTTTTTGCAATGGTCACGCCAACACTGCAACCAATGGTAAAGGACTTGTCGGCGTAGCTCAGTGGATATTTACCCAGGTCTGATAGCAGTTGGTTGGCAATTCGTTTTGCCGAGTGTGCGGTAATCTCGGGGACAAACATGATGAATTCATCACCGCCCAGACGCGCAATCAGGTCGTCGGGGCGCACCGCCTGACGGATACGTTCCGCACACTGAGTGAGTATTTCATCACCGGCGGCATGGCCGTAAGTGTCGTTTACATTTTTGAACTGGTCCAGATCAATAAATAGTACCGCGCCACCGGATTTGCTCAATTTTTCCTCGAATTGTTCCAGGAAATGATGCCGGTTTGCCATGCCTGTAAGTGCATCAAAAGACGCAAGTTTGCGCAGGTGCTTGTCTCGTTGTTGCACGTTTTGTGCAGCCGTCTGCAGGGCGTTTCCGATGGCAGCAATTTCCCGGTGATTGGACGCGGGTACCTCTATGTCAAAATTGCCACTCGCCAGTTTATGCAGGGGTGCTTCCATAACCGAAAGTGGACGCACGGCCCGGCGCAGAATAAGCCAGCCGAATCCCATCAGTAGTACAAAGGCTACAAATATAAATACGCTGCCCGCCAGCACATTGCTCACCAGGGAACGATCATACTTGCTGTAATCAAGACCCAGTTCTACATAACCTGCAATATCGCTTTGGGTCGTCATGTCCTTAAAAGAGCTGATGGAAAACAAATCGGTAACAGTCACGGACTCTGTGGTTATTGCTTTGCTAATACGAACATAGGGGCGTTTTGATTCATCCACAACGTGGCTATCGTTTGTCTCTACCCGCTTTTGAAGATCTGCTACCTGGGTTACATGCAGTTCATCAAATGGAGAAGTTTGGTTACTCTGCTCTACATAGATTACGGAACCCTGTTCATCGTAAAAGCGCACGTAAAGAATTTCCGGGAAACGCAGGAGATAGTTTTCAAGATTTAAAAATCTGTCGTCCCCGTCCTCAAGGTATAAGCCCGACCCCAGCGCCTCAAGCTCTCCTACCCATCGTAAGGACCAGTCATCCAGGTTATCCCGAACCACGCGATTAGCTATCCACCACACACAGGTCACAGCGATTAATCCTACTACTGCTGCAAATACCAGTTGAGTGATCAGTACCTCGCTGACGAGGGTTCGGGAGGGCAGGGGTGTATTACTCTTATCCATGGAGGTCGACGTAGAGCTCTGCTCCGCGTACTTTTATGCGAACGATTTTCAGATCCTGATTACCAAGCTTTTCATTTTCAAGCAGGTCCATTATGCGGCCGGCAATATCCGCATAGGCACTGGTAACGTGCATATATGCGCCCAGATTAAAGATCGGCAGGTTGTAGGACAGTAGCTCTACGGAATTGGCGTTGGCGTGCTGTACCATTCGGCGTAGTACACCCGGGCTGAGAATGCTTGCATCAGGCAGAATGATAAAACCTTCTACTACCGGTATGAGTCGCCTGAATTCGTGTAGTGCGGCTTTGTCTGAAGATACTTCGCGGTTCACAATCTGTATACCAAGCGATTTGCCCGCCTCAACCAGTTTCTGAACCACGGGTTCGAAATCCTTGCTTGAGACGACGCCCACATGATGCAAATCTGAGTTAAGCGATTGCCAGTATTTTAGCTGTAGTGCCATGGGTGGTATTGCAGCCACTCCACGGTATTCAGATGGAAGCGGGTTAAAAATCTGGCTGTAGACTATTTTTGTTTCAGGATGGTGCCGGGAGGCAAGCTTGAGTGCCGGGTCTCCAATAGCCACTATTGAAATAACTTTTTCACTTTGCAATCTGGCCAGAATCTCCTCGGCACTACTCTCATCCAGGTTGAATACTTCAAAGGGTTGGCTGAGTTGTTTTGTTAGCGCGTTTTCTACATCCAGGTATACAGGTACATTCGCGCTCACAACGATGGCAAGTGGAATTGGTGGCGGTGGTTTTTGCGGTTTGACCTGCTGCTCTTTCACGGGAGGGATAATGGGTGCAGTGTCCACCTGCTCGGGTCCTGTCGACTGGCAGCCAGCAGTTGCAAGCATCGCCAGAGTAAATAGAACCCGCAGCTTCACCATGATTTGCCAACTAATTGATTGTTTAAGCATTACCGAACGAAATCCTGTCGCTATATGTCTATGCTATCGCGCATCAATATGCTTAAGGTGTGATGCAGGTCTCAATTATAGAGAAGCCGGGGCAGCTTTGATTTAAGATAGCGTTATGAGCAACCTACCCATAATAGTGATCGGAGCAGGAATTGTGGGTGCTTCCACTGCTCTGGCTCTGCAGGAAGACGGTCACGCGGTTACCCTGGTAGACCGACAGGCGCCCTGCTCAGGTGCGTCCTTTGGAAATGCCGGCGTAATTGTCAATGGATCCTGTGCACCCACTGCCATGCCCGGCATCGCTCTGGGCGGATTGCGTATGCTGGTGGATTCCGACTCACCACTGTCCATCCGGACTCAACATTTACCGAGACTGTTACCGTGGCTAATGCGCTTTGTGCTGGAAAGTCGAAGTGCAAACGTTGCCCGTAATACGCAGGCGCTACACGCGCTTTCCCGGGATGCCGCAGCCAGTTGGATGCGTCTGGTTGGAGGTACTGCGCTTGCAGATATCCTGCTGACCGGGGGGTGGCTTAAAGTCTATGAAACAAAGTCGGGGTATGATGCTACTGAACCTGCACGAAAGTTAATGGATAGTGTTGGCACACCCTATACGACATTGGATTCCGCGGAAATTCAGGAAATGGAACCACACCTTGCGGCGATTTTTTGTCGAGCAATTTACCAGAAAGACAGCCTCAGGATTTCCAATCCCCAGCGCATGGTTCAAGGTATGGTGGACCTGTTTGTGGCACGTGGAGGCAGCTACCAACAGTTTGACGTACGCAGTGTCAGTTGTGAGGCGGCATCGGGAGGGGATTCAGTAGAGTTGAACAACTCCCACGCTGCCCTGTATGCCAGCAAGGTGGTGATTGCTTGTGGTGCGTGGTCCAGACCATTGGCAAAACAGATGGGTGACGTGATCCAACTGGATACGGAGCGTGGCTATCACCTTATGCTTCCGGCGGTAAACAATACTTTGCTGAACCGCGCCGTAGTACATGGCGAAAGATCATTTGTGCTAAATCCGATGGAACCTGGATTAAGGATGACAGCCCAGGTAGAGTTTGCCGGAGTGGATGCACCACCAGACTACCGTTTCATTCGCAGCCTGGTCCCGGCGGCAAAACGGATACTGCCGGAACTTGAGACGAATGAGCAATCGGTTTGGATGGGCTGCAGGCCCTCGTTGCCCGACTCCCTACCCGTAATTGGGTTTTCCTCGCGTTCAGATAAGGTCTTGTATGCGTTCGGGCATCAACACCTGGGCATGACCCTGGGGCCGCGCAGCGCATATCTCATTGCCGATTTGATTGCGGGGCGATCTACAGATGTCACAATAGCGCCCTATCGAGCTCGAGCATAAGCTTAATGATTCAAGGTCTTTTTTCTCGATGCCCAAAGTGCGGCGGTGCCATTAAACAAGCGCTGCATAATTTCGCTCTCTGTAACACCCAGGCGAGCACTCGGCGAGATATCAATAATGCCTTGGGGACCCGCATCGGTATGTTCTCCACCTACACCACGAACCGCAAGCCCGGATTCTTTTAGCGTGGCTTCATCCTGTGCGCGTACAGAAATGGGAAGGTGCATGCTGGCGCGCATTGCTGTGCCAAGATTGCTCGGGCAGGAAGTGAGATAACCATATCGTGCGGAGTGGGCAAACGCGGGAAGTACTTTGCTGAGTTTCTCCAACCCCTCGTATAACCTGGCATACAAACCAGACAGGTTTCCTCCCTTGCGCATGGACATGATGCGCAGATGATCCTCTTCTCCTACCCATACCATAAAATCTCCCGAGCCCGAGATGTACATGCCCCGACCGTAAGGCCAGTGGGTAGATAACCCACCTGATACCAGGTAGCGGTCAAAGCGCATATCCTTGAACATCTGATGGCGCTCGACACGGTTCTGGTATTGTTCGGCGCTAATTGTGTGCCTTGAGCCTGGTGTTAAGGACAGGTACGCCCCCCCAAAACCTGGATCTTTCACAAGCGTGCTGAAGGCTTCAGCCGTTTGTCTTTCAAGAGTTACGCGCTCTGATTTTGACATTGCCCCTGGCAGAGGCAATGCTGCAAGATTGCGCCCGACCCTTACTCGCATGGAAACATCATCCAGTGCCGGGTCGATATCCTGCAAATCACATTTCGAATGCACCGAACTCCAATCATGGTGCTGGACCATCTCCTGCTCGGAGGGAATGCCGTGATGATCGCGGATCATTGGTTCGAGCAAGGTATTAAATTCTTCATAATCACTGGTGTTTTGGGCATACACGCCCATATAGCTGTCGGGATTCTCGTATCCGGTTTTGATTAGTTTCCACAGTCTGTTCCGGGCAGCTTGATCGAGACTTTCCAGATAATCTTTTGTGAGGTGGCGTGCCATCAGATTTTCTGGATGGCTTGAGCGGATAGACAACAGTTGTCTCCAAAATTTTTCGCTTGCTGGCGTGCTTCCAGAACTTTGTGCCATATCCTGATCCTTGGCTTTCGATACCTCTACCCTATCAGCATAGACGGTAACTGTTTATAGCCGGTCTATTCTCGCAGATTGATCCAGTTGAGGGACCGCCCACAACACTCGACAGGCACGCTTTGGTCAAGCTACTCTTTACGCATCGTCAGTTGAGGAAACGCTCGATGAAAAATCTACAACGTTGGTCCCTGGTTGCTGAAATCGTGGGTGCGGTGGCTGTGGTTGTTTCTATCGTATACCTCACCATAGAGGTAAATCGCAACACCAGTGCAATTCAATCCCAGACCAGCCAGGGCTTGCTGGAAATGGCAAATGACGCCAATCAATTGTTGGCGTTAACCCCTGGAATGGCCGATTTGTTTGTACGTGCGCAGACCGATTACGATTTACTTACCGCGGCCGAACACCTGCGTTGGCGGCGTTGGGTAAACAGTGAGTTGAACATCTGGGAACATGCTTTTCACAGTCATGCCAATGGCACTTTGGACAGTGCAATGTGGATAGGCTACGACGTTGGTTATCGTGCACTGTTTTGCGACGACTCATCTAATCGTATATGGCGCGAGATCGAAACGTTCTATGGTCCTGGTTTTCGGGAGCATGTAAACAGGACTACGGTAGATGAATGTGAGCAAACCAGCCTTTAGTACATGAAAACGAGTGCCCGACGTTACCTGATATTGAATGGCGCGAGGCAACCTAATGCGTAGCTCTATCACCCCAGATCTCACGTAGACGCTTATCCCGGCCACAGCTCCATCGGTAATATTTGTAACGGGTGGCATAATTAATATAGTAGTCCTGATGGTAACTTTCCTCCCCGCGAATGGGGTAAAATTTTGCCGCATCCAGAACCGGGGTAACAACGATTTGATCCGGAAACTGTTCAACCACTTGAGCTCTTGACGCCAGCGCCAGCGCTTTTTCTTCTTCGCTGGCCACAAATATGGCACTCAAATAGCTGGGCCCTTTATCACAAAACTGGCCAGTGGCGTCGAAGGGGTCTATGTTTACCCAGAAATAGTCCAGTAGTTGCTGGTAGCTTACTACCTCTGCATCATAACTTACCTTTACAGCTTCATAGTGCCCCCTATGATTGCCGTTGTAAGTTGGATTAGGTGCATTACCACCGGTAAATCCGGATATTACATCACTCACACCCGCAAGCTTTTCAAAATCTGATTCCATACACCAGAAACACCCGCCTGCAAAAACTGCAATCTCTGCCCTGATGGCAGGAGCATTGAGAAAAATTACGCCAAGCAGAATACGCACGATATATTTCATTATTGTCACTCGTTAGTTTGTGTACCCATGGGCCAGAATGTTAAACCGTGACCGATGATTTCGACAAGCTGCAACGGCTGGTGTTCCCCAAAAAAGGGTATTGCATATCCTATTCAATGGAGGTTATTGTGGCACTGTTGTCGTAGTAGTCGTATTTGCATTGCCTGGGACTTCTGGGGAGGAGAAGGGTGGTTATAAACGACGGTTCGGCTGTGGTGATAGTAGGAGAGGCCCAGAATCTGGAACCTTTCTTGATTTACTCGCTGTCCGTAATTGCATTGTTGGCTGTTGTGTTAATTGGCTCCTGGTTACTGGGCAGCCGCACACAAGCGAAAAAAGCCACTGACATGCCCTATGAATCCGGGGTTGTTCCTGTTGGCAGCGCCGAACAGACCAGACTTTCCATCGAGTTTTACCTCATAGCACTATTCTTCGTTGTATTTGACCTTGAAACTATCTTTGTCTTCGCCTGGGCCGTTTCGTTTTACGAGCTGGGATGGACGGGATATCTGGGTATTGCAGTTTTTATCCTGATTTTGCTGGTAGCGCTGGTGTATGAGTTAAGCACTGGCGCGCTGGACTGGGGAAAAAGGCACAAGGTTCGAAGCGGGAGAATTCGATCATGAGATGGCACACCGTTCCGGTGAAACCAGGTGAGACTTTGGAAACCCTGGATGCGGACTATGAGGAACAGCTGGCAAAAAATGTTCTGGTAAGCAAACTGGAAGATCTTGTGGCTTGGAGTCGTGCAAATTCACTCTGGCCCTTTAATTTTGGCCTATCCTGTTGTTATGTTGAAATGGCTACAGCGTTTACTTCAAGACATGATCTGGCCCGCTTTGGCGCCGAGGTTATCCGCGCCACCCCAAGACAAGCTGACCTGATTGTTGTTTCGGGTACGGTATTTCGTAAAATGGGCCCCGTATTGCAGCATTTGTATGACCAGATGCTTGAGCCAAAGTGGGTGATTTCCATGGGTTCCTGTGCCAACTCCGGTGGGATGTATGACATTTACAGTGTGGTACAGGGGGTGGACAAATTTTTACCCGTAGACGTTTATGTTTCCGGTTGTCCGCCACGACCAGAAGCACTACTACAGGGACTAAATCTATTACAGGCCAGCGTGGCTAAAGACCAGCGCCCCCTGAGTTGGGTGGTTGATGCCAATGGCAATACTTCACGTACCGCTGCCAAGAAAGACAGTCAGCGGGATTTGCGCACTCCTTCAAGAATGCGCGCTACCACCCTTGCTACTCCCGATACAGTAGGTGACGCACCCTTGTCAAAGGATCTGTTGTCATCCCTCGCGGACAGGTCGCAAGGTAAGAAAAATACCGAAAAAGAAAGTGCCCACAGCGGGGAAAGTGCCCACAGCGGGGATAAAACATCGGAATAGCTTAAGTAGTAAACAACGGGTCTGCAGTACATGACAGATATGGTCTTGGAACAGGTCTCTACGTCTAGCGGCGGTGGGATCATGGGTGAGCTTGAAGCTCGATTTGGGTCGAGTCTCCGTCTCCAGAGGACGGTTGACGGTATTCCTACCGCCTGGATAGAGCGCAGCCAGATACTCGCCGTAATGCAATTTCTCAAATCGGGGATACAAAAGCCCTGTGTGTTGCTTTTTGATGTTTCCGCAATCGATGAACGCACTCGACAGAATCGTGCTGGCCAGCCGGCTGCAGACTACACCGTTTTTTACCACCTCATTTCCCTGGAACGTAATCAGGATGTGCGAATAAAGGTTGCCCTGAATCAGGACGATCTTGCGCTGGATTCTGTTACTTCGGTGTGGCCGGTTGCGAACTGGTATGAACGGGAAGTATTCGACATGTTCGGGATTCATTTTACCGGGCATCCGAATCTCAGGCGCATTCTCACGCCGCCCTTGTGGGAAGGCCACCCCTTGCGCAAGGATCATCCGGCCAGGGCAACCGAGCTGGAGCCTTTTCGTATGAGCCCTGAATTTCTGGATGCACAGCAGGAAGACCTGCGGTTTGTACCGGAAGATTGGGGCATGACCCGTGGTAACAAACACACCGACTATATGTTTTTGAACCTTGGCCCTAATCATCCCAGTGTGCATGGGGTATTTCGAATAGCACTACAGCTGGATGGGGAAGTTCTGGTGGATGCGGTTCCGGAAATTGGCTATCACCATCGTGGTGCCGAGAAGATGGCGGAGCGCCAGAGTTGGCATACTTATATCCCGTATACCGACCGTATTGATTATCTGGGTGGCGTGATGAACAACCTGCCTTACGTCATGAACGTTGAAAAAATGGCGGGCATTACGGTGCCGGATCGTGCCAGAGTTATTCGGGTGATGCTCTGTGAGTTATTCCGAATTTCCAGCCATCTGGTTTTTTATGGCACCTTCGCCCAGGACGTGGGCCAGATGTCACCGGTGTTTTACATGTTCATCGACCGGGAACGATTGCTGACTATTATTGAGGCCATTACCGGCGGACGCATGCATCCTTCCTGGTTTCGAATTGGCGGAGTAGCCCAGGATCTTCCGGAAGGCTGGGACACGATGGTTCGCGACTTTCTGGACTATATGCCCGCCCGGTTGAAAGAATACGACACCATGGTGATGCAAAACGGAATATTGAAGCAGCGAACCCGGGATATCGGTGCTTACTCCACCGAGGAAGCATTGGAATGGGGTGTTACCGGGCCAAACTTGAGGGCGACAGGACTGGATTGGGATTTACGGAAAAAACGCCCTTACGGAGGATATGACCAGTTTGATTTTGAAGTACCCCTGGCACAGGCAGGAGATTGTTATGCGCGTTGTGAAGTGCGGGTAGAGGAGATTCGCCAGAGCCTCTCCATTATTCGCCAGTGTCTGGATAATATGCCGGCCGGTCCGTACAAGGCACAACACGCATTGACAACCCCACCTGTCAAGGAACATACCATGCAGGACATCGAAACCCTTATTCAACATTTTCTGAATGTGAGTTGGGGCCCGGTTATACCTGCAGGAGAGTCCTGCACGATGATAGAAGCAACCAAGGGCTGGAACAGTTACTACAGCGTATCTGATGGTGGCACCATGGCTTATCGCACCCGCATCCGTACACCTTCTTTCCCTCATCTACAAATGATTCCCATGATCAGTCGGGGTTTTATGATTGCAGATCTTATTGCCATCATTGCCAGTATCGATTTTGTCATGGCGGATGTAGATCGGTAAGGACTGGTATGAGTGAATCAAGCACAATGCAACTAATACCAACGCTTTCAGACGAAGAACGCCGGGATATTGAGGCGGAAATAGCCCACTTGCCAGATCGTCAGTCTGCAGCGATTGATGCACTGCGCATAGTGCAAAAATATCGCGGCTGGGTGTCAGACGAAAGTGTTGCTGCAATTGCTGACCTGCTTGGGATGTCGCCAGTTGCCATCGACAGTATAGCTACATTCTACAACCTGATTTTTCGCAAACCCGTTGGCCGCAATGTGATAATGGTTTGCGACAGTGTCAGTTGTTTCATAATGGGTGCTGACGATGTTAAACAGGCGCTAATGGACAAACTTGGAGTAGATCTTGGGCAAACCACCCAGGATGACCGATTTACCTTGCTGCCCATTGTGTGCCTTGGCGCATGTGACAGGGCGCCTGCCATTATGATAAATGAGGACCTGATATATAAGGTAAGTGCCGAAAATCTGGACGAGGTGCTAAAGGGTTATGAATAAAAAGCCACTCACAGAGCGTATTTTGAGCGCGGATGGCGGTCTGGTGAGCTTTGCCAGCTATCAGGCCGCGGGTGGTTATGATTCAGCGAGAAAAGCGCTTACCGAAATGCAGCCCGAACAGGTACAACAACAGGTTAAGGATGCCAATTTGCGGGGTCGGGGCGGCGCAGGGTTTCCAACTGGCCTTAAGTGGAGCTTTGTGCCCATGGGAGAAGCCGCGGGCCCGGGCCATAAGTATATGGTGTGTAATGCAGATGAGATGGAACCGGGTACGTTTAAGGACCGGTATTTGATGGAAAAAGACCCACACCTTCTGGTGGAGGGAATGATCATTGCGGCGTACGCGGTACAGGCTGACAAGGCCTTTATCTTTATTCGGGGTGAGTATCACAAGGCGGCACGCGCCCTGGAATCTGCAATCGATGAAGCACGTGAAAAAGGCTTCGTAGGGAAAAATGTATTTGGCAGTGCCTTTAGTGTTGACCTGGTGGTACATCGATCCGGCGGGCGTTATATCTGCGGTGAAGAAACCGCATTGCTGAATGCTCTGGAGGGTAAACGTGCGCAGCCGCGTACCAAACCCCCGTTTCCTCCTGTTAGTGGCGCATGGGGCAGGCCTACTGTTGTTAATAACGTTGAAACGATTTGCAACGTGCCCTGTATTATCAAAGAGGGTGCTGAGTGGTATCAGGCGCTTGGTATAGGGGAGGATGCAGGCACAAAAATTTATGGCGTGTCCGGTCGCGTCAACAAGCCGGGCCTGTGGGAATTGCCAATGGGAACCACCGTGCGTGAGATTATAGAAACCCACGCGGGCGGCATGCAAAAGGGTTATGCACTCAGGGGCTTTTTACCTGGCGGGGCGTCAACCGACTTTCTGGTTGAGGAACATCTCGATTTGCCCATGAACTATGGAAGCATTCAGGCTGCGGGTAGCAGAATGGGAACGGGCACCATGATTATCATGGACGACAGTATTTGTCCGGTTGCACTGGCGATGAACCTGCAACACTTTTTTGCCCAGGAGTCCTGCGGGTTTTGTACGCCTTGCAGGGAAGGACTGCCCTGGCTTGAGGCGCTGCTAAAAGATATAGAAGAGGGGCGGGGCAGCACCGGAGACCTGGAATTACTGGAACAAAATGCCGACTATATTGGCACTCCGGGAAATACCTTTTGCCTGCACGCAACCGGCGCAATTGAACCCCTGACAAGTGCGCTTAAATACTTTCGAGCAGATTTTGAACAGCATATTGAACAGGGATGTTGTACCTACCAAACATCCGCGCCCTTAAAAGCAGCAGGCACCTAGAACCATGCCCAAAATTATCATTGATAACAAAGAGTATGAAGTTGCCGACGGAGACAATCTGTTGCAGGCATGTCTGTCCAGGGGCATTGATTTGCCCTATTTCTGTTGGCATCCGGCGATGGGTTCTGTGGGAGCCTGCAGGCAATGTGCCGTTGTTCAGTACCAGGATGAGAACGATGAGCGCGGTCGAATTGTTATGGGTTGTATGACCCCGGTAAGCGAAGGCCTGCGAATATCGGTGGATGCCAATAATGCAGTTAATTTCAGGGCTTCGGTGATTGAATGGTTGATGCTAAATCACCCCCATGATTGTCCGGTATGCGAAGAGGGCGGGGAGTGTCATTTACAGGACATGACTGTGATGACAGGCCATACCTCCAGACGTTATACCGGTAAAAAACGCACTTTTGAGAATCAGTACCTTGGGCCGTTTATCAACCATGAGATGAATCGCTGCATTACCTGTTATCGCTGTGTGCGTTATTACAAGGATTATGCGGGTGGTACAGATTTACAGGCACTGGGGTCCAGAAACCGGATGTACTTTGGTCGCACAGAGCCAGGTGTGCTGGAAAGCGAATTCAGCGGCAATCTCGTAGAGGTGTGCCCAACCGGGGTATTCACCAACAAGCCATTCAGCGAAAGTTATACCAGAAAATGGGACCTGCAATCGGCGCCCTCGGTTTGCATGGGCTGCGCGGTTGGATGCAATACTTCACCTGGCGAGCGCTATGGGAATCTCAAGCGTATCCAGAACCGCTACAACGAGGACATTAATTCTTACTTTCTGTGTGACAGGGGACGATTTGGTTCCGGTTATGTGAACAGCGAAAAACGCATTCGCAATGCAGGTCTTAGGTGTGAGGATGGCAGTTTTGAGATTATTGACAAAACAGATGCCCTGAACAGATTTGCAGCAATTGTTAAGGACAATAAACTGATTGGCATTGGCTCACCAAGGGCCTCAGTTGAATCAAACTATGCTTTGAGAGCACTGGTGGGCGAAGCAAATTATTGCGCCGGATTTTCTGACGCTGAAGCGCCCCTGGTGGATCTGGCTATTGATTTGTCCCAGGGTCACGGCAAAAGAGCGCCAACGCTAAAGCGGGTAGAAGCCGCAGACGCAGTATTATTGTTGGGCGAGGATGTATCCAATACAGCGCCTCGGCTGGCTCTGTCCCTTCGTCAGACCTCGCGCAATGTATCAAAAGAAATGGCAGGGCCTGCCAGCATACCCTTGTGGCAGGACGCGGGCGTACGCGGGCATGCGCAGTCTGCACTAACTCCGGTTTATTCGGCGTCGGTATTGCCCACTCGTCTGGAGGACATTTGCACTGACAGTATATGTACTACACCAGAACGCATTGCGTATCTTGGCAATTGCATAACACAGCTGATTGAAGGTAAGTCCGTGGAGCTTGATGAAGCAGACATGGCCTTTGTAAACGGGGCGGCCCAGGCGCTTAAGTCTGCGAGCAATCCCCTCGTAGTAAGTGGCACGAGCCTGTTGAACGAAGCGGTGTTACACGCGGCAGCACAAATCACCGAGGCCCTCAAGGCCCTGGCTCAGGAGCCTGACCTGTTGCTGTGTTTTGCTGAAGTAAACAGTGTGGGAGCGGGATTAATTACCGGGGCTCTGTCCATGCATTCAGCGCTGAAAAAGTTAACCGATGGCAGCGTTGATACAGCGATTGTGCTTGAAAATGATTTGTACCGGCGTGCGGAAAGCGAAAAAGTGGCTGCAGCACTTTCAGCGGCGAGTCAGGTGGTAGGTCTGGATGTAGTGGAAAATGCAACGCTTGAGCAGGCTACGCTTGTGCTTCCCGCAGCCAGTTTTGCAGAGACAGAAGGATGTTGCATTAATTATGAAGGGCGTGCGCAACAGTTTTATCAGGTGTACGAACCGCAGGGTGACATCATGGCTGCATGGGCCTGGGTTGCAGGCATTTCCAAAGAAAGTACTGAAACTGATGTGCGCGAAAAACTGATAAGCGATTGTGCAATCGAATTGCCCTGTTTATCTCGGCTCACCCACCTCAATCGCATGGCCGGGCAGTCTGGTCGCACGGCCGCGAAAATTCCGCGACAAACGCATAGATTCAGTGGTCGCACAGCGATGAATGCAAACGTGAGCGTGCACGAACCGCGCACATCCGAAGACGTCAATTCTCCGTTTTCGTTCTCCATGGAAGGCGACTCTGCAGCGCAACCGGGTGATTTGGCACCTTACGTGTGGGCGCCTGGCTGGAATTCCAATCAGTCTGTCACACAGTACCAGGAACATGCCGGTGGGGCTTTGCGGGGGGCAGCAGATGCTGTTTTTGTCAGCCACGCAGCGTCCACGACAACGCTCGAAAAAACCGGCCCGATTTTCGGGAAAGCATCCGGGAAAGTACGTGAGGGGGGGGCGGGTCTATGTTTAGTGCCCGTGTATTGTGTATTCGGCAGTGATGAACTCAGCGCGCACACAAGTGAAATGCAGGCGCGGGCAGGGCGTGCCCGAATAAGTCTCAACCCCCAGGATGCAAAGGCTTTGCATGTCAAAACAGGGGACGGGCTTTACTGTTCAACAGGGGAGATAACACCTGGCCAAAGTTATGAAGTGCTTGTAAGTGCTTCCATGCAACAGGGTTTTGTCGGGCTTGTTCAGGGCGCTGCCTATCTACCCGCTGGTGCCTGGGTAAGTTTTGTACGCGATGAAAACTGGGCTCGACAACCAGAGGTAATTGCACGCGGATGAACATCGAATTTGAATACATCATGATTTTGCCGGTGCTGCTCGGTGCAATGCTCGCATCAGCACTGTTGGTGTGGTGGGAACGACGTCTACTGGGATGGTGGCAGGATCGCCTGGGACCCAACCGCCTTGGACCATTTGGTGTATTGCAGGTGGTAGCAGATATCGTAAAACTGTTTACCAAACACGACTGGGTACCACCGTTTTCGGATCGCGTGATCTTTACCCTCGCGCCCACGGCAGTGGTTGCTGGAATGTTGATGGGTTTTGCTGTGGTTCCCTATGGCCCTGGTTTATACATCATCGATTTGAATATTGGTTTGTTGTTTTTTCTGGCGATGACGAGTCTTGCGGTATACGGCGTGCTGTTGTCAGGGCTTGCCTCCAACAATAAGTATTCTCTTTTGGGAGGCTTAAGAAGTGCAGCCCAAATGGTAAGTTATGAGGTATTTATGGGCCTGTCGCTCATGGGCGTGGTGATGCTGACCGGCTCCTTTAACATGAGCCAGATTGTTGAAGCGCAGCGCGATATCTGGAATTGTATTCCCCAGTTTGTTGGCCTGGTTATATTTTTGATGGCCGGTCTTGCAGAAATGCATCGCTTGCCGTTCGACCTGCCAGAGGCAGAACATGAGTTAACCGCGGGTTTTCATACCGAATATTCAGGTATGAAGTTTGGTCTGATTATGCTGGGTGAATACCTATCGCTCATATTAACCTGTGCAATGACTGTAACGCTGTTTTTTGGTGGCTGGTTGGGACCTGATTTTTTGCCACCGCTGGTATGGTTTAGTCTGAAAACTGCACTGCTGATCAATTTCTTTATTCTGCTGCGGGCAGCAATTCCGCGCCCCCGATACGATCAGTTGATGTCTATGGGCTGGAAAATTCTGCTGCCTTTAACCTTATTAAACCTCATGGTAACCGGTGCGCTTGCACTCTGGATGGAGACTTAGGCATGTGGAGTCATATTAAAACTACCTGGCTGGTTTTCTTGCATCTGTTCAAGCGCAATGAAACGGTGCAATACCCGGAGGAAATGCCGTACATGGCACCACGTTATCGTGGTCGTATTATATTGACGCGGGACCCGGATGGTGAGGAAAGATGCGTATCCTGCAACCTGTGTGCTGTTGCCTGTCCGGTTGATTGCATTGCCTTACAAAAAACCAGCTCTGAGGATGGACGTTGGTACCCGGAATTTTTCCGCATCAATTTTTCCCGTTGCATCCTGTGTGGAATGTGCGAAGAGGCATGCCCCACCTACGCTATTCAGTTAACCCCGGACTTTGAACTGGCCGAGTATGAACGGCCAAACATGGTGTATGAAAAAGAGCATCTGCTGATCGACGGGGTTGGTAAATACCCGGACTACAGTTTCTGGCGGGTTGCGGGAAAAACTATCGCAGGAAAAGGGAAGGGTGATGCGCGCAATGAATTGCCGCCAACAGAAGTACACAGTTTGTTGCCTTAAGTGGCGTTAAGTAGAGCGTGGAGAAAGTAGCGTTATGGAAATAGTACTATTCTATATAGCAGGGTCTGTCTCACTGATAGCAACCACTCTGGTTGTAACCCGCACCAATGCATCCCACGCACTGGTGTACCTGATAATTTCGCTGCTATCTATTGCAGTAATATTTTTTATGCTGGGCGCACCATTTGCAGCTGCCCTTGAGGTGGTAATTTATGCTGGCGCGATTATGGTGCTGTTTTTGTTTGTGGTAATGATGCTGAACCTGGGTCCCGGTTCGGTTGCCCAGGAAATAGCCTGGATGCATCCGCGCATGTGGATTGGGCCTGCAGCACTGACACTTACGCTGTTTTTTGAGCTGGTATACCTGATTACAACACAAACGGCTGTTACTTCCGGGGTGCCTGTCTCGCCCAAGGCTATCGGTATTTCATTGTTCGGGCCTTACCTGCTTGCTGTAGAGCTTGCTTCCATTTTGTTACTTGCAGCCCTGATAGGCTCCTTTCACCTGGGCCGTAGATATATGCGCTCCCGTCGCGAGGAGACTGAATAAATGACTGCCATTGCCGTTCCAATTGAACATATTCTGGTGCTTGCAGCAGCCCTGTTTTTGCTCGGGCTTACCGGTGTGCTGGTACGCAGGAATATTATTTTCACCCTTATGTCGCTCGAAATTATGATGAATGCCTGCGGACTTGCATTTGTAGTGGCGGGTGCTGCATGGGGAGAGACGGACGGACAGATAATGTACATGTTGATTTTGTCCATCGCCGGTGCCGAGGTGGCGGTAGGGCTGGCGCTGGTACTACAACTGGAGCGCCGGTTTTCAAGTCTTGATATTGATGTTGCGAGTCGCCTGAAAGGATGAATATGCCTGACAAAAATTCATCGACACGCCAGTGGGGGATACAGCTGTGAATCTGTTGTGGCTTATTCCCGCTGCACCACTTCTTGGCTTTTTGATTCTGTTTTTAAGCCAGGGTCGCTTGAGCAAGCCTGTGGTTGCCGTCGTAGGAGCAGGCTCTGTTACTGTTGCAGCAGTGCTAACATTTATGGTGGGTCTCGGGTTCACCCAAAGTGGTGAAAGCGCATATTCCCAGCACCTGTGGACCTGGATTGACGTTGGCGGGTTTAGTCCCGCCATCATCTTATACCTTGATGGCCTGTCACTGGTGATGATTGGCGTCATCACAGGTGTTGGCGCGCTGATCCACATTTATGCGGCCGGGTATATGATTGATGAAAGTGATTACAGTCGCTTTTTTGCCTATATGAACCTATTCGTATTTGCCATGTTGATGCTCGTACTGGGTGACAACCTGCTGGTTTTATATTTGGGTTGGGAAGGCGTTGGTCTATGCAGCTATCTGCTGATCGGGTACTTTCATGAGGATCCTGCTAACGGGTATGCGGCGCGTAAGGCATTTGTTGTAACGCGGATTGGTGATACTGCCATGGCGCTGGGTATGTTCCTGTTGTTCAGGGAGCTGGGTACGCTGGAAATCCAGAGCCTGTTACAAAATGCGAATGCCACGTGGGCTGGTGGATCACCGGTATGTACTCTGGCAGCTTTACTTATATTGGGGGGTGCAGTGGGTAAGTCGGCCCAACTGCCTTTGCAAACCTGGTTGCCAGATGCGATGGCAGGCCCAACACCAGTCAGTGCGCTCATTCACGCAGCTACTATGGTAACCGCAGGCGTGTACCTTATAGCGCGACTACATGATCTGTATCTCTTGTCAGATTTTGCACAGTTTGCGGTGGCGGTGGTTGGTGTTATCAGTCTGTTTATTGCCTCCTTTGCTGCCTTGTGCCAGAGCGACCTGAAGAGAATTCTTGCCTACTCCACTATGAGCCAGATTGGCTACATGTTTCTGGCGCTGGGGGTGGGTGCCTGGTCAGCGGCGATCTTTCATTTGATGACACATGCCTTTTTCAAAGCCCTGTTATTCCTTACTGCGGGTACCGTGATAAAAGCCCTGCATCATGAGCAGGACATATTCAAAATGGGCGGTTTATACAAGCGCATGCCGCTGGCGTTTGCCTGTATGCTCATAGGCAGTGCAGCACTATCTGCCTTACCACTGACCTCGGGTTGGTTTAGCAAAGACCTTATTCTCTTGCAAAGCTGGGACTATGCGCACCAGGGTCCGTTCTTCTGGAGCATCGCCGCTGCCGCTGCGTTTTTAACCTCCCTGTATAGCGTACGCATGATTTACATTGTTTTTTTTGGTGATGCAAAAACTGAAGCGCATGACCAGTCCGGCATCGCCATGAATGCACCACTTGTCATCCTTGCCACACTTGCCCTGGTGGGCGGTATGTTTGGCTTTGCTGCAGTTGCCCCGGTCTTACCCGACGGGGGTATTGACGGTGGTGATCATTACAACACACTCTTCTGGGTAACCACCGCGATACCGCTCGTTGGTATTATTTTTGGATATATGCTTTTTAGCGGCAGGCTCTCCGGGATTGCCAGTCTGCTTGAGTCCGGGTTTGCCCTCTCGCTGAAACGTTACTTTGCCACTGGCTGGGGCTTTGATGCACTTTATGATCTGGTACTCGTCTCGCCTTTTAAAAAACTATCTGTAATTCTGAAACCTGAACTGGTGGATGGCATCTATAATGCCGTGGTGATAGTTGCGCGGGGCTTTAACCGTTACCTTTCAAATGGGGAAAACGGGAGCCTGCGCTGGTATGCAATGAACATGGCGGCGGGTCTGGTACTTGTACTGCTGTTTATAGTGGGCGTGTTGTGATGCTGCTGACACTCATCCTGTGTTTACTATGTGGGGGTTTTATTGCCTGGCTGGTGGGCTTGTTCAAGCCCGATATGGCGCGCTGGGTGAGTCTTGTCGTTTTAAGCCTGGCCGGGTTTCTGGTAGCGGATATCTGGTTGGGCGGGCTATTGCCCAACGGCGTGATAGAGGGCCAGGCGGGCCTCTGGTACAACATCGTAAACCTTACCTGGATACCCCGGTTTGGAATCAGCCTGCTACTCGCCGTAGATGGTCTTAGTTTGATGTTAATAGCGTTAACTGTCTTTCTGGGAATAGTTGCGGTGGTGTCTTCGTGGAGCCAGGTGGACTACCGGCATGGTTTTTTTCAGTTCAACATATTGTGGACCCTGGCCGGGGTGGTTGGGGTATTTTCGGCGCTGGATTTGTTCCTGTTTTTTGTCTTCTGGGAAGTAATGCTAATCCCGATGTACTTTCTGATTGCCATCTGGGGGCATGAAGATCGGGCCTACGCTTCCATGAAGTTCTTCTTGTTCACACAGGTCAGCGGCTTGCTCCTGCTCGTCTCGATTCTGGTGCTGGCATTTGTGCACTATGACAGCTCAGGCGTGTTAAGTTTTAGTTACTTTGACCTGTTGAATACCAGCATGTCCTCCGATCTGGCATTCTGGTTGATGTTGGGTTTTTTTGTTGCCTTTGTGGTGAAATTGCCCGGTGTACCACTGCACACCTGGCTTCCGGATGCACATACCCAGGCGCCTACTGCCGGCAGCGTAATACTTGCCGGTATTTTGTTAAAAACCGGGGCGTACGGGCTGATACGTTTTGTTGTACCACTGTTTCCCGAAGCAGCGATGGAATTTCGCTGGCCGGCGATGTTGCTCGGTGCGATCAGCGTTGTCTATGGCGGGTATCTTGCATACGCACAGACTGATTTTAAACGATTGGTAGCGTACAGCAGCATCAGCCATATGGGTTTTGTTTTGTTAGGCGTATTTGCCTGGAATGCAATTGCTTTGCAGGGTGCCGTTATGCAGATGGTTGCCCATGGATTTTCCACTGCTGCACTATTCATGCTCGCAGGGGCGTTGCAGGAGCGCTTGCACACAAGGGATCTTGACCAGATGGGAGGCATCTGGATGCAGGCACCGCGCATGGGTGCAGTTGCATTGTTCTTTATAGTCGCATCGTTAGGAATGCCCGGGCTGGGAAATTTTGTCGGGGAATTTATGGTGCTCATCGGAATATTTTCGGTAGATGTTCCGCTGACAGTTGCCGCAGCCCTGGGATTGGTGGTGGCAGCAGTCTATGGACTTTCACTTATGCAAAGGGCTTTTCAGGGGCAACGCAAGGTTGAGGGCGATGTAGCCGATTTCGGTGCGCGGGAGTTGTCGGTGATGCTTGTTATGATGCTGGCACTGGTTTACCTGGGGGTATATCCACAACCACTTTTTGATATGGCTGCACCTGTAGTTCAGCATCTGTTAGGTGGGGCTGCGCTATGACTTTCAACGAGTTTGTCGGATTGTCGCCAGTTATCACTTTGGGTGTACTGGTAATGCTGCAAATGATTGCCATTGCCGTAAAACGACACCATCTTTTTATGATGTTAATGACGGTTGCCGGATTGCTGGCGACCCTGGCAGCGCTTCAGTATTCCACTCAGGTACTACCGCTTGATATCACACCGCTTTTACATGCGAATAATTTATCCGTTCTGTTCACCATGCTGTTCATTTTTATCGCAGTGTGTACCTGCTTTTTTTCCTATCACTATTTACACGATCGCCATGGTGATCTGGAAGAGTTCTACATACTGCTGGTAACCGCAGTGCTGGGTGCTACGACCATGGCGCATGCAGTGCATTTCGCCAGCATGTTGTTGGGTCTTGAAATACTTGCCATCTCACTGTACACACTCATTGCCTATCCCGAGGAGCATCACGCGCCAC
Organism: Gammaproteobacteria bacterium; assembly: GCA_021773565.1. GTDB lineage: Bacteria > Pseudomonadota > Gammaproteobacteria > Pseudomonadales > Azotimanducaceae > DC-out156. The sequence goes on along the minus strand of JAJFJZ010000025.1, from coordinate 9,580 downwards.
TGGAAGCGGCACTTAAATATCTGGTGCTTTCCGGGGTGGCTTCAACCACTGCGATATTTGGTATGGCACTGGTGTATCTAGCGGTGGGCGAGATGAGTTTTGCAGCTATTGGAACTGCGATGACCGGCGTGAATGCTCCCGGCTTTTATCTCATTGCGGGCAATAGTATGTTATTGGTAGGGCTGGTTTTTAAATTGTCATTGATACCCTTTCACATGTGGACACCGGACGTGTACGAAGGTGCCCCTGCTCCGGTAACCGGCCTGGTCGCCAGTCTTTCAAAAGCAGCCGTTATCGCGGTTCTGCTCAACTACTTTGTAGCAACCGATATACTTTCTAACAGCTCGATATTCCGGTTGCTGAGTTTTCTGGCGGCGGGCTCTATGGTTATTGGTAATCTATTGGCTTTGCTACAGGACAATATAAAACGCTTGTTGGCCTATTCTTCCATTGCCCACATCGGTTATTTGCTGATTGCGCTGCTGGCCCTGTATCAATCCACCAATATGTTATTGGCTGTTGAGGCGAGTGTGGTTTATATAACGGGATATGTATTTATGACACTCGCTGCATTTGGTGTTATTACCGCATTAAGCCGGGGAAGCACCTCTGAGCGACACGAGGAAGTACAATCCATCAAGGAATATGAGGGGCTTTTCTGGCGTAAACCATTACTTGCTACTGTGCTGAGTATCAGCTTTTTTTCTCTGGCCGGAATCCCGTTAACGATAGGATTTGTTGCCAAATTTTATGTGCTGGCAGCTGGAATAGAAGCACAGCTTTGGATGTTATTGTGGGCGCTGATTATTGGCAGCAGTATTGGAATATACTATTACCTGCGGATTATCTATGCGATGACCCTGCACCCGGATCAAATGTCGACCCTGTCTACAAGTGCAGATGCAAAAGGTTTCGCTCAATCGACGCCCGCGATAGTCACAGTTGTAGTGGTCGCGCTATTGGTACTGGTTTACGGAGTATTTCCCATGCCACTCATAAATCTGGTACAAAGTGCACTGGCGGGTATGTAAGTGAAATAGATTCAGCGATAAAAACAATAATTATTAAACCGTAAAAGGATCAGACTATGTTTCGCACCTCAGTAAGAATACGTGACTATATGATTCGCAGGCCTGTGCTGGTTCGCGCAGACTCAGATATCTTTGACGCCATTAAACAGATAATAAATCACCGTATTTCCGGTGTTATTGTGGTGGATGATCATAGAACTCCGATAGGCGTGCTCTCGGAGCTGGATTGTTTGCGGGCAATATTGTCGGGCAGCTATTATGGCGAAGAGCAGGGGGTTATACGGGTAGAGGAATATATGACATCGCCCGTTGAGACTATTCATGTGGATGAAAATATAATTGATGTTGCGCAATCGATGCTCGACCATAAACGCCGTCGCAGGCCTGTTGTGGATGATAACGGCCATCTCATCGGGCAGGTTACTTGTCGGGCATTGCTTAAAGCGATAAGGGATATGGATATACCTGATCATAAGCCAACATAGGGTACCCGAGCAAGCAATAGTACCAACAGACATCTTAAGGTGCGAACAGATGACCAGGGTTTCTGTTAAAGAATTTAGACTTTCAGCACAGCTTCTTTGTCTGCTGGTTAGTTTGGTGTTTGTACCGGCATGCACCTCAAGCCCGACAGGTCCCCTGCATCATCCGGAGTTTTCCTTACGCAATGACGCTCTTTTTGGGCTTCCACCACAGATTGAATCCATTGATGACATTCATCGACTTTCACCGGCGCAGGAAAGCGCTTTTTTCGAATTTTTCGAAAACAGGACCCAACGAAAAAACCCGGCCCATGAAAGAGTGGTGGACTACATGCGTCTGGTTCTGGCCGATTTTGAATATCAGGATACCACCTTTACTGCGCAGGACACCCTCGCCAGGGGCCAGGGAAATTGTTTATCTCTGGCGATACTAACCACGGCACTTGCAAAACTTGCCAGGGTGCGGGTGGGTTATCAATTGGCGGATTCCAGCCCCGTATATGGCCTGGATGGCGGGATAATTGTTAAAGGCGTGCATATTCGCACCGTGTTATACGACAAGGGTTGGCAGCATGGGGAAAACAGGCTCGGTCTGCGGGCGGGTAGTGTACGTATCGACTATTTTCCCAGTGGCTCGGAGCGGTTTTTGAGCAGTATTTCAGACCAACAATATGCTGCGCGTTACTATCGTAACCTCGCAGCCAGAGCGTTGGCACAACAGAATTACGCCAGGGCGTACTGGTTAACTGTGGAGTCGATGCAAAATGAACCTTTAAGCAGTGATGCCCTGAATACACTGGCGGTTATTTACCGCAGGGCCGGACAACCGGATATGGCCGAAGCAATATATCAATATGGAATTGCGAACCTTGCCGACAAATTGAGTATGTTGAAAAACTACCGCTACCTGTTATTTCAGGAAAACCGGGATTCTGAAGTTAGCGGCTTGAGTGCGCAAATTGAAGCACTTGATGACCCGAGCCCATTTTATCTATATCGGGCAGCCCATAACTTCTATAATAATAGGAACTATCGTGAAGCCATCAGAATGTACAAAAAGGCCATTGCACTTGCACCGTATCTGCACGAAGCAAGGCTGGGCCTGAGTTTGTCGTATTACCAACTGGGCGATAAAAGAATGGCAGAGAAGGAACTGCATGCCGCAATTGAACGCGTGCATGTACCCGAAACCCGTTCGTTGTATCAAGCTAAATTATTGGCTCTTGGCGGCCAGCAAAATAATAAAACACAGGAAGCACAGCATGAATAAACCGGAGCGAACGCGCAGCTATCAATCGTCGATTATGGATTCGGAGCGCTGGGACAGTTACCAGGCGCGAAACGATGACATAATTATTACTACCTCCTATAAGGCAGGTACGACATGGATGCAGGGCATTTGTTCGGCATTGGTTTTTCAACAACCCCAACCGCCCAAACCGCAGGATGATCTCAGCCCCTGGTTCGATGCCAACCTGGCACCGCTGGATGTGGTGGTTGATCAGATAGAATCCTTCGAGCACCGCCGCTATGTAAAAACCCATAGTCCACTGGATGCATGCAAGTATTTTGAGGAGGTAAAGTATATTTTCGTAGGGCGCGATGGGCGCGATGTATTTGCCTCCATGTGGAACCACTGGAACAACATGCAACCAGCAATGATTGAAGGCCTGAACAATGCACCGGGTCGCAAGGGACCCATACTCCCACTTCCGGGTGAATCTGCCGAGGAAGCTTTTGATGAATGGTTGTCAAAGTCCAGTTTTCCCTGGGAGCCCGAGGGTTACCCCTTCTGGTCACATTTGCATCACGCGCAGAGCTGGTGGGACTTTAAACATTTACCCAACATCCATTTCATGCATTTTAGCGATATGTTGAAAGACCTGGATGGTGAAATGCGAAAGCTTAGCGCCTACCTGGATATCCCCGTGAATGAGGATATTTGGCCGGATCTGGTTAAAGGCGTTACTTTTAAGGAAATGAAAGCCAATGCTGCGAAAATGGCACCCGGATCCACCCAGGGACTTTGGAAAGATGATAGCCGATTTTTTCACAAGGGCACTAACCAACGCTGGAAGGGGCTTATTACCGAGGAGCAGTCGCAGCGTTACGAAGCGCATGCGGCCAGGACGCTCACACCCGATTTGAATCAGTGGTTAGCTAATGGAACCTGCCAGGATGGCTGATTTGTGCCTGTAAAGTCTGAGTAGCACAAGGGAAAACTTATTGCGAAGGAGTTAACCCTGCCTAAGCAAATCAACATTACCCCCACTGGCCATGGTGTTAATGCTCAGGGTATGTTCATGCACAAAAGGGTGCAGATAATTCGGGCCGCCAGCTTTGGGGCCCGTGCCTGACAGGCCGTTACCGCCAAATGGCTGTGTACCCACCACAGCACCTATGATGTTACGATTAACATAGGTATTGCCCGCCAGAAAATGTTTCTGAAGTAACTTTATACGGGAGTCTATTCTGGAATGTAGCCCTACCGTTAGGCCGTAACCAAGCTGTGCGATCTGTTTGAGCGCAGCTTCAAAGCCATCTGCAGGAAATCGGATTACATGCAACACCGGGCCAAACTTCTCATCATCAAGTCTGGAAACATCGTCAAGCTCTATGAGGGTAGGGCTTAGATAATTTCCCTGAAGTTTTGAGTTGAGTGGCACCTGAAATATACGCAGACCGGCAGCGTTCATTTCATCGATATGCGTTTGCAGACGCAAAAGCGCCTCTTCGTCGATGATAGGGCCTACATCTGTGCAGGCTAATGCGGGATCACCCACATTTAACTCCCTCATTGCACCGCGAATCAACTTTAGTTGTGCATCTGCAATGTCTTCCTGCAGGAACAGTACTCTTAGTGCAGAGCAACGTTGTCCGGCAGATGAAAAAGCCGACTCCATTACCGCATCCGTCACTTGTTCGGGTAAGGCGGTAGAGTCCACCAGCATGGTATTCTGGCCACCCGTTTCCGCAATTAAGGGTACGATGGCGCCACGTTTAATGGCCAGGGTCTGGTTTATAAGCCATGCTGCATGAGTACTACCGGTAAAGGCAACGCCCGCCACATCTTTGTGTGCTACCAATGTGGCGCCTAGTTCCCGTCCACCAGGCAGGCAGTGATACACGTCAACTGGTATGCCGGCTTTTGTGAAAAGTTTGCTCACCGCCAGTGCGATTTGAGGGGTTTGCTGGGCAGGTTTCGCGATAACGGCGTTACCTGTGACAAGAGCAGCTACCACCTGTCCAACGTAAATAGCCAGCGGGAAATTCCACGGGCTGATACACACAAAAATTCCGCGGCCGGAATAATGTAATACATTGGACTCGCCGGTTGGCCCCGGCAATACTTGAGGAATGGCAAACTGTTGCCGCGCAAGGATGGCATAGTAGCGACAAAAGTCCTCCGCCTCACGCAATTCACTTATGGCATCCGGGAGGGTCTTTTTCGCTTCATCAACCAATAAGCCGAGCAAACTGTCCCGATCTTGCTGAATCAAATCTGCTACCCTGTGGATTACTTCAACTCGCCCGGAAACGCCAAGCTGACTCCACGCTTTTTGTGCAATTACAGCGCTCGAAAATGCAGCGTTAATGGCACTTTCATCAAAGTCTGGAATTTTTTCCGCTTGATCATTCGATGCATCACGTACTGCCGCTTCGAGCTCTTCCAGTTTATCGCGATCGCCATAATCTACTCCGTGGCTATTGCTTCTTCCCTCAAACATCTGAGCGGGTTGGCGAATGAGCGGATGGTGTTTATGGATACTGTTTTTTATCTGTTTCACCGGATCGTTGACCACTTCATTGGCCGGTACATCCGCGTCCAGAAACCGGTTCACGAAACTCGAATTTGCACCGTTTTCCAACAAGCGACGTACCAGATAGGCTAACAATTCCCTATGACCGCCGACAGGTGCATAAACGCGCACGTCGGGAAAATTATCAAACTGCTCTTTGGCAGTTTTGTACAACAGTACACCCATGCCATGCAGGCGCTGAAACTCGAAATTGCGATTAGAACCAGCAATGCGCATTACCGCTGCAATGGTGTGTGCATTGTGGGTGGCAAACTGGGGTGCGAATGCTTCAGGTGCGCTTAGGAGCTTCTCGACGCACAAAATGTAGGATAAATCCGAGTGCTCCTTTCGGGTAAACACCGGGAAGTCTGCCAGGCCTTGCTCCTGTGCGCGTTTTATTTCCATATCCCAGTACGCACCTTTAACGAGGCGTACTGGAAACTTTCGCTTGCGGGTATGGGCCAGATTCTTTAGCCAGTCTATTAATGGTAGCGCGCTTTTACCGTAAGCCTGAACCACCAAACCCAGGCCCACATAGTGTTCAAGTGAGCGTTCGTTGGCTAAACGTTCAAATAACTCCAGTGAGAGTGTTAAACGGTGGACCTCTTCGGCGTCTATGGATAAGGAAACGCCATTTTGCGCTGCGAGTTCTGCCAGTTCCAACAAGCGCGGATATAATTCCTTGTGCACCCTTTGATGCTGGCTCATTTGATAACGTGCATGCAGCGCTGAAAGTTTAACGGAAATACCAGAGTGTGCTGAATCTGAGGCAATTGCCAATATCGCATTTTTGTAAGCCTCAAGATAGCTGAGGGCAGCCTGATCATCTCTTGCACCTTCTCCCAGCATGTCAAAAGAAAAGTTTTCTTCTGCCAGTTTTTTACCCCGGTTCATGGCTTCTTTAATAGTCCGCCCCAGCACGAATTCATTACCAAGAATATGCATTGAGCGTCGTACCGCCTGTCGAATCACCGGTTCGCCCAGTCGTCCAACCAGCTTTGTAACTGTATCTTTGGGTGGGTAGTTAAAACCAATCACTTTACCGGTCAACATTAAGCCCCAGGTAGAAGCGTTTACAAACATGGATTCGGATCCGCCCAGGTGCTCTTCCCAGTCTCCGGCTAATACCTTGTCTGCTATAAGGGCATCGATTGTTTGTGGATCCGGTACGCGCAGCAACGCTTCGGACAAACACATGAGTGCAACACCTTCATCATTGTCCAGCCCGAACTCGTTCAGGAACAAGTCCAGCATGCTGTGTTCGTTTTTTTGCTTGCGTACAGTTTCAACCAGAGCCACGGCTTTGGATTCTATGGCCTTACATTGGGGGGCGTTCAGCGCCAGTTCTGCCAGCATGCTGGATACCAGATCCGCTTCGTCGCGAAATTTTGCCGCGCTTATCTGTTGCATCTGACTACTCCGACGGCTTGTTATATCGTTCAGGTATTTTTGTAGATTCGGCGCATTTCCTTCACCGATGCACTTATCAGGCATGCAAGTACTTTCTGGTCAACGTCTTCAAGACGTTTGATGTACAAACAGGACTTGCCCGTTTTGTATTTGCCAAGTTTGTCCATCAGCGGGCCAAACTTTTTGAACCCGGGCATGATATAAACGCTGATATTTTGAGCACGGGGAGAAAATCCCGTAATCATGAAGGAGCCAGAGCGCCCGCTTTCGTATTTGTAGTCGTAAACATCATATCCAACAATGGCTGTGCCCCACATTTTGGCACGTTTACCTGTTGCCTCTCGCATCATTTTTGCGATGGTTTTGCAATCAGCGCGTTTTTGCTTGTCGTCTACGGTATTTAGAAAATCACGGACACTTGCATTGTTTTGTTTGGTTTTGAGCTCAGCCATGTTAATGCCACCGGTAGTTTGTGCAGGTTCGGGGAATTATAGCTGGGTAATCATGGTGGCACGAAGGAATAAAGGAAGCCGTGTGCCTAATTCCCAGGCATAGTATCAGCAACCTTTTGCCAGGCCGGGCGTTGTTCGAGCTGGGCCCAATACTGCGTGAGTACCGGGTGTTTTGGTAGAACAGGCATCAGGTTTAAACCCCAGTTTATGCTGCTGCCAATGATCACATCGGCTGCCGTGAATGTATCGCCAACGAGAAATTCGTGTCCATCCAGTGCTGAGACGAGGGTAGTTACCACGCTCTCAATATCAGCGAATGGCTTGTACTCCTGGGCATCAAAACCCATGGCTTTTGATATTATTGCGGGTTCCATGGTGCCGGGCGAAAAATAGGACCATCGCAGATATTCATTTCTAAGCGGAGCGCTGGAACTCACCTCCAGACCCGCCTCCGGAAAGGTCTCGGCCAGGTACATGACAATGGCGGTAGACTCGGTTACCAGCTTATCACCATGCATCAGGCTTGGGATTTTACCCATCGGATTTATGGCCAGATATTCAGGCTTTTTGTGTTCTTCAGCTGCAATATCCAGTATTACCACATCATAAGGCACGCCCAGCTCTTCCAGCATCCAGTGAACGATAAAACCACGCGAAGGAATGGCGTGGTAAAAAGTGAGGGTTTGCTCGGCCAATCTTACGCGGAGGTAGACAGGTAGAGCAGTACTATGCCCTCTACCGTATTGGAGACCGCGGGAATATAGAGCAAGCTGACAACCAGGACTACGGTGATAACCGCGCAAAGCTTGAGGTAGTTATTAGTTTTCATTAGCGTGCTCCTCCTCTGGGGGCCATCTCGAATATATAGGTATCACCATCCGCGACTGATTTTGCGATAGCTGCAACAGTTTCGGGGGAAGCACCGCCTGCATATTTGCCTGCAAGTTTGGAAGCCACACCCTGAATAATTGCGGGGTCTTTTATACGTAACAGTTGACGCTCATAACGCACGCCATCTATGCGCGCTACTGCCAGGCCGTCACCCTCATCAGCTTGAAATGCCCACTCTTTCCAGATACGGCCCAGAAAGGAGCGCATGTAACCCGAGGGAATGTAGACCTTGCCACCACTTTCCATGATCCAGATGGTGCGTGAGCTCAAGGGGTTTACCAGCTGAAGCTCAATGGTTGAGACGTCATCGGTAAAGCTCCAATCCGGCTCAGCGCCTGAATGCAATTCGCCTGAGACCAATTCACCACCCGGAAAGAGAATAGACGGACCATCTGCGTCCTTGTGATCCATCCTGAGGGTTACGTATGAGACCGCCGGAATTAATATAAGAATTCCAATAACCTGAAGAAATATGCGCATCATCGCTGCCTGCCTTTGTTAGATAGGTTTGATGCTACATCTTAGTTTGTTAGGTGTCGATGGTGGGCATGCACAAGAATTTCGTGGCGGGCAATTCGAGTAACAGGCATTCTGCCGAGCACTTCAGAGTGCATCCATTCCAATATTGACCAGCACCAGGCCCACTATTACGCCCAGCACCCCTAGGAGGCGCCACGCTAGAAGATTAGTAGGTAGAAGTGAACGGCTGAACTCGATGTAGGAGCGGGGAAAAAATACCAACCAGGGAATGGCAACAATCAGGAAGAACAGGCCGAAGATCAGCAACACACCTGCAAGGGTGGTGTCTTCAGAGGTACCAGCCCAGATCAACAACGCGGGCATAAACAACGAACAGATCCCCATCATCCTTACCCGGGCTTCCTTTGCAATCAATTCATTAAACCATCGTAGCGAAGCTACGGGAGCCACCACAATCATTGCGCGACTAAGCACAATGATTGATCCGATGAGGATGCAGACCATACCGACAGAATTCATGAGGTCTCCAGATTCAGATTGCGTGTTTTCTGATCATACGCCTTTCATGGTCATTGGAAAGTGACTACGCTGGATTTAAACAGACAACTTTATTGAAACTACTTGTTGTGCAAAAACCTGATTAGCTGACGTAGCCGGGATCGCCAGTTAGAGGCAGTAATCGGCCGCACCAAAGGCATGCGCAGGACACTAAAAAAGGAAGCTACCCGTCCTGCCTCATTCAACTATTTGCAGCAATAGGGACGCTTCGATGAATTTGTAGAGGTTTACAATTTTGCAGGTTAATCCGTCGGTATCAGGGAAGCCGATGACAAAATTTGGCTTGTCAGCTTTATGAATTATGATCTAGGATTCTTTGACGAGAATGAGATTCGTGTGGAGCCAACCACGAATCCGTTTACGGCAAAAGTGTAAACCATGTCTCCGGTATAAACTGTAAACGATGTGCCCGGTACATACCTTGATTCAATTGGCGCCCCGACCAGGATTCGAACCTGGGACCTGCCCCTTAGGAG
>JAJFJZ010000024.1 GCA_021773565.1 Gammaproteobacteria bacterium | reverse complement strand
CGTCTTTGGTAGTAATACCGAAAGCTCGGTAGCAAGTGAACTCGGATTGGCCCTGGGAGAAGCTTTTCTCGCAATACTGAGCATTCTCGGTATCGGGCGTCTGGTAGTGCAACCGCTCTTTCGATTTGTTGGGCGTACCGGAACCCCGGAGCTTTTTACGGCCGTAACACTGCTCATAATTATCTCGACGGCCGCGGCTACCCACGCCGCAGGATTATCTGCTGCACTGGGCGCTTTTCTGGCAGGTCTCTTGCTCGCGGAGAGTGAATACCGTTACGAAATAGAAATGAACATTAATCCATTCAAGGGACTGTTACTGGGCCTGTTTTTTATGTCGGTCGGAATGAGCATCGATTTACTTGAAATCTTGGCTGATCCCCTTTGGATTGCACTGTCAATTCTCGGTCTTTTTCTAATAAAAGCGCTGATTACCACAGGGTTGGCGCGTTGCTTCAGGTTCGCTTGGGGACATGCAGTTGAAATGGGACTACTTCTTGGACAGGGTGGCGAGTTTGCTTTTTTGATTGTTGGAATGGCTCTGGGATTCGGAATACTCCCTGATTTCACAGCCCAGTTCATGCTCATTGTGGTGGGCGCAACTATGTTCCTTACACCGCTCATGGCAAGAATGGCCAACAAAATTGGATCAGCAATGGAATCCGACAAAAATAGTTCCACACCTGAATCGCTAGATGTTGCTGCTGACCTTACCGATCATGTCCTGATAGTTGGCTATGGAAGAACCGGGCAGTTACTCGCGACCTTACTTGATCATCAGAAGGTTGCACATATCGCGTTGGATCTGGACGTGGAACGTGTTGCCAAACTACGCGCACGGGGAAAGCCGGTACGATTGGGGGATGCAAGCCGTGCTGCAATGTTGACCAGAATGAGATTCGAGCATGCAGCAGTACTGGCAATATGTACCGATGACCCGGGTGCCACCGAAAAAATCATCCTGGCTGCCCGTCGATTGGGCCCTGACATACCCATAGTGGCTCGAGCGCGGGATAATGCCAGCGCAAGAGGCCTTCTGGAAATAGGCGCTACCAGCGTGGTTCCCGAGTTACTGGAATCAGGGCTACAATTCGGACATTTGATGTTCGAACAACTGGGCTTACCCGCAACTGTGGCAAGAGACCTGATTGACGCCCAACGTACGCAAATGGAACTGGCGCTACCCCCGGACATACCGTGAAACCCGGGGTCGGAAAGGATTTATGGGAAGAAAAAGTCCAGCCCCCGCTCAACTATTGCGCCTCCGAACATGGAGCCAACAGGGATAAGCAGATACAAGGCAAAACGTGTGAGAGACGGGCTGTCAAATGGCCAGTTTCGAATGTCTTCAAGCATTGACCTGTACCTCAGGATTTCCGAGATGGGTTGTTGAACATTATCGCCAGATTTGAGCGCATCTCTCGCTGCCTTAAGCGACTGACGACACCAGGCTAGTTCTTCCTGTTTTGCTGCTTTAATTTTGCGTCGGATACCTCGCAAGGGAAGCATGAGTCCAATCCATGCATATACGGCAATTACGCTGAAAACCTGGATCATAAGTTCAAGAAAACCAGGTTCAAAAAGAAACAGTGCAAAAACCGATACCAGTCCGACCAACAAAAGCGCATTAGTCAAACCGAATCTGATGAGCGGCTCGTAGGGCTGCAAATCCAGAAGATCCAACGAGTGAATACTGTCTGACAGACGGGATAGGCGAGAGGATTCCACCGCCAAAACATACATTATGCAACCTATCCACCATCCAAAGAAGGGCCCGAGTACGCGCATCCAACGCGCATCAAAATTGGTTTGTTGCCAATCCCACGGCGCAACTCCCTGAGTCGTTACTATAGTTGCATAAATACCGACCAGTACCCCGATCAAACCGGCTATCTTCAGTGGCCATCTCCTATGGGTTCCGGCCTGGTCCATTATCACTTGCAAGTCCAGGGTTGAACCAATGGCTGGTGCCAGATCCTCAACCGACCTGCGCGCAGTCTGCAGCAGTATCACATAAGCTGTAGCGGCGTATGCCGTCAACAACACATGAATAATGGCCATGCGAAAGTCACCGGAAGAAGATCTTATTTCGCCAACGATCAGCATTCGGCTTACAAAAAAGGCCAGCATCAAAATCGCGGCAAAACTAAGGCCTATATTCAGAGGGGAACCGGGCAATACCTGATATACCCTGAAAAGCCATGGAGTGACATATGATTTTGACGAGATCAGCTTAACCCTCTGTTAGCACATACCTTGTGTTGGAAGAGTGGCGCAAGTTAGTCCACCACTTCCGTTTTGGTAGAGAGGCTGATTTTGGCATACTCTTTCGGTTTCACCAGCGCATTTAGTACCTCGAATTCGAGTTTAACTTTCCCCAGGCGCTTACCCGTTTTAACGGCGATGTGCGTGGTATCATGCCGGGCAATTTTAACGATGTCAGCACTGGCGCCAAAGGTATAGTCGCTCGTATTTTTAAGGTAAAAATCACTGTCCGTGGTATTTTCTATTGCCACCTCCAGAACTTCTGAATTTCCGGAGTATTGTGCACTGGTAATCTTTAATGATGCACCGAGCAATTCATTCATCGGCTGTTCACGAGCAATCAGCAGGTTTTTAAACCAAACTACAGTTCTACCCGCAAACAGGGCTTCGCGCATAGACGCCATGGTGCGTTCCTCTGCAAGTACCAGCGTTACCGGTCTGTGCCCACCTTCATGCGGCTTGTAGTCCCAGTCGATCAGATCATGAATATCCGAAACACCTATTAGAGTTAAATCCAGATCCAGGGCAATCTGAAACGCTTCTTCAGAATAGAAATCACCATTCGCTATTTCAATTCCATGAATGTTTTTGTCTTTAGCGTTTTTAATGTGAAATTCCGGCGCAACAACAATATTGTTAGGGAAATCGCTTCCCCACCACGCGTGGTTCCAGAATAAAAAGGCACCCTGGTCGTTTGCGGCATCAACGGCCGCCTGGGCGGGCCATTTTGTTACCGTTTCGTAATAATCCAGCACGTCGCTTGGGTCATCCGGCACATAGTTGTTTACCAGCTTATTGGCATCCGATATAAAAATGGCATTAATGTGGCCTACAGGACCTCGACGGGTAATCTCGGAACCCGGGATCAGAATCAGGTCATTGCCTTCATTGGATTGTGCTGCAATATCAAAAGCACGGTTTCTATCAGGATGTGGCACATCGGCAAGATGGGGCTGATATTCAAGGTGTTCCGTTATCGCCATGGCATCCAGGCCATCATACAAGGCTTCACTTACCCTGATCGTGGGCCACACATGGCCATCTGAAAATGAAGAGTGTGTGTGCGGGTCAAGCGACAGCGTTAGATAATTTTTGGTGTCAGGAAAACGGATCTGTCTGTTGTCATTCTCTGTATCAGGCCCACCAGCTGGACGATGACTGTACGCACTGAACGAAACAAATGCGGACATTAAGACAAAAACTAGGAATCTGGCTGCAAATTTCATATTAAACCCCACCCTGGTACTTTCTGTCAGTATGCAAATATTTGATGGATGCTGGCAAGCGGGTTTTCAGGTTTCGAGATTCTGCTGAAAAAGGTTCAATTTGGCTGTATTGTTAGTCGCAATACCTGTTAGACACAAAAACGCCAATTGCAGGCAAAGGGAGAAGGTTGTATGAGCGGAAATAATTATCCGGATCTTGAGTCCAAATCCTACCAATTTAATATGCGAGGACGTAAGGTATTGCCAGGTGGCGGCAGCCGCAGCAGCATTCAGTCATCGCCTTACACCATTTACTTCAAATCTGGCATGGGAAAACACATTGTAGATGTGGATGGCAATGCGCTAATCGATTTCAACAATAACTACACTTCCCTGATTCACGGCCATTGCAATCCGCATGTTGTAGAAGCTGTGAGCAGACAAATTAACAAAGGCTCGGCGTTTTCTTTCGGTAGCGAGCCAGAGATACAGTTGGCTGAGCTGTTATGTGGACGTGTTCAATGCTTTGAGCAAATACGCTTTATGAATTCCGGTACGGAAGCCGTTATGAATGGTATCAAGGTTGCGCGAGCGTTTACCGGCAGGCCCAAGATCGCAAAATGTGAAAATGCGTATCATGGTTCTTACGCGGCAGCTGAAGCAAGCCTGGCCGTTGAACCAACCGATTTATCAAGGGGTGACCCTGTATCCAAAGCATATAGTGACGGTACACCCCAGGGTGTACTCGATGATGTTGTAGTGATCCCTTTTAATGATGTAACAAATAGCAGGCGTATACTTAACCAGCATGGCGCAGAACTGGCAGGTATATTGTTCGATCCTTTTGGAGCAGGTATGGGACGATTTCCACCTTCGCAAGCGTTTATAAATCTGCTTGATGAAATGCGCTCAGCACACAATCTGATGCTGATTTCTGACGAAGTGATCGCCTTTCGTGCTGACTACCATGGTTGTATGAGCCAGTTTGGAGTGACCGCAGACATAACCTGTTTGGGAAAAATAATTGGCGGTGGTTATCCCGTCGGTGCGGTTGCAGGCTCAACAGATGTAATGAGTGTGTTCGACGGTAAGGACAGAAAAGCCCGGTTACCCCATGGGGGAACTTTTAATGCCAACCCGGTAACCATGGCAGCAGGCCTGGCATCAATGGAGTTGATGACGCCCGAAGCCTTTAAATACATAAACCAGCTGGGCGATAGCTTCAGGTCCGCAATACAGGATGTGTTGGGCCAGGTGAACATAAAAGCGAACGTAGTCGGTCAGGGCTCGGTATTTGCAATCGATATTGTAGACCCCATCCCGGGCGCTACCCCGATGAAAAGGGGTGCAACCCGTCTGATTGAAGGCATTGAGGCAGACTTTATTAATGCTGGTTATTTTCTGTCCGCAGGCTTGCACGGAACAATATCCACCGACATGGATGATTCAGACATAGCGCCATTTTGCGATGTACTACACAAGAATTTGAAATCACTTTAATCGGGAATCAGATATGCGCGCGATTGTATTGTTGTACGGTGTAGTAAGTTACTTTCTGTTTTTTGGTGTCTTTCTCTATCTGATCGCTTTTATCGGCGATTTTTTTGTTCCCAAAACCCTGTCCTCCGGTTCTGGCATAGCTTCGGAGCAGGCTCTGGTCATTAACATTGGGCTGATGCTGTTATGGGGTATCCAACACAGCGTAATGGCGCGCGGCTGGTTTAAGGACGCAATTTCCGCCGTGATTCCCCACCATGTAGAGAGAAGCACCTACGTATTGGCCACCTCCGTTGTGCTCATTGTGCTGATGTATTACTGGCAACCCATGAGTGGCGTCGTCTGGCGGGTAGATAATAGTATTCTACAAACCTTGTTCTGGGCTATTTTCGCCATTGGATGGGTAGTAGTACTTATTTCTACCTTTCTCACCGATCACTTTGATTTATTTGGTTTGCGCCAGTCGTGGCTCTATTTCGTTAAAAAAACCTACACCGATGTCGCGTTTACGGAAGCCTGGGTTTATCGATGGATTCGCCATCCCATGATGTTGGGATTACTGATGGGCTTCTGGGCTTTGCCAACCATGACCGTCAGCCACCTGGTATTTTCAATTGGCATGTCACTATATGTACTGGCGGGTATTCACTTTGAAGAACAGGGGCTGGCTCAAACACTTGGCGAGGACTACACCGATTACCAGGCCAGAACATCAAAAATAATACCAAAAATATACTAAAGCCAAACACGAAAATTTCCCCTTGAGCAATATTCGCCTTAAACGAAAAATCAGCCTGAGCGGCGCAGTATTTTTGCTGATTGGCAATATCATCGGGGCGTCTATATTCATACTCCCCGGACAACTTGCGGGAATTGCCGGACCCGCTGTTTTTATCGCATATTTGATAGCCAGCACGCCGGCCATCCTGAATTGCCTGATCGCAGCACAGGTAGGAAGTATATTGCCGGTGAGTGCTGCCGGGTATGTTTTTTCAAGCGTCGTACTCCACCCCTTTCTCGGGTTTTTAAAGGAGTGGACATTACTCCTTGGGTTAATCGTTGGTGTGCCGATACTGGCTTATGGTTTTGCCGATTATATGGCCTTCTTTTTACCGGAGTCCGAGCGTATTGTTGTAGCAATCTGCATGGTGCTGGCATTACTGGTAATAAACCTGCTGGGTATACACACCAGTGTGCGCGTGCAAATGGTGCTTGTTTCAATCTTCGTTGTTTCGTTATTGGTATTTGGAATAGGCGGTTTATTCTATATGGATCGGTCCTTGCTGACGCCTGTTGCACCAAAGGGCTATAAATCCGTACTGGATGCTGCCGTACCGGCATTTTATTCATATTCAGGGTTTATTACGATCACCGCAATCGGTGAAGAGATCAAAAATCCGGAACGCAACATACCACTTACGTTAGCAATTACTTTTTTCTTTGTCGCCACCATCTACACATTGATCACAGTGGTGCTTCCAGGATTGGTTCCCTGGGAACAGCTGGGCACCATAGTCGCACCTATGAGTATGGCATCCACCCTGTTTTTGCCCGATTGGTTTGCTGTAGTTATCACACTAAGTGCCCTAATGGCCGCAGCCACCTCTGCCAATGTCGGTATGATTACAGCGTCCCGCAGTTTCTTTGCATTGTCCCGACACCAGATCTACCCTTCCTGGCTCAGCAGGATAAACCGCCGAACCCACGAGCCTGATATGGCAATGGTTTTGGTTGTGATCTTGGTTATTGCGGGAATTTCACTGCAGGGTAATATAATTCAATATGCGTCAGCTACAGTGATTGGTGCGATGTTCTATGGAGTTGTATGGTCAATCGGGCTCATTCGACTTCCGGCAGTTCTACCAGACCATTACAACAACGCGAAATTTAAACTCGGTATACGTACCATCTGGATAGTAGCGACTTTGAAAATAATCATTTCTCTGGGGTTTTTGTATGTAGGTATTTCCAATAACCCCGGGCCTTCGGCAATTTACATGTCACTGGTATTTTTGGGCGCGGTTTACTACGTACTTCGAAATCACTACCTGAATGGCCAGGGCGTTTCTCTCAAGGCAATATTGAGGGACGAAGCGCATCAGTCTTTTTGATGCACCGGGTGGTATAGTATCGTTTGTTTTGTACTTGATATCTTATGGCAAAAATTGATCCCCAGGCCTCGGTAAAGATTGATGCGTATTACCAAAATGCCGAAAACTGGTCCCAACCTATATGTACTGCGCTAAGGCAACTCATTCACAAAACGGATTCCCGCATTCAGGAAGACTGGAAATGGCGCGCACCAAATTTTTGCTACATGGGCTTGATATGTTGGGTTGTTCCATTTAAGTCGCATGTTGGCATCAATTTTTTTAAGGGCTCTCTAATCGAGGATACGCACGGGCTATTCGATGACACAGGCCTCGATGGAAAGCACAATCGAATTATCAAAATCACTTCAGAGCAGGAACTGAAAAAGAACACAAGATACATAAAACAGTACCTGATAAAAGCTGTTGAGTTAAATGTAAAAGGCGTTAAACCCTCTCCAATTCGACCCGATCTCGTTGTACCCGATTTTCTGTTAAGCGCCCTCTCGGAACACACAGCGGCTAAAATTTTTTTCAGCGCTCTGGCCTACTCACACAAAAGGGAATACATAGAGTGGTTAACCGGAGCAAAGCGAGAAGCTACGCGAATTTCTCGCCTTGAAAAGGCCCTGGATATGCTGAACAGGGGGGTGAAAATGCATGACCAGTCCAGAAAATAGTTTTTTCATTGCAAACCTGATAGCAAGCAATCCTGATATGGCGCGTTAAAACAAGCCACAGCGAAAACAGGGGTGACGCCGGTATTGTGACCGCCTCTCAAAAGGTATATGTTTAATATAGTATCCAACTAATACTATATGGCATAAACCAATGTCCAAAAATGATCCAACCCAGCTATTCGGATTCCGGATTCACGAAATCGCTCGCCTGTTAAGCCGTACTTTTGAACAACAAACCAGCCAACTACAGGTTACCCGCGAACAGGCACGGGTGCTGGCATACATTGCGGTAAATGAAGGTGCAAAACAGGCAGATATTGCCCGGCTGATGGATGTCCAGAAAATCCGAATTACCAAATTGGTGGATGATCTTGAACAACAGGCATTAATCGAGCGTCGCTCCGACCCTGGTGATAGAAGAGTGAACAGACTATATGTCGCCGATGGTGCGCATGAAGTACTGGACGGTATCTGGCAAAGGCTTTCGGAAGTATCCGATATTGCCCTGGATTCGATCCCGTCCGATACCAGGGAGGCACTGATAGCCCAGTTGGGTGTTATTCGAGATACCCTGATTGAGAGCAATCGATGAAACGGCTTTTGATATTCATCTCGTTTCCACTATTTGTGATAGCCGCAATTCTTGTTTATTACCTGTCGGGTGGACGGTACGTGGTAAGCGAAAATGCCTACATTCAATCAGGTATCGCGATGGTCGCTGCTGGTTCACCGGGACATATCGAGAAGGTGCTGGTAAAGGAAAACCAGTTTGTTGAAGCAGGAGAATTGTTATTTGTACTGGACCTTGAGCCATTCGATCTGGCTGTGGATCTGGCCGTTGCAGAACTGGAACACACCCGCAACGAAATCACGCTGCTTCGAAGTCAGTATAAACTTGAACAGGTTAAGCTTGCTGGCGCTGAAGAAGACCTGCTTTATGCGCAACAGGAACTGGATCGTGTTACAAAACTCAGGCTTACAAACGCTGTATCTGTCGAAAAACTGGCAGCCCGACAGCATGAGTTGCTAGTCGCAAAAAACCGCGTAAAGGCTGCTGATGCAGACCTTGCTTCTGCGCTCGCCCAACTCGGGGGCAGTGCAACGGGGCCTATCGAAAACCATTCACAAATTAAAAATGCACAGGTGAACCTGGCACAAGCCAGAATGGACCAAAGGCGTGCAAGTGTAGTTGCCGGGGTGTCTGGAATCATCGCCAAAATTGATTTACACGCCGGAGAGTTTGTTCAAGAGGGACAAGCCGTGTTTTCGATCGTAAATAATGCGGATATCTGGATAGAGGCAAATCTTAAAGAAACCCAAATGACCCATATTACCGAGGGCCAGACAGTTGAATTCGAGATTGGAGCGTATCCCGATGTAAAACTTACCGGAAAAGTTGCCAGCATCGCACCAGCATCCGGGGCTGAATTCGCCATATTGCCTCCGCAAAATGCAACCGGAAACTGGGTAAAAATTACCCAGCGTATTCCCGTTCGTTTGAGCATCGACAAAAACCAGATCCTGCCGCAATTGCGTGCTGGTATGAGCGTTACTGTTTCTATCGATACGCAACAAAAGAGAAGTCTTAACAAGCTTATCCAGCAATGGTTTTCATAAAGCACCCTGTTTAGTTATGTCTTCTGTGATCACCAAAAACCAGCCGGAAAACCACGCCACCGAAACCGGTAATGCGGTACCGGAAAACTCGCTGCTCAATTATCCTCATCTGCGCGGTTTGTCCCTAACATTTGTACTAATGGGACTTATGTTACACACCATAGATTCCAGCATCGCAAATGTCGCGCTCCCGCACATGAAAGGATCATTGTCTGCAACGGTTGACCAGATTTCATGGGTTATCACCGGATACTTAGTAGCCGCGGCAATTGGTACGCCGCCTGTTGCATGGCTTTCTGCCCGATTTGGCATTAAGAAAATACTGCTCACGTCGGTTTCTGTTTTTACCCTGTCTTCAGTCTTATGCGGTTTGTCTGTGACATTGGAAGATTTGGTGTTGTATCGCATTTTCCAGGGTCTTAGTGGTGCAGCACTCATTCCCGTTGGGCAAACAATTGTACTCAGTGCCTACAAGCGGGAAGAATATACGAAGGCCATGGGCCTGTTCGGCCTGGGAATAATGTTCGGTCCAATTATCGGCCCAACTTTGGGTGGTTACATAACAGAATGGTTCAACTGGCGATGGGTGTTTTTTATCAATTTGCCTTTTGGATTGATAGCAGCAGCAGGGATATGGTTTTTCATTCGGGACAGCCCTGCCAATCGAAATCAGAGCTTTGATACATTGGGATTTCTTTCTCTTGTTGTCGCTATGGCTGCATTTCAATTATTTATGGATCGCGGGCATGGTAAAGACTGGTTCGATTCCTGGGAAATTGTAATCTGGGCCGGGCTGTTTGTTACCGCTACCTATGTGTTTATCGTGCGGGCCATCACCGCAAAAGAGCCGTTCTTTGATCTGCTTTTGTACAAGGACTGGAATTTTATGCTGGGAAATTTTGTATTCTTTTTTGTCGGGGGAAATATGGTCGTCATGATGCTCATGGTGCCCATAGTCATGCAAACGCTTCAGGGTTTCTCAGTCGCCAGCGCAGGTTTGCTACTGGTCCCGCGCGGTGTAGGCATGATGCTGGCAATGACTTTAAGCCCCCGCCTGACCAGGAATCTTGATCCACGCATCACTATCACTATTGGGCTGTTAATCGCAGCTTACGCAACCTGGGACCAGGCGCAGATGGGCACCTATTTTACTGCCTGGGATTTTGTGCGTACCGGCTTTGCCCACGGATTAGGCCTGGGAATGATCTTCGTTTCCATAGGCGCGCTGACCTTTAGTGGCCTACCGGACGAAATGCGGCTCCAGGCATCAACCTTCTATAGTATGATGCGAAATGTCGGGCAGTCTTTTTGCGCAGCACTGGCGATGAGCGCGATCGTGCGAAACATGCAAGTCAATACATCGGAGCTGGGCCAGTCGATAACTGTACTGGAAAAAAACCTGCAAATGCTGCTCGCCAATTCAACCGTGGTTTTTGATCAGAGTGCAGCACTGGCTATCATGCAAAGCATCACCGCAAAGCAGGCGATGACCATGGCATACATTAATGTGTTTTTTGCTGTAAGCATTATTACCCTTTGCCTGGTTCCATTCATTTGGTTATTTAAAATGCACCCGCAGGAAAACTTTTAGCAAGCCGACCAATGACGCAGCTAAACTACCAAAAACGATTCAAGGACCTTGGCGTGGTAGAGCTGGTCGCCATTGCGCTGGGTGGCATGGTGGGCGGAGGAATATTTTCGATTCTGGGTGTTTCGGTTTCAATGGTTGGACCCTACACACCGGTAGCCATACTTCTGGGTGGTTTGTTAGCTTTTTTGGCTGCGTACTCCTATGTGCAATTGAGCAACTACTACAAAGATGAGGGCGCAACTTACGCCTTCTACAAGCTTACTTTTCCCCACTCGCCTTTTGCCGCATCACTCATTGGCTGGTGGGTAGTGTTTGGCTATATCAGTACACTGGCACTCTATGCCTATACATTCGCCGCCTACGCTATCAGTGGCTTTTCATTCGCGGACGTAGAGTGGGCAAGAAAAATTGTGGCTGGATCAATCATCCTGATTTTTATGCTTATCAATATCTGGAGTGTAAAAGGCATGGGCAAAATTGAAGACATCATGGTTTATTCGAAACTCGTGATTCTCGCTATTATTTCCTTTGTATTGATCAACAATAGCCAGACGACGCTTCCCGTATTATTTGAGAGTGCAGGCGAGACAAGTCTGTTGGCAATTTTCATTGTTGCGTCCGTTACTTTTGTTGCATATGAAGGTTTTCAACTGGTTATCAATGCTGTCAACGAAACAGAAAACCCTGAAAGGAATATTCCTATCGCGATTTACACTGCATTGTTTATCGCGATATTGATTTATGTAGTGATATCCGTTGGTGCAATATTGACCATCCCTTTTGACCAGATAATAGAACGAAAGGAGTATGCACTTGCTGCTGGCGCTGGCCAGATACTCGGCCGTTGGGGTAGTAACCTTGTGATAATCGGTGCGCTATTGGCAACGAGTAGTGCCATCAGCGGCACCCTTTTTGGCGCTTCGCGGCAGGTTTCTTCAATTGCAAGCGATGGCTACTTTCCCAGGTTGTTTGCTCACCGGGTGAACAACATCCCTATATTCGCAATCATCGGTATGGCTTTTTTCGCTTTTCTGCTAGTGCTCGCTGGCAACTTGCAGGTAATTCTTGAATTTGGGAGCTTCACCTTTTTACTGGTATCTCTATTAATGGCTTATGCAAATTTCACAATTCGAGATAGCACAAACTCCTCACGGTTTGTTACGACCATTGCTATTGTTGGATTGCTGGTGGGCGCGCTACTGATCCTGTACTACGAACTCGTCTATCAACCTGTGCAACTGGTATTCATAACAACTTTATATTTTTTGCTAACCGTAAGTGCCTGGTTGTACTCAAAACGTAAGGCCCGGAAAGACGGATGACCTTTATCTCCAATATGCTCAGACAATGATAAATACTTTTCTCTCCACAGAACCTGAGTGGTTATTACCCGAGGGATTTTCACAATCCGGTTTACCTGAAATCATTAGCAACTGGTTATCTGAACCCGGCTCATTAACACAGCGTATCAAACAATCCTTTGCGGGCGAGTTCACTGTAGAGCTTCTAAGGCAGGGACAAAGCAAGGCATTCTCTTGCGACGCGAAGCAGCTGGAGATCGGCCAATTTCAGGCGGCATTTGTTCGGGAAGTACTTCTGAGGGTGTCCGGACAAACGCTTGTCTTTGCACGTACAACAATTCCCACTCACTCTCTGGGGGTACTGGATTCGCTTACAAAACTAGGGAACAAACCTCTGGGAGAAGTAATATTTGCTTACCCGGGCCTGGAACGCCTGAACCTTAATATCGCTAAAATTCCGCGCTGCTACTTATCCGCTTTATCGGCTCAACTGCTGGGCGAGAAAGACTTCCTCTGGGCCCGCAGAAATACCTACAAGATCGCCGGCCAGGTCTTTCTGGTGAGCGAATTTTTCTTACCGCTTATGTTCGCGGAACCTCTGCAACAGCAAGTTCTTTACTAATCTTCACTCGACTCTCGTGAAAGGTTCCCCCCTCACCCAGATCGGTAATTTCCTGGGAAGTCAGATCATTAATGCCGCTGTGGTTTGATGCATCATTCGCCCAGTAAATGCCTTCCGCCACTAACAATCCTTGTTGGGTTTTATCGCTTACTTTCGCCAGACGAATATTGCTACCCCGACCATTCGAAATTTTCGATCTATCGCCGTCTTTTATGCCCAATGCCGCTGCATCATCAGGATGTATCAGCACCACACCGGTTTTGTCAGGATAACGCTCTCCAAAAGTCGAATTTAGTAACTCACTGTTCGGTGGAGTGATCATCGCAAATGGGAACTGTTTGGTTATCTCAATATCATCAAATTCCTTATTAGGAAGCAGGCAGGGAATAGCGGGTACTTCCAAATCTCCAGAGTCGACAGAAAAACGAAATTTGTCCCCATCAAAGCTTGAAAAATCGCCCCCGACGTCGAAGAGATCTGATGTGATAATGTCGCCAACCTTTATCCCTTCGGCACGATGCTTTTCAGGTAATCCCGATATCGCAGGCAGGTATGTAGATATACGCTCGGATGCAGTTTGTCTGAATGCTGCATCGCTAAAACCCATTTTTCTTGCCAGCGTTTGAAACAGGTCAAAATTACTTATCGCTTCACCGCGTGGTTCGATTACTGGCTCAATCCGGCCCATCTGAAAATGTCCGTACCCCATGTAAATGTCTTCATTTTCAAATGAGGTGGTGGCTGGTAATAACAAATCGGCATAACGGGTAGTGGGCGTATAGAACTGCTCATGCACTATGGTAAACAAGTCCTCACGTTGTAATCCTCGACGTACCCGTCCAGAGTCTGGAGCAACACTTAATGGATTGCTTGAATATACAAACAAAGCCTTCACTGGTGGCTCGGTGTCAGTTAATGCCTGTCCCAGCTTTACCATGTTTATGGTGCGGGTGGGATTTCCGATCATCGATGAAAAGGACAGGATCTGACTGTTTGTCGGGAAGGCGTTACTGGATAACAAGGCACCACCACCCTTTCTGCCATCAAACAGGCCCAGCGCAGCTGACAGACATGTAATGGCGCGAACGGACATAGCGCCCTGGGTATTTCGCGTCAGGCCAATTCCTATGCGTATAAAACTCTTTGGGTATTTTGCAAACAGTTCAGCAAGTTCACGAACACGTGCGGACTCCAGGCCTGATTTTACTATCAGGGTTTCCAAATCAATTGATTCGACATAAGCCTTTAACGAATCAAAACCTTGGGAGTACTGTTCAATGAACTCATTGTCCAGTTTTTCCCGTTCAAGCAGGATTTTGAGAATCCCCAGCGCCAATGCCGTATCACCACCCGGCCTGATTTTGTAATGGTCATCCGCTGCTTCGGCAGTAACGTTTCGATACGGATCTATAACTACAAACTTCGCACCCGCCCTTCTGGCGCTCACAACGAAAGGCATAAAGTGAATATTGGTAACCTTGATATTTATGCCCCACGCAACAATCAGATCCGCATCACGGGCTTTTTCCGGAGGGCAACCAGGATTTGCGCCATAGTGCAGGGTCCAGCCGGCTTTTGCCGCGGTTGAACAGATAGTTCTCTTTAACTGCGATGCGCCATAGGTATTAAAGAAGGGGTCGCCTGCATGAAAATTTACCTTGCCCATATTACCGGCGTAGGAATATGGCAAGAGGGCCTCACCCCCATATTCACTTTTTATAGAACTTAGGCGCTCAACCAGAAGAGTCCAGGCTTCATCCCACGATATGCGTTCAAACTTACCGTCACCCTTTTTGCCTACACGTTTTTGCGGAAACAATACCCGCTCATGCGATTGCGCCCTGTCATGATAGGTTCTTACTTTTTTACACAAAAAACCCTGGGTGAAAGGATGCTCAGGGTCTCCAACTATATTGCTAATACGTCCATCTTCCAGCGTCGTAACGATGCTACAGGCATCCGGACAATCCAGGGGACATATGGTCTTTTTGGTTTCAATCATACAGACACATTATTACAGCTTGTGCAGACGTCGATACGCCACATCGCCCTCGTTGCTAACTACCTCCAAACCCAGCTTATGTGCGTCAGATATTGCGGCAAGCACAACATCTCTCGTAACAGGGATCTGCATATTACTCATAAACGGAAAATCCGTCGCCACATCAGCTACAGTTTCAAGATCAATCTTATCCGAGAGGCCCATTGACATCTGACCCAGATGAACTGGCAGACCAACACGCGCAAAAAAGTTTGCGACTTTTTGCGCTTCGTCTTTTTTCGAATCCATAACAAGCTGTGCCAGTAGTCCCATCGCCACCATTTCTCCATGCAAATAATTCTTATGCACCTGCTCAATAGAAGGGTAACCCTGCGCAATGGAATGTGCAGCTGCAAGCCCACCACTTTCAAACCCCAGCCCGCTCAGCAAGGTATTAGCTTCAACAATTCTATCAAGTGAGGCATCTACGCTGTTATTTACGACGGCCTTCGCTGCTGACTCCCCGTCGGCAAACAATGTGTGCGCACATATTTCGCCTAAGGCACAGGCCGCAAGTGTGGGGCGTGCACCTATTGCTGTAATTCCCAGCGGGTTGGCAAGGCAAACTCTCGCTTCATACCAGGTGGCCATAGCATCTCCCATGCCAGCGACCAGATAACGCTCGCTTGCCGCCGCAATCACTGCTGTATCCACAATAACTATTGCCGGCCCATCTGCATACCATTCGGGACCAGCCGTTTCACCGCTGTCTGTATAGATAACGGACAATGCGGAACAGGGCGCATCATTTGAAGCAAGTGTTGGCACAATTACTACGGGCACGCCTAATCGCCACGCAACCGCCTTGCCCGTATCTACACACTTTCCCCCACCCACCGCAATTACACAGTCAATTTTTTCCTGTGTAAAATGTTCAACATGATTACCAATCTGGCTGAGAGAGCATTCACCTGCGAAAATATCTTGCACACATTCAATGCCGGCTTCCCTTAAGCCGGGTAGAATTTGCGCGGCCTCTGCCTTCATACCCCGAGCGGAGGCAAGCACCCCACAACGCTTAACTCGAAGCAACTGTAAGTAATGCCCCGTTTGCGCCAGCACACCTTCACCCTGAATATATCGTTGGGGCGCGATAAATACCCTGGGCAGACTGGAACCACTGCCCTCTTTAGGTGCGTATACCGGGAATGGATTAAACGTTGGCCGCATGGTTTTATGACTCCATTCTATTTTGCCGGTACCAGAAATCGTTCATATTCATCCAGCAACTCGGGTCGTTCAAAATGCAGGAAGTGCCCGACCCCCTGTACCAGCAACAGTTCGCAATCAGGAATCAATTTTTCCGCCACGTACATATCTTTCAAATCAATGATAGTGTCGTCGGCTCCGTTTATGATGAAAGTTCTTGCTTTGATTTGCCTGAGATCTACTACTTCATCCAGGCGACCCAACTTTAATATGTTGACTGTGTGCTGGTAAAAAGTCTCCGCATGCGCATCGTTGAGTTGTTGAAACTGGGCGATGATTTGTTTTTTATACCCCTCGCCAATCTGCGCACCAAATAAATCAAGAATCAGGTGTGCCCCACCGGCATAATCGCCTGCTTCATAAAGTACCCCGGCACGCTTTACCAGTTCTCTCATACCGGCATTAGGCTGCATTCCAAAACTGCTGAGTACGAGGTGTTGTACAGCATCCGGATAAATTGCTGCATATGCCGCAGCAATTGCCGTGCCCCAGGAACTTCCGGCAAGGGCGAGCTCTCCACCTGTATGCGTTTCGGCGATAATGGCATGAAGTGCCTGCACCTGTTCTTCGACAGTTATCTGGGCACCGCCCGACTTTATCTCCGATCGGCCTATCCCGGGCATATCAAAAATGACCACGGTAAAATCATCAGTAAACCGTTTAACTACACTCCGCCAAATAGCCATGGTCTGCAGCGCACCACTCACGCACACCAGTATATTTTCGCTGTCTCCATATTTACGATAGGGTATTTCAAAACGACCAATATCCAGAGTACCTTTTACTGTTTTCATAAACCCCTGCGACCATTAATAAGTGCACGACCACGTGCATTTGCCTTTCGTTGTTTCCAGTTAAA
The DNA here is from genome assembly GCA_021773565.1 of Gammaproteobacteria bacterium. GTDB lineage: Bacteria > Pseudomonadota > Gammaproteobacteria > Pseudomonadales > Azotimanducaceae > DC-out156. The sequence goes on along the minus strand of JAJFJZ010000024.1, from coordinate 41,686 downwards.
CCAGCTTTCAGCAGCGAGCTTGTTGCTGATCCGGTCGACCGGCGACAGTGCCAGAAGATTGAACATACCTGCCAAACGCCCTTTCAGCGTTTGGTTAGCAGCCCTGAGTGAAACGCCAAAACCTGCATCAAGATAGAGCACTTCATGCCAATACGCGCTGGGAATAAACAGGGACTGGCCCGCCTCTACCACCAACTCATAGCCACGCGCCGCCTGCAATCCTGGATAATCACTGTAATTCGGACCGTCCAGATTAACATAGCTGCGTACCGTAAACGGGTGTTTGTGCAAAGCCGTTGACTGGTCCGGTGCAAACAGTCGGATACGCCTTCGGCCCTGAATAGAGGTATACAGCACATGACTCATATCAATGTCGTAGTGCAGCGGCGTCACTGATCCGCGACAGCCAAAAAAACTGTACACAAACTGGCGGGAAAAACGCAGGCCAACATCCGGAAAAAAAACATCGTCCAGCAGTTCCGGTATCTGTCGCCCTATATTATATAAAAACATGCGCAGGTCCCTGCCATTGCCCAGCGTTTCCCCAAGAAACTCCGAAAAGGGCATGGTATCGATACTTCCCATGTAGTTTTTACCCGGCTCTCCAAAGGAGGCGTTGTAAACGCGTACGGTATGGCTTCCAAAACGTGCGCTCAGATTTTCCGCATTCCAGTTTTGCAAGGCCGGCCAGGACGCAGCAAGACCGGTCATAAGTAGCGGTTCGGTACGTTTTTTCAGGAGATCAGGCGGTGGCCGATTCGTATCATCAAAACACAGATGTTCAACCTCATGGCAAAACAGGTCTGGCATAAACGAAGCGGAATCGACATTCTGGCCGACTCCATTGTTTGTTCCTGATGATTCACCCACAACAGAGTCAGATTCCATTTAGTTCAACTAATCGATGTATCGGCATAAGTTTAACGCCTTCTCGGCTTCGTGTTAATTGTTGGATAGTTTAGAATAGCCCTTTTTAGTAGAACCGAATGATGCCCGAATCCATGCAGAATGAGACCAGGAGTGCTTCGCACCGGATAAGTGCGTCTGTGGGATACTTTTTTCGGCGGAGTATCTTTTGGCTGGGCTTCTATATTCGACCACCCATTCACTGGTTTGTAGGTCTTTTTTCCAAGGTAGGCAACCCACCGGTATTCGACTCGCAGGTATTTGACTGGGTTCAGGAACTGGAAGCAAACTGGGAAGCGATTCGTGATGAGGCAATGGCGGTGCTGGAGCATCCGGAAAACATTCCGCCATTAAGGGAAGTCTCGCCAGACCATAGCCGCATAGCCGTGGACAACAGCTGGAAAGTATTCTTTTTATGGGGTTATCGTTACGAAATTAAGGAAAACACCCTTCGCTGTCCTGCAACCAATCAATTGCTGAAATCGGTTCCGGGCCTAATTTCAGGATTCTTTTCCATCCATACACCCGGGACCCATTTGCCCCGGCACTATGGCCCAACTAACGGGATGATCACCTGTCACCTGGGCCTGCAGATTCCCGATGACCCGGATAAATGTCGTATATCCATAGACGATAAGGACTATCAGTGGCAGGAGGGAAAGTTTCTTATTTTCGACGATACCTACTACCACGAGGTATGGAACGATACACAAAAAGATCGAGTAATACTGCTCATGCACGTTGAGCGGCCATTGCGTCAACCAGGCAAAGCCATCGCCGATGGTTTTTTGTGGTTGGCGACGCACAGCCCATTCATCCAGAGTACCCTGAAATCTCTTGATGAATGGACAGAGCGTAAACAGGCCTGATTCCCGATGCACGTAATCCGGGAGCGGGTAAAAGCACATTTTCCATCGGTACTGCTTACCCTGTTAAGCATAGTACAAGCGCTTGCGCTGGAATTATTATGGGCACACCTCCATGAAGCAGAATACCTGTATGCGTGGTCATGGTTTGCGTTGCTGGCCTGGGGGCAAATTGTAGGCACACTGGCGGCGCTCATACTCATCTGGGTGGTATATGCAGGGAACGCAATGCGGTTTCGCTGGGTTCCATCTATTGGAGACTCGGTAGTTCCATTTGCCATAGGTTTACTCGAATTTATGATGATCGACGCGCTTAGTCCAAACCATCTGGGGTACTGGCTGATTTACCTTGGTATTGTCTATGCAGCGATGGTCTGGACAAGCCAGGCCACCATGCGTCGTGCAAGACAGGACCCGGACAATCAGGTTTATTTCAATCAAATGCCCCCCGCACAAATTCGTGATTTTATTCCCGAGATGACACTCGTTGCCGCCTTTGCAGGCGTAGGGCTATACATCCTGCTAGACCAAAACACCGGATGGCTGGCAATGCTTGCCCTTATTTTTTCTAACGGAATTCTACTGTGGCGGTTTTACGGTACGGCGGTATTCTGGAATAATTCAGTCCGCGAGGATGACCCGCCGACAAATTAACGTTTTGACAGCGCGTCGATTTCTTCAATCTGGGTGAGTTCAAGCTTCCAACATACTGCAGCCGTATTCAGCTCTACCTGTTGCGCCGAAGTCGCGCCCGCTATCACGCTGGAAACCAGCGGATTACTGGCGAGCCAGCTCATAGCCAGATCCAGAAGTGATCTGTCATGTGCGGCTGCGTATGCAGCAAGTTTCTCCACTACATCAAAGTTTTTGTCGGACAGTGCGCGTTTGCCGCGCTCGCCAAAATTTGCCAATCTGGAATCATCGGGTGCGGATTTACCTCGCGCATATTTTCCTGTTAACAATCCGCTAGCCAAAGGAAAGTAAGGCAGCAATCCAACATCAAACCTTGCGCAAGCAGGTAATACTTCGGCTTCAATTCGTCGATCCAGAAGATTGTAGTGGTTTTGCGCAGTTACAAAACGATTAAGGCCCTGGTGTTTTGCAATCCAGCTGGCATCAGCAATCTGCCAGCCGCTGTAGTTGGAACTTCCCAGATAGCGCACCTTGCCAATGCGCACCAGATCATCCAGCGCTTCCAGTGTTTCTTCAACCGGGGTGTCCGCATCGGGAAAATGTTGTTGATACAGGTCAATATAGTCTGTGCCCAGCCGACGTAAACTGTCATCTACAGCGTTAAAGATATGTTTGCGGGAGGCACCCTTTTGCAAAATACCATCCCCCATTGGGCTGCCAAATTTGCTTGCAATAACAATCTGCTCCCGGTTACGACCTTTTATAGCCTTTCCCAGCATCACTTCACTTTGTTGTTCACCATAGACATCTGCAGTGTCAAAAAAATTGACCCCCAAATCCAACGCAGCATGAACCACCTCTGCTGATTTGTTGGCGTCAATTCGCATACCAAAGTTATTGCAACCAATTCCTACCACCGAGACTTTTAATCCTGTGAAACCCAGGTTCCTGTATTTCATCTGGTTTTTCCTTCCAGTTTGATGGAGTAAGGCTTATCTCCTGCGATAAAGGAATTGATCAAAGCGGCAAGCTCAGGGCCAGCATCCTCCTGAACAAAATGTCCCGCCCCGGATATGCTAACGTTGATGGCTCCAGGAACGCGATCTATAAATACCTGTTCGCCCCCTTTGGTAATAGGATCAGAATCCGTAAACGCTACCAAAAACGGTTTGTCCCATTGTTCAAAAACTGACCAGGCAGCTTCGTTTTCGACCAGCTGGGAGGGCACCAGATAAGGCATGATCTGTGCGCCAGCTTTATATCGAGCATCCGGAAACGGCGCTTCATAAGCAGCTATCACGTCAGGATCCCCCCCCATAAAACCCATGAGTTGCCCAACAGGAAGATCTTCTACGTGGTAGCTGTACGCAACCCACCGAGGAAAGCTCACCTCTTGTTGCAGCTCCTCAAAAGTCACAGCCCCCTCCCACCAAACGGCAAGTTTGAACAGGCTGTAACCAAACCAGCCGGATAAACCAGACGCGGCAGGCAATCCCGTATTGGAAACGACCACTCTGGTAAATCGATCCGGGTCTGCAGCAACAACGCGTAAACCAACCAGGCCACCCCAGTCTTGTCCAAAGTAGGTGGCATCTTGCAGCTCCAGTCTGCGTACAAACTCACTCATCACATCAACCTGCATCTGGTAACTATAATCATCCTCTCTGGCAGGTTTGTCTGATTTTCCGAAGCCGACGAGATCCGGGGCGATTACTCGATGACCAGCAGCAGTCAACACAGGTATCATTTTTCGAAACAGGTAACTCCAGGTGGGTTCACCGTGAATGAGCAATATGGGCACACCATCTGCAGGCCCCTCATCCAGATAGTGAATGCGGTACTTGTCAATCTGCATATAGTGAGGCGCAAAGGGGTAGTCCTTGAGGTTCAAAAATCGCTCGGAAGGTGTACGTAATATATTCGGTGCTATTTCCTCCGCAAAGATACCGGCTGCAGGCAACACCATAAGCAAACTGGATATCATCGCTTTTAGGGGTAAACTCAGTTTCACAATAGTCCCTCGTCATCTAAACGTACGCTTGCAGCATAACTCAATGAATAAGGATGTAAAAAGATGAATCAATGGCAGATCGGCAAGGTAAAGATTACCCGTATTGTGGAGATAGAAATTAATGGTGGAACACGGTTTATTCTGCCTGATGCAACCCGTGATGCCTGTTTACCTATCGACTGGATGCAACCACACTTTATGGACGACAAAGGCAACCTCATCATGAGTGTTCATGCCCTGGTTATTGACACAGGTTTGTGCAAAATTGTTGTCGATACCTGTATCGGCAATGACAAAGAGCGAACCATTCCAGCATGGTCCAATTTACAGACCAGTTTTCTTGGGGATCTCGAACGCGCTGGTTATGCACCCGACACCATCGACACTGTTATGTGTACGCACCTGCATATAGACCATGTCGGCTGGAATACCATGCTTGTGAATGGAGAATGGGTGCCTACATTTAAAAATGCCCGCTACCTTGTCGCAGAAAACGAATGGCAGTACTGGGACACCACAGATGAACCTGGCCAGGCGCAGGTAATGAGTGATTCAGTGCGGCCCATCAAGGATGCTGGCCTGATGGATCTGGTAAACGACAAACACCAACTGTGTGACGAGGTCTGGCTGGAACCAACACCAGGACACACGCCCGGGCATGTAAGCGTACATATTCAATCTGAAGGACAGGATGCCCTGATTACGGGAGATTGCATTCATCACCCCGTGCAAATGACCAACCCGGAGTGGTGCAGCTCGGCAGACTTTGATCAGAAGCAGGGCTTGTTAACGCGCAACAAACTACTGGAAAAGTATGTTGATGATGAGACACTGATTATCGGCACACACTTCGCGACGCCGACGGCGGGACATATTAGGAAATTAGGTAAGGACAAATACTGGTTTGATGTGGCTTGATTTAAAAGTTCAAAACTCGGGTAACAATCGCCTGTTAAACCAGACTATTGCCACCCGTTTTTCGAACGCTTACCGACCAACTCAACTGTTGTGCAACCTGGTCAGTTGACTGTTATCGATTCTTTTAACAGATGCCGCAAGCGCTTCGCGATAACAAGTACGCATGTCTAATACCACTCGCGCAGAACCTATCACATTGTAATTTTCTACACCACATGCCTGTTTTGATGCACGCTGCAGTCGTATATACAGGGTATGGGCGCCGCTCTCCTGATTCAGGTTCAGGTCATCGTAGGTAACTCGCACTACATGTACCGGTAGATCAAGATTTGATCCTGGATAGGCAACTGCAGGTGCGTTTAATACAAGCATCGCAGCTACCACTAACAAGCCTTTTGCCAAAATAGAATTCTTCATTTTTGCTTCCTCAATTATTCAATTACCAACTAGGTTTGGACGATTTTGTATGCGCATATATATTTGATGCAGCAATTCCCGATTTGGTTGCAATTAATTTTGCGACGATATCCAACACATCGTAAGATGTCTTGACAAAACTCGATATCGATCCGAAATGAAAACGCGCCACTATAAAATGGTTGTAAGCCTGGTAACCGCGTGTTTGTCTTTTGTTCCTCTCTATAGCAGCGAACCCCTTACACGCATACAGTTAGCCATTACCATAGATGATCTGCCCTGGGTAGGGGCTGTACCAGCAGAGGGAAGCAATGCGGATGCCATGAACAGGATCGCTGCCACACTTCGGGTCCACGACGCACCCGCAACCGGATTTGTGGTCTGTAATCGCGTGATAGGCAATAAGGTAACGGAACAAATATTGCAGAACTGGGTGGCATGGGGTTTAACCCTGGGTAACCACACGTCGGCACATCTGGACCTAAATACCACTAACCCGGACCAATGGCTGGAAGGAGTAAGGCAGTGCGATAGCTACCTCAGAAAGTATGGCAGCGCCGTTTCACCCTACCTGCGCTTTCCATATCTTCATCAAGGCAATACAAAATCTAAGCGCAACCAGGTAAGCAAAGCCCTGGCAAACATGGGTCTTGGTGTGGCGCATGTTAGTGTTGATAACTCCGAATGGATTCTCAACCGAAACTATGCGCGGGTCATCCAGAATGGCAAAAACAACAAAGCAGCACTACGCCACCAGTTAGGTATCGAGTTTATACGCCACATCGAAGCAACATTGCAACACGCTCACACGATTGCCATCCGAAAAACCGGCCGGGCAATTCCTCAAATTCTTTTGTTGCATGCCAACACGCTAGTGGATGACAAACTTGACGAACTCTTACTTGCGCTGAGATCAAAAAACGTGGAGTTCATTTCACTGGAGCAAGCCCTGGCTGATCCAGCCTACTCTCTGGAAGATGGCTATATTGGGCCAAAAGGCCTGTCCTGGCTCTACAGAATGAAACCTCAGAGTGTTCAGGATGCAACATGGGATGAAGCTGAAGCGCTCATCGTAGAAAAAAATTCACGGCATGTTCTAGCAAATGGTGTGGAACACAACACTCTCGCAAATACTGGTTTCCTAAAACTTTCCCATGCCTCAGCAGATAACCTGGCTAATGTCTATTTTCAGGCTTCCAAATCCGAGCGAATGCGTGCTTTGCTAATAATGCACAAGGGGCAGTTAATTGCTGAAGGATATTTCAATGGAGCAGGGCCAGAGACGCCCCAGAATCTTAAATCCATTACCAAGTCTTTGGTATCAGCCCTCATAGGAATAGCACTCAGGAAGGGCTGGATTTCCAGCCTTGACGAGCCCATTAAAAACTATCTTGATATTTCAGAAAAAATCCCGGCGGGTAATATAACTATTCGAGAGTTGTTAACAATGTCTTCCGGGCTAAAAGCCGTTGATTATGGCAGCATTCAGCAAAGTGAAAACTGGGTAACTACCCTTGTAAGCCAAAATGTGGACACCAAACAAAAGGGCGTTTTCCACTATGACACTGGGATAATGCAGCTTCTCACCGCATTGCTCACTAAAGTAGGTGGATCACCAATTGAAGAACTGGCGCAACGCGAACTATTCACCCCTTTGGACGCAAGCACCAACTATTGGCGAACAGATTCCAATGGAATTGCCTTTGGCGGCGCGGACGCTTACCTCTTGCCTCGTCATCTGATCAAGTTGGGCGAGCTATACAGATTGGGAGGCCTTAACAGCAATACCCAACTACTTGCCAACAACTACGTAAGCGATTCTATAACCAAACAAATTCTACCCAAAAACCGAACCATAAATCACAATACCCTGCAAACACATGGATATGGTTATCTGTGGTGGCTGATAGATCTTGGAGGAGAAGCGGCGTATGCAGCACTCGGGCATGGGGGCCAGATATTGTTGGTTGCTCCAAAGCGCGCATTGGTTGTGCTTATGAACTCTCGCTGGCCTGGTCCTTCGTCCAGTGAACATTACCACCATTTGCGGGATATTCTGGTGGACGGCATATTGCCACTATTTCCTGCAGAAACAGCATCGAGTGAGGGCAATTAGATAAATTGAACCTGACCCCTTTTTATGTGGCCACGCGGTAGATCAAAAGTTCACAGGCTATGGCAGAGCCATTGAAAAACCGCTACTGTATTCGCGCATAATCACGACAATCCTGCGGAGGGCGCAATCATGGAATTTCTTATCCTGGGTGTAATACTGTTTTTTTCTATCCACCTCATACCCTCTACCTCCATGCGCGCCGCCATGGTTGGACGTTTGGGAGAAGGCCCTTTTAAAGGCCTGTTTAGCCTTGCCGCATTCGCGGGCCTGGGTTTGATTATCTATGGCCTGACAACAGCAGAATTCACACCACTGTGGGCGCCACCTGTCTGGGGGCGTACTTTAGTAATTGCGATTATGCCCGTAGTAATGATTTTGCTGGTTGCCGCGGAAATGCCCAACAACATCAAGGGCATGGTGCGTCACCCAATGTTGCTTGGCGTATTTTTATGGAGTGCGGGGCATTTGATCGCCAATGGTGATCTCGCCACTACCATTCTCTTCGCCAGTTTTGCGTTGTTTTCGGTTTTCAATATTATTTCAGTTAACGCACGTGGCAGCTACGAAGCACCTGCCGCCGTTAGTAGGGTAAAAGACCTTCTAACAGTTATACTTGGCCTGGTAATCTACGGGGTGCTCTTCTACTTTCATGGCGCGTTTACCGGGATGCCGCTTTTATAACAAGACATCGGAGCTATGTTTACGGAGCGAACATGAGTAATTTCGACGCAAGCCTCAACGATTGCCCTATTTCAAAACTGTCAGACACCTATTACTTTTCCAATGAGCAGCTCGAAGAGCTTTTCCGGCGCGCACGCAAACAAAAAGCCATAAGTTTTTTACCAGATGTAGGTTACTGGGCTGTTACAAAATACGCAGACACCAAAGAAATATTGTCAAACAAGAAGATATTTTCTGCAGAAATCACCCAGGAGCCGCTCATTCCCTACAGCCCTGAAGTTCTTGATTTGTTTATAGCGCGTGGTTTTGGGCCACGCCCCACCCTGAGCAATAACGAGCGAGAAGACCACGCAAGGATCCGGCTGAACACGCTGGTAGGCTTCTCGCCCGCCAGAAACAAAAAACTCGAACCCTACATTCGCAAACTGGTAAACGATGCCGTCGATACATTTCTTCCAAACAAGCGAGCAGATCTGTTAGCCGAAATGTTATACGAGCTACCGGCGCTGGTTCTTTTTAAGCTACTGGGCATTCCTGAAAATGACGTAGACGACATCAAGATGTGGTCCGATAGCCGGCTGGTATTGTCTTTTGGCAAGCCCAACCTGCAACAGCAATTGCAGGCAGGCAATCATATTTGTGATTACTGGGATTACTGCGTACACCTGGTTGAACAAAGACTGGATAAGCCGCAGGACGATCTGCCTAGCGACTTAATCAGAACACGCAATGGCGATGATGCAATACTGGAAGTCATCGACATAGTTAACATTGTGTATGGCCTGCTTTTTGCCGGACATGAAACTACAACCAATATGTCATCCAACGCGGTGTTAACGCTGTTACAGCACGAGGGGAGTTGGAAGGCCATTACCAAAGAGCCGGAATTGATCCCCAATGCCGTGGAGGAATGTATGCGGTTTCGCTCATCCGTCGTGGCGTGGCGAAGAATGGTAAAAGAGGATGTTGAGATAGACGGGGTTAAGCTCACCGCTGGAGATCGCATAATGTTATTTTTGCCTTCTGCCAACAGGGATGAAGCCCGATTTGAAGACAGTGAGGTATTTGATATCCATCGCAAGGAGGCACGGCGCCATGTTGCTTTCGGTTTTGGTCGTCATGTATGTCTGGGCGCAGCACTCGCCAGGCTGGAACTGAAAATTATCCTGGAAGAGTTGAGCACACGACTGCCGGGGCTGCGTCTGGTCCAGGATCAGAGCCTTATGCCCGTTGAAGCTGTACAGTTTCGTGGCCCCGAAGAACTATGGGTAGAGTGGGACTAGAACACCACGGCCCCCGTTCATGGCTTAGCCAGTGCTTTTCTGTTTTCCTGAAATTCCAGCGCTACACTGTATATCACGGGTAAAACCAGCAGGTTAAGCACCAGCACAGTAACCATACCGCCCAACATGGGGGCAGCGATTCGGTGGGTTACGTCAGACCCGGTAGTGGTACTCAACATAATCGGGACCAGGCCCGCAATAGTTGAAACAGCAGTCATGGCGACAGGGCGCACGCGTTGGGCAGTTGCCCTGATGGCCGCTTGCCTGATCTGCGATACCGATAAAAATCCCGTCGATTTTCTGCGCAGTGCAGCAATCTCTACATCAATAAAACTCAATACCAGCACGCCGATTTCTGCAGCCAAACCCGCCAACGCAATAAAACCGACAGCCACCGCAACTGACATATTGTAATCCAGCAAGTAAACCATCCATATTCCACCAACCAGACCAAAGGGTATGGAGAGCATCACAATTACCGGTTCCAGCACATTATGAAAATTGAAGTAGAGCAACAGGAATATTATGAGAAGAGTCGCAGGGACAACTACACGCAGTCGCGCCTCTGCGCGTTCCATGTACTCAAATTGACCCGACCAGGTGAGCGTATACCCCACGGGTATTTCAAGCTGACTGGCAAGCACCTGCTTGGCATTCGCTACATATCCTCCGATATCAGAAGTCTTCAGATCTACATAGATCCAGGCGTTGGGGCGCGCATCCTCACTCTTTATTACCGGGGCGCCACGCCGAAATTGCATGTCTGCTACCGCTTCCAGAGGAATCTGGGCACCGCCAGGCGTGGGAATCAATACACGTTTCAAGGCTTGGGGGCTGTCTCTTAAATCTCGAGGATAACGAAGGTTAACCGGATATCGCTCACGGCCTTCCACTGTATGCGTTACATTCATGCCACCGATGGCACTCTGAATCACATCCTGCACATCACCCACCGTAAGGCCATATCGGGCAGCCGCTTCGCGATGAATATCAAAATCAAGGTAGTAGCCGCCCACCGCCCTGTCGCCGAAGGCTGACAAGGTTTCCGGCATGCTTTTTAGAGCTTGTTCTATACTCTGGGAAAGACTCGCCAATACCTCAAGATCGGGTCCTGACACCTTAATGCCTACAGGGGTTTTGATACCTGTGGAAAGCATGTCGATGCGTGTTTTTATGGGCATGGTCCAGGCATTGGACACCCCCGGGAATACTATCGCCTTGTCCATTTCATCCATAAGTTGTCTGGTGGATTTACCCGGATCAGGCCACTCACTTTTTGGTTTCAATCGAACCGTGGTTTCCAGCATCGAAAGCGGGGCTGAATCCGTCGCGGTTTCCGCGCGTCCAACCTTGCCAAATACATGCATTACTTCCGGAAATTGCACCAGAATACGATCCGTTTGTTGCAACAGTTCTTTGGCTTTGGTTATAGATATGCCTGGAAATGTCGTTGGCATGTACAGTATGTCCCCCTCATCCAGTGGGGGCATAAATTCACTCCCAAGTCTGGAAAGGGGATAGTAGGTGAATCCAACCAATAGCAGCGCAGCAATCAGAACGATCGATCGCCAACGCATCGCTGCGCTCAGGGCAGGGCTATGCACTGCATGTAAAAAACGATTTAGTGGGTTGGCGTTCTCCTCAACCACCTTGCCTCGCACAAAATACCCAATCATCACCGGTACCAGTGTAATCGACAAAATAGCAGCTGCAGCCATCGCATAGGTAGCAGTAAAGGCCAATGGGCTAAACAGTTTTCCTTCCTGGGCTTGCATGGAAAATATTGGCAGAAACGCTACGGTAATTACCAGAAGAGAGAAAAACAAAGCCGGTCCGACTTCACGGGATGAGGTCCCCACTACCCGCCAATGCTCTACCGTATCCAGCGCAGCGCCTTTTTGCTCTCTTGCGACGGCAAGATGTTTGTGGGCATTCTCCACCATCACAATAGCGCCGTCGACCATGGCACCAATGGTAATAGCAATGCCGCCAAGCGACATTATGTTCGCGTTCAGGCCCTGCCAGCGCATAACGATAAACGCCATAAGAATACCAAGTGGCAGGGTAATGATGGCAACCAGTGCGGAACGCACATGCAGCAGAAAAGCCATGACCACAAGACTCACAATTGCGATCTCCTGCAGTAGCGAAATACTGAGGCTTGAGACCGCACGCTCTATTAAGTCACCCCGGTCGTAGACTGTAACTATCTCAACACCCGGTGGCAGGCCTTTTTCCAGTTCGGCTAGTTTTTCTCTCACGCCCTTGATGGTTGCAAGTGCATTTTCACCAGAACGCATAATAATTACACCGGCTGCGACTTCACCTTCACCATCCAGCTCAACAACACCCCGTCTTAGCTCAGGTCCAAGCTGTACCTGTGCTACATCCTGCAGGCGAATAGGGGTACCATCCGCATCCGCCCCTACCGGAATGGAAAGCAAATCCTTGATAGACCGAATATACCCGAGTCCGCGCACCATATATTCGGTTTCAGACATCTCAATCATCCGCCCACCAACATCATTGTTAGAGCGCTGGATAGCGTGCTTTATTTTGGATAGGGGTATGCCATAGGCCATTAGCACGCTTGGGTTTACTTCCACCTGGTACTGTTTTACAAATCCACCTACCGAAGCTACTTCAGATACCCCTTCCACTGTTTGCAGGGGATAACGCATATACCAGTCCTGAATTGAACGTAACTGGGCGAGGTCATGACGCCCACTTTTATCTACCAGAGCATATTCATAAATCCACCCTACCCCTGTTGCATCGGGCCCAAGCGTAGGACTCACCCCCTGGGGCAATCTCGCACTCACATAGTTAAGCGATTCAAGAACCCGGGATCTTGCCCAGTACAAATCTGTACCGTCTTCAAAAATTACATACACAAAGGAGATTCCGAAAAACGAATACGCTCTTACCACCTTGGATCCGGGTACGGCGAGCATTGCGGTTGTAAGCGGATAGGTAACCTGGTCTTCCACCACCTGGGGCGCCTGGCCCGGATACTCGGTAAACACAATTACCTGTACATCGGACAGGTCTGGAATGGCATCAAGAGGTGCATTCAGATAGGCCCACAAGCCACCAGAGGCAACCAGCACTGTCGCCAGAAGCACCATAAAGCGGTCCCTAATGGAGAGATCAATCAGCGCGCGTATCATGGTGAAGCCTCTGCGCTGTCCAGCATTTTCGCTGTGGCTTCCCGCAATGAAGATTCTGAATCAATCAAGAACTGGGCTGAACTCACAACTTGCTCGCCTGCACGGATGCCAGCCAGAACTATTACCCGCCCGTCTGCCTGCAAACCAAGTTCGACTTCGCGAGGTTCAAATTTTCCTGGTCCACGAACCACGAACACCCGGTTTACAGAACCAGAGCGAAGCACCGATTCTGCCGGAATAACAATAACCTGATCCTGTTTTGATGCCCGTACTATTATCTGGGCAAAAGTTTCCGGTTTCAGTTTAAGCTCCGGGTTATCGAGCTCTATACGTATTTTCACGGTTCTCGTTTTAGTCTCTGCGTAGGGATAGATGTAGGCGACTCGTCCCTGAAAGGTTTCTCCCGGCAATGAAGCCAGCGTCATGTCTACCGCGTCCCCCACTTTCACCCAGGCCAGATCATTTTCAAAGATATCTGCATACACCCATACCCGGGACAAATCTGCGATCATGTACAGCTCGGTTTGGGGTGTCACATGCTGGCCTTCTCTTGCTCCTATGCGGGTAACGATGCCCGCTGCGGGTGAGTGAATATGAAGTGTTTTTTGCGGTGATCGGGTTTTTTCCAACTCCAGTATCTGGTGTTCCGGAACATCAAAAAACTCCAGGCGTGCGCGTGAACTTTGCATCAGTTCGCGCGCGCCTTTGCGAATATCATCTACCGGGCTATTTTTCAGGGTTTCGTAATTTCTTAATGCCAGAACATACTCCTGCTGGCTGGCAACCAGTTTTGGTGAATACAGGCCGAGCAAGATAGTGTCTTTTTCAACCTGTTCGCCGGTAATATCCACATACAACTTCTCTATCCAGCCATCAATTTTTGGGTGCAGCTGAGTGATACGTCGTTCATCGTAGTCAATTCGGCCAACCGCGCGAACGGAGTGACTAAGTGACGTGAGTTTCGCCCTGGCAATCCGTACCCCTATATTTTGTTGCACCACCGAATCGATGCGCACTGTACCTGCAAGCGCACCATTTTCGATATCGTTTGCATACACCGCTATGTAGTCCATACCCATCGAACCTTTCGCGGGCACCGGAGAGGTAATTTCGGGATTCATGGGGTGCCGGTAAAACGCAGGTTTTTGCGCTTCCCCAGAAGAAGCAAGAGAAGTAGCAAGTGAAGAATCATTCATCCCTGACTCCGGTAAACGACTGGATTTACCAAACCAGTACCCACCTGCACCTACTACAACAAGCAAAGCGACCAGGTACACATTAAGTTTACTATTCATAAATATTCTCCTCACCAACAGCCGCACTTAGTTTCGCAAGTGCCTGATTGGCCGCACTGAAAGCGCGCCAATACTGCGTTTCAAAATTGAAAAGGGTTATCTGGCTACGCACCAGATTCAGAAAATCCACTTCATTCACCTGATAAGCAGCTAGCATCGACTGCACCGTTTGTTGCGACTGAGGAATAATGCCGGTATCAAACAAGGAAAATTCTTCCTTCGCCTGAGTGTATGCCGCCACCGCCTGGGAAATTTCGCTCTGTACCGCCCCCCGCCTGTCCTGGAGCGAATACTGCTCTTGTTGTACCTCGCTGGAGCGTTGGCTTACCGCACTTGCACGTTTTCGCCTGGGGTATAGCGGCAGATTTACGCTTAATCTAAGGGAGAGAAAATCAGCTCGATCACCACTGCGTGGCTGCGGATTTTCGCCCTGACGAAAACCATAATGTGCTCCCAGGGTAAAATCTGGATAATAGTCCTTTTTAGCCAGACCCAATCTTGATTCCGCAGCCTTAATCCGGTTACGGGATCGGGCCAGTTCCGGCCGGGACTCCATAGCCCGCTCGTACAAAAGTTCCTCGTCGTCTAACTCAGGCAAGGTTTTATTGCGTATAGCAACTACAGCAATGGGCATGTTTGCAGGCCGGTTGAGTAGTGAATTCAGCCGTGCAACCTCACCTCGACGAAAACCGTTTAGTTGAATCCTGTTTTCAAGCAGCTTCGAGAGTTCCAACTGGGCTAACAGCACATCCTGCTGCATGCCATCGCCCACTTCATACTTGACCTTCGCAATTTCAACAAACTGCCTTAACAAATCCTGATTTTTTGCAACTATTGCGAGCGCCTGATCCAGGTAGTGCAACGTCCACCAGCTGGATCGCACATCACGCATCAGATTCAGACGGGCTTCATTCACATCGTTGCGGGCAGCATTTGCTTCATATGAAGATGCCTGTTCACGCAGAGCCAGTTTTCCCGGAAAGGGAAATTTTTGACTTATCCCCAACTGAATCTGCGTCATTGCTTCCTGCCCGGATCTAAAGGTATCCGTTGGATAATTTAGCGCATTAAGACTTAGCGTCGGGTCAGGCAGAGTTCCAACCTGGGAGGGAATAGCAGACTTGGCTTCAAAACGCGCTCGCATCTGGGCAAGCCCTGGATTGCCCGAAAGCGCCATCGCCAGCACCTCCTGCAAGGCAAACTCGCTTACAGCTTTATCATCGCCCCCAGCCGCTGTTTCAGCACCCGCAGTCACGCATAATATAAAAACTGTTAGAACAAGGATAAATTCTTTCATACGTTCTCCAACCCACATACTCAACCAGCATATTTGCCGGTTAGTTTAGTTAAACCCGTGTTTCCCTTTCCGGAAGCACCGGCTTGGGACATCAGGTAGCCCTGGCTTAAACCAGAGAGATTGGAGGTCGAAACAGAGAGTGGGGAGGAGGGGAGGTATGAAATTCCGTTGGGGAAATATTTAATCGACGATGACTGTCATAATACGCGTTAGAGTGGGTAGAAATCCTGGTCGCAAGATTACCTGCAAAGGTCGCGCAAAGGGTGATGCAGTCGTCACAACATTCTGAATTGGATATTCCGGTTTTCTCGCCTTCGCTATTACTGTTCAGCTCGTGATGCACTACTGCAGTAAATTCAGAAACGCCGGAAGACGGATGTACATGCCCATCACCCATTTTCATTTCTATCTGCATGTTTTCTTGCGAAGCACAATCGCCCATAAGGTCTGGCCATACCGACGTTGGGACGGTCAAAACCAGCAAATAGAGCATAATTTTATTGAGCATAGGCATTTGATGAATGATAGTTCTTTATGGAAGTACCAACAATACAGTGACAGCCCATTTGTGTCATCGTTCCTCTTTTTAGTGATTCAGGCCGCCCAATAGCGGCATTTATTGCCTTTTTATCAAGGTTTGACTGAAATTGGCCCTTCCCCGCCCGGAATATGACTTGTACCCTTCCAACGTGTATAACACCTTGCTGGAGAGGGTTAAAACTCAGCTATGGCGCCAAAATCACGACGCCAAATACCGCTAGTAATTGTTACATGTTTGATCAACAATAAGACTAAGGGAGACTTGGTGGTCGGAGGGCATGGCAATAACATGGGCAATTTCCAGAAGTACCTACTCTCCAGTCTCCTCAGATAAATAAAGATATCAAGGGAGAATAAGTGTGAACGTAATAAAAGCTATATTAGTTGCTTCATTGGGGTTTGTGCTGATGTTTAGCGCGCCCGCACAAGCAGATATACGGGAAGTTTATGTCTGCAACTATCACGATGGTAAGGGTATGGCCGACATCCTGTCAGCCAGGGATTACTATCTTAAACAAGCCAAAAAGGCAGGCTTAGCTACACCCGATGCCTTTGTTTGGAACCTTTACAAAGGTGCCGTTCCCGCGGATGCAATCTGGTTCACCAACCACACTGATATGATGGCATTCGCCAAGCAGGCACAAGCCGAGGGTGCTTCACCCGAAATGGCTGCAGTTAATGCACGCTTTGAAACCGTTGTAGATTGTGAAGCGAGCCTGGCATCCCGGCAGCAGGTATTTGATGGCGGCGCATTTGCGGTATCAGGAGATACGGCACTTATATCAGCCAACGCCTGCATGTTGAATGATGGTGTTTCCCCTGCAGATCTGAAGGATCTCTGGGGGCACATTAAAGGCGTCCTGGGAGGTATGGATGAGTACAAAAACTTCCTGTTATATGCCAGCACCCCCTTAACACCGGGCGCTAATAGTGCTGATATGTATCTCTATGGTGTGAATGACAACCTCACAGCATGGGCAGCAGGAAGAGCTGCATTTGGCGAATCAAAAGCAGCAGAGAGCCTCATGCGACACTTTCAAGCTTTAATGTCCTGTGATGCCAGCCTGTGGATTGGTCAACGCGTCGTTGGAGGAGAATAACCCTGGAAAACGGTTGATCGCTGTAATGGAAATTACAGCGATCAGCTTGGGGCCAAGCGAGCAGAAACTATTCCGGAACGCTTTCCCCGCTACCACCCAGCTCTGCCGGAAAGTCTCGCAACTTCGGCAATCCGTCCTTTATACGTAAGACCGTCTCAGCATAATTTACGTGAACCCCGGGCTCGAACTTTAGTGACGGTATAGTGGCTGCATACACGTCTACCAAACCCATACCAGGGTGTACCGTAAGCACATGGCCGCCGCAATCGGAACAAAATTTTCGCTGGCTGTTTTCGGTTTTTTCATAACTCTTGAGTTTCTCCTCACCGCTAACAACCTGTACCGCATCAGGCGCCCACAAAGTAAAAGCATTGACCGGGCCCGCAGACCAGGACCTGCATGAAGCACAATGACAGTAACCCATTCCTTCGGGAGAGCCACTTACCCGAATTTCTACCGTTCCACAAAAACACTTTCCCATATACGTGTCAGCCATGTTTCCACCCTCTTGTCCTGTATCTAAAGCACAAATTCGTTTCACAATGCAGGTCGAGACTATCCAAGTGGCCCGGAATAGGCAACAGGATGCGCAAGTGTGTTACGGGTACTGCTAGAATGCGGTTTGCCAAACCTGTTAATGAGGACATTGCGCTTTAGATGAAAATATTTTTCCTGTTAATCACCTTTCCGGCCTGGATTCTGGCGAACGCAAATTCTCAGGAAACGGGCGATGTTATGTCCACCTGTGAGTTAATGTATTCCGCCCACCCGCACAACAAAGCTATCGGTGCATTAGGTGCTGAACGACTGGAACGGATTCGCGCGCTCGATGTGAGTGAAACTGCTGATTACAGTCGTCATTTTCTCCAGCTCACCGAAAATATTTCACAAAACGTATCAATGGGCAGCGAGGGTGGCCTGCTCATAATCGGGCAGGATTTAGTGCTCGGTGGTTATGCTGGCACATCTACTACTACCGCTGTAATACGCACAACCGTGCACTCAAGGGAAGGTTACAAAGCCTTGCTCAAACTTGCATCTCACATCGGTTTTGTCTACGCGCAAGACAGTACCCTGGTAATCTGTGAAGGGCGGGCGGTTCCACACTGGCGAGGTGTTGTGTCACTGGAAATAACAGATGCAGGCGAAGAAAGTTTCCTGAATGAAGGTAATGCTATTCGCCTGTACGGTCTCATCGTGGGGGCATTCAATGGCCCGGAGAATATCGGTTACACCTATTATCCCGATAGGCGTATTTTTTCTACACTGGCAGGCCTAAGCCGTGGCGAGCAGGGTCGCACTATCGTTAAAGATCTTACTTCCTGGTTAAGTACCCTGTCGAACGACGATATACAGTTCAAGGTGGACGAGCGCCCGGTATGGATTTTTTATCCACACAATAACTGGGAGGTAAATCCTGACGGAGAAAATTACGCTACCTTTATGGCGGACCAACAAATCAACTCTGGCTTGCTGGACCGGCGCAAACAGTTCTTGCAACTATTTGATCGCTACTTTAACTGATAGGCATTGATATCTGCACGATACTCCAAAGGCGTTTCAGCAATACTGCCTTCAAAAATATTCCTGAACAGTCTGGCTAACCGGGTATTTGTCTCAACGGGTTTGCCCTTGAAATAGCTGTGCTCATCCCCCACTCCCCGAGCGCCGGTGACATTCAGATATGAGGTGTTATCTGCCAACAAGCCTTTTAGATAATGGCCAAGCCGGGGGCGTTGTTCTTTACCAGGCTTTCTTCGCGACCACTTGAGTGCCGAATCTTTTTCGTTAATCACCACGTACACCCGGTTCCTGGCCTGCACACGACCCAACCAGTTTACGTGATCACGATTATTAGCATCTGCAGCTACCAGCGCTACATTGTCAAATACCAGCTTGGCCACGGCACTATTACCGGGTTGTAATGCATACTTCAGCAGGTAATTCCCCATGCTATGGCAAAACAGGTTTAGACTGGTTTTACAGTCTTTTTCCTGCAGTTTAATGAAGTATTCCCGCGCCAGCGCCGGATTGTCCTTATGTTTGTTACTCGCCTTTTTCAAATACTCAGCGCGTCGCCTGCTTGTCAGCATATCGTGGTAATAGGAAATTTTTCGGATAAAGCTGTTTAATGCGTTTGCCGATGTTCTGGCATCCTGTTTGTCGTCCAGATAGGCAGCGGTCCCTGACAAGGCGCCACCTCCGTTTGCAGGCCAGCTAAACGGTACCACAAGCACGTTGTAAAGAAGCTCAAGTTCCTCGGCTGTTTCAATAATATCCGTCACATCATTGTTGTAACCATGCACATAAAAGAGCACATGCTTTTTTTCGCGTCTGGCAAGTGAAAAAAGCGTACAGGCCACTTGAAAACTTGCGTACCATTTTGATTCGAGATCCAGATCCAGTTTATGTGTATCCGACAGTTTTTTGACCTTTGCGTCATCCAGCAGGTCATCCAACAACTCCACCCGATACTTGCCGGTTGATCTTTTATTCAGCCTCACAATTCTTAACTCGTTGGGTCCCAGCTCATTGGGAGTGGAGCCAAAAACTTCCAGGCCTTTCTTCAAGTGCTTTTTCGTCATGTCTATTCGACGATTTGTGACAATATACATAGACTGGCTCCTACCGTTTTATGCACAGGGTATATTCGTTGTGACAGAAGATGAAGATTATCAGAAGTTAGTACATCATGGCGTAAACGGGCTTGAGCCAGGCATGCTCACTACTCTGGATTACGACCAATGAAGCTGTTTCAAACTTACCTGTCGCCCTTTCCAACGCGGGTCAGAATGATGTTGTACGCCAAGGGTATAGAAGTAGAAATTGTTGAACCATCCGGAATTCACGATGCAACAGCCAAGGGAACATACATGGCAGTAAATCCGCTTGGTCGGGTTCCCGCGCTGCAGCTGGACGACGGGCGGGTGTTAATCGAAAGCGAGGTAATTTGCGAATACCTTGAAGAGACCTTCCCCGAACCGCCCCTTATGCCTTCAGACCCATGGCAGAGATCTCAGGTTCGCCTGATATCCCGAATCAGCGATATCTATATAGTTATGGCCATGTTGCCCCTGTTTATACTCGCCGGTAAACCCACCAGCGCATGGAACCAGAATAAAATTACCCGTGCCCTGAAAGAAATTGATACCAGCCTGGATTATCTGGAGGTTTACATTGGTGGTGAGGGATATGCTGTGGGCAAGGCGCTTAGCCATGCTGACGGCACCCTGGTGCCCATATTGTTACTGGTTGAGCAATGGTTACCCGTATTCAGGGGCGCCGACCTGCTGACTAACCACCCTAAAGTACAAGCCTACTGGCGTGCCATCGCCAGGGACAAAATTTGCGCAAAATTAATTGAGGAAACATCCATTGCGCTAAAAAAGTCCATGGGAAGCGCATAAACCAGCAGATTTCATACTTGCCCTCGTTACGCAGAGGGTTTTAAATACAAAGTGGAGCACAAGCAGTTGAATAAATAATTCACCTGCATTAACACTGAAGATAACGCACGCATTAAGGGTGCATTTTGGCAAACTAGGGGATTAGTTATGTTAAAAACCGGTAAGAGGCTTAGCAGCTGTTTTACAATCGCATTGTCTATGTTGATTTTACCAACACAGACAACAATGGCAGAGGAAGGTGGCAGGAACTTTACAGAAGAAATAATCGTAACGGCAACCAAACGGGAAACGTCCGTTCAGGACATTCCGATCGCCGTATCTGCCTTTACAGGTGAAGATCTTGACGCACGTGGCGTACAGGATTTGTACGGATTGCAGGAAGTTTCTCCTTCAATTTCTGTCTATAGCTCAAACAGTACATCCAATGGCGGCACAGTACGTATCCGCGGCGTGGGAACCACAGGTAACAACCCCGGTCTGGAAGCTGCTGTAGGTACATTCATCGACGGTATTTATCGAAGTCGTGCGGGCCAGGCATTTTCTGACCTGGTTGATATAGAACGCATAGAAATACTTCGTGGCCCGCAGGGCTCACTGTTCGGAAAAAACACATCCGCAGGCGCCCTTCAAATTATTACCAAGAAACCCGAGTTCGAGCGGAATTCCATGGTTGCCCTTTCCATGGGTGAATATGATGCTCTGCGAGTACAGGCCTCTACTACGGGTCCGTTAGTCGATGACAAACTTGCCTACCGATTTGCAGTGAACTATCACGAGCGCGACGGATATCAGGAAAACGACATTAACAGCGATGCCTACGATAGCCGGGACCGCTGGAGCGTTAAAGGCCAATTGCTGTGGGAAGGTGATTCCTGGGATAACCGGGTGATTCTGGACTATGCAGAAAAAGATGAAGACTGCTGCCCGGCTAATTATCAGTTCATGAACTTTACTCGCCAAGCAGACAGTAGCACCACGCGCGGCGTATTGAACCTGGGCGTTCCCCCCGGCACAATCGTTAACAGTTTACTTGCTGAACTGGGTCGACCCCAGCAGTTTGGTGGCCAACCCAAGTCCGATAATGAAGTGGGGGTAAACTTTGACCCCTTTGAAAATACCGAGGATTGGGGCATTCAGAACGACTTTAGCATGGAACTGAATGATCGGATGAGCTTAAAGTCGATTACCGCTTATCGGGAATTTAAAGTTGCGCGCGGGCAGGATATCGATTTTTCCGGTGCTGACATTCTGCGGCCACAATTTACCAACGAAAAATTTGAAAACTTTTCCCAGGAATTCCAGTTAACTTTTAGCGGCGACAATGCAGATTATCTTTTCGGTCTGTATTACTACACCGAGGACATTGTTACTGATGAAGAGATTCGTCTGGCCACTCAGGGCGGGCGTTACCTGAGCCAGCTTATCGTAGGGGCAGCATTTGGTGATGCCCTGGGGAACACATCCGTTGCCCCGTTTAATACCACACGCGGTTCTGGTGGTATCGGAACCTTCGACATTGCATCAGGCACCTACCTCAGCGATGGTGCGGTGAGACCCAACTTCCAGGAAGGTGATGGCTATTTCGCAGATTATGCCCAGGACACTGAGGGCTGGTCACTGTTTACCCATAATACCTGGCACGTAACTGATCAATGGGACATTAGCTTCGGTGCGCGTTATTCAAACGAAGAGAAGAAAGCCTCTACTCGCATTAATGGCGTAGACCCGATTGCTGGAATTTCCGAGCGTGACCTGCTGGCGCGAATGTTAAATAATGATTTCGACGAAGATCATTGCAACGGCCTGGTATTTATTGGTGCGCTTTGTAATAACGTGAGTTGGACAGACAAGAACACCGAGAAAGAGTGGTCTGGAACTATCCAGGTATCCTACGCGGTGAATGAAGATATGAACATTTACGCCAGCGCTTCCCGTGGCTATAAGGCTGGTGGCTTCAACCTGGACCAGTCAGCCATCGAAATGGATATTTTCGCAATGTGGCTGGCAACCGGCGGCGATGCTCGCTTTCTTGCAGAATCCGGCCTGGCGGGAGACATTCCCCAGGCAGTGCTTGATGCAACAGGTGGAACAGGCAGAAATGGTCTGACACAATTTCCCTGTGGCCAGGCCACCGGTACCGCAAACCCGGGAATTGCTCAACTGGACTGCGCATTTTTTGACGATGACCACGCTTTCGACCCGGAATTTGTTGATGCTTACGAAATTGGCATGAAAGGCAAATTTCTCGATGGTAAACTAACGACGAACGTTGCACTGTTTTATAGTGATTTTGACGATTTTCAGTTAAATACCTTCACGGGAACCGGATTCCTGATTAGCAATACCAACAAGATGGTATCAAAGGGCTTTGAATTCGAATCCATGTACAACCTCACAGATGGTGTTTACTGGACGCTGGGCGTGACCTACGCAAACGCCAAATATGGCAAAAACCTGAACGCAGACACCTCCGAAGCTGCTCTTTTCCTGGCACAGGATTACGATACCCTGGAAGACTGGTCAGCACTTGAAGATATCGAAGGCAAGCGCATAACCCAGGCACCCAAGTGGCAAGGAAGTACTTCACTCTTCGTAGAACAGCCCTTTGGCGATACCTTCGTGTACGGAAACGTAAACGTTGCCTATCGTGGACCAAACAATACCGGCTCTGACCTTAACCCGATCAAGGACATCGATGGTGAAGTTCTGGTGAATCTGCAGGTTGGCGTTCGCTCAGCGAGCGATCGATGGGACGTGCAGTTCTGGGCTCGAAACCTGTTTGATAACCAGGTAAACACTCTGATCTTCAACTCTGTTTTCCAGAGTGGCAGTTTCAGCACCTTCTTTGGTCCACAGAGAATGGTGGGTGGCACAGTGCGTATGCACTTCTAGGCCTTTTCACAGGTTTAGTTAATGGATAGCCCCTGGTGAGTAATGTTTACTCACCAGGGGCTTTTTTTATCCCACTGCTATTATGCTTCTCTTTCTATCCCCCTCCGGGCCATAGGATGCGTTTCATTCAGCTGCAACAAATCCCACAAGTTTCCGTATAAATCTTCAAACACCGCAACTACCCCATACTCCTGTTCTTTCGGCGCACGCACAAAGTTTATACCTTTGGCTAACATTGATTTATAGTCCCGCCAGAAGTCATCTGTATTCAAGAACAGGAAGACGCGCCCGCCGGATTGGTTACCGATAAAACCTTGCTGTTCTGAATCCGATGCTTTGGCCAGCAACAAGGTCACACCCCTAGACCCCGGGGGTGAAACAACCACCCAGCGTTTATCCTGTTCTGGCTGATAGGTATCTTCTAACAAATCAAAACCAAGTTTTTGGGTATAGAATTTTATCGCTTCATCGTAGTCGCGAACTACCAGAGCGATATGAACGATTGCTTGTTTCATGATTGGCGTCTTCGCACTTATTCATCCCTGCTATTATAAATGCGCAATGCACTTTATCTCAATTTTGAGATCTGCCTGTACCAGCGCCACCACCTGGACTACCGTTTGGGCAACTTCCGGTTTTTCGCCATATGCCACTTCCCTGGAGGCATAGATTTCACCAACATTGCCCATTAAGGCATCCATGTCGGTCACAAAAAAGTTTCCTCAACCACATTGCTCATATCAGCACCAAACTCGGCCAGCACCTCTTTCAGATTTGCGTAGGCAATTCTTGCTTGCCCACCGATATCGGCTGGTATGTTTCCTTCACTGTCTATTCCCACCTGGCCAGCCAGATACAAAATGTTGCCTACCTGCACACCCTGCGCAATAAAGTCTGCGTAAGGCCCGCTACGGAATGTTTTCTTTTCAATGCTCATTAGTTAATAACTCCTGTCAATTTCAATGCCTGAAGCGTTATATGTTGGCGCAAGGCCAGATCACCTCTATTTCGGATTTCAAGGTTGGTCGCAAAATACCATACATCATCAGGTGTTTCCCCTGGTGTAACGATGTACCCCACATACCACCCTACCTGGGGGGTAATGCGTGTCGCCCACCCGGATTTCGCCCACAAGCGATAACCGGGATTTTGTGCCACAGGGTCAACACGCATAATTTTTTTCAGGGTGTCATATGTGCGTGAACTAAAAGGCAATACCCGCATGTATACTTTTCGGAGAAATTCAACCTGCTCAACAGCGCTAATCTGCAGGGCACCATCCAGCCAGAACTCGGTAAGCATAAACGGCTCCCTCAGTTGCCCGTAGTTTAATTTCTTTATGTACTCGCGATACTTATCTGCACCAATACCTTGAGCAAACTGTTGGTAGCACCAAACGCAGGACACCTTAAACGCGCTTTCAAGCGTCTGATCCCGGTTCCATTCCGGGATGTCGTAATGTTTTCCATTCCACTTAATAATATCGTTAGGGTCGCTAACTATTCCTTCTTCAAGGGCAATCAGGCTATTCAGTATTTTGAAGGTAGATGCGGCAGCAAATCTGACATTGGAGCGGGCTTCATTATGTGTGAAGGTCTGGTTTCCATTTTGTGAAGCAATAACCATCGTCCCTGTAACACCATACTTTTCAAACAGAAGGCCAATCGCTGAATCTTCCGCAAAAACAGGAAACGACAGTGAAAGACAGATCACCAAAATTGAATATCTGCCAGATGAAAAAGTATAAGTAATGTGCCTCATGATAGCCTTCACTAGCCATATATTTGTTCTTTTGATGTAGTCAGTGTAGCTTCTATAAAAGACAGACAATACACAAAAACAGTAAAGCAGAGGAAGCGTAAATGGATAATGGGCAGGATTTTTTGGTGCGCAAGGACAATTTTGCAAACACCAGTTGGCAGGAAAACAGCATCGGGAAATGTTTACCCGGAGAGGTCCTATTCAAAATAGACGCATTCGCGCTCACTGCAAATAACATCACTTATGCAGTTGCAGGAGAACGAATGTCCTACTGGCAGTTTTTCCCGGCTGAGGAGGGCTGGGGTAAAATTCCTGTCTGGGGTTTTGCAGAGGTTATTGAGAGTCAGGTGGACGAGGTATCGAAAGGCAGCAGATACTACGGTTATTTTCCGATGGCAACGCATTTAAAGGTACAGGCAGGTCGAGTCACCACTGGAGGGTTTAGCGATATTGCCTCCCACAGGGCAGCTTTATCCCCCATCTATAATGCTTACCATCTCTGGCGTCCGACAGGGGAGGATATCCAGCAGCAAGAAGCCAGGTACATGTTGTTTCAGCCGCTATTCGCCACCGCATTTTTGATTTCGGATTTTTTTGACTCAAACCAGTATTTTGGAGCAGAAGCGGTGTTACTCACCAGTGCCTCCAGCAAAACCTCTGTCAGCCTTGCCTACCTGTTGCATGCGCAGGGCTCGGTAAAGGTGCTGGGACTGACTTCACCAAAAAACAGGGCATTCGTCGAAAACCTCGGCTTCTACGATGCGGTGTATTCCTATGACGAAATAGGCGACATAGCCCGGGGACCCACCGCTACGGTTGATATGGCCGGTAATGGGATCGTTCTGGGAGAGTTGCATGCGCATTTTGACGAGCAACTCAAATACAGTTGTCTGGTGGGAGCAACACACTGGGAATCCCGACCGGGAGCCACCGAGTTAAAGGGCGTGAAACCCGAACTGTTTTTTGCCCCCACCCACGGGCAACAACGCGCTAAGGAATGGGGCCAGGATGTGTTTACATCACGGCTTGCAACGGCAATGAAAGGGTTTTCAGCCACCGCAGACGCCTGGTTGAAGGTAGAATTTGTGAGCGGCAATGAGGCCATCACCCGGTGTTATAAAAACCTGCTTGATGGCCAGGCTTCACCGTCCGTTGGATACATACTTAAACCATAAGCGCTGTTTCCCTTGTATTTTGCGCGGTTAATTGAAATAGTCGAAACAGCAGATTTTTGTTGGATTTTTTAGTTGGAATAAGGGGCTTACCATGAAATTACTTACGCAAAGTGTCACGATATTATTAGCCTTGCTAGGCACCCTGATCGCAGGCGCAAATACGCTCAGCGGTACCGTCACCAATGCAAAAGGTGAAGTGATGGAAGGTGTACTGGTAAGGGTGAGCGACGCAGAAACGGGAATTTCCGAATCGGTATACACCAACCACAAAGGTAGATACATACTACATACTGCTTTACTTGGAGATCTGGTATTGCGCACCCGTAGCCCTTATTTTCGCGACGCAAAATCGACTATATCTCTAGGCACCGATTCTGCTGGCGAAAAAAATCTGGTAATGGAAGCCATGACAGACCCCGCAGAAATATCCAATAGTTTGCCAGCGGCCTATCATTTTGGCGGTTTACCTTTTGAGCACGGCGAAGACGCAGACTTTAATCGCTACCAGTTCCAAAGAGACTGTCTGTCCTGCCACCAGCTTGGAAATCCGTTTACGCGTATTTCGCGTACGCCAGAATCCTGGGCAGTCACCATTGAACGTATGCATCGTATGGTTGGCAACTTTGACGCTCGCTTGAGAGACAAGCGCTCAGTTATTCTTGCGAAAGGCTTTCAGGGAAAACCTGTTTCAGTGCGACCCATTTTTCCCTTGGATGATTCACTTGCACACACCAAGATTTATGAATATACCTTATCGAAAGCGTATGTACCCCATGACGCAATAGTACACCCCGACAACGGCCTGATTTATACAGTGGATCAGGGTCTGGATCACATGGTGGTAACTGACCCTGTGACCGGCCAGTCCGAATATGTGCTGCAGGCCGGTGGTGATGCGGCAAAATATCATGACGGCAACCCTAACAAGGGTAATAAGGTTGGCCTGTTCAATCCAAAAGACAGGCACGGACCACACTCCCTCGATCTGGGTCTGGATGGCAAGTATTACGTGACCAATACCAGTAGCACCAGTATTGGTGTGTTTAATCCGGGCACAAACCAGTGGGAAGCATCCCATAAAATTCCACGCGATACAGGGGCTGTCTACCCACACACCATTCGCGTGGATGCCAGGGGCATTGCATGGTTTACTTTTGCAGGTTCAGAAAACGTGGGCCGTCTGGATCCAAACAGTGGAAAGTTTACAATACTGGATCTACCGCACGCAGAGTCGGGTGGCATATCCGGCGGCACTCAACCCTACGGAATAGATATCAATCCAATCGATAATTCCATGTGGTACGGGCGCTTGTTCGGGGACAAAATCGGTCGCGTAGACCCGGATACCCTGGAAATTACCGAATACGATTCTCCTGTGCGTGGCCCCCGTCGAATGCGGTTCGACAAGCAGGGTTTGTTATGGGTAACGGGATATTCCGAGGGCAACATTGCGCGTATTCAAGTTGACGAATTTATCAGCAAGGTGTACACAATGCCGGAATTTGCCGAAGGATATCGTCCAGCACCCTACGCGCTTGGCGTGCACCCACAAACCCAGGACATCTGGATTAACGAGAACATGACTGACCGCCTTTATCGCTTCATCCCGTCAGAAGAACGATTCGTTGTGTACCCGGTTCCGCTTTCAGGTACTTATACTCGCGATATGACATTCACCAAGGATGGCATGATTTGCACATCCAACAACCCGATACCACCACCGGCGCTGGAAGGGGCTGTGCTGGAAATTATTTGCGTGGATACCAACTATGATGTAAATGCTGCGACTAAAACTGTCGCAGCGCTTGACACAACAAATAGGTAAATCCGGGAGTGGAGCATCACGCATGAGTTTATTGAGGCCATTACCGGGGATCTTATTAGTAAGCATCTCTGCCATATTTTGTTACGCGGAGGAAGAACCAACACAGCTACTGTGGGGCGACACTCACTTACACACATCCTACTCTTTTGATGCGTTTCTAAATCAGAATCAGTCAGCAGAT
Source organism: Gammaproteobacteria bacterium (assembly GCA_021773565.1). GTDB lineage: Bacteria > Pseudomonadota > Gammaproteobacteria > Pseudomonadales > Azotimanducaceae > DC-out156. The sequence continues at coordinate 13,212 of JAJFJZ010000024.1, read as the reverse complement.
CCGGATACTGCTTATCGCTGGGCAAAAGGCCTACCCGTAATCCATCCCTACAACAGAACCCGTGTGCAAATTGGCACACCACTGGATTTTCTCGTGGTTTCTGATCACGCAGAATTAATGGGTGTGATTAGGGCAATCAATAACGACACCGCGGAGTTGTCTGATGAAGGTTTCTTTAACAATCTGAAACGCTGGTACGGATCCTATAAATTGCTTGACGCAATAGAAAACGAAACAGGCAGGGAAATATTCAGAAATATACTGCCCGTACCACCTGAGAACCCGGGTGGCGATCCTGTAGCGGACCCCGCCAACAAACTGGGAATCGGCCTCTTTGGAGATACGCTCCAAACGGAAACAACGGCATGGAGCGAAATCGTAGATGCCGCGGAAAGACACAACCAGCCTGGCAAGTTTACCAGCCTTATCGGCTGGGAGTGGAGCTCTATTCCTACGGGTGCAAACCTGCACAGGGTGGTGTTAACACCGGATGGGGGCGACAAGGCCAAACAATTTTTACCCTTTGGTTCTGACCAAAGCCAGTATCCTGAGGATTTGTGGGCCTGGCTTGAAGAAACGCAGAAAACTACTGGTACGCGATTTATCGCAATTCCGCACAACTCCAATATATCCAAAGGTTATATGTTTGCGCAAACCACCTTAAAAGGGCAGCCAATCACCGCGGAATACGCACGCCAGCGTATCCGGTGGGAGCCCCTGGTTGAGATCACACAGATTAAGGGAGACTCTGAAACGCATCCTGAACTGTCTCCCGATGATGCGTTTGCAGACTTTGAAGAATACCCTTTCTATATCCAGCAAACCTGGACACCATATAAAGTTGACGCAGCAGATTATGTACGTTCAGCCCTTATCCGGGGCCTTTCTATCGAACAAGAGGTTGGCGTCAATCCCTACAAGTTTGGCCTCATAGGTTCCACTGATGCACACACTGGCCTCTCCTCAGCAGAGGAAAATAATTTTTGGGGCAAGATGGCGAAAGACTCAACGCCGGAAACCAAAAGAGGCGGTTTTATCTCTAAAGGGAAGAATTCGAACGGCTGGTATATGGCGGCCCAGGGTCTGGCGGCGGTATGGGCTGATGAAAATACTCGCGAAGCCATTTACGCAGCCTTCAAGCGCAAGGAAACCTACGCTACAACAGGCCCACGTATTTCGATCAGGGTATTTGCCGGCAGAGACTTTGACATAGCAGATGCGCAAGCCGGGAATTTCGCTGAAATTGGCTATACAAAAGGGGTTCCGATGGGTGGAGATCTTGCACGAGACGAATCCAACAACCCTGTTCAATTGTTAGTACGAGCGGTAAAAGACCCAAAAGAGGCCAACCTTGATCGATTACAGGTAGTTAAAGGCTGGGTCACCACTGATGGACAACAAAAGGAAAAGGTTTTCAATGTTGCATGGTCTGGCGACAGACAGCTGGATGCTGCTGGAGCTCTGGCAGCGGTCGGAAACACGGTAGATGAATCTATCCCATCCTATCAAAACACCATAGGTGCTGCGGAATTCTCGACCCTGTGGACAGACCCGGAGTTTGACGCCAATCATCGGGCATTCTACTACGTGCGGGTATTGCAGATACCAACGCCCAGGCATTCCCAATTTGATGGTGTAGCATTGCAAACCGGTACTCCCGAAGAAGCACCAGCGACCATTCAGGAGCGTGCTTACACCTCTCCTATCTGGTATACGCCTTAACGCACACTCTTTTTAAATATGAACAAGCTAATAGCAGAGCCCCTGATACAGTTTCTTGTGTTGGGAGTGCTGGTGTATTTCTGCATCGAGATATTTACACCGTCTCGGGTAAGCGGGCTGTCACGCTCAGAAATAGTGGTCAACGAGGATAAACTAAAGGCTTACCTGCAGTTTCAACGCAAAAGCTTTAACAAAAGCCAGTCCGAACAATTATTTCGCACGATGCCTGTGGATGAGAAACAGGCGCTCACACAAAGTTACATTCGGGATGAAGCTCTGTTTCGAGAGGCCCTGTCTCTTGGACTGAACGACAATGATGAAATTATCCGACGCCGGCTCATTCAAAAAATGGAGTATCTGGCACAGGGTTTTTACGACGACATTCCCGTGATCAACGAAGAAGATCTGAATAACTATTTTCTGGCAAATCGAGATCAATACAAAGTCGATGAAAGCATAAGTTTTACCCATGTTTTTGTATCCTTCAAAAAAAATCCCGACACACAAAAAACAAGCCGGTCGCTGCTAACACAATTGAATCGGAATACTGTTACGGCTGATCAGGCTGGTGCTTACGGAGACCGGTATCTGTATAACCGTAACTACATCGAGCGCACGTCGGATTACATAACCAGCCATTTCGGTAAGGGCTTTCAGGACGCCGTGTTTAAACTTGCGCCCGGTAAATCCTGGCAGGGACCCATTCAATCCGACTACGGTGTGCACCTGGTGCTCATCACAAGAAAATCAGCAAGCAGGCTGCCAGAGCTCAGCGAAGTTGCTGAACAGGTCCTGGCCGATGCGCAACGTGAGCGACAACGCAAAGCAAAAGCAGAAGCAATTCAAAACATAGTTGATAAATATAAAGTCAGCAGCACGTGAATTTGCTTAAGCAATTGGCAGCTCTGGTACTGGTATTATTATGTATGCTTGCTGGTACCCTCTGGGCACACGAAGGCCGACCCGTTTTTATACAGGTAAAAGCCCTTTCAGGCTCCGATGCAAATCAGCAACAATATCTACTACAGTGGAAAACCCCGCCGGTGTTTCCACAGGGCACGGAACCCTCTATATCACTGGAGGGTTATGCCTGCACCTCTACTCAGCCGCAACTTTCCCAGACTCTGATTGGCAGAAAACACTATAGCTGCAATATCTCGAGCACACATCCGACTGTGAAAATTGACTATCCGGACGCTAATCCAGCGCTGTCCTCCCTGCTCGTATTTCAGAACATGGAGGGGAATAGCCAACATGTGTTTTCAGGTCCGGATAAGCTTTTGATACAAATACCGGAAGCGCCAGGCGCGTTTACCATAGCAAACCAGTACATCAAAGGGGGAGTGCAACATATTCTGCAAGGCTATGACCACCTGCTATTTGTGTTATGCCTGCTGCTAATTGCGGGTTCTTTGCGTCGCATTCTGCTAACTATTACCGGCTTTACTCTGGCGCATACCCTGACATTAATACTCACCACACTAAATGTTTTGAGCCTGCCATTTGCGCTGGTTGAAGCACTCATCGCCTTAAGTATTGTGGTCCTGGCCGCAGAAACGCTCAAGGGCCGGCTAAACCCCGAAAAAACATCAATAACCTGGCGCTACCCAATGTTGGTAGCCAGCCTGTTCGGATTATTGCACGGCTTCGGTTTTGCCAGCATTCTGAGCAACCTCGGCCTGCCACAAAACATGAAAATGAGCGCGCTGCTTTTTTTCAATCTTGGTGTAGAGCTAGGCCAGCTGGCCTTTATTATTGCTGTTCTGCTGCTGGTCTGGCTTGGTAGCAAAATAACCTCGCTGAACAGGTATCAGGACAATGTTGTACAGTGGCTTATGTACTTTACCGGCGTAACCGCCACTTTCTGGCTGGTTCAAGGCCTGGTTTCTATATGAACTCCGGGGAGGCGCAATAAAAAAGCCGGAACAAATATTCCCATTGAGCGTCGGTAAGTGATATAAATTATCCGTCATCGATTTTTCCCAGAGACGCATAGCACTAATACCAAGCGGACCTGGCTATAAAAAGTTAATTGAACCCGAGTAAGGACAAATAATGAGATTTGAATCACCCGCTACAAGCAAAGAAGCTGTAGCCCTTCTCGCAAGTGAGAAGGGCCACGCCTATATCCTAGCCGGGGGTACAGACCTTCTGGTGCGTATGAAAATGGACCTGATCGAACCGGACCTGATCGTTGATATAAAAGGTATTCCGGCGATGCAGTCGATCAATGCAAGCAGCACAGGCTCAAGAATTGGTGCTGCAGTATCGGGTGCCGAGCTTGGTGAGCATAACAAGCTCAAAAAACTCTGGCCCGGTGTTGTTGAGGCTACGAATCTGATCGGCTCCGATCAAATACAGGGCCGCTGCACCATGGTAGGCAATCTTTGTAACGCATCCCCTGCAGCAGACGCTGTACCCGCCTTGATCGCCGCTGGTGCAAAAGCCGTGATCGTTGGAAAAAACAAACGTCGCACGGTGGCAGTGGAGAAAATTATCACCGGACCCGGCCAAACATCGCTTGCCAGGGACGAAGTAATAGAAGCCATCACCTTACCTAAACGTGCACCTCGCTCAGGAGATGCTTACCTGCGCTTTATTCCCAGAACAGAAATGGATATCGCCGTTGTAAGTGCCGGAATCAACCTGACTATTTCACGCGGCATTGTGACGTCAGCGCGTGTAGCACTCGGCGCCGTTGCTGCCACACCATTACTTGTGCCTGGTGCGGCCAGGGCAATTATTGGCACAAAGCTTGACGATGGCGCGCTGGATAAGCTGGCGGCCGCCTGTTCCAGAGCGTGCAAACCTATTGATGATAAACGCGGAACCATTGAGTACCGAACCAGGGTTGCAGGCGTACTAGCCCGACGAGCTGCAAAAATAGCCTATCAACGCGCGGGAGGTGCGTAATGTCTGCTGTATTAGTTTCCACCACAGTTAACGGTGATACCGTTGAATTTGCCTGTCCACAAGACGAAACCCTGCTGGATGCCCTGCGCAACAGAGTAGGTCTGACAGGAGTAAAGGAAGGTTGCGGAACCGGCGATTGCGGCGCCTGTAGTATTACCCTGAACGGACGCCTGGTGTGCTCCTGCCTGGTACTCGGCGTAGAGGCCTCGGGCAATAGCATAGAGACGGTAGAAGGTATGGCCGATGGCAATAAACTGCATCCGTTGCAGGAAAAATTTATAGAACATGCAGCACTGCAATGTGGCATTTGTACGCCAGGTTTTCTGGTCGCAGCTAAAGCATTACTTGAGCGCAAGCCAAATCCCACTGTGGAAGAAATACGTTATGCGCTGGCTGGAAATTTATGCAGGTGTACAGGCTACGACAAAATTGTCAGGGCCGTTCAGGCAGCCGCCAAAGAGATGCGGAAGAAAAAGTAGAGGTACACCAGCCAACAAATTCAAGGGAATACGACATGGCACACGATTACAGTTACACCAAACAGAAGTTTAAAGTCATTGGTACACGACCCGAGCGACCCGACGGCATAGACAAGGTAACCGGACGCGCAAAATATGGAGCTGATGCTACCGCTCCTGGTCAGCTGGTGGGCCTTATACTGCGCTCACCCCACGCGCACGCCATCATAAAAAAAATTGACACTTCAAAAGCCGAGAAACTTCCTGGTGTTAAGGCAGTACTCACCTGTGCTGATCTGCCGGACCTCACAGGCGGCAACCGTGATCTGCAGAATATTCTGGAAAATTGTATGGCACGGGGCCGAGCATTATACGATGGGCATGCCGTGGCTGCCGTTGCAGCAGTGGATGCACAGACCGCAAAAAAAGCACTCAAACTCATCAAGGTGCAATACAAGGCGCTACCCCATGTTACCGATGTGGACGAAGCCATATTACCCGGCGCGCCAATTATTCATGATTGGGTATTTACCCGGGGTATTGATCCTGCGCCGACCGAGCCGTCCAATATATCCCAGCGGACACAATTTGGTCACGGTGACGTTGAGGCAGGTTTTGCCAAGGCCGATGTGATCATCGAAAAAACCTGGAAAACCGAACAGACGCACCAGGGTTATATTGAACCACATGCCTGTCTGGCCAGTGTTGGTCCTGATGGCTCCGGCGAGTTATGGGTAACTACCCAGGGACACTTCACGTTTCGAAACGTCTGTTCCTCGTTGCTGGGTATGGATGTAGCCAAGCTCAAGGTTACCGCCTCGGAAATTGGTGGCGGCTTTGGTGGTAAAACCCACGTATGGATGGAACCGGTGGCGCTGGCATTATCCCGCAAAGCCAATCGCCCTGTAAAAGTAGTTATGAGCCGGGAAGAAGTGTTCCGCGCAAGTGGTCCTACCAGCTCGACCTCCGTAGATGTGAAAATTGGTGCAAAGAAAAATGGCGTCATTACTGCTGCAAGCGCAGAGCTAAGATACCAGGGTGGCGCGTTTCCCGGCATTTGGGCAATGCTCGGTGCAATGACCTCCTTTGCATGTTACGACCTGAAGAATGTCAAAACCGTTGGTTATGACATTCTCTGCAATCGCCCCAAGGTAACAGCTTACCGTGCCCCTTCGGCACCAATGGCGGCATTTGGCGTAGAAAGCACCATGGACATGCTGGCCGCAGAAATCGGTATGAACCCACTTGAATTTCGCCTTAAAAACGCTGCTAAACAGGGCACTCGCGCTTCCTACGGTCCGGTGTATGGGCCTATCGGAATTAAACCGACGCTAAATGCCGTAAAAAACCATCCGCACATGCGCGCCCGACTGGGTAAAAACCAGGGTCGTGGCATGGCTTGTGGATTCTGGTTTAATTTTGGTGGACAAACCTGTGTCGATCTAAATGTGGGAATCGATGGGACAGTTTCACTTACCGTGGGCACCATCGACGTAGGCGGATCTCGCGCTGCTATCTCTTTAATAGCAGCGGAAGAGCTTGGCATTCCCTATGAGCAGGTTAAGACAAATGTAGCCGACACTGCGTCCCTGGGTTACAACGACATGACTGAGGGAAGTCGCGGTACTTTCTCAACCGGCATGGCGACTATTTTTGCTGCGCGTAATGCAATCGAGGTATTGCGCGAGCGAGCTGCGAAAATGTGGGACATTCCCGTAGATGCGGTGGTTTGGGAAAACGGCGAAGCCAGGGCCACAGGCAAAAAACACGGCAACCTGCCAAGGCTCACGATAAAACAAATTGCTGCCAAGGCTGGAAACACTGGCGGCCCAATTGCCGGGCACAACGAAGTGGTTGCTGACAACGCTGGTGTATCGTTTGCAAGCCATATCTGTGATGTTGAAGTTGATCCCGAAACCGGAGCGACTCGAGTGATTCGCTACACTGTTGTACAGGATGCCGGAAAAGCCATTCATCCCGATTATGTGGAAGGCCAGTTCCAGGGTGGTGCAGCTCAGGGTATTGGTTGGGCACTGAATGAGGAATACATATACGGTGATGATGGTCGTTTGCAAAACCCGGGATTTCTGGACTACCGCATACCGGTATGTTCCGACCTGCCCTTTATCGACACCGAGATACTTGAAATTCCCAATCCAAACCACCCCTATGGCGTGCGCGGAGTAGGGGAAACATCGATTGTTCCACCATTGGCTGCGATCGGTAACGCGATATCCAACGCTGTGGGAGTTCGCATGGATCATGTACCCATGTCACCTCCGCGTATTTTAAAAGCACTGGATGATGCAACTTCCAGCTAGGGAAGCTCTTGAGGTGCAAATATGCATCATGTTCGCCTGAGCGGACAACTGCGCTCGGCTGCAGATAACCTGGAAGTTATTGACGTAACCGCGGATACCATTCGCGAACTGTTGTTTAATATCGCAGAAAGGTATCCACAACTTGATGCGCACATAGAGGCGGGGATAGCTGTATCCATAGACGGTGAAATCTACCGGGACAACTGGAACACAAAAATACCCCCTGATTCGGAAGTATTTCTATTGCCAAGAATACCTGGCGGCTAGATTACAGAACATCTCTTCCCAACCTCGCTCACATGGGCGCATCCCCGTCTTTCTACCATGCTGCAAGTCTCTGGGACACCAGTCTCAGCTTGCGCTCTAAAGCCCAATATCCCGGTACAAAGACAATTTTCTGCTAGCTACATCACACTTTTAGCTTCCGCACAATGAGACCCTTACACTGCAACCGGCTCTACAACTGAGCCCCTGACTGAAGTGACAGGTTAAATGGATGATTTCAAGCCCGTAGCAGGGCTACAAATGGTAGCGGTTGAAAATCTGGTTCTCGGAATGTTTGTTGCGGGGCTGGATAAACCCTGGCTGGAAAGCTCAAGCCCTATTCAGGGATTTTATCTGGATTCCACGCAAAGCCTGGAATCACTCGCAGAGGAATGCACCTTTGTCTATGTTGACCCGCGCCGATATGACTCACAATTGGTGGATTCGATAGCGTTTACCAGCGAACCCAAAGTTGCTGCAAGCAAACCGGATAGTAACATTATCTATCTGGACTCAATCCGCCCGGCCAACCCAAAAATTTACAGCAATACTGTTAAAGTATCCGACGAAATGGCGCCCGCACAAACTTCCCTGGAGGATGCGATCGTCGTTATGAAATCGGTAGTTGATAAACTGCAAAAATCCGGGTCGATTAACTGCGAAGAAATAGAATCTGCAGTTCAGCCACTGGTAAATAGCGTTATGCGCAACAAAATGGCGATTGCAGCACTACTGCGCATGCGATCTCTTGGCGAATACAGTTATGCCCATGCATTGTCCTGCGCGGTTTGGACTGCCCTGCTGGCACGCGAACTTGGATTCCCCCGCAAGGAAATTGACCAATTCGCTCTGGGTGCATCCCTTATGGACATTGGCAAACTCGAATTACCCATAGAATTGATTAACAGCACAGAGCCACTGTCCGATGAAAACTGGGAACTCACCAAATCCCATGTTGAAGAGGGCGTAAAACTGGCGAAAGAGGCTGGTGTTGAAGAAGGCGTGTTGGAAATGATTAAAACCCACCACGAGCGACACGACGGATCAGGTTATCCCCTTGGTTTATCTGCAAACGAGATTCCCGTATCCGGCCGTATCGCTGCAATTGTAGACAGTTACGATGCCATGATTTCTGAACGTCCACATACCAAAGCACTTTCTTCATTTGAAGCGGTACAGGAATTGCTGAAGAACGCACACTCTGATTCCAAGGGCTTATACCAGAAAGAACTGGTCGAACACTTCATCAAAGCTATTGGTGTTTTTCCTGTTGGCACTATCGTAGAACTAAACGACGGCTCAGTAGGTGTGGTGGTTTCGCAAAATGATGCGCTAAGACTCAAGCCGAAAGTAATGCTGATTATGGATAAAGAAAAGCAGATGAAAAGTAATTTCGTCATAATCGATCTGGCAGCATCTGTTGAGGATGGCAGACCAACCACCTGGATTAACAAGGAACTTCCAATCAATGCCTATGGCATCGATCCGGGTAAATATTTCCTGTGAGAATAATTAGCGGCAGTCAATGCGACCCGGATGCCTCACACCATGGCTTGCTTGCTACACTCAATCAAAAAGCGGCTTTTGGAGTTGTTACACTGGATAATGTTGGCGCACTGATTGCTGAATTTGGTATTGATGCTGCGCATCTGGTCATGGAAGAATTTGCCCGACGTTGCCGCGTATTTTTACGCGATAGCGATGCACTCATCGAGTTTTCAGATTCGCGGGTTTATCTGGTGCTGTCAGATTTGAATGACGCTAATCATTTACTACTCGCGGCACTTAAACTTGAAAGACTGTTTGACTGGCCATTTGAAGATGAAAATTACTCCTTGCCCCTTGACGTTCATGTTGGTTGGGTACATTGTTTCGCTTCTGAATTTGTCATGGAAGAGAACAAGGTAATTATTCTTCGCCAGGCAGAACAAGCCAGGCAGCAGGCCCTGGCTCTTGGTACATCTTACGAGATAAAATCCAGCGACCAACAGTCCCATACCGCTGTAGAACCTCGTCTTAACGATGCAGCCCTGGCAAATTTGGATACTCAGGATATAAGCCTGGACTATCAGGCAAAATACCGCCTCTCGGACGGCATTCTTGCTGGAGCAGAAGCTCAGGTTTGCTGGAGGCGCGAGGGTATTCTCATCCCACAGGCGGAATTCATGCCCTTACTGTCTGCCAATGCCTTGTGGCAGGTAACACAACATTGTCTACGTACCGTTGTTAGAGATTCACTGGAGTTTGCCAGTGAAACCTGTATTTCACTACAAATAGACGCCTCCTGCATCAACGCAACCCTGATCAACCTGATTCAGGAGGAACTGATTCTGTGGAACGTTCCGGCTAACCGAATCATGATCGAACTGTCAGACTGGGTTTCGGGAAGAGAAACCGGGGAAACCCTGCACTCCCTGAACAGGTTAAGGGAACTGGGAATCAAAATATCCATTTCAAATTTTGGTGGTATTGACACCTCTATTCAAAGCATTTGCGAGCTGTCATTGGACCAAATCAAACTGGATCAAAGCCTCATACATAATCTCGCAGAAGACACGGCAAATCAGAAATTGTGCCAATCTCTTATCGAGTTATGCCACAAGTTTTCTACACCCGTACTGGCAGCCGGCATTGAAAACGGCGAATCCGTATCCTGGCTCATCGACGCTGGATGCGATCTCGGTGAGGGGTTTTATCTCGGCGCTCCCATGAACAAGGAGCGGTTTGCAGTGCTTTTGCACTAAACATAAACCTGCCCTTTTTTCGACTTCACTCTTTTGGCAGATATTCCAGCACGAGGCCCTTGGCACTGCGGGGTTTGAATCCTGCCCAATTGGTTTCATCGATACCCGCATTCGACTCTGGAACCAGCTTGAGATAATCGTCCATTCCCGGATCATTTTTGAGCATTTTCCCAAAATACGCGGTCACGAAATGTTGGGCGATGTTGTTTGCACGCACGCTATCCCACACCATGTCGGTATAGTGCGTGTAGGCACGATACTGCCCATTATTGTAAACCGCCTCCCAGGCTTCATCCGGCGCCGGTATCGGGGCAACGGCATTGTGATTTGCGTTATCGAAAGTCAGCAAATAGCGGTCTATATTTGTGCTTTTCGCAAAAATTAATCTGGTGCCGGTTTCGTACCCGGAAGTTTCGTCTTCACTACCGGATATAAAAAACACGGGTACCCGGATAGCGCCCAGAGCCTGGTCGTCCCAAAATCCATGTTCCATTCCCCACGGGGCAAAGGCTACGATAGCCTTAAAGCCACCCTCCACTATGGCTTCAAGTCCAGCACTTCCCGTCATCACCTGTTTTAGAATTCCGTTCGGGGAAATTTCTTTCGCCTGCGCATTAACTTGGGTAATACCACTTCCGGCACTGATCAGCGCACCGTAACCGCCCATGGAGTAACCCATCAATCCGGCATTTAAGGTATCGACCATTCCAGATAAAAAATGGTCGTCAGTGTCACTCATACGCTGCATTTCTTGCAGGACAAACTTCTGGTCCAAAGAACGATTGAGTAAGGTGCTATGGAACGCTGCCGCATCCTGATACAGGCTGTCTGTGTGGTCGATGGAGGCGACTACATACCCTTTTGAGGCAAGGTTTTCCCCAAAATGGCTCATCAAATAGCGATTACCCGGATAGCCGTGGGACATTACTATTAGCGGGTAAGCTTGTTCACCGCTTAGGGCTGCTGCATCTCGCACGGCACGCCCGTACAGACTAACCACTGTTTTTGCATCACTTAGCAGTACATTTTTATATTCACCACTGTCCTTATCTGTGTTGGCCGGATACCAGACTTCGATAGTGAGTGGACGGTCGTAGTACGGAAGTTTTTCACCATCTACGGTCGCCACCACATCAATCTGGTTTTTGTGGCTCAAATGAATCGTGCGTACACCGATATTGAAACTGCCCGGCCTGGCAAGCTCCGGTGCGTCTGGCCGCATACCGGCTATGTTGTTGTGCTGCGCATTTGTGTTAATCGTCAACAACAAATTAACCAGTGCAATATAGAGGATTATCTTCATTTCATTGATCCAGAAAGTTGAGATTGCATGCGAGTATTACCCAAAACATTATTTGCACCTACTCTATGTTGTGTTTTTTCAGAAATCGCTCCATGGCCATGTCCACCTCTTCAGAATGGGAAAATGGCATCATATGATCACCCCCTTCAACAACATGCAGTATCGAGCCTGGAATTTGTCTGGCAAGCATGTCGCTATGACGAAACGGGACATTGATATCTCTGTCTCCATGAATTATCAGAGTGGGCACTGTGACCTCTCTGCTGGCAAGATCAAGCATGGCAAACTGTGAGATATCGTTGGCTTGCCCGGTTTCGCGCTGCGAAATTGGCCACGCTGACCAGATCAGGGACTTTACCCTGGCCGTTTTTTTTGCGTCGCTCAAGATAAGATCCTGAATCGCCTCGTCCGGTACCAGTATTTTAACAATCGCTTTAGCATCCAGAAAATTTTCCATCGTGGAAAGCGTCACCCACATAAGAAAATCCGAACGCATGAACACGGGCATTTCTGGCGCGCCCTCATTACTCGGAATGATTTGGGAAACAGCCTCCATCGCGATTAAGGCCGAGGTTCGCTCCGGGTACATCGCTGCAAACGAAATGGAGGACGGTCCGCCACCCGAAGCCCCCATCACCACCACGGAATCGATGTTAAGAACATCCAACAGTGCCGCGTATGCATGGGCCTGTTCAGCAGGAGATTTGCCAACAGTTAAGGGTGTACGCAGATAACCAGGCCGCGATGGAGCCAGAATGCGTATCCCCGGAAGTTCATCAATCTGATCATAACCGCCTGGAGTGCCATGTAAAAAAAGTACCATGGGGCCATAATCACCAACAAGGCGATACTCGATAGGCCCGACTGATGTCTCCGCCACCTGACTGTTGGACAACAATATTTCGAGTTGTTTGTCTCGAAAGCCCGCGTAGGTAAAGTATGCGAAAATGAAAGACACAAAGAAAAGCGTTAGAAGGCCCAGACAGGTTTTTTTTAACATTGACGCACTCGATTCTCAGTGAAGAGCTTGAAGGTTTATTCCTCCATGTTACCCTGAACACACAAACGCATGAATAGATTAGAAAGGAAAAATACATGAAAGCCTCGGCGCTCAGTTCTTTGGTATTTGTAATCATGGCCGCAACCAGTGCACAGGCTAAAGACACACGCACCTATATCGATGCTCGATCCGCGAGTGAAAAGGATGCGGTGCCGTTTAGTGGTGCGGTCCAGATTGGCGAAACCCTGTACCTGTCCGGTGCTATTGGACTGGATGGGAAGGGTAAGATACCTGACAAGGCGACCGAGGAGGCACGCAACGTACTCAATGCTATAAAGGCTAGTCTGGAATCTGCAGGAATGACGATGGATGATCTGGTTTCCGTACAGATATTCTGTTCTGATGTTTCGCACTATTCGGCATTTAATGAAATATATAAAACCTATTTCACCGCAGAATACCCCGCACGTGCATTTATTGGCGCAGG
>JAJFJZ010000023.1 GCA_021773565.1 Gammaproteobacteria bacterium | reverse complement strand
GCCCTGCACCCTGACTTGGCCTGGATTTCGAATTATTCGAAGGTGTTCCCCAATTTCCCCGCGATCAACCTGCTACGGCAACTGGTTGATAATAGATACATTTCTTTTCGAGGTGCCAAAAACCAGTTTAATGACCAGAACTTGTTGGGTAAGTATCTTCCGCGACCCGATGAGTCTTACGAATTCTGGACAGCCCATTCTCGAGCAGATTTTGCATCTGATTACCTGATGGGTGTGGAAGCAAGTTCCGGCGAGGCTTTACAACTGGCAAGCATGGTGGAAAAAACCAGGAAGTATCAGGGCCGTCAACGTATAACGGCGAAGCTGACTGGACCGGGTAGATTGAGCTATTTGAATAGTGTCTGGCCAGAAGCTCGTTTCATTCATGTAATCCGCAATGGTCTTGAAGTTGTACAATCCCTGTTGAATGTTCATTTCTGGAAGCACAACGGGGGATATGAGCGGCCGTGGTGGACAGGCGGTCTTAGCGATCAAGATACTGATTGTTGGATGGGCCACGATAAGGACCCGGGAATTCTCGCAGCAATACAGTGGATGCGAATCATTGAAACGACCAGAATGGAAGCGGCTCAGCTGTCTGGGGAGCGGTACTTTGAGGTGAAATATGAAGACTTTATGTCCAATCCTGAAGGATCGATTCACGCTTTGTATCAAAAGGTAGACCTGTCCTTGTCCAGTGCCCCGGATATCGATTTCCCCAGACGCAACAAGCAGTACTCTGATCAATGGAGCGATGAATATCGCGACAAGCTGATTGAGGTTATGCAACCAACATTCGGCGGCTTGGGATATAACTTTGACAAAAAGTAAGGTGATCTGGTGAATGCCAGAAACAGTTGGCAATAGTGAAAAACCAGACTTGGCTATGTATGGAGAATAGCTCGTTCGCGAACAGGATCACCTGTCCGCAGCTTTACCGAGCAGTCCATATCCCGAGAGGGAGGTATGTTATTGTGGCTGCATTGTCGGTGAAGACGGCTCGTAAGAATATCCGCACAACTCAAAATCGCGGCGGTACCGTTGGTAAATTTTATCCTTGATGTTTGCAGCAATCTCCATTGGTTGATGACTGCTACCAGACTCGTTCAATTTACGTAAATCCCATGGCGGCAACCCTAATTGTTTCGTTAGGTCTCGCATTTCAGAATCCAGATTTTCAAGGCGCACAATTCTATCTACAGCAATCTTGCCTTTTTGCACATTCACGTAACAGTGTTGTGATCTGAAATGTTGATCACTTGCCCAGTCCGGAATACGGGATACTGAATGTACAAACGCTTCAAAACTCATTTCCAGATCAAAAAACTGTTTACCAAAAATAATATTGTAGCGCTCAAACGCGGGGCGGAGAGGCATACCATTCTTCTTGTAACGTACTATTTTGTCTTTGTAACAAGACCAGATTCTTTCTATGGGATGTCTGACTACTACAAAGCTCGTGTAGCCGACCAGACGTCTGGCTTTGGAGACGGGTAATGTAGGGTAGCTGTCCTGATGTACATTGTTATGAATATGATTTTCACTCTCCGCGCCTTTTGCTCCGGTGATGGCGTGTGTTAGAAAATAGGATTTTATGGAAGAGGAGGCAATTTTGGGAATCGGGTAATAGACGATTCGCATTTTCTCTATTACTACCGGAGTTAAACTGACAGCGCGTCGCCATCTTTTTGCATAGGTGATAAATGTTTCGATGCGTTTTTTCATACAAGTTTCTATCGATTTGCAGGTTTGAGTCTATAGCGGGATGTTTCCCCCCAAGCATGGGCTCACAATCATGTGGTGCTGTAATCCCTCCTCAAGGAATATTTGTGGTCGTTTGAGGAGTTCGAGAATCCTCACATCCACACTATAACATGTTGTGTTTTTCGCTATATAGACCAATTCACAACTGGAAATGTTATCCAATGAACGTCTGGTGAATTTTCGCTGTCTCTCTTACACTTCACGGTGAGAGGAATAGAACAAATATATACGCCAGGCATGGCCTTACCTTTTCTTTGGTTGGGGTAAAGTGGTGCATACCTGATACCGATGGCTGCTTCTATACAAGTGTGTGACGTGAGCTACAGTCATAGCGTTGAAAGTATGATCAAATATTTGGGATCACGATGGCTTAGTTTCACTATTTTCCATCGAATTTTAATAATCACCTAGAGATAAATGAACAAAGTTCCCTACCTAGTTTTTTTGGTCGTTTTTTTCTTAAACTACGTGATAGCAGAGTTTAAGTTACCCGGAATAATAAGATGGTTCCCGGAACTGGTCTCGATAATGCTGCTCGTATTTCTCGTGGTTAGAGCTGCGGGTACAAAAAACCTGCACATCGCTCCCAAATACGCTCTACTGTTTGGGATACTTTTGTTACATATTTTCGTGGGCGTAATTGTAAATGGGGTGGCTGAAGGGCCTTTGATCGCCGGACTGCGCTACTACCTCAAATTCTCTCCACTATTCCTTTTACCCGCGGTATTCAACTTCACAGATACACAAATAGCAGGCCAGCTGAAGTTTCTACTTGCGCTGGGGATAATTCAGTTACCTATAGTTCTTTACCAACGTTTTTTCGAGTTCGCAAGATTGTATACGGGTGATGTCGTTTCCGGAACGTTGGGCGTCTCTTCAATTCTCTCTATGTTTCTTGTGTGCTCGATTATTGTTCTGTTAGCGTTCTACCTCAAAAAACGAATTTCTGGACGTGCTGCAATTGCACTGGGTTTTCTCCTCTTCATTCCAACTACACTGAATGAAACCAAGGGCACAATAATATTACTACCTGTAGGTCTGGTCGCTGTTATTCTCACTGCGGTCAGGACCAAAACTGAACGAAAAATGATGCTAGGGGCTATAGCCGCGTTCAGCGTATTGGGGTTTATCTTCGTTGCTATCTATGACCAGATGTACGATAAGGTTAATTCGGGAGAAGGATTAGTCTCTTTCTTCTCCGGTGAAGGCGTTGAGGAATATTTGTACAATGGCGTAGAGTTTGATCCCCAAATTCTTGATCAAAACAAGGGGAAAAAAATAATAACTACGAATTTGGCCGAAGATCTGCCGAAACAAGCTCGGCTGGATCGATTGTTCGCCCCTGTTGCAATCTTGCAACACCAACCTGCAAAATTATTGTTCGGGCTGGGCATTGGGAATGTCTCGGTTTTTAAATTTTCAGATTATCAAGGTCAATATGCCTATATTGGACAACAGTTTCATATTGAAAACATTATGCTTTCACAATTGGTCTGGGAACTTGGAATAGGAGGAGCATTGATTTACTTCCTATTCTTCTATTTTGTATATTCTGATGCGCGCAACGTGTCAAAACAGGACAACATAAGCGGATGGCTGGCAACCGCCTGGATAGGAGTTATTGCTATTGTTATCGTCGCGGTCCCCTACAAGAATATTTTTGGTTTTAACGTTATCGGATATCTGTTCTTCTATCTATCCGGCATCATTGCAGCAGCAGCATGTAGAACCAGCCTGGTAGTTCGGAATAATAAGGCGCTCTCCGGGGGTGACAGCGGCTATTTTGTGTCTCCACTCACGTCCCATAAACCAGACTTATAAACGGTATGTTTGGGTCAGGTACCTGAATCTCCAAATAACCAGCTTCTCTCGTAAGCGCAGGTTATAAATAACAATATGGCGAGCTGTGACACATGCTGGCCCCTTTACAATTTACTGAACAAATATCGTCCAATCAAAAGGGTTTTTCTTCCAAAAGTGCCAATTGCTCTAAATGACGTCTAATTTCTTCGATATTTGAAAAACCGTGGGCGATTGAACTCCTGGATTGTATGCTGGTTCTCGTATCTGCCACCGCAGTATATGTTTTCTCCAATTCAAGAAAATCGAGAACGGATTCCAGGACAAGGCCGTTGTCTGATCGAAATTCTTCGTAGTTTACACATAAGTAAGGGTTGCTGGATGCCAGGCTGTATAAGCGCTTGCCGAGCCAGAGTTTGGATAACACTCTTTTTTCAGCGGTTTTGGGATCCCAGCGAATTTCAGCATCATCGGGATACTTTTTACCAATATAGACGCCAGTCTGCGAGGCCAATCCCATGGATTTAAGCCAGGCCAGATTATCTGTCCGCACAATGTGAATAATTGAGACATCCGGTCGCCTGCGGGCTAACCACCTTAGATGCGCTTCCAACCTGTCCCTGAAAAGAGCAGGAGCGAATCTTGGATGTAACAACCATTGATTGGATGAATTGAACAATCGCCGAAAACCAACGGTGGTTTTGTTTTTATTGTGCGATGCAAGTAGATATAACTTCTCAGCTTCCCTTAAGTTATCAAAATTGCCATTAAACAGTTCTGCGGCCACTCTTATTTTGGAAAACATACTTGCCACACGGGTAGATTCCCAACCGCAGGTTACCTGTGGATGCAGTCCAAGCATTTCAGCCAAAGCGCTGCTTCCTGTGCGTTGAGTTCCTACGATTAGAAAATTTTTCATCTTTTACTTGATTCGTACCACATTATTCGTAGCCCAGCTTTTGATTCATTGAGCCGGTCAGACGATTGAAATCCGTCAAATCCGCGTCAGTCATTTCCTGCTTCCATCTCTCGTCCAGCTTGAGATCATCCGTCTGTTTGAGTCGCATGTCATTACCGTTGACAAGATGGTGTTCTGTATCTGCAAAATTAAGCATTTGATCTTCGAATTCCAGTTCCAGAAAATCACAAATGTTGGTAAGAACCTGGGTCGGATTGCTAACCAGATCTTCATACTTAAGCCGAAACAAATGTTTGGCTGGAATGTTATTCGAGAGATATGAAGAGGCTCTTCTATTGTAATTGTGCCATGCAGATGCCGACTGGTGAGAAGAGAACCCGCTGGACCTTCTTGAGTGGTAAACACCACGACCATCACGGGTCTGATATATTACTCGCGTATTTTTGCTGGACTGTTCATAAACGGCCAAAGCTTTGTGTACATTTTTGGACGAATCAATGAGAACCGTTTTATTCCATTCATCTGCGAGCAGGTTATACAGGTAGATTGAGTTATGCAGTCCCGCTTTCAACTTTGAAGGCAGGGGAAATCGGAATTTGTTGCCGGGTTTCTGTTTGTATCGGATATCACAAATCAGGGTGCGTATTTTAGTGAGAAATATGTAGTATGGCGTTTGAAATTGTTTGTCAACAAGAACCGAAGCTCGAGCATCCCAAAACTGCATTGCGTATGGGTCAAGGCGTAAATCAGCACCGGTCTCAGCAGAAATTCTGTCAAGTATCTCGCCCCATGTTTGGCAGACGCTTACATGTACCCCACAACTACAAATTTGATCGAGAGAAATGGCTTTGTTAAGAAATGAAATCTCTCCTAACGAAACTGCACTGGAGTGGGACCCAAGCAACCGATCCAACAGAGTTGAGCCAGAGCGGGCGGCTGAACAAATTAGACAGAATGCAGGCATTATGAGTAATTCCAGCAATTATTTAGTGAGTTAGCGATGGTACAGGTCCATAGTATTTACTGAAAAAAAAGTGCACGGCTAGCTAAAAAAGTTCTACAAGTCGGGCAATATTGTTCTCTGAATGAAACTTGTTTGCGTAGTCCCGGGCTTTTTCACCCACCCTGTTACGCAATTCTGCATCTGTTATGAATGCGTCCGCCTGTTCAACAAGACGTTCAAAGTTTCCGTTCGCGCAGGCACCCAGACCATTTTCGTCCAGTAGCTTATCCGGGTTTACGTTGAAGGAAAGCACAGGTACCTTACGCATCCAGGCCTGGATAAAGGTGTTGGAAAAACCTTCAAATCTGCTGGTATTTACCAGAAGGTGAGAGGTGGCAAAATGCTGATTGACCGCTTCCTGGGATAGCGAACCCAAATACTGGATGTTGGGGGTGGACTCAATTTCCGCCATGGTTTCTTTACGCCAGGCGTCCTCGCCTTGTAGCCCTCCCATTATAATAAATTGAGCATCAAGGTGTGACAATGCTCTGGCCAGTTGAATAAAAATTTCGGGTTGTTTGATTACTTTCAGGTTTGCAACCCACAGGATTTTTATTGGGGGTTTCTTGTCTAAAGCTTCGGATGGAAGTGGATGAAAGTTTCTTACTAAATCTGTCAACCCTCTCTTGTAGTTCTTCTGGATCAGCACAGACTGATGTTCGGTTTGCCCTACAATAGATTGTGCATGCTTAAGACCATATTCCAGAATTACCTTATCCAGATATTTCAGGGAAAAATGTGCTGGAATCGACCACGAAGCGCGCTCAACATCTATATCACTCGCGATGTGCCATACCAGTTTACAATCATGTTTTTTGCAGTAATACGCTGCAACCCCCGTGTAGGCGCAACCTACATGTTGGTAAATTGAGTCGGGTTTGATACTGGATAAAACCCTGAGTAGCCTGCGTGTGTCAAACAGAAACCCCGCACCTTTTGAATTACCAATTTTGTGTACTTTATATCCCACCGGATGGAAGTCCGCGTTGACACGCCGGGCGAGATAATGGATTTCGAAATTGCCCAGTTGCAGGAGGTAATCCGTAAGTAATTTGGCCTGGTACTGCGCACCTCCCATGGTGTGTTCCCAATGAGTGGGAATTACTATGCAGAGTTTTCTTGATTCATGCGTGTTCAAAGTATCTTAACCGGTATGAAATTAGTTGGTCTCGTTGATAGTTCGCTCGTAAAGGTCCAAATATTGTTGGGTAATTTCGAGCCAGGAATATTTCTCCACAAATCGCTGTCCACCGTCACTTAAGCGGTCCGCAAGAGATTTATCGGCGCACACACGAAGAATTGCATCCGACATATTTTTCACCGAGCGCGGCTCTACCAGTAAGCCGTTTTCACCATCTGTAATTACATCGCGGTTTCCTGATACGCGTGTTGCGATCACACAGGTATTTGCAGCCATCGCTTCCAGGACCGCGAGTGACAGGCCCTCTGTTCCTTCTGCAATACTGGAAGATATGTATGCACGCGAAGCGTGTAAAAGCGCGACCAGTATATCCTCTTTGTTTTCTCCGCCAAATACTGGAAAGCCCAAAATTCCGGTAAACTTAATGTAGTTGTCAGCGCCTTCATCATGTATTTTTTGACAAAATTTTTCGGATGTATTGCCAACAATAACCAGGATTACCTTGGATTCAGACTCGTGTACTTTTTGTATCGCTTTAACGAGCGTTTCATGGCCCTTTCTTTGGTGATAGTTGCCCACAGAAACAATCAGTTTGGAGTCACGTGGAACATTGAGATAGTCAAATACGTCAAAGGATGACGGAGTGGTAAATCTTTTTTTGTCTACTCCATTAGGTATAGAAATAATTTTTTCATTTTCGAGCCCGAGATCCCGTATGGAAGACTCAACTGATTTGCTAATTGCCGTTGTATAGTTGGCTCTGTTTAATGCATAGATTATTTTACGCTCTATTTTGGGATCCATACGATGACCGAAACCGATTTCGGGAACCTTATGTATATCTGCGCCATGAGGGGTGATAATGAGGGGAAAGTCTGAAATAGTTTTGAGCCATGCTGCGGTATAGCCATTGGGGTATGTGGTGTGTGCATGGACAATATCCCACCTATATGTCAGGCGGGTAATAATCAGCAAAATACGAAGCCGAATATCCTTTGGAAGAAAGGGAATTCTCGGCCATCCAATAACACGATATGGATACTTAATTTTTCTGAGTTGGCGATAATTGGCCAGACCAGCTATAACCACCGTGTGACCCAACTCCATAAGTGATACCGCCAAATGATGCACAACGATTTCTTTTCCGCCGACCATTGGTAGATGACTGTTATTGTAGAGTAGTATTTTCATCTTCCTGGGTTTATCCGGTCTTTTGGCTGAATTGCATTTGTTCGATCACTTTTATCGGCAAATCAATTCGGTGTTGAATCTCTGGGTCACGTATTCGAATCCTTTCGTCAAATCCATTGAAGTGTGGGCGATGGTTATAAACTATATACAAATATACTCCGATTCGGAATATAGGATGAGTCCGTCATCACACAATTTAGTCGCAGATGTAGCATAATGACGACTGCCTGAAGCGCCGGTGGCGGCTTAGAGCAAATGATCTGATGATCGGATACGATTGGTTTAAATTTTTCGATTGCAACGATCACGTCAAATTGAAAGCGTTAGACGGATTGAATCATAGCATAGAAGTGAACCCGTAAATGAGCACGCAACATATTCCGGCAAATTTTGGTCGACTTGTACAGGTAATGAATAATTTTTGCGGGACGAAGAGGTTATATAGTCTGGGATCAGGAGTGTGACTTTTTCAGGATTCAAAAGGTATCTGCGTCGATTGCTCTGGCAAAGTTCACGATATTTTTTTGCCAAACTTGTAGTCTTTAGCAAGGGGCAAAAATATTCTATCGGAATATTGCAATGCAACGCTCATTTCGAATTTGAGACACCTTTATCAGTAGTAAATCCTGTTCTCTCCTGCGAACATATTACTGACATGCCTGCCGGATTTGTTGCGGATCCATTCATGATAAGACGCGATGACCGATGGTATATGTTTTTTGAAGCATACAGTCTGATTACCCGGCTTGGCGAGATCGGCCTAGCTGAAAGTGGGGATGGCCATAGTTGGGAATACAAAAGAATCGTTCTGTCCGAACCCTTTCATTTAGCTTATCCCCATGTATTTGTGCATGAAGACGAAGTCCTGATGATTCCGGACAGCCCGGGAAATAGCGTTCGGCTTTACAGGGCAAAAAACTTTCCCGATCAGTGGGAGTTCATAACAACAATCGTTCAGGGCAATCGTTTTTCCGACAGTAGTGTTTTTTATTATGCTAACCAGTGGTGGATGTTTACCGCATGGAGAGAAACGCTGGGAACCCAAACTTCTTTAAGGCTATTTGGTGCTAGTCAGCCTCAGGGACCCTGGACTGAACATTGTAAAAGCCCATTAACGCATCGTGACAATTCTGCCTCCCGCCCGGCAGGACGAGTCAGTAAAGTTGGTGAAAACCTTATACGGTTTGCTCAGGATGCGGTACCCAACTACGGAAGTCGCGTACGAGCGTTCAAAATTACTGAGCTGTGCGAAAACAATTACAGGGAGCAGGAGCTAAACAAAAGTCCAATACTTGAGGGGAGTGGGTCTGGATGGAATGCGAGCGGTATGCACCATTTGGATATGCATGAAGTTTGTGAAGACAAATGGTTGGCTTGCGTCGATGGCTGGGTGGCAACGGGTGGTTATGGTGCAGAGTCCGATTAAACACCCGGCCGCTTATCGTGCTCAAGTCTCTCACTCGTTTCAGGGCGTTCTGCAAGAAGGCAACCTTTGGGATGAGTTGCTTGGCAACTCATCCAGCGAGACTATTTTTCTGACAACGGGTTGGCTCTATTCCTGGGAGAGAACCTACGGCAAAAACTCCAGACTGATTATTGTGCATGTTTATCGTCACAAGCAATTAGTTGCCGCCGCAGCATTTGAAAACGAGGCAGGAGTATTAGTTTTCGCCGGAAAGGGTCCATCCGACTACGCTGATATAGTATTGTCTAAAGAGTTGAGTGACAGCCAAAGCATATACGCCATAGATTTATTGTTAGATGGCGCAGTGCTTGCTACAGAAGGATTTAGATGTTTCAAGTTAACGCGGGTACAATCCGACAGTAGAGCCTTCAGCATACTAAACTCAGGATGCTGCAAATACTTTACTACCCTTACCAACCAAACAATGGCCCCGCGCATGGAGATGAGCGTCGTCGAAGAAAAACTGAAAAAGAAGAGCCTGATCCGTCACGAACGCAAGCTTGAAAAAACCGGGACGTTGCAGGACTTTCATTGCAAAGGTACCGATGAAATGTTGAGCTTGTTAGAACAGCTGTTTGAACAACACATTGAACGTTGGCAGGGCACCCCTTCTCCTAGCTTGTTTGTTAACGAGGTTAGTAAAGAATTTTTTCGTAACGTTGTAGCGAACCTGGGAGATTTGGGCTGGTTGCGTCTATCTGCTCTGCGCCTGGACGGAGCGCTGATTGCTGCACATTTCGGTTTTGTACATGCAGGGCGTTACACGTGGTATAAGCCGTCATTTGATGTGTCCTTGTCAAAATTCTCGCCGGGTGAAGTTTTGCTTAAACGATTGTTAGAGGAAGCGCGTAACGAACCGGTAGATATATTTGATTTTACCATTGGGGACGAGGCATTCAAGCTGCGATTTGCTACTGAAACCCCGGTAGTTCAGAATTTCTATGTAACAAACTCTTCGCTCCTGCACTATGTGGTTCGAGCACGGCAAGCGGTTAAGCAAATAGCGCGCAAAATATTCTCCAGAACGTGAGTTGATTTTTGTTGCTTATCTGGAGCCCAGACTTTTGCCCAGCGACACGACCTTTGACACATTGCTGGTCCATGAACAGTATTGCTCTGCCCATATCCTCGCATCCTGTGAAATGGATCGTCTGTGTTGAGTGTCTGATATAAGAGGAATAAGGGCCTCTGCAAAGCCACGGATATCACCGGGATCAACAAGTCTGCCAAAGGAACGTCCATCCAGTGTTGATTCAATTTGGCCTAATCTGGATGACACAACTGGAATTCCGGCTGCCAGGTATTCGTACATCTTTAGCGGGGAGAAATAGAAGAATTTCATATCAGGATAAGTCATTAGTGCGATATCTATCAGGTTGATATGTTCGGCTATTTCTTTGTGGGGTAAATTTGGTATCTGGGTAACGTGGTCCTGCAGAGAAAGATCAACAATGGACTTTTGTATAAGAGCTGCATCATCTCCTGAACCAATGAGTATGAAATGAACCGGCAATTGATCATCTACCAGGGTACGGGCTACCTTAAGTGTATCGGTGAGTCCGTGCCAGCGTTTGTATGAACCGATGTACCCAACCACCACTTTCCCGCTCGTGCCGTATTTTTGTTGCAGGCGCTGCTTGGTTTTAGCATTTGGTTTAAATTCTTCCAGGTCGACACCGTTCTCAACGACCTCAATGGGTTTGTCCAGAGCACATTCTTCCAGATGTTTTTTGATAGGCTCCGAAACTACTGTTACCGCTTTTGCGGGTTTAAGGTTGTGGTCTTCAGCCCAGATAGACAGGAATGTGCTGTTCTTTATTTTGCCCATGTCCATTTCAATATTTTTAATGGAATTTACTTCCGCAATCATGGGCACATTCCACTTGTATAGATCATTGGGTACAAAGTCGAATAACATGGCACGATAAACAATGAGGTCCGGAGGTGATTGTTTCAGTAGGAGATGTATTTGTCTGATTTGATTTTTGCTTCCAAAATATCCTTCGTAAAGATTTATAAGGTCTCGAAGGTAACGATTTTTGCTTTTGAGGTTCAATTTTAGCTTGCGTCTTAGTTTTTGAAAGCGGGACAAATTATCGCTGGCCGAACTGGAATTCACCGAACAGCGCCCGCTGGGCAGTGGAATGATTATTTCGGGGAAAGGCACCACGTCATGCCCCAGTACAGACAGGGCTTTAACGAATTCTCTGCCGTGGACGGATGATCCATCCCGTGCGTTTAATCGATTGGATATATATAAAATTCGCATATTGCCCGCGTGACCAGAATGGGTATGCTGTGCAAGCAAAACCCCTGGCACTACAAATCTAGATCACATCCACCACTATTCTTTCCATCCGGCGAAAGTATATTGCGCCGGTCCACATAAGAAGCGCAGAAGTAATCATTCCAGGATATATATAGCCCCAAACGATATCTGTGCCTAGCAAACAGGCACGAAACCCTTCAACGACTCCCACTACGGGGTTTACCGAATACAGAGTTCTGTAGGCATCCGGAATTTCGCTTGCCGAATACAAAATTGGAGCAGAATAGAGAAGCATCCTGACCGCGAAGGACATGGCGTATTTGACGTCCCTAAATCGAATTGCCAATGAAGAGAGCCACAGGCCTATTCCAATAGGAATACTGATCATCATGATGATAAAAATGGGAAGAAATAGTAAATTTAATGATGGTGTTACCCCATAATAGATCATCACGCCGATTAACAGGAGAAGAGAAATACTAAAATCCACAAGTTTTGCCAGCACCGGTGTTAGTGGGAAAATAATGCGCGGAAAGTAAACTTTGCCCAGCATGCCCTGGCCGGACACCAGGCTTTGGCTCGAGGCACCCATAGACTCTGACATGTATGTCCACGGGATAATGGCTACAGTTGAAAAAAGAAAGTATGGAACGCCATCGGATTCCAGATTTGCCAGCTTGCCGAAGATCACTGAAAAAATGACAATCTGTACAAGCGGGTTGAGAATGGCCCAGGCGAATCCAAGAATCGTCTGTGCGTAAAGAACCTTAATATCACGTTTTATAAGAAAGCCGAGTAAATCCAGATACTCATAAAGCTCCTTGAAATCGATACTCTCCCACCCCTTTGGGGGTTGTATTTGAGTTTGTCGAATCACGTTGTTTGTTGTCATAAGAATCCATCTAGTGTGACTTGTGATCACCGCAAGTTACCTGCATTACATTGATTTGTCGATGATAGTAGGCCCGTGGCGCGTCCGATTTTTCCAAAGTGTGGAGTAGGTCAACTTCTGGAGCCTGTTGAGCTTGGAATTTCATTGCTATAATTGTCCGAGAGTGAATTTTGAGCCAGGGAAGCAGAAGGCTGATTGTTGATTCGCTCACCAAATAGCATTTTCATAAAATAGGGACAGGTTATGACATCAGATGTGGCTGTAAAGGTACGGGGTCTATCAAAAAGGTATCGCATTGGTGAGCAGGATAAGCTGGAAGACAACCTGTTTAAATCTGTCCTGCAGACAATAAAAAAACCTATATCCAATTACAAAAAGTACCGCTCTTTCTATGAGTTTGATGAGGTCGGGGAGGCGGAGGATGAACCCACTAATGTTCTATGGGCATTAAAAGATATCAATTTCGATGTGCCAGAGGGGCAGGTAATGGGTATTGTCGGTGCTAACGGGGCCGGAAAATCTACCTTGCTCAAGGTACTAACCGGCATTACGCCCCCAACTACCGGGCAAATAAATATACGAGGGCGGGTAAGCAGTCTACTAGAGGTAGGCACCGGATTTCACCCTGAGCTAACGGGGCGGGAAAATGTCTTTTTAAACGGCACCATGTTGGGAATGAAGAAGAATGAAGTCAGGCAAAAATTTGACGAAATTATAGATTTTTCCGGGATTGAAAAATTTTTGGATACGCCGGTAAAGCGGTATTCCAGCGGCATGCGAGTACGTCTTGCATTTGCCGTGGCTGCCCACCTGGAGCCAGAGGTGCTCATTATAGATGAGGTGTTGGCGGTTGGTGATGCCACATTCCAACGCAAGTGCCTGAACAAGATGGATGATTCCAGCAAACAGGGACGCACGGTACTGTTTGTTTCTCATAACTTGCCCGCAGTTACCCGGCTTTGCACAAGAGCGATCTTGTTGCAAGAAGGAAAGATAATTCTGGATGGTGGTGCGTCGGAAATAGTATCGGCTTACTTACGTGACGCAGATCGTGAAGTAGCACTCGCGAGTTGGAGTGAGGAAGATGCCCCGGGTGATGATGTTGCACGTCTGCGGTCCGTGAGAGTTATCGACCCGCATGGGGAAACGCCTAATACCTTTGATATAAGACACCCAATCGGTCTGGAAATGAAATATTCCGTTGGCGAATCCGGGCATCAGCTGCTTCCTCATTATATGGTGCTAAATGATCAGGGTCTTACCATGTTTACAGCCCTTGAAACGCAGCCTGAATGGCAGGGTAAAACCAGAAATGCAGGTGAGTATACTACCGTCGCCTGGATACCTGGAAATTTGCTGGGCAGCGGTAGATTCTATCTGTCTGCGGTTATGGCGAGCATGGCACCGTTCCAAAATCATTTTTACGCGCCTGAAGCAGTTGCCTTCAATATTGAAGACAACTTTGAGGTAGATGGGGCCAGGGGTGTTTATACTGGGGCAATGGACGGCGTTATTCGTCCAAAACTGGAATGGGAGACAGAGTATAGTGCCTAATGCTGACTTGCGGAAACGTCCTGACCCAACAGTCTTTTTATGGTGCGATATTTTCGGGGAAACTTGTAAAGCAGTGGTGAATAACAATAACCAAAGGCTTTGTACGTAATTAGGTAGTCCGCCCAGCGTCGCACGGTTCCTGATCGTCGAGAAGCACGCCAGTACATATTTTCAGAAAAATATCGATTACCTGCCTGATGAATGACATCACTTTCATCGGGAAACAATAGCTTCAACGACCCTAACAGAAATACACCGTCCTCAATCCACATTGTCATTGGAGTGGAGTAACTCATATTGCTGGTATGTCGTCGAAAGCTGGCTTTGATATCGAATACATCTACACGGCCATAGTTTTTGACCAATTTGAAGGTAGGGACCAAGTCTGTGAAGAGGTTGTGCTTGGAGTGAAAACCACCGACTTCTTTTAGGGCTTGTGTGTTATACAAAGAATTACACATATACAGGGAAATAGTTCCCTGAAACCATCCAAGAACAAAGTCCAGTGGGGACAAACCTGATGCCCGGTTGGGGTTCTCTGCCAATACGCGATCGTTTCCATCTATAACTCGCATTCCCGTGTAAATAACACCCGTTGTTTGTCCCGGGTCCAGAGCTGCAATACAACTTTCGATAAAATCGGCATCGATGCTATCGTCATCATGAAGTAATAGAAAATATTCCCCCCGGGCCTGTTGGAGACAAAAGTTGAAGTTATTGTTAGCTCCAATATTGGTTTCCTGGCGGGTATATTGAAGACGAGGGTCAGTAAAAGCATTCACAATTTCTGAAGTGTTATCTGCTGAACAATTGTCAGAAACCAAAATCTCCAGGTTCTGGTATGTTTGCTCAAGGGCTCGAGTTATTACCTGCTTCAGCTTGCCACTTGCTGCCCGGTTATAGGTAGGTATACCTATTGTTACCAAAGGCTGTTCATCGATAGCAGTGTTGTTGCTACGCTTCGGTTCTACATCCATATTATTTTCCATTTTTTCATTCTGCCTTAGCTAATCCTGTGCTAGTGATTCGTACATGTGGATCAATTTTTGGTTAAGTTGGGATATGTCGTATTCTGTATCAATAGTGGTGCGTGCTTTGCCACAGATATCCGGCCAGATATCCGGATTGTCGCACAGGTAAGATAAGGTTTCGGTCAATTTTTCAACATCTCTTTCTTCGACAATAAACCCGGATTGTTGATGTTGCACCAACTCCGGAATGCCACCATGATTGGTTCCGATTACTGGTAAACCGATTGCCATAGCTTCTTTCATTACGTTTGGGATTCCTTCCTTATCACCGTCATTGGCAGTGACACTTGGAGCAATCAGAATGTGGCTATCATTCAGCAATTGCACAACACTTTTATGTGTTTTGGGACCTAAAAGAATTATCTGGCCACTCATACCAAGGTTGTCAATCTGGTGTTGTAGATCCGCTCGCAGAGGGCCTTCACCAATTATGTTGTATCGCAATCTGGTGCCAGTAGCGATTGCTCTTGCGACAGCTTCAATTGCATAGTTCAAGCCCTTTTTTTCTACCAGGCGAGCAATAGTTATAATTTGTGCATCTTTATTGATTTCAGGTAATTTTAGACGAAAGGTGAATTTCTCTTTTTTCAGGCCGGAGTGCATTATTTGAATTTTGTCTGGTGCACACCCCTGGCTAATCAAATTATTGCGCAAGGAGTTGCTTACAGGCAGAAAAAGGTCAGCCTTCCTAAATAGTTTGTCGTATACACCAGGATGTGGAATTACGTACTTGGTTGCGTCGTAGCCCCGAAACGAAACGACCAGTTTTCCGTTCAGTTTTCCTGATTCAATCATGTTTAGTACGCGTGGGCCGATAGTTCCAAACTGACAATGTATGATATCAAAGGACTTTTTTTCTATCTGTAGTACATCATTTACGATGTGCATTTTTCTTTGGGATCTGACGTTTTTTTTAAGTTGGAGAACGTTGAGCAATATCGTTGGATAGCGAAGTGAGCTCCACGAAAAAATCAGGGAAATTATCCGACCAGCTGCTGCAAACCGCCCTCTGGGTAGTGGTTTCAAATATATGACGTTTTCGAGAAGATTGTACTTGAATACATCTTTTTGAATGGTGGTCGTCTTGCTTTTTCGAAAAGCATATATCTGTACTTTTGCTCCAGATTCAATCATCCCGGTAATCTGATTCAGAATAAAGGTTTGGGACAAGGCAGGAAAATCGTTTAGAAAATAGGCGATCTGCATATTCTTATTCAATGATTACCAATAGAGGAATGCTTTGTAGTACTCAAGAATACATTAATAGAGCGATTAGGCGTACGACCTTTCGGTTAAGAAAGAATATAGTAAATGATCAGTACTACTATCTACCGGGTCACTTTTTCTTATTATGGCGCAAAAGCAATAATCTTTGGAACATTTGTTGCTGCGACAGGATAGAAGGCGCAATGCAGATACAAACTGCGATATCCAGGGCTCTCATATGTGTCGTGGGTCTTAATCAGAACCATTATCGCGTGCTGAAAACCCCATTCTATACTAAGCTTCTAGTCTGCGAACGGATCAATATTGATAGGGTACTGGATATTATGAAAGCGGTAATTCTTGCTGGAGGGCTTGGCACTCGTATTACTGAGGAATCATCTTCAAAGCCAAAACCAATGGTTGAGATAGGTGGTATGCCCATCCTCTGGCACATCATGAAAATATACTCATCTTACGGTATTAACGAATTCGTAATTTGTTGTGGATATAAGGGCCATATTATCAAGGAGTTTTTTGCTAACTACATTCTCCGGTCTTCAAGTGTAACTTTCGATATGTCTACCAATCTGATCGATGTGCATAATGGCCTTGTTGAGCCGTGGAAGGTAACGCTCGTCGATACGGGTGAAGATACCTTGACAGGTGGCAGGTTGAAAAGGGTACGAGAGTACCTGGAAGATGAGACCTTCTGTTTTACCTATGGCGATGGTGTGAGTGATGTTGATATTTCAAAATTGGTTGAATTTCACAAACAGAGTAATTCAAAAGCAACGTTGACCGCAGTTCAGCCTCCCGGCCGTTTTGGGTCAATTGAGTTTGGTTCTGATGCTACACGCATTTCCAGTTTTCATGAAAAGCCCGAGGGAGATGGTGCCTGGATAAATGGCGGCTTCTTTGTGCTGGAGCCATCAGTTATTGATTTTATCGCAGGCGATTCAACAATTTGGGAGCAGGAACCCCTGCAGTCGCTCGCACGCGAAGGTGAGTTGTCTGCGTATAAATATGACGGTTTTTGGCAGTCAATGGATACCATCAGGGATCGAAATATCCTGGAGCAGTTGTGGAAAAAGGGCAACGCTCCATGGAAAGTTTGGGACTAAGGTGTCTCAAGCAACCTAGATATTTTGCCTGCCAGCTTCTTTGACAATATATTCCGCCGTTCGGGTAGCCAGAGCTTGAATTGTTAACGAAGGGTTACTTGTACCCATTGTCACGAAACAACTTCCATCGGTAATAAACAGATTTGACACGTCATGAGACTGGCAAAAACTGTTTATCACCGAACTTTCCGAATTATTCCCCATTCGGCAGGTGCCTACCGGATGCGAATTAAATATTGGTTGGGCGTGTTCGGTTACAATTTTGTTGGCGCCGGCGTGTTGGCATATTTCAACTATTTGTTTCTTTGCGGCAGCCTGTAATTTGAGATCGTTTTCCCGGGACTCCATGGTAATTCGAGCCAGGGGTATTCCGTAATGATCAATTCTGGATGAATCCAGCTCTACCCTGTTTCGTTCGTCCGGAAGTTGCTCGCAATTTGGAGTGATACCGGCGCGGTAGCCAAAGGTTTTTTGTAATGCCTTTTTATGTTCTCTGCCCCAACCGGGTGTACTGATAGCAGCACCTACGGGGCCGATATATCCTCCGTGAAGTTGGTGTAACCAGCCGCGGGTAAAGTTATGGTCTTTTGATGTTCTCGAAAAATCCATCGAAATTGCACCACCCGGAATTCCCCGAAATGCATCCAGACGCTCACTAAAGTATGCATGAACCTCTACGCCCTGATGATCCATCAATCGTTTACCAACAAGGCCACTGCTATTGCTGAGGCCATCTGGAAATCTGGATGTTTCAGAAGCAAGTAACAGGCGGGGGGTGTGAATGCTGCCTGCCGCAAGAACTACCGCATTACACTCTTGTTCGTAATGGTTTCCCTGATGGTCGGAATATATGACACGCCTTGCATGCCCTTTATCGTTGCATTCAATTTTGAGTGCGACACTGTTCGGCCGGACTTCTACTCGTCCGGTCTTCTCCGCCAAAGGAATATATGTGACATCCACACTCGATTTTGCTCGTCGTATGCAGCCACGGGTACAAACTCCAGCACCGACGCAAGCCAGGCGGCTGTTTGTGGCACGTGAAAGTTGGGCTCGGGGAACCGGCCACAATCTGATCCCCATCCTGTCGCACCCGCGTTTCAATACTTTATTTGCGTAACTAAATTCAAATGCGGGATTGGGATAGGGCTCTCTGGGTGGAGACCAGGGGTCTCCGTGTTGTCCAGATACGCCAAGGGTTTGTTCTACCTTTCGATAGTAGGGCGCCAGATCTTCGTATGAAATTGGCCAGTCGTCGGCAACGCCATCCAGTGTCTTTACTCGAAAATCGTCTGGCAGAAGACGAATTGCATAGCCGAGATATCGCAATGTGGTTCCACCAACGCCAAATGCGCGGTTAAACTGAGTTGGATACGGACCTGCATTCACATAGTCCGCCATTGTTGTGGTAGTGAACGATTTGGTGCGTTCTGCACGCTCCCATCTCTTTGTCGTTGTATCGATGTAATCTTCCAGGGGATTAAATCGTGGGCCTGCTTCCAGCACGACTACAGATACGCCCTGCTCGGCCAGTTCTTTGGCCATGACGCCGCCACCCGCGCCACTTCCGATAACGCATACATCTACTTTTTTTCGATTAGGCACTTTCATCCTGACCCTTTACTGGAACGGTTGTTCCTCGCGATCTGTCCAGGATGAATCAGGTTTTCTGGAGCACTACTGTAATTGGGATAACCGAGCGGCTGGGGTGGCCCATAGTAGCCGGCCACTTCCCAACCCAGGGGATGGGAATAGAAGCCTTCCAGGGTATCGCGACGCACCCTTCCCAGAAACATAGCCAGTTGTCTTGAGCCAAACATGTCCTGCCAATAGTGAGCGGCTTTGCGCGTTAGAAAATTTGAATTTCTTCTGTTGTGTCGTGCATGGCTGTGCTGATAGTAGGCGTCAAAAAGATGCTCCAGAATTTCGTACTGTTGATCCTCGGTCAACAACAGAAAGGCATCATCACCATGGCTCTGACTATATTCGTCAAGCTGTCCAAGCCCTTTAGTGTATTGTCTTTGCACCTTTCGGGATTCCGCAACACGCTGATCGATAAAACTAGCTACATTTGCATCCTCCGCACCGGGCGTATCGTCACTTGGTACTATATAGGATGCCAATTTGGCGACCAGGTCATACTGGTGTGGTGAAAAAAAGCGCTGTTTTTCGAGCTCGGAGAAACTGTCAGTTTCATTAACCTTTTTATCAGGAGAGCTATTCCAGATGCGGGCACCAATTGCTGCTGTAACAGCAGCAGCTGTACCCAGCGAAGCAATGATAAATTTTCGACGTTTCATAACTACCTTGTTATGGTTGTGTCTTCAGGACAATCACAAGCGTATTTGCCACTGCCTCTACATCTTCGGCGTGCATGAGCGCAGTTCAGCAAATTTTAGCTTATGCCTTTGAATTTATTGTGAATTGGTACTCAGTTTGAAAGACTCAGGTGGCTAGGCCTTTAGTTGCTTAACACGGGACTTGCAACCAGAGGGTGCATCCATGATATTGAAAATGTTGGCGTGGCTGGTCTGCCCTCTGTGATCCATATGCGGGGTTTCCAAGGTGTTGCAAAGTGTAGTGAAGAGCATTTCGAGCACCCTCATTAGTATTGCGGTGTTTGTGGTGATTTTTGCCTTAACTGGCGAGTTTGCGCTTAGACTCTATTTTCCCGATGGTGAGACCTTCAGTAGTCGTAGAGGCGCACTGGTGAAAGACTTTGAAATAATCCCGCCTTCTTCCAGGCAATATTTAATGGCGTGCCGGGGAAAGCGTTCATCGTGTTTTATGCGTGAAAAGCGTTCTTCCTGCGCGGCGGCAACAAGGCTGCCATCGCGTAGTAATACCGCAGCACTATCATGGTAGAAGGCGGATATTCCC